>JBGVHH010000064.1:0-62051 GCA_045122195.1 Agathobacter sp.
ATCAGACTGCCAAAAGGGCAATCTTGAAATAAGGAAACAAGAAGAGTATGATGTAACCAATAATTCAAAGCCTGATCCATTTATCAGAACGTCTTAGGTGAACTCTAATCTTTTATTTCCGCAGGTAAATTTACGCAGTCATATGGAGCTTTTACGTTTGTCAAAATTAATGTAGCGTGCTATAATTTGCATAAGGAAACAGTATCAGAAAGGAGAGGCTTATGACAGTTGGTGCAGTTGGAACAAATAACTATTATAATTCATATATTAACCCATCTAACGATGTAGATGTACACTCAAAGAATCCAAATGGCAAATCTTCTCCTGAAGAGTGCGAAACTTGTAAAAACAGAAAGTATGTTGATGGTTCAGACGAGGCCAATGTATCGTTTAAAAGTGCGACACACGTTTCTCCGGAAGGAGCTTCCGCTGCTGTAAGAGCACACGAAGGCCAACATGTGACAAACGCATACAAAAAAGCCAGCGAAGGCAATGGCGAAGTTATTTCAGCCTCTGTGAGAATCCATACTGCAGTTTGTCCTGAGTGTGGTCGCACATATGTATCTGGTGGAGTCACAAATACACAGATTAAATATTACAATGAGTCAAACCCTTATCAGCAGAACATGAAATCTGCGGACTCAACAAAATATCGAGGCGCAAATATTGATTACGTCTCATAGACTAGGAGTAAAAATTAATGAAAAGCAGAAAATGCGCAGAATTAAAAAGAATTTCCAGAGAAAATCTAACTGGAAACTATAGAACAGCAATGGGGGCGTTTATTACCATTCTATTTATTAGTATGATAATAGACCTCCCTTTTTCATCTTTACTTTATAATGTATATTCAACCAAAACCCAGATTGCTATCTACTATATATGTGAAGCACTAATTTCAATTATTGTAGGTGTTTTGCAGATAGGCCTTGTAAAGATGCATCTTGCAATGGCACAGAAAAAACCATTCTCAAAGCTTGATATATACTACTGTTTTAAAAATAATTCAAACAGGTATTTTTCAGGGGCAATTCTTTACTTCATCTTTGAAGCTATTGCACTTTGTCCATTTTATATTGCCAATGAATATTATGGCTTTTCAATGAAAAATATAGGCATCGACTTAGCACTGACAGGTATATCACTATTATTGTTATTGATTATTAAAGTATTGTTTCCATTCTTTTTATATATACTTATTGAAAGAGACGACCTCAGTGTTACCAGTTGTCTGAAGGAAGCCCTTCAAATGGCTATAACAAACCTCGGTCGCCTCATATATGTGTATCTTAGTTTTATTGGAATGGGAGTTCTTGCAATTCTTTCTTTAGGAATCGGACTCCTATGGATTGAACCATATTACGAACAAACAATGGTCAATCTATATCTGGACATTTGTGAAAAAATTCCAAATCCGGAACCTATTTTTGAGCAGCGAGTTTAATTATTTTATCGATAATTTTCTCTGCCACCAAATCTTTACCCATTATCTCAAGCTCCTCACACTCGTCCGCTGTGATGAGTGTGACAACATTCGTATCAGTCCCAAAACCAGCCCCAGCCACTTTCAGATTATTGGCAACTATCATATCTGCATTTTTTCTTGCCAATTTACTTCTTGAATTTTCAAGCATATTCTCTGTTTCCATGGAAAATCCACAAAGTACTTGACCTGGCTTCTTATTCTGTCCCAAATATGAAAGAATGTCCTCTGTCCTTTCTAATTCAATTACGCTTGATGAATCTTTATCCTTTTTCTTTATTTTTTCATCAACAGGATTAGCTGGTCTAAAATCCGCGACAGCTGCCGTTTTTATGATTACATCCTGCTCGTCTGCAATTGTTTTAACAGCGTCCGCCATCTGTGCTGCCGATTTAACATTCACCACTTTTACAAATCTAGGTGGTTCGACAGAAACCGACGCATTAATAAGAGTAACATCAGCCCCTCTCAGCATTGCGTTTTCAGCAATTGCTCTCCCCATCTTCCCAGTAGAATGATTTGTAATAAATCTCACAGGATCTATTTTTTCCTGAGTAGCTCCAGCAGTAACCAAAACCTTCTTTCCTGCAAGATCCTTTTCAAAAGCAATCGCCTTCATAATATAATCAAAAAGAACCTTTGGCTCTGGCATCTTTCCTGCACCTGTATCACCACACGCCAAATATCCACTTGCCGGGTCAATTATTTCAAATCCATATTCTTGCAGCTTTTTAATATTGTCCTGCACAATTTGATTTTCATACATATTGGTATTCATTGCAGGAGAAACAAGCTTTGGACATTTAGCTGCCAATACAGTTGTAGACAACATATCATCAGCAATACCATTTGCCATTTTTCCTATAATATTTGCAGAAGCCGGAGCAATCAAAAACACATCTGCTCGTTTTGCAAGCGATACGTGTTCTACATTAAATTCAAAATTTCTGTCAAAAGTATCTACAAGACATTTATTTCCTGTCAATGTTTCAAAAGTAATTGGATTTATAAAATTAGTAGCATTTCTTGTCATTATCACATTTACATCAGCGTGCTGCTTTACAAGCATACTTGCAAGATTTGCAATCTTGTACGCCGCAATGCTTCCAGTAACCCCCAGTACTACTGTTTTATTTTTTAACATACTATATACCATCCTGTTTATTTACTAAATATATAAAAATTATATTATCACTACAATTTGCAAGTGTAAACACGAAAATTTTCATGCTTTTTCAGTTGTTCTATGACAAATCATATGATAGAATAACTAGGTCTGAATATAAGGAGAATTTGGATTTCGAAAAGTTATGAAACTTTAGCGCCATGTACCGATATGCTTGAAAAACAATATCGGTTAACGAGGTTTCTGGTTATCGAATTTTCGGCGGATGCCAGAACACAGGTACGGCTGTTGATCTCTAGCGAAATATGGTGGCAACACCAAAACAAAGCGAAAGAACCGTACATTGTACATTAAAATTTTATATCGAAAAGGAGATCAAACATTATGTGTGGAATTATTGGATTTACAGGCCGTCTTGAGGCTCAGAAAATTTTGCTTGATGGATTAGCTAGTCTGGAGTATAGAGGATACGACAGTGCGGGAATTTCCTATTTTAAGAATACAGGAAAAGTCTCTATTAGAAAGACAGTTGGAAAGGTAAATGATCTTCGAGCAATCTGCGACGATGATAATGACTCAACATGTGGAATAGGTCATACACGTTGGGCAACTCACGGCGGAGTAACTAACGCCAATGCTCACCCTCATAAGGTAGGTGACGTTGCACTTATCCATAACGGAATCATCGAGAATTACCACGAATTAGTTACAAAGTTTGATTTAGCAGATTCATTAATCTCTGAAACAGATACAGAGGTAGCTGCTGCACTTATTAATAAGCTCTATGACGGTGACCCAAAAGCTACTTTAAAGAAAGTTGCAGAGGAAGTAACTGGTTCTTTTGCTTTTTGTGTAATGTTTAAAGACCAGCCTAACAAAATCTTTGCAATTAGAAACGTAAGCCCTATGGTTGCTACATTCTGTGATGAAGGTTCATTTATCGCTTCAGATTTAACTGCTTTTATCGCTTACACAAAGCGTTACTTCATTGTACCAGAGTACCATATTCTCACAATGGAAGCAGACAAAATCACTATTGAAGACATGGATGGAAACGTTGTTGAGCCAGAATTCCTTGAAGTAAACTGGGATGTTACAGCAGCTCAGAAAGATGGATATCCTCACTTCATGATTAAGGAAATCAACGAGCAGCCTGCTGCTATCACAAGAACAATCACCCCTCGTATCAAGGATTTACTTCCTGATTTTACTGAGGATGATATTCCTGATTCATTCTTCGAAGATGTAAGCGACATCACAATTGTTGCATGTGGTACAGCAATGTATGCCGGAATGGTTGGGAAAACAATGATTCAGAATCGTTTCCAGATTCCTGTTACAGTTGCTATCGCCTCAGAATTCAGATATGAAATTCCTGTCTTGAACGAGAAATCAATGGTAATCTTTGTATCTCAGTCAGGCGAGACAATTGATACACTTGAAGCCTTGAGACTTGCAAACAAATATACAAAGAAAACTCTTTCTATTGTAAATGTTAAAGGATCAAGTATTGCACGTGAGAGTAATTATGTATTATATACTCATGCAGGCCCTGAAATTGCTGTTGCAAGTACAAAAGCATATACTGTTCAGGTTGCAAGCTTTTATTTATTAGCCTGTAAAATAGGTTTGCTATCAAACAAAATGACAGAGACAGAGGCAAGAGAATTTATCTCTAACCTCACAAAAGTTCCTACATTAATTGAGAATGTAATCTCGCAGGCACCTTCTATAGAGCAGTTGACAAAACGTATGACAAATGCAAATAATGCATTTTTCATTGGACGTGGTCTTGATTATACTTTATGTATGGAGGGAGCACTCAAACTGAAAGAAATTTCATATATTCACGCCGAAGCCTATGCTGCCGGCGAATTAAAACATGGTACAATCGCATTAATCAGCGAGGGAGTTCCTGTTATTGCAGTTGCAACACAAAGCCATGTATATAGCAAGGTTATTTCAAATATTAGAGAAGTAAAAGCAAGAGGGGCGTACGTAATCCTTCTTAGTATGGACAAAAAAATTACAGACAAATCAATTTGTGATGTACATATCAATTTACCTGTTACAAGTGATGAATTTGCGATTTTTGAGTCTGTTGTTATTTTCCAGCTTATTGCATACTACACTTCAACTGGTAAAGGTCTCAATCCTGACCAGCCAAGAAACCTTGCAAAATCAGTTACAGTGGAATAATTATTTTGAGTTGTGCTCCGCAGGGCGCACAAAAAAAGTCGTCGCATTTGCGACGACTTTTTATTATATAAATCTTTATTAAAAACAGACTTATTAAGCTTTTCCAACAGAACCGAAAAGTTCCATTTTCTCTTTAACTGTTGCACGAATTGCATCAGCACCTGGAGCAAGAAGTTTACGAGGATCGAATCCTTTTCCTTCCTGATCTTTTCCAGCTTCGATGTACTCACGAGTAGCTGCCTGGAATGCAAGCTGGCACTCTGTGTTTACATTGATTTTTGATACTCCAAGATCGATAGCTTTCTTAATCATATCCTCAGGGATTCCTGTACCACCGTGAAGAACGAGTGGCATAACTCCTGTCTGCTGCTGAATAGCATCAAGTGTCTCGAATGAAAGACCTGCCCAGTTCTCTGGGTATTTTCCATGAATGTTTCCGATTCCTGCTGCAAGCATATCTACGCCAAGATCAGCTACCATCTTACATTCATTTGGATCTGCACACTCACCAGCTCCAACTACACCGTCTTCTTCTCCACCGATTGAACCAACTTCAGCTTCGATTGACATTCCCATTGCATGAGCAACTGCTACTAACTCTTTTGTCTTAGCAACATTCTCATCGATTGGATAATGTGATCCGTCGAACATGATTGAAGTAAATCCAGCTTTGATACATTTGTAGCATCCTTCGTATGAACCATGATCTAAGTGAAGTGCTACAGGAACTGTGATTCCAAGCTCCTCATCCATAGCTTTAACCATAGCAGCTACTGTCTTGAATCCTGTCATGTATTTTCCAGCACCCTCAGATACACCAAGAATAACTGGGCTGTTTAACTCCTGAGCTGTTAAAAGAATAGATTTTGTCCACTCTAAGTTGTTGATGTTGAACTGACCTACTGCATAGTGTCCTTCTTTTGCCTTTTTAAGCATTTCTGTTGCAGATACTAACATATTTTTTCCTCCTGTTAATCACGTGACAAATAACGCCACAAGTTATTTTGATTATATTACATATCACTACAAAAATAAAGTTAAATTTTTAACACATTATAGTGATTTGTTTGTTCAAATTACTGATGGTTAAATCCGTATGTTCTCCACCAAACTCTCCATCAAGAGTCCAAGACACAGCCTCGTCACTTTCTACATGAAGCTTATCTGTCTTGAAAGAATAAATCAAATCAGTTTCTTTATCTCTATTTGTAAGTCCACCAATAATCTGGCTAAGCTCGATAGGATTTTTTGGGGCTTTTATAAGAGTCACCTCAAACACTCCATCATCAAGTTCTACATCTGAACCGGCAATTCCTTTGAAGCCACCTACTGACATAGAATTTGTAACCATTCCATAGATAAACTCTTCTTCAATCACTTCTCCGTCATGTTCTACTTTCATTTTAAAAGTCTTAATATCAAATACTCTCTTTACTCCCTCTAAAAGATAAGCAACATGACCTAAAATATTTTTCATCTGCTGAGAAGTCTGATATGAAACCTCTGTAAATAACCCGAACGCTGCAACGTATACGAAAGTATCTCCATTAAATGCTCCCACATCACATGGAAAAGGAGTTCCAGAAACAGCTACCTCTGCTGCTTTTTCCATTTCTTTTGGTATTCCAAGGGAATTTGCAAAGTCATTAGTACTTCCAGCCGGAATATATCCAATAGGAACATTTACATCACTTTGCTCCATTCCTGTTACAACTTCATCAAGCGTTCCATCACCACCAGAACATACCACCAAATCATATTTATGCGCATCTTCCTTAACTTTTCGAACTGCATCCCCCTGACTCTGAGTAGTGTAAATTGTCACTTCATAATCAGCTTTTACCATTATATCAACGATATTTACAAGATGATCCTTTATAAGACCTTTACCTGATTTTGGGTTAAATACAAATAATAACTTCATTCTAATTCCTCCGCAATTGCTGCAATTTTTCGAAACCTATGATTTACTCCGGATTTCCCTACCGGCGGTTGTAAATATTTCCCCAATTCCTTCAGCGCTACATCAGGATACTCTAAACGTAACATTGCTATTTCTCTCAAATTATCAGGCAAATTATCAAGCCCTATCTTGTCCCTGATTAATTCTATATCTTCAATCTGTTTAACTGCTGCATTTACCGTCTTACTAATATTTGCAGTTTCACAATTTACCTTCCTGTTTACAGCATTTCTCATATCTTTTAAAATTCGTATATTCTCGAATTTCATAAGCGAGACATATGCTTCCATAACATTCAGTGCATCTACTATGTTTTCGCCTTCCTTTAGGTATACCACATAATGTCCTTTTCTCTCAACTATTTTCGCATCTGTATTAAAACCTAAAAGTATTTCTTTTATCTGTTCTGCCTGTTCCTGAGTTTTACATACTATCTCAAAATGATACGACTTGTTGGGATCACTAACCGAACCTGATGCTAGAAACACTCCTCTGATAAAAGCCCTCTTACAACAGGTTTGCATTATTATAAGGCCATCTGTTCTACAGGTAGCAATCGGCAGCTTGGGATTTTTGAGTGCGCGAAGAATTTTTTGTGTATCCTCCTGGCTTATTGTAACACCAACATTTATCCCAAATAACTTTTTCAAAAGCAAGGCATATTTTGTAATCAAAACAGTATTATCTGAGTCAATAATTAGACTTCCCGATTCATCAAGCTTTCCTGTTAGTTCTATTATTCCCGCCAATTCAGCTAATTGACAATGTCTCGATTTTGCAAACTGTTTCCCCAGTTCTTCTTTTACACCACTTGAAAATGACATACTATTTCCCTCTCAGTGCGTCCTTTCCAATATCTCTGTGTTCTATCTTCAAGCCATAATCACGTTCTCCATCCAAACGCTTATATAACTCGTTTGCCAATGTAACGGAACGGTGTTTTCCTCCCGTACAGCCAATGGAAATTACCAGCTGATTTTTCCCCTCTGCTATATAATTGGGAATCAAAAATTTGACCATATCATCAAGCTTATCAATAAATTGTTTTGCCTCAGAATACTGCATTACATAGTCCTGAATTTCTTTATCATTTCCAGTCTTTGCTCTTAAACCTTCTACATAATATGGATTTGGCAAAAATCTAACATCCATCACAATATCAGAATCAGATGGTATTCCATACTTAAATCCAAAAGACAGTATTGTTATAAAAAGATTTTTAAAATTCTTGTTTTCAACAAAAATCTTCTCCAATTCAGCCTTTAGTTCTCTAGTTAGTAACTGGCTTGTATCTATGATATAATCTGCCTTTTCTTTAAGGAAGATCATTTTCTGTCTTTCTAACTCGATGCCAGTTTTTATTCTATCACCTGCTGCAAGCGGATGGTTTCTCCTAGTCTCCTTGTATCGTTTTACAAGCACCTCATCCTCAGCATCTAAGAACAGTATCTCATATGAAAAATTCTTCTGCTCAAGGATTTCAAGGGTTTTTGGCACTTGCTCAAGACCGCCTACATTTCTCGCATCGATACCCACAGCAACCTTCGTAATATCGCTGTCAAAGCTGTTAGAAAAATCAATCAGTTTATCCAATAACTGTATTGGAAGATTATCAATACAGAAAAAACCCATATCCTCCATCATTTTCATAGCGGTACTTTTTCCCGCTCCAGACATTCCTGTCACAATTACAAACTTCACTAGAATTCTCCAATCATTTTAACTTCTGTTTCTAAGTCAACATCAAATTCTTCTTTTACTTTTTTCTGTACATTCTTAATCAATGTAACTATATCATTCGCTGTGGCATTGCCCTTGTTTACTACAAATCCACAGTGTTTTTCCGACACTTGCGCATCTCCTACACTATATCCGCGAAGGCCAGCATCCATTATTAGTTTTCCCGCAAAGTAACCCTCAGGTCTCTTAAATGTACTTCCCGCACTAGGAAACTCAAGTGGTTGCTTATCAAGTCGTTTATCTCGAAGTTCATCCATCTGTGCCTTTATCTCACCCTTATCCTTTGGAACAAGGACATATTTTGCTTCTAGTACAACATACCCCTTATCTGGCACGCAACTGTGTCTATATGACAAATCAAGATTCTCAGCTGCAATTTCTTTTATCTGCCCATCTGCGGTTAATACCGTAGCACTTATAAGGATATCTTTCATCTCTCCTCCATAAGCTCCTGCATTCATAACTACAGCTCCACCAACACTTCCTGGGATTCCTGCCGCAAATTCCATCCCTCCAAGGCCCGCATCAAGCGCACTCTTTGCAACTTTTCCAAGGATAGCACCTGCACCAGCAGTAATCACTGTATCCTCAACAGATATGTCAGCCATATGCTTTCCAATTTCAATCACCAGACCTCTTACACCTTTATCCCCGACAAGAAGATTACTTCCATTTCCAATAACAGTAACCGGAATATCTGATTCTCTGGCTAGCTGTAAAAGAATCTGCAACTCATTCATGGAAGGACTCGCAAAAAAGTCCGCCGGTCCCCCCACTTTAAAGGTTGTGTGCAATTTCAATAATTCATCTTTTTTTATATCTAAATTTGGTATTTTTTTTGATACTCTTTCTAAAAACTGCTGGTTCATACTTTTTCCCTTTATTACGCTTCATTTAAAAATGCTAAATATCCTCTATAAGCTTCGTACAAATCTACTTTGCTTATAATCTCCCATGGTGCATGCATATTAAGCACTGCAACACCACTATCAATTACATTCATTCCATAATTTGCCAGGATATAAGCGATTGTTCCTCCGCCACCCTGATCAACCTTTCCAAGCTCTGCTGTCTGGAAAGAAACATCATTATCATCCATTATCTTTCTAAGTTTTGCAATATACTCTGCATTGGCATCATTTGATCCAGATTTTCCACGAGAACCTGTATATTTGTTAAATACTAGTCCTTTTCCAAAATATGCAGAATTCTTCTTTTCCATTACTGAAGGATAATTAGGATCATAGCCGGCTGACACATCTGATGACAAGACTTTAGAATTTCTCATGGCTCTTCTAACCGCAAGATCAGAATAATCACCTGCAAGGTTAATAATCTCTGCTACACAATCCTCAAAAAATCTGGAATGCATTCCTGTCGCACCAACAGACCCAATCTCTTCTTTATCCACAAGAAGACAAACGCTCGTGTATTCCGGCTTTTTAATCCCAAGGATTGCTTTATAAGAAGGAAACGCGCACACTCTGTCATCATGACCGTATCCCATTATCATACTTCTGTCCAAGCCATAATCTCTGGCTTCACCAGCTGGAACAACCTCAATCTCTGCTGAAAGGAAATCATCCTCATCAATATCATATTCCGACGAAAGAATAGACAAAATATTTGCTTTTACTCTCTCTTTAATTTTTTCATCATTTTCATCTTTCTCTTCTCCAGGGATACTTCCCACGAGAACATCAAGATTTTCTCCCTGAACCAGCTCAGTTCCTTTCTTCGCAAGCTGATCTGCAGACAGATGAATGAGCAAGTCACTCACCCCAACAACCGGATCGCCGGGCTTGTCACCGATATTGATTGTCACCGTCGTACCATCTTTTTTACATATAACACCATGAAGTGCCAACGGAAGAGTAACCCACTGATACTTCTTTATTCCACCATAATAATGAGTATCAAGAAGCGCCATCTGTGTATCCTCATATAACGGTACCTGTTTTAAGTCCATTCGTGGTGAATCAATATGAGCGCCTAAAATATTCATACCCTGCTGAATATTTTTCTTCCCTACAACAAAAAGTGCAAGGCCTTTTCCCATGTTGTTTGCCACAATCCTATCACCAGGCTTTAGTGTTTTTTTATCTGCAATCAAATCCTGTAAATCCACAAAACCATTAGCTACTGCATCCGCATATAACTGACTGGTGCATTCTCTTTCCGTCTTACATTCAGAAATAAATTTTCTGTATTCTTCTGCAAAATCAAGTACTTTCTTACGCTTTTTTCCTTCTGGATATTTCTCCCAGGCATTCTTTTTTTCCATGCTTTCTTTTATTCCTCCGAGCCTTTTGTCAGATTTTCCTGAACTCGTCTATATAACTCATGTGCTGCATTGTATCCCATCTTCTTCTGTCTATGGTTTACAGCCGCTGTCTCAACAATTACAGCAAGGTTTCGTCCAGGTCTGATTGGAAGAGAATGACATACTACTTTACTTCCCAGGTATTCAGTATATTCTTCCTCTAAGCCCAGTCTGTCGTACTCGGCTTCTTTTCTCCAATCCTCTAATTTAATTACTAAGTCTATCTGTTGTCTCTCTTTTACACACTCTACTCCGTAAAGAGTCTTAACATCGATAATTCCAATACCTCTCAACTCGATGAAATGACGGGTAATCTCAGGAGATGTACCCATAAGAGTATGTTCATTTATTTTACGTATTTCAACTACATCATCTGTTACAAGACGATGACCTCGTCTAATAAGCTCTAATGCAGCCTCACTTTTTCCTATTCCGCTTTCACCCGTAATCATTACACCTTCACCATATACATCAACAAGTACACCATGAACTGTAATGCAAGGAGCCAGCTGCTCACCAAGACAATAAATTAGCTCAGCTGTAAATTCGGAAGTAGATCTACCAGTCTGAAAAATTGGAACTCCGTTTTTCTTTGCCGCCTCTATAAAAATATCATCTGGTGTTAGATTTCTACAGAAAATGATACACGGAATATCAAACTGCATAAGTGCATTGTATCTTTCTTTTTTCTCGTCATCGCTCATCTTCTGAATATATGCATACTCTACATTTCCAATAATCTGAACTCGCTTCTGCTCAAAATGTTCAAAATATCCTGTAAGCTGAAGAGCTGGTCTGTTGACGTCACAACAAGCAATCTGTCTGCCGTCTATATCAATATCATGTGTAAGATTTTTTAAATCTAATAATTCTGCAACTTTTGAAACTGCAACTTCATGTGTATGGTTCATATCATGTCCCCCTCGTTTTTTTCGCGAATATTATAGCATATTTTATGTCTTTTATAAAGTATGAAAGAAGTCGTATACTGCTTTTGCAGACTGCTCATTCATAGATTCTGTCATAGCCAAATCTGAAACAGAGGCTTCTTTTATTTTGTCTATTGACTGATATCTTCTCATAAGAGCCTTTCTTCTGACTGGGCCAATTCCTTCTATATCATCTAAAACCGATTTCACCTGAGTCTTAGACCTAAGCGACCGGTGGAATTCTATTGCAAAACGATGTGCCTCATCCTGAATTCTGGTAATTAATTTAAACCCTTCACCATGTCTGTCAATTGGTATCTCCTCATTGTTGAAATACAAGCCTCTTGTCCTGTGAAAATCATCTTTTACCATTCCACATACTGGAATATTTAGTCCTAGTTCCTGTAAAACCTGTAAACAAACATTCACCTGACCTTTACCACCATCCATCATGATTACATCAGGGAATCTGTTAAAGCTTCCTACCTCATCAGGAAGATTCTGATTTTTTATGTCCTGCTGTTCTTCTAAACCATGACGAAACCTTCTGGTTAATACCTCGTACATTGAGCCATAATCATCCGGCCCTGTTATACTTTTCAGCTTAAATTTTCGATAATCACTTCTTTTGGGTTTTCCTTTTTCATAGACAATCATTGAACCAACTGTCTCAAAACCATTTATATTTGAGATATCATAGGCCTCCATTCGGTTTAGATTACTAAGCCCAAGAAGCTTTTCTATCTCCTTAACTGCTCCGATTGTTCGGCCCTCTTCTCTTTTAATTCTCTCCTTATCCTGACTCAAAACAAGCTGAGCATTTTTGCTTGCGAGCTCAACAAGGCGTTCCTTCATTCCTTTCTGCGGAACTCTGATAAACACCTTTGTACCTCGCTTTTTACCTAGCCATTCCTCCAGAATTTCTCTATCTTCTATTTCATTTTGAAGCATTATTTCTCGCGGAATAAACGGAGTTCCAGAATAAAACTGTTTTACAAAGTTCGATAGAATGTCACTTTCTCCTTCCTCCGAACCCACTCTCACATGAAAATGGTCCCTTCCAATAAGTTTTCCTGCTCTGATAAAGAAAATTTGTACAACAGCATCTGTATCATCACTGGCCATTGCAATTATATCCTTATCCTCTCCATCGGTATGTGTAATTTTCTGTTTCTCAGCAATCTGCTTTACATTACCTATCAGGTCTCGTAGCTCTGCCGCTTTTTCAAACTCCAGGTCCATTGATGCTTTTTCCATTTTTGCCTGAAGTTCTTCTAAAATTTCCGTATAGTTTCCATTTAGAAAATCCAATGCACCACTGACTCTTTTTGAATATTCTTCCTTGGAAATATATCCCTGACAAGGTCCACTGCATTGATGAATATGATAATTAAGACAAGGTCTGTCCATCCCAATATCTCTTGGAAGCTTTCTATTACAGGTTCTAAGCTTATATATTTTGTTAATTAAATCGATAATATCCTTCACCGCTCCAGCATTTGTATATGGTCCAAAATATCTGGACTTATCCTTTTTCATCTGACGCGAAAAAAGTACACGTGGATAGTCTTCGCTAACTGTAACCTTTATATACGGATAAGTTTTATCGTCGCGAAGCATTGTGTTGTATTTAGGTGTATGTTCTTTTATCAGGTTGCACTCAAGCACGAGAGCTTCGAGTTCAGAATCAGTCACAATGTACTCAAAATGGTCTATGTGTTCCACCATCTGCTTTTTCTTGAGCCCTTCATTGTGACTCTTTTGAAAATACTGATGAACTCTCTTTGTAAGGCTTTTGGCTTTTCCAATATAGATAATCTCATCAGTATCGTCATGCATAATATAAACTCCCGGTTGATCCGGGAGTTTTTTTAATTCTTCCTGTATATTAAAAAGTTTTTCCATCCAAATTTACCTCAGATGCTTCCATTGCCTGTTCAAAAAAATCTTTCTTGCCATCATCCTCAGGTTCAGGAATACCTTTCATCTCACGAAACATCTTCATGAATTCTTTACCTGTGATTGTCTCTTTCTCGTACAGATAATCTGAAATTCTGTCGAGAACATCTCTGTTTTCCTCAAGCATTCTCATTGCATCTGCATAACTATCATTGATTATTGAAAGGACCTCTTTATCAATTTGTGCCGATGTATCTTCACCACAGATAAGTCCAGCTCCACCATCAAGATATTTTGTCTCTACAGTTGCAAGGCACATCATTCCAAACTTATCTGACATTCCATACATTGTAACCATAGCACGTGCAATCTTTGTTGCATTTTCGATATCGTTTGCAGCTCCACTTGTAGCCGAATTAAACACTAAAACTTCAGCAGCTCTTCCTGCCATATATGTCTTGATTCTAGCCAAAAGCTCATCCTTTGTCTCAAGGAATTTTTCCTCTTCCGGAGTCTGTAATGTATATCCTAACGCTCCCATTGTTCTAGGCACAATAGTGATTTTCTGAACTGGCTCAGAATTCTTCTGCAATGCGGAAACAAGAGCATGACCAACCTCATGATAAGCGATAATCTTTCTCTCTTTTTCGCTCATAATCTTGTCTTTTTTCTCTTTTCCACCAACAGCAACAAGCTCAAACGCTTCAAATAAATCAGCCTGATTTACATATTGTCTGTTATTCTTCACAGCAATGATTGCAGCTTCATTTATCATATTTGCGAGATCTGAACCTACAAGTCCTGCTGCCGCAAGAGCAAGAGCATCCAAATCTACAGTCTCATCCATCTTTACATCTTTAGAATGTACTTTTAATGTCTCAAGCCTTCCCTTTAAGTCTGGTTTGTCAACAATAATTCTTCTATCAAAACGTCCTGGTCTAAGAAGTGCCTTATCAAGCACTTCCGGTCTGTTTGTAGCTGCCAGAATAAGAAGACCTTTTGATGTATCAAAACCATCCATCTCTGCAAGAAGCTGGTTAAGTGTCTGTTCACGCTCATCGTTGCTTCCACCATACTTGCTATCACGGCTCTTTCCAATAGCATCAATCTCATCGATGAAGATAATACATGGTGCCATTTTCTGAGCTTCCTTGAACAAATCTCTAACTCGAGATGCACCTACACCTACAAACATTTCCACAAAATCAGAACCCGCCAGTGAGAAGAATGGCACTCCGGCTTCTCCGGCAACCGCCTTTGCTAAAAGAGTCTTTCCTGTTCCAGGAGGTCCCACTAAGAGAGCCCCTTTTGGAAGCTTAGCTCCAATATCGCGGTATTTCTTAGGATTGTGAAGGAAATCAACAACCTCCTGAAGAGATTCCTTTGCCTCATCCTGTCCTGCTACATCTTTAAATGTAACACCAGTAGACTTCTCAACATATACCTTGGCAGTTGACTTTCCAACTCCCATTCCCATGCTTCCTCCCATTTTCTTTGAGATAAGTGCAAATAATCCCCAAAGAAGTAAAAGCGGAATTATAAAGCTTAATATGTTCAATATCCATGCAGATGTATTATCTGGAATAGCCACATTAATTTCTACATTTTTACCATTTTTTCCAGAAGTCTTTGCTTTCTTTAATGTCTGCAAAAGCTCGTCATCTGTGATTCTTCCGGTATAATATGTGATGTCATAGCCTTCTTTTCCGTCATCAACAAGCTTGTAATCAATCTCATACGTATCAAACTCTACCGACTTGACATTTCCATCCTCTAATTCCTGTAAGAACTCTGTGTATGTGGTCTCCTTTGTGCTCTCACTGGACATTTTATTCGAAATAAGCGCATAAATAAACAGTCCAACAAGAGCAAACATAATAAATCCCATTATTCCAGGGCCATTTTTCCCGTTCTTGCCATTTCTATTGTTATTATTGTTTCTATTATTGTTTCCGTTGTTTCCACCGCCAGGTGTGTTATTGTAATCAAATTTGTTTGGGCCTTGATTGTCCATAATTCCTCCATAGTGTTCTTGAATTCTCATTGCTTTATTATAAAAAAAAGTGCAGTCAAAATCAACTGCACCTTTCTAAACATTATATAAATTATATCTATATCAATTATCTGTGAGTTTTTGTTGCTGCCTCTACAAAACCACGGAATAGAGGATGCGGTCTGTTAGGACGTGATTTAAGTTCAGGATGTGCCTGTGTCGCAACAAACCATGGATGAGAAGGAATCTCAACCATCTCAACAATTCTTCCATCTGGAGATATTCCACAGAGTTTCATTCCATTTTCGGCAAGAACCGTTCTATAATCATTGTTTACTTCATATCTATGGCGATGTCTTTCAGCAATCTGTGTATTCTGATATACCTCATAAGCTTTTGAATCTTTATCGAGTACACATGGATATGAGCCAAGTCTTAACGTTCCGCCTATATCTTCAACTCCATTCTGATCAGGCATTAACGCAATCACCGGATGTGTTGTGTTTGGATCTAATTCTATACTGTGAGCATCATTGTAACCTACAACATGTCTTGCATAATCAATAATTGCAACCTGCATTCCAAGACAAATTCCAAGATATGGAATATTATTCTCTCTAGCAAACTTAGACGCAGAAATCATCCCCTCTACTCCACGGCTTCCAAAACCACCAGGAACGATAATACCCTGAACACCATCCATAACCTGTGCAATATTTTCATCATTTATTGTTTCAGAATCTACCCACTTGATATCAACAGTAACATGTGCTGGAATTCCACCATGCTTAAGAGCCTCTACAACAGAAATATATGCATCATGAAGAGCTGTGTATTTCCCTACCAATGCAATTTTAACTTCTTTGTCGGCATGTCTCAAATCATCAACCATGTGTTTCCAATCATCAAGTTCTGGTTCTGGACATTCAAGGTTAAGACACTCGCATGCAACCTTTGCAAGATTTTCTTTTTCCATCGCAAGTGGAGCTTCATATAAATACTCAACATCAAGATTCTGAAGAACATGAGAATTTGGAACATTACAGAATAACGCAATTTTATCCTTTATTCCCTGATCTACAGGATGCTCTGAACGACACACAATAATGTCCGGCTGAATTCCCATTCCCTGAAGTTCTTTTACACTTGCCTGAGTAGGTTTTGTCTTAAGTTCTCCTGATGCTTTGATATATGGGATGAGGGTTACATGACAAAGAATTGCGTTCTCATGTCCCACTTCATGCTGAAACTGTCTAATAGCCTCAAGGAAAGGCTGGGACTCAATATCTCCAACAGTTCCACCAACCTCAATAATCGCTATAGTAGTCTCATCAGAAGTAAAATCTCTATAAAATCTGCTCTTTATCTCATTTGTAATATGGGGAATAACCTGTACAGTTCCTCCGCCGTAATCACCACGACGTTCTTTCTGTAATACTGACCAATATACTTTTCCAGTAGTTACATTAGAATTCTTTGTCAGACTCTCATCTATGAATCTCTCATAATGTCCTAAATCCAAATCAGTTTCTGCTCCATCATCTGTGACAAAAACTTCACCGTGCTGAATAGGATTCATTGTTCCCGGGTCAATATTGATATATGGATCAAACTTTTGCATCGTAACCCTATATCCACGAGCTTTTAACAAACGTCCAAGAGACGCTGCAGTAATTCCTTTTCCTAGTCCGGAAACAACTCCTCCAGTAACAAAGACATATTTTACAGGCATACTATTCCTCCTTCTAACAAAACAAATTTCAATACTTTTTTAAAAAATAACTTACATATTATACTTCCACAAAAAAGCATTTTCAATTTAATTTATTCGGTTTTTTATGCCTATTATTTTCTTTTTTTAAGTATTACCTATACTACATCTGATGCCGAACAACCTTGTACTCATCTCCCGATTTGTAAAAAGGGCATGATTTATACGAGCTTTGCATAAATCTTGCCATATCATCTTCATCCAGATTCACAGAGCAATAATATTCCTCATCCTCTTCGTCATACTCATTGTATGCGCAAAAATCACAATTCATTTCCTTTTTGTTTTCCTGCTTTTCTTATCTGAATTAATCTAAAATTATTCGAACTTGTTGGTGGTGGGATTGTATTTATAATCAATCCCTGCCAATTTATCTGTAATTTCTTTTTCATCAACCATATATGCTGCCGCAAGTTCTGCAAGAGTTGAATAATTATCTCTCAGCTGGGTATTCACAAAACTAAGCAGCATTACCGGATCTTTTGGCATGTTCATGGCATTCTCCTAATCTTCAAAAACCTGTTTTATGCTATCGTAATGTAAGAAGATACCCTCAGCAGCAAGAGCTTTAATCTCATCTAATGTTGCTATTTTAAAGCCAAGAGCCTCCTCTGTCTGGATTTTTACATCTGGCTCATCAAAATCCAACTCAAATCGATATACATCTACAAAGTAATTGTCTCCCTGTCCTGGATTTTCTCTGTGATAAGTATAAGCTAATCCACCTTCACAATTAGATACATCAAGACCAACCTCTTCCTTCACTTCACGACAAACTGCTGTAAAAGAATCTTCACCAGCCATAGCAGCACCACCAGACACTTCCCACCAGCCCGGAGCCCATGCTTTAGTCATCACTCTCTGTGTAATCAAAAACTTTCCATCTGGTCTGTGTATTACACCTAATACAGAAAGATGATACTCTCCATCTTTTAAAATCCAGTCATTCTTTTTCATTGTACGACCTGTTAATTTTTTCTCACTATCATAGATATCCCAGTATTCCATTTGTATCTCCAATTCTTTTTATTTTCAATAACGCCTTGGCGTTTCAAGACATTTTTTGACTCATTATATCACAACTCATAAGCATTTAGTATACTTTTTAAATAATGCAAATAATCTTCTTTTACTTCATCCGGTCCATACACGGCTATCTTTTTTCCCAAGCCACATAACCAGCCAAAAAATTGTGGGCTTACAGCAACATTTGCTCTTGCCAGAACTCTATCTTCATCGAATTTTCTAAGCGCTACACCGACACCAAACCTGTCAATTAGCACTCCTGTCAAAGACTTATCTGCAAGAAGCTGAACCGTCTTTTCTTCACCCGAAAACATTCCAAATGTCTTCTTAGAAAATGCTGCAATATCGATTTTTTCAAACTGCTCTTTTCCCATTCGAGTCACTTCTGTTGTTTCAATATTTAACATCTTATCTACTCTGTAATGTTTCATAATCCCATTTTTTTCATCAAACGCCAGTAGATAATAATTTTCATCGTCCCAGTTCAAAAGCCATGGACTAACCTCATAAAACTCCCCACCCTTTCGAACTACAGGTTTCTTGTCTATGCCCCACTCATAATATTGAAAGCGTATTTTCACATTTTTTCTAATTGCTTCATATATAATATCTACATTATAGTAAATATTTTCATTCCCGGCTTTTATCCTATCTGCCACAACAACCTGTCTCTGCAAGGAGTTGGCCTGGTATGTACTTGCAAGCTTTTCCAACTTTTTAATCAATTCTCTCGATTTCTTTGTCGTAATAAACTTCGATGACTGAACCAAATCTACAAGAAGTTTCACCTCGGCAAGTTCGAAATCACGGCTTGCCAGAAAATATCCACCTCTAGGTCCCGGATTTCTTATTATGTCAAACCCAAAATCTTTAAGTACCTCAATATCACTATAAATTGTTTTTCTATCAGCTTTTATATCACGAGCTTCCAGATACTCTATAAGTCGGGGCGTTCCCACGTCATGTTCCTCATCCGTATACAACGTCAGACATTCAATAATATATAGCAATTTTGCTTTCTGATTAATCGACTTTGCCATCCTTTATCTCCTCACGGTTTTTCTTGATTTATTTTACATTTTTGACTGATTTTTGTATACTGTTTAAGGTAATATTTGCCAAATTACAGATATTAAAGGAGAAAAAATATGGAATTTCAAAACTTAGTTGAATCAAGAAGAAGCATTAGATCTTTTCAGGAAAATGTCACAATTACAAATGAAGAATTCGAAAAAATGATTGAGTGTGCTCTCGAGGCACCTTCTTGGAAAAATACAGAAACTGCTCGTTACTACGTTGTAAACACACCAGAAAAAATTGAAGAGGTTTCCACAACTGCCCTTCCTGCATTCAACCAGAAAAACTGCAAAAACGCTTCTATTGTTGTAACAACATTTGAGAAGAACCGTTCAGGATTTGAGCGTGATGGAAGCCCAACAAATGAAATCGGACAGGAATGGGGAGCATATGACTTAGGTCTTTCAAATTCCCTTTTTGTATTAAAAGCAAAAGAAATGGGTTATGATACATTAATCATGGGAATTCGTGATGCAGCTAAATTAAGAGAGTCATTAGATATCCCTGATTCACAGGAAGTGGTTTCTGTTATCGCTGTGGGAAAACGCACAGAAGATGCTGAGCGTCCTGTAAGAAAAACATTAGAAAGAGTTGCCAAGTTCTATTAAATTTTTCGAGAAAAAATATGACAAAAAAACAAAGAGCCCTTGAGGTAATAAACAGATTAAAAATTGAATATCCACAAACCACATGCACCCTTGACTACAATGAAGCGTGGAAGCTATTGGTTTCCGTTCGTCTTGCAGCACAATGCACTGACGCACGTGTGAATATTGTGGTGGTAGATTTATTTTCCAAATTCCCTTCAATAGAAGCTCTTGCAAACGCGGAAGTTTCGGAAATCGAAGCCATAGTAAAGCCTTGTGGATTAGGAAAAAGCAAAGCAAGGGATATCAGTGCATGCATGAAAATGCTAAGGGATAAGTTTGATTCAAAGGTTCCTGACAACATGAAAGATCTGCTCCAGCTTCCTGGAGTAGGTCGAAAAAGTGCCAACCTTATAATGGGAGATATATATGGTCAACCGGCAATTGTGACAGACACACACTGCATCCGCCTATGCAACAGAATTGGATTAGTTGACAACATTAAAGACCCCAAAAAAGTCGAAATGGAGCTATGGAAAATCATACCTGAAGAAGAAAGTAATGATTTTTGTCACCGATTAGTAGATCACGGACGAGCTGTTTGCACTGCTCGCACAACTCCGTTTTGTGAAAAATGTGTTCTATCGGATATATGTAAAATGAAAATTTCAAGAACGCTCTAGCGTTCTTGCTGCGGAATGCGCGTCAGCTTTGCTGACATATTCTTTTGCGCATTACTGCAATCCGCCATAGGCTTTTATCTCAGAAAAATGGAAAGAGCCCCAATGCCTTTGGCAATGGAGCTCATTCCGAGGAGTTTAGTTATGAAAATGTTTATTAATAAAAAGGGAATAATGAAAAAGGAATTGCTTCCTTTTACAATGATTAGTATACGTTGTAAATATGTCCATACTATGTCAGAATTCGAAAACATTTATAAATTGATTTTTTCAAATTTTATAAAAATTTTATATTTTTAACATTTAGGAAATACATCCTATAAATTCTTCGTAAAAAGTCGTTCACATAGTACTATTTTCTCATTTTTCGCTTCTCCGAGCAAACTGTTATCAAACTTTACGTTTCCCATTCTTTTTTTGTTCTCCAAAAGATTTTTTTCTTCCAGACGTCTTTTCATTTCTCTTGCAGTCCCAGCTCCACCATCAAAAACTAAAACTTCATCCCCCAATACTTCCTGAATATGTTCTTTTACAAAAGGATAGTGCGTACATCCAAGCACAACCGCATCCACTTTATCTGTTTTATATTCAAAAAGGAGCTCCTCAAGATATTTTTTCACATCATCACCATCTAAATCGCCTCTTTCCACAAAATTCATAAGTCCTGGGCAAGGCAGAGGAATTATTTCACCCTGATTTGTGTATCTATCCATCAACTTATGAAATTTTTCTTCTCTGATTGTCATAGGTGTGGCCATCACAAGAACCCTTGGATTCTCCTTGCACAAAACAGCCGGCTTTACAGCTGGTTCAATTCCCACAATAGGTATTTCAGGGTACATCTCTCTTAATACCCTCACGGCAGCACTTGTTGCAGTATTACATGCAACAACGAGACCTTTTGCTCCTTCTTCAAAAAGCAGTCTTCTTGCATGTTCACATGTGAGTTTTCTTACCTCTTCTAATGTTTTGGTTCCGTATGGTGCATTTGCAGAATCTCCATAATATATAAAATCTTCGTTAGGCATAATTTTTGTTAATTCTCGAAGTACACTTATCCCGCCAACTCCTGAATCAAATACCGCTATTGACATGTTGCACTACACTTCCTTTCCACAACAATCTGTGCTATAATTAATTAACCAAAATACTTATGAAAGAAGGCCTATTATGGTTAATCCAAAAAGTCTTTTTAATAACCTTAAACAATGTAAAAACTGTCAAAGACCTCTTCCACTTGATTATAAAGAAGATCTTTGTCCTCATTGTATCGAATCACAACTTTTTTATTCTGTAAAAGAGTATATTCGAGAAAACAACGTAAATGAATATCAGGTAGCCGAGCATTTTGGGATTCCACTCAAGCAGGTAAAAAGCTGGATTCGCGAAGGACGAATCGAATACCGCACAGGAGAAAGCAACACTATGATGGGTCTCCATTGTCAGCGGTGTGGTGCCCCAGTCAACTTTGGGTCACTATGTCCAAAATGTCTACAGCTTATGAATGGTAAAAAAGGCTACGCAACCGGACTTAATTCTTCTGATACATCAAAAATGCATTATCTCGATAATAAAGAGGAGTAATTACTCCTCTTTTCTTACAACCTTCATTCTGTATTTTTTACTTAGTTCATCAAGGAATTTATCGTCAAGTTCAACCTTAATAATCTCAGACAAAGTAGTATTTTTCACTACAATTTCATAATATGGAACATCCTTTAATCCAGATGTGTAATCTACAATCTTTGTTGCATTATCATTCTCATAATTGTATAAGCTTCTATGACCTGCTGGCGCAATAGTAATTACAGAATCCATCTCAATAACCTGAAGTCTCTTTCTCTTACTCTTGTTCTTTATTCTTGCGAATCTAAGTTCATCTCCAAAATAAGAACATTCATACTCAATATTTGAATTTGATAAAATAAGATACCCAGTCAATGCAAAAACAACTGCTACGATGAACAATACCACAAATCCAATACATGTAAGTACCATTGCAAGCGTTGCAATCGCAAAACTAAACCAAGCTAAAAATGTAAGTAGTGGAGATTTTTTTCTCTCTGTTAAAATAAATACTTCCATTATGTACTCCTTTTCCATATAGTAATAACATTTCTATATTAACAGATTTTTGTCCAAACGTATAGATTTTTTCAAATTATTGAATTACAATATTTCTAAAAGTTTTAGAAAATTTTCGGAGGGTTACATGAAATTTGAAATTAATAATTTAGAAGACTTTTCAAATAATATTCGACGGGAGTGGGTTCTAACAAACGGGCTCGGCGGTTATGCAGGAAGTTCCATTACAGGCGCACATAACAGAACACATCAGGGATATCTCATCGCAAGCCTTAAAGCTCCCGTAAACAGATTCGTTTGCTTTTCAAAAACAAATGAAAAAATTACAACCTTGGACAATGAATATGATTTAACAACATCAATGTATAAGGGTGAAAAAATTAAAGATGGCAACAAATTTCTTTCCGAGTTTACTTATGACGGAACCATTTGCTACACATACTCTCTACCAAAGATTACTGTTAAGAAGCACATATCACTGGTTCAAGGAAAGAACATCAGCGCCATTGGCTATGAAATAATAAATGATACTTCTTCAGACATTACGCTTACTGTTACTCCTCTTATGAATTTCAGGGAGCACTCAGAAAACGTCACAAGAGAAGATTTAAAATTTGACATTACTACATATAACAATGGATTTATGATGATTCCCGAAAGAAACAATGATGTTAAAATATTCCTTTCATTTTCTGATGGAGAGCTGATTCCAAGAACAGATTTGTACGAGGAAGATATGATGCTTCAAACAGAGGTTGATAATGAGGTTGATGGACTAGACAGCCATTTTACTCCATTTGATATCAACTTTTGTGTTCCATCAAATTCAACCAGACATATTTCGATTGTATGCGCGGTTAACGAAAATGATTATCAGGAAATATCTGATGAAACAGCATTCGAGATTAAAAGCAGACAATTGGATTTCACTCAGATGCTCATAGATAAAAGTCAGATGCCGGATAATTTTTCACAGACTCTTGCAGTTGCAGCAAATCAGTTTATCTGTTACAGAAAATCAACTGGATACAGCACTGTTCTTGCAGGACTACCATGGTTTACAGACTGGGGACGCGATACAATGATTGCCTACACTGGACTTACTCTTTGCACAAAGCGTTTCGATGAGGCACACGACATTTTGCTTACTTTTGCAAAATACTTTAAAGACGGTCTTATTCCAAATATGTTCCCAGATGATGGACAGGAACCTCTTTACAACACTGTAGATGCATCTTTATGGTATTTTTACGCAGTATATAAGTATCTGCAATATGTAAATACAGACGAAGCATTTTCATTTATCAGAGAAGATATTTATCCTGTTTTAGTGCAGATAATCGAAGCTTACAAAAAAGGAACTGATTTTTCTATTTTTATGGATAACGACTATCTTATCCATGCCGGAAGTGGCCTTGACCAGGTGACATGGATGGATGTAAGGGTTGGTGACTGGGTTGCCACACCTCGACACGGAAAACCAGTTGAAATAAACGCTCTTTGGTATAATGCGCTTCGTACAATGGAATTTTTGGCTAAAAAATTTGACAACGACTCATCATACTATAGCGAGCTTGCAGAAAAAGTATCAAATTCATTCGTAAGAGAATTCTGGAACGAAGACAGTAAATGTCTTTACGACGTTGTGGACGACGAAAAAGACCCGACAATAAGACCAAACCAGATATATGCAGTAAGTCTTCCATTTACAATGCTTGACCACGAAAAAGAGAAATCAATTGTTGATGTTGTAAAAGAAAAGCTCTATGTGGGATGTGGACTTCGTTCTCTTGATCCTGACCACAAGGATTATCATCCAATTTACATTGGTTCACTTGATAAGCGAGATCATGCTTACCATCAGGGAACTGCCTGGGGATTTTTACTGGGTGGATTCATTAGTGCATATGTAAAGGTAAATGGAAATACAAAATCAGCAAAACAGGAAGCCAAAGAGCTTCTTTCTCCTATCGAAGAACACTTCTATCAGAACTGTATTGGATCTATATGTGAGATATTCGATGGAGATGCTCCACATAATGGCAGAGGCTGCTATGCACAGGCATGGAGTGTTGGTGAAGTACTTCGATGCTACTGTGAAGATATTTTAGCGCCATAGTTTACATATACTCACCACTACTTAATCTTATAGAAGTGGGAGTTTTCTCTGTGAGATAATACTTGAATTTAATGCCGGTCATCGTGTTATGGCCGGCATAATATATTTTCTGCAACTTTTTTAAAATAATGTATTGACATTATATACCAAATCGGGTAGAATTTTATTTGTTGTTGAAAGTAAGCCCAGTTAGCTCAGTTGGTAGAGCAACGGACTGAAAATCCGTGTGTCTCTGGTTCGATTCCGGAACTGGGCACTCACGAATTAAACAATTTAATAATTACTCATGCGGGTGTAGTTCAATGGTAGAACACCAGCCTTCCAAGCTGGATACGTGGGTTCGATTCCCATCACCCGCTTTTTTGTTGCCCTTTTTTATTATAATTTCCTATAAAACTATAAAAAAAGAGGAGCATGCATCCATGTAAGGATACACACTCCCTTATAAATCAATTCTATTCGCAAACCAAGAACTTCTCGATTGCATCTAATGCTTCCTGCTCATCATCACCCTTTGTAACGATGTCAACAGACATTCCCTCTGATGGATTAAAAGCCATAATTCCCATAATGCTCTTTGCATTAATTCTTCGATTATCACTTTCAAGTGTAATCTCACTATCAAATCTGCAGGCAACCTGTACAAGCTCTGCGATTGGATTATCATGACTTTCAGATACATTTGATACTACTATACTTTTCTTACTCATATGTTCTCCTTGTGTACTAATACTACCCTTTTTCATACTTCACTAATATATCTTATGTTTTTTCTTTTTTCAAGCATTTAAAATATTTCTGTTAAACTTACACTAAGGCATTGTTTTTTCAAAAAATAAATAGGTAAAATTGCCAGTTCTATTCCATATAAGTAATAAAATGATAGCCGCCACCATAAAACATATTATCTGCCTCTTCAAAACTTGCCGACTCAGTCTGATTGCTTTGTGGATTGTAAAAGTAGAGAGTACCATTAGCCGAGTATCCAGTCACTACCACCGCCGAATTCTGACCTGTCATTGCAAACACCGGACTACCCTGACTAACATAGAAAATTATATCTTCTGCCTTTACACCCTGCAAATCCAAAACAGTCTTATCTGATAAAGTATTTCGCATAATCTGAGCCGCACTTGTTCCAGAGTTCACCTGTTCAGATACACTTATTGACTGTTGAGAATAGCTAAGTATAGCACTTATTGACTTAACAATTGAATCAGATTCTAAATCTGTAGAATTTGGTTCCACTCCAGAAAACGCAGCAACAGCACTTTTTCTTGCTCTCATCCATACATATTCCTGGGAACTATCTACCACTACTCCAAGCTTTTCATTTGCCATTTTGATTGCATCAGAACTGTTGTCTGTTGATAGTAACACTTTTCCTTTTACATATACATAAAAATGCTTTTCTTCACTGTTCTTTGCAATATCTATTTGATTATTCTTATCATTCATCACTGCCTGAGCTGTTAACTGTTTTATTCCAGAACTATCTGTTTTCCCCGAGGTTGTAATAGTCTTTATTCTCATCTTCACATCAGATGTATTTTGTGATAAAAATACTCGATTGGAAATGTCTGCCTCTCGGTTCATGATTGTATCCTGACCAGCGGATACATATCCGCCGCCAGATGACATCAGCAAATCTACTGTAATTGTATAGTTATCAATAGAAATACTCTCCACAACACGCCCCGCAGGAACATAATTCTTTAAATCCTCTTTCTTATCAACATCGTAGATTGTAAGCGTATTCATTGGAAATGTCACATTACCAGCGGCATCTGTCAGAACGTCAGCAGCATTTGCAGTTCCATATATAAAGTCTTCATCAATAAATCCAAGTGGTCTTAGATAGCAATCCTGTCCCTTATCAATTGTCCAGCATTTACCTGTGTTTAAATCCATCAAATTAAGTGCTGTACTTTTATATTGCTCATCAGTCTCTACCCATGAGAAATATCTATTGCTTTTTGATACTGCATAGCATCCTTCTTTTAAATCTTCAACTATTTTCTCGACCTTTAATGTATCAAGACTAATCTTGCACACATCGCCTTCTGTCATCAGATAAAGGTTTCCTTTATCAGTAACATAAAGAAGTTTACCCATCTCCGCTTTAACTACTTCATACGATGCTTTTGAAGGGATAAAAACCTCCTCTTCAACAGTATGAGCCAATCCATCATAATGATACACAGCAGTTCCCACTTCGCCCTCGTGGTCTCCTCTATTCATATATCCATATACTACAAAATCGATACTTCCAGCCTCATCTACTCCTATCACCTTTATATCATGCTGATTCCAGTTCTCCCTGACATCAAAGCCTTCTATACCTCTAAATGTAAAGATACGAATTATTTCATTGCTTGTCTGATTATAAGAAAACAATTCTCCCTGCTGTACAAAAGCAATTATATTCTCCGCTTCATTTGTCTTATACTCAACCTCTGAATTTCGAATTCCAAGCAAAATATTGGAAGAGTCATCAAAAAATGTATTTTCTACGTCAAATATCTGTTCTGTTGTTCTCTCATAATTCAACACATACATTCTGGCGCTCGTCTGACGAAGTCTGAAATATTCTTCCACATTGTAATACTCCGTCTCACCAGCTTCATTTTCATTAGTCATACAGTAATTTATAGTAATTACATTATAAGAATCGTTAATTTCTTTAAACGAAACAATTGGGTCAAGATACTGCTTTCCAGTAAAATCCCCCCATGTAATCTGATTAACAGTACATGTCAAATCAACATAATCAAGAGTTTCTCTATCGCCAGTTGTAGTCTCCATATAGGTAGAAAAAAATGATTTATCATCTTTCGACAATGTCTTGTTGTGAAAATCCAACGCAAACTTCAAAGTTTCTTCTACATTATAGTCACCAGTCTGCATTATTCGTGCATAGTAATAATAGACATCCTTACCATTTTCAAGTTTAAATATAATCATGTATTCCTGATTATTCTCCAACGCATTTGCAACTGTGATTTCCGATGTAATCTCATTATTCACAATCGAAAAATCAGAAACTTCATCCTCTGCAACCAGCCTCTCGCCATCGATACTTCTAACTTCATACGAAATGGAATCTATTGCGGTTCCATATGTTGAAATAGAAATTGACAATTTTCTTTCATTTGAAATAGGAATAATTGAATCTCTCATAAGAGTTCCATCCATTTCCTTCACATACCCATGCAATTCATCTATTTTTATATCACCATTATAGAAATACATAACAGGGAGAGTCGCTTCAGACATTGTCGTTGTCATATCCGCATTTTCCTTGTTTGTTGTTATGCTAAAAATAATAAGTGCCGCAAAAAATACTACTACCAGTACAACCGGCTTTATAATCTTCTTGTTCATAATTTCTACCTACTGTTTTTGTATTCTACCAAAATCGTCTGTATCTTCTAAATCTACATCTTCTCCTGAAGACTTCACTGGAAAAAATAATTCTGACAAGTGTACAAAACATACAATCCCTGCTTTGCTGAGCAAGAAATTTTTCTGCAATCCTGTCAGCTTCTTGTATAAGCATTTGTCGATCTGGTTCCTCATCAAAAATACGACTCCCTTCAAATTCCAGTTCATCACATCTATTTTCCACAGCCTTCAATACATCCCTCATCTCTGGTGGACATAATTCTTTTATTCTCTGGATATCTTTCTCGCAATCGTTAATATTCTCAAAATAATCCTCAAACGGAATTGTGCTAAAAAATGACCCCATATTAGCCTTTTCTTTTTTTAATATTATATGAAAAAATATTAATTTGTTTCCTGAGTTAAATAATAAATGATGCCATAATAAACAAAGCACCAATTATCTTTTTGGCATTTATCTTTTCTTTTATCGTCACACCTGCAAGTATAACCAATACAAGCACTATTGCAGCCTCACAATGTCCACTCCATTTCACACCAGCTCTATAATTAATTACAAACAAATACCAGGCAAACGCGTACGCTGCCGCAGCCCCGATCAAATATATTCCATCTAAAAAAGAAAGCGACTTCAATTTATTAAGTCCGCCCTTTGACATTGTAAATCCACATAACAATACCACACCCAGGCACTGAGCAAAAAAGGTGAATATCTGGTAATTTTCACCTGGACCAAAATAATACATACTTGCCTTATCAACAGCTGAATTAAGCAAAACCGCTAGTCCTGAATATAATACTACTTCCTTTATATTTTTGCCCCCAGTTCCCCAGATAATCAACACTATTCCTGCCAGGCACAAAACACCTGGCAGATACATTGCATTATCAATTGCATTCTTAAATACCAACGCGGAAATTAATATTTTCAATATCCAGCCACACTGTTGCATAGATACGACAACCGCCACTTCACATGTGGAAAGCGCCTTAAATATAAGGTAATATACTATCGCAATCGCAAGTGCTAAAACAGCAACTATTCCCCACTGCTTAATTGTCACCGTTTGATAATCATATGAAATCACATTTTCTCTTTCATACAAAAATAGTAATATGCAAAAAGCAAGTCCTGACACACTCCCCGCAAGAGCCGGCTCAGTCTTTTTGATTCCTGCTTTGGCCAGGAGTGCCGTTGCTGCAAACAATGTCGTTGCAACAATTAGCCATAATAATCCAGTCATCATTTTACCTCTTATGTAAAATATTTATTGTCCAAAATATGCATCAATTCCATTTGCAATTCCTTGCACCATATTTTGCTGATAGGAATCATCCTGCATATTTGTATCATCTGTAGGGTTCGACATAAATCCCATCTCTAATATTGTAACAGGAACTGAACTCCAGTTTATTCCAGTCATCGTATCATTTGCCTGCAGTCCTCTGTTTTTCATTCCAGTCGCATCACAATATGCATTTAAAACACAGGAACTGAGGTTTTTACTGTCATCAGAAAGATTACTCACATATGGATTTGAAGATGAAGGATATAGAGCACTAGCTCCATTTGCACTGGAAGAATCGCTACCATCAGCATGAATTCTAACACATATATCAGCATTGTTATCTGATGCAAACAATGCTCTCTCCTTGTTACTGATATTTACATCATGAGTCTCTCTTGTCATACAAACTGTATAACCTCTAGATTCAAGTTCAGTCTTAAGCTGAAGCGAAATATCCAATGTAAGTTCATACTCATCAACACCTGTAGTTGTACCACTTGTACCACTCATCACTCTAGCCTTCATATTAGAAGAATTAGGTCCATTCGGTTCCTTTGTGCTGTCACCCTTTGCCTGATGTCCCGGGTCAATACACACTATGTGTCCTGTCCCCGTAGAAGAAGTAGATGCCTCTGAATCTTCTTCATCGGCATCTACTATTTTTAAGAACTCTGAACTAACATATCCAGTCTTATCATTATAAATCACTTCTGTCCAACCATTGTCCTCTGAAATGACCTGAACTTTTGCTCCTAGAGGAAGCACTGTGATTTTTTTTGCGGTTTTATCCGGTTGTTCTCTCATGTTTACATTACTAGTAGTCTTAGCATACACATCCTCTACAACAGTAGGCTCTGTAGATGGTTCAACAACATATACGGATTCATTGTTTTTCTCAGTCTCTGTTTCAAGATGAGCTACATCGGGCTCGCTACTTTTAGCACTATTTACAATCAGAATAACTACAGTAGTAATGATTGCAATAGCAGCAAGACACATTGCTGCGAAAATTGCTCGTGCTATAATGACATCTTTTCTGTGACTAGGTTTCATCTTCATTCTCCTCATTTATACATAGTTACAAGAATTGTATCATATTTCAGTGTAAATTCAAGCCATCAGAATATGGAAAGTAAACAATTATTTATTTATACCTAATAACATAGAAATAGCTCCAAATCCAGTAGCAGGGCGTGATTCAACGAATCACACCCAAGCACTTGACTTAGAGCCTATATTTTTAAAGTGAACCAAAGCTTAATATTGCTGTAGATGCGTAGAGAAGACCTCCAACTGTAAGCATAATAAATAATGATACCACAGCAAAAATTCCAATGGCTGCTGACATGAGATGTACAAGTACATTCTCTGAAGCGCCCTCATTTACAGGAAGAGCTTTCATCATTGCAATAATTCCATAAAGGTTAATTAATACTGCAAAAATTCCACCATATAATGGACTAATGAGAACAAAAATCAAAGCTACACCCATTGCTGGAATTAAAATTACACCTCTAACAGATGCAAGACATAATGCCTGTTTAAAATTCATTTTATTCTTTGCAATAAGGTTGAACGCAAGTAAAAGTCCTGCAAGCATTGCTGAGAAAGCAGCTGAGAAGAACAATGTTCCAAAAATAACTTTAACATATGTAAGAGCAACAGCACCAGCTGTAGGTCTCCAAAAATATCCTCTCATTGCAAATCCACTTCTTGCTTCGAAGCAAATACCTAAAATCATCGCTGCGATAGCCTGTGCAACAAGAATTCCAATTGCAACACCAAATTTACCAGATTTTACATACTCTTTACCCTTTGTAGCAGGAGCAACCCATACATCAATTGATGTCTTAAACAAATCTTTAAAGTATCCTGTTGTTGCCTGAGTCTGCTGCTGAAACTGCTGGTTTGTATACTGCTGTGGTGGTATCTGCTGTGCCTGTACCTGCTGTGGTGGTATCTGCTGTGCCTGAGCCTGCTGTGGTGGCACCTGCTGCGCCTGAGCCTGCTGTGGTGGCACCTGCTGCGCCTGTACCTGTTGTGGCGCTACCTGCTGTGCCTGTACCTGCTGTGCAGGATTAATCTGTGGAGCCGCAACTGACTGACAACTACATACTTCCCCGTCTGCCAATGCTTTTCCGCATTTTGTACAAAAGTTTCCCATTTTTAGTTTTCCTCCTAAATCATTTAATCTTTTTCATATTTATCTAAATTATTCAAAGTATTTAGCATATCTTACGTCTGTTGGAATAGAATACTCATCAGAAATCAACCACTCGCCATCTACATATTCCATTCTAACATATGTAGTTGCACTTCCGTAGTCATCTTTTCCTTCAGAGATTGTACCATCCCACCAAGATTTTTCAAGTCCTGTGTTTAAAACATCATATTCCATTCTAATGCTGATGTATACTTTTCCATCAGAAACACCATACGATTCCACATCACCTTCTACATCTGAAAGCTCAACAACTGTAATTCCTTCTTCCTTATCAACAGCATAGAAATCGCAGGCAAAATAATCATCATATCTGGTCTTTGCATCATCTGCAACATCTGATGTAAACATATTCTCGACTGAATCAAACTTCTTTCCTTTTACAGCAGCATCAATAATATCTGTCATATATCCGTATCCAATATCCATTATTTCTTTCTGCTGCTCTTCGCTAATATATACAGAATTAATTGTATATGAGTAACTATCTCCCATAACTTCATATAACTCTGCATCCCCTTTAAAGTCACCTACTTCAATCTGCATAGTATGTGTTCCCTTAAATAATTTTGGAATCTTATATACATCATTATAAGTATCCTGTGAATCGATATATTTCTCAGAAACTTTATTTCCATCAAGGTAGAGTGTAGCACCCTTCGCAGTATAGATTGTAAAGTCTTTTGCTACAAATTCCTGAGAGCTAACTTTCCATGTCTTGAAAAACAGGAATCCATTTTTATCAGCCTCATTTAATGTAATAGAGATGGACTCATCTGTACTACCGCCTTTTTCACGGTAAGTAATATCAACAACTGCACCAAATCCACTTTCTCTTACTCTTTTAACTTTATAATCTTTAATCTCTGTTCCAAGATTCTTTACCATAGCCTTCTCAAAAAGTTCCTGGCTTATATACTCTGAATCCGAAATATCAATCATTTCATATGCAGTTTTCCAATCACCATTTGCAATTGCCTCAAAATAATCTGTTGCAACTGTTTCTGCACTATATGTACTCTTTCCTACCAAAACAAAAGCAACTATTGCAATGATAAATGTAAGTGCAAAAATAGGTGTCATAATGACATATTTATTAATTTTGATTGGCTTCTTAGGTGGCTTTGGAGCCATCTGCTGCTGTGAATATACTCCATTCATCTGTTGCATCACATTATTATCTGGCACAACATTTCCCACCAAAGAATTATCCATCTGTACGTTCTCTACCTGATTATTTCCTGCTGGAATATTTTCTACTGGAATATTTTCTACGGGAGTATTTTCTACCGGATTATTAACTTCCTTTAAGGAAGTACCACATGATCCACAAAAAAGAGAATCATCTTCATTGTGTGTTCCGCAATTTGGACAAAACATAATTTATACCTCCTTATTTTTTCTGTACTTCATAACCAAGATTGTTTGTTTCCTGATATTGTTTAATAAAATCTGCATTTGCCTGCTCCTGAGCACTTGCAGCTTCCTGAGTGAATGTAGCATCAGCAGTATACCATGATTTTTGTGCAAAATAATCATTTAACTCTGGCGATTCAAACACATATCCATGACGTGCATATATTTCATTTCTTGCATATGTCAATTCCTGAGCTGAAAGTCCTGCAAGATCAGCATCTGTGAGCTGAACTGTATCACTTGTTGGTAAAATATACCCCTCTGTATCCGATAGCTTATCAGATACTGTTGTATCTTCTTTCGCATCCGATGTTCCACTTGACGAATATCCTGAAAGCTTATAGTTAGATACATAAGAAACCTCATTACTCTCAGCTTCTACTTCTGTCGACTCTTTTGCTTTCTGTGAAGAGGCGCTAGAAGGATGTCCACCAGTCACTTTTACTACAACTGTAAGTGCAATAAATGCAACTGTTAATACAGCTAGCACAATGACTATTGGAAGAAAAATTTTCTTAATCTTAGTACTTTCCATAATAAATCTCCTTTCATAAGTAACTACGAGTTTTACCTCATTAGAGCATTATAACAAAAACAGTAGCATTATTGTATATTTTTTTATTATTTGTCTTATAATGGCAAAAATTAATCGAAGGAGAATGATATGGAAAAGAAAACACCATTTAAAGAATTAAGTTCAAAACAAAAATTTGTATATATATGGGACTATTATAGAATACCAATTGCAATCATACTTGTAATAATTATAACTGTAGCCTACTACCTGCATGGTGCACAAAACCCAAAAAATAAGGTATTAGGCGTATTATGTATCAACTCTATTCGCCAGGATAATGTTAATGATTCCGGTCTATATGATGATTTTTTAATAGAAAATGGCTTTGACCCGTCAAAAGATGCAATCATTCATAATGGGAATATATCAGTAAATATCTCAAATCCATTGTCTTATCAGCAAACTGCCGTGTTAGATGCATATTTTACTGACAATCAATACGACATTTGTTTTGCCGATCCAGAAACATTTGAGTATTATACTGACAATTGTGCTTTTGTTCCGATTTCAAATTATTTGGATGAGGAAACCTTGAAAAAATATGAAGATGATTTGGTCTATGCCACAGACACAGAAACAAATATAGAATATCCATGTGGTATTGCAATAGATAAAAACAGTTCAGAATGGCTTGAGGAAAGTGGTCTCTATGATGAATGCACCGTCGGAGTATGTTTCAACGAAAGTAATCCATCACTTATAACCAATTTCCTCAATACTGTTCTAAATTGATTCTTTTAGTATACTGCATTTCTTCTTTTTAGGAGTTTAACTAAGCCACCAAGATAAAGAAGGAATGCACTAAGTACAATAACTATAAACACATCTGTTGCGAACTTCCAAATAGTCCATAATGGAATTCCCATAATAATAGGTCCTAGCCACATTCCAGTCGGAATAAATACATGAAGGAAAATATTCACTGTGATATTTCCCTCACTCTTAATGTGCCAATGTCTGGATTTAATAAGTTCATTTATTGCAACAGCCAATACAACCACAAATAAAAGGTCGTACATGATATGCATATCCCAGTAGGCATACTCATCAAGCTCATCTGTAGCATAACCCAAAAGCGTAAGAACAGCCTTTTTAGTGACCACATCCATCAGGTTATTTCCAACAAGATAATCACTGGTGTTTGCCAAAAATACAACGCCCAGATCACTCTCTGGAAGAAGATACATGCTTGCCATATAGTTTTCAACATATCCCGTATGGTTGAATACAGTTTCTACATATTCATCTGAATAAACCCATCCCATTCCATATTTATTGTATCCACTTTCATCCATGTATACATTATCATAAAGCATGGCATTAATACTTTTATCGGTAACAACTCCACTACCGCCTCTCAGATACATTTGGAGATATTTTCCCATATCATATGCACTTGATGTAATATATTCAGACGATGGTTGCCCCCATTCGTTTTCATCAGGGTATGCTAATTCCGATTCAATGTAAAAGCCATAATAATTTTTATAACCGTTTATAACTCCATTATTCATAGACTCTTCATAGCTTGCTGCACTTTGTGTCATCCCCAGTGGAACAAATATCTGCTGTCGGACAAATTGACCATACTCACATTTACTGACATTCTCAACTATTTCTCCCAACAAATCATAATTTACATCTGAATAAGAGTACTCTCCGCTTTTTTTTACAATCTTAGCACTGCCTATGTTCTGATAAACACCTAGACCACTTGTCTGATTCAAAAGCTGTCTTACAGTAATCTCATCAGCATCTGAAGGATTTGAAAAGCATTTATCTGCATCTATATATTTTGCAATCTTGTCATCCAAATTGAGACGACCAGTTTCTGATAATTTCATTATGGCTGTAGCTGTAAAGGACTTGCTGAGTGAACCTATAACGAATGGTTCAAATGTACTTGTACATTCACCATATGCCCCTGAAAATACTATTCCCTCTGAATCCACTACCATTACTGACAAACCAGGAATTTTATAATCTTCCACAGCCTGTTTCATAGTATCATCAATTTCAGTGTATGTATCAGCATAGTTATTCTCATCCAACGTTGGGATTCGATCAACTATCACACCGACAAGTATTGACACAATTAGTCCAATAGCCAGACTTCTTGGAATAAAACTCATATAAAATCTATAATTTTTATACACCTTTTTTTCAAGGTCTTCTGTGTCCTCGATCCACACACTCTTACAATGTGCATACCATCCACATTGAATTACAAAAACCTTAAAAAGTTCCAGAACTGCCCACAAAATAAATGAGAGTAAAAAGCCCCTTGCAAAGCTTCTTGCCCCAGTAATATAAATCATTACAGTCAATGCAATTGTAATCAGAATAAGCAACGGGATTTTTTTAACAAATCGCTCCTTTGTTGGTAGGATTTTGATATTACGACTTCTGTACTGTCGCATTCTTACCACACGTTTTTGTAGCTTTGGGTGCATCGTTTGAACACCAATTACTCTATTTCTCCTTGTCGCTATGATTGTTACCAAAGCAGAAAGCACACAACATGCTATCAACTCTATCAAATAAATCATTTGAAATACCATCCTGTTTCTTTTGTTTTACTTAAAAATGTACCACAAAAAAGAGTCAAAGTAAAATCCCACTTTGACCCTTTTGATTTATCTGCTAATGAATTTGTTTCCTTCATCTTTACCATTTACAGTTACATTTCCCATATCTGCTTCTGCTGATATTTTACATCTAAACAAATCGTCTACATCAATATCAATATTTCCCATGTCACAATCTGCATCTATATTGAAAACATCTCCTGATATTTCCACATTTCCCATATCTGCTTCCACTGTATAAAATAATGCTTCGATATTTCTTGCTTCTACATTTCCCATATCAGCCTCGATATATACATCATTAAGCTCTACATCCTCAATTTCTATGTTTCCCATATCAAGTGATAATTCTGCCTTTTCAATTACATGGTCCCTTGGAATTGTCAAAGTTACCTTTTGTACATGACTTCCAAATCCCCAGAATGTTGTTCCTTTATTACTTCCATCTATTCTTAATGTATCACCTTCAATTTTCCATTTTGGCATAAGCTTTTCAGATGCTTCTACTTCAATTTTATACTCGCTTCCTTCTACAATATTAAGGTCACCTATAGGAAGGTCAATATCAATCTTAGAAAATTCGTCAAGTACAGCTACCCGACTAACTGTTTTTCCACCATACCCATTTCCAATAACGAATCTGTTTACACCTATTAATATACAAATAATTGTAACAATCCAGATAATTGTTAAGTATATTCTTGTTCCCGCGCTCTTCATACCGCTATCTACTCCTTTCTAGTGCAGTTTATCTTAATAATCTTCTCAACAATTGCAGCGATTACCCAGATAATCCAGGTCTTACCCCATTCAAATGTAAGGAAGCTCCAAATAAGATAAAGACATGTTACTGTGTTCCAGTAAACCTGCATCATATTTGCCACAAAAGTGCTTGTATACTGTGGATTGTTGCTGTATGTTCCACTAACCGTTTCGGTTCCGTTTAAATTCAAAAGTGTCCTATATGCATTTGCCTTAATCGCAGAAGAAATAATAAGAAATACACCTAATCCGACCAACATAAATAGAGAAGTTGCAACAAGTACTTCAATATTAACTGCTCCTATTTTTTCCGGAACAACTTCTGATACAATAGCAACAGGCAGCCAACATATTACACACAATATAACTCCAACTGACAAAAACAATGCTCTTACTCCTGCGTATCTTTCCTTCTCTGCTTTTATATCCTGAGTAGACTGATAATCTAACTGGAGTGCTTCTCTTTTTATATATTTCCACTTACTGTGTGTAGCAGAAGACATTACAAAAATTCCAACAGCAAGAGCTATCATACCCATCATGATACTTACACCAATCATTTCATTTAATCTGAGCGCCTCCATTATCATTGGGCCAATTACACAGTTGATACATAAGAACACACCTATTCCTGTAGCGACGCCATATCTGCCACAGGATTTAATATATCCCTTGTATTCTTCTTCTTTTAAAACTCTTCCTGTATTTACCTTCTGCTCTTTTTCAAGACCTAGTTCGCTAGACAGCTCTTCAAGATTTCCAAACTCAGAAATAACTGTACCGACAGCCTCATTCTCACTCTTTCCATCATTTATCAGTTCATTATATTTATCTTCCATCATCTGAAGAAGTTCATCTTTTGCACGAAGAACTTCAGGTGTGTTTGGCATATTTGCAAACATAGACTCAAGATAATTTTTTATAATATTCATACTCTCTCCTTCCGGCATCAATTACCTGAATTATTAATAATAAAATTTTCTACAACTTCTTTTGTCAAAAGCCATTCATCACATTTATCGGCATAAAACTGTTTTCCCGCATCCGTTATTCTGTAATACGTTCTTTTTTTCCGATTACCCTCAGTATTAGTTTCATCAGAAAACGATTCTATATACCCGTTTTTTTCCATCCTCGAAAAAGCTGAATAAAGAGTTGTTTCTTTTATAATGTATTTTTCATCTGAATACTCTTTAATCTTCTTGGATATCTCATACCCATAAGAAGGTGCTTCCAATAAAATATATAAAATCATTGTGTCATTGTATCCGCGGATAACATCGCTGCTTATCTCATACATATTTCCCCTCCTGTTTTACTTTATGTATCGTACTACGTCTGGTATACTACGTTTGCTGTACTACGCGTGTCGTAGTATGTCTGATGAAGTAACTATAATACTATTTTTTTAATATGTCAACTCCTTTTGTATTAACTTTTTCATTTTTGCTTTTAACTTCGTTGACAAAGAACTTTTATATATGTTACTTTTTTTCTAAAATGTAAAAAAAATATAAAATTAAGGAGAGTTTATGAGTACTTCAGATATCTGTATTATTATTTCAATCGTCGTATACCTGTGTATGACGCTCTATATCGGTTATAGATATAGTAAATCAAATAACAATTCCGAAGATTTTTATCTTGGCGGAAGAAAGATGGGACCTCTTGTAACTGCCATGAGTGCAGAGGCAAGCGATATGTCCAGCTGGCTTCTTATGGGACTACCTGGTGTTGCCTACTTAAGCGGAATATGTGATGCTGGATGGACCGCAATTGGTCTTGGAATTGGAACATGGTTAAACTGGTTTTTTGTATCAAAAAGACTTCGTGTTTATTCAGGAAATTTAGGTGCTATCACAGTTCCTGATTTCTTTTCAAAGCGCTTTCATGACAAAAAAAATATTCTTACTGCAATTGCAGCACTTATAATTGTTGTATTCTTTATTCCATATACAGCATCAGGTTTTGCAGCATGTGGAAAACTTTTCAATACACTTTTTGGTGTTGATTATACTGTAGCAATGCTTGTAGCAGCTGCTATTATTGTATGCTACACAATCATGGGAGGCTTTTCAGCTGTTTGTACAACTGACCTTATTCAAAGTATTGTAATGTCAATTGCACTTGTTGTTATCATCGGTTTTGGTGTCGTAACTGCTGGTGGAATCGGCTCAGTAATCGACAACGCAAAGGAGCTTCCTGGATATTTATCTATGGTTGCTACACACAATGCAAAAACTGGAAAAGCTTCACCTTATGGATTTATCAGTATAATTTCTACTCTTGCATGGGGACTTGGATATTTTGGAATGCCTCACATTCTTGTAAGATTTATGTCAATTGAAGATAAAGAAAAGCTTAAGCTTTCTAGAAGAGTTGCCACTGTCTGGGCATTTATCGCCATGACTGTTGCAATCTTTATCGGTGTTGTTGGACTTGCAATGAGCAACAATGGTTCTATCGAAGCATTAGAAGACAGCGAGAGAATCATTATGACTATCTCAAGTCTTATCAGTTCCCATGGAATTTTTGCAGCCTTAGTTGCCGGAGTTATTCTTGCGGGAATACTTGCTGCAACAATGTCAACTGCAGATTCACAGATGCTTGCTGCTGCTTCTGGTGTAACAGAGAATATTTTAAAAGATTTCTTTGGATTTAAAATGGATAACAAAAAAAGTGTACTCCTTGCAAGAATTACAATTATTGTAATTGCAGTTATTGGTGTATTTATCGCCCTTGATCCAAATTCAAGCGTATTCGAAATTGTATCCTTTGCATGGGCTGGTTTCGGTGGTGCCTTTGGTGCAGTTATGTTGCTTGCACTTTTCTGGAAGAGAACAACCCTTGCCGGAGCTTTAAGTGGAATGCTTTGTGGTGGTGCCAGCGTATTTGTGTGGAAATTTGTTATTCGCCCACTTGGTGGTATTTTTGATATTTATGAGCTTCTTCCAGCATTCCTTATTTCTCTTGCAGTGGCAGTAGTTGTAAGTCTTTGTACAAAGGCTCCTTCTGCTGATATCATAGAAGAATTCGAAAAAGCTAAAAACTAACATACTAAAACTTCCCACTTGCATTATAAAATCTGGTGGGGGTCAGTGTATCATGGGCTTCCAATTTGCTCTAAAGTTTCCTTCGTCTAGTGCAAGTAAATGCTATTATCAGCTATGCCGATTATGCCGCAGGAAAGCCAAAACGCGCCATGCTTGGACGAGGCTTTCCTGGGCAAGCATAAGCTGATAATCAGCATATAACTTGCACACAACTCGTCAAAAATAGAGCAAATTGGAAGCCCATGATACACTGACCCCCCACCTACACCCTAAATGTAAGTGGAAAGTTTTAAATATATACAAAATCAAGGAGGGTTTTATGATTTTAATTAAGAATGGACGTGTTGTTGACCCAGTCACAAACACAGACCAGATTATGGATGTACTTATCGACGGGAAAACTATTCTCGAAGTCAAGGAAAATATCACACCGGATTGTAATTCGGATGACCTTCAGATAATTGATGCAACAGGACTTGTTATTGCACCGGGACTGGTGGATACCCATGTGCATTTCAGAGACCCTGGTTTTACCTACAAAGAGGATATAAACACAGGTGCAGCTGCCGCTGCTAAAGGTGGTTTTACTCTTGTGGTATGTATGGCAAACACAAAGCCTGCTGTTGATAATCTGAAAACATTAAAATACATTCAGGACAAAGGACAGACCACTGGAATTCATGTGCTTCAGACAGCAACTGTCACAAAGAATTTAATGGGACAGGAGCTTGTGGATATGAAAGCCCTCGCGGATGCTGGTGCTGCCGGTTTTACAGATGACGGAATTCCCATTATGGACGAGAAGCTTTTGCTTACTGCCATGAACACCGCAAAGGAGCTTGATTTACCTATAAGTCTCCATGAAGAGGATCCTGTATTTATCAAACAGGCAGGCGTAAACCAAGGTAAGGTTTCTGAACAATTAAACTATGGTGGTGCGTCAAGAACTGCTGAGGATATCATGGTTGCACGCGATTCAATCATGGCGCTTCACACCGGAGCCTCAGTGTGTATTCAGCACATCAGCTCAGGAAATTCCGTTGAGCTTGTTAGGACAGCAAAGAAAATGGGAGCGGATATACATGCAGAGGCAACACCACATCACTTTACACTGACAGAAGATGCTGTACTTTTATATGGCACTCTTGCAAGAATGAATCCACCTCTTAGAACAGAGGCAGACAGACTTGCTATCATTGAGGGTATAAAAGATGGAACAATTGATATGATTGTAACAGACCATGCTCCTCACAGTGATGAGGAAAAAGCAAGACCTCTTGCAGAATCTCCGTCAGGAATCACTGGTCTTGAAACTTCTCTTGCACTTGGAATAAAATCACTTGTAAAACCAGGACACATAAGCCTAATGAAGCTCATTGAAATAATGAGTACAAACCCTGCTAAATTCTATAGGCTTAATCCGGGTACTATTTCAAATGGCGCAGAAGCTGATTTAGTAATTTTTGGCGAGGACCAAATGTGGACAGTGGATAGCTTTGCTTCAAAAGCGAACAACTCTCCTTTTAAAGGTTGGGAATTACCAGGAAAAATTCATTACACAATCTGTAATGGAAAAATTGTGTATAAATCATAAAAAAGAGCCTGAAGCTATGAAAAACATAGTTTCAGGCTCTTTCCAATTATTATCGTCTTACTGATTAGTACTGAATAGGAACTTGTTTTAACTGTTTTAATGACATTCCTGAAGTAATCCAAATTACAATTCCAAAAGCAAATCCTAATAATCCAAATACAAAAGTAACAATTCCAGAAGCCAATAAAAGACCTAATGCTAACATTGGAACTTTACCTTTGTTCATTGCCATTAAAACTGCTGTCAAAATAATAACTACAACAGATGCAATTGACATAATCAAACATATTGTCTGTTCAAGACCAACATATGAGTTGTATTTTTCTACATCATAATGATTGTAGGCATCCACTGCAAGCTTATTTATTATCTGAAATGAAATAAATAAAGCTGCAGTCATAATGATTTCAACAATGTTTAATACTTTTGCAATTGTAACAATTTTCTTTGTTTCCATTTTCATCATCCTCCTAAATGTATTTTAAACGATAAGTAAAATACATCAAAGAATCATCTATGTCAATGAGCTTTTAGACCTATCAAATTCTATTTTCTATTTTCCCTGCAAATCATATATGCAAGCTCCTCCGCCGGAGTTTTTGTGTCCTCAAAAATCCACTGCATGTATGTGTTAAACAAGGCTCCTGCATAAAAGTACAGGGAAAACAAATGCTTTTCATTCTTCACAACATATTTATTTACACATTCCAAAATAAGGTCTCCCATTCCAGCCTTGTGCAGGCACAGCGCGTAATCCTTGTATTGCTTGAAAAAATTGAGATTCTGCAAGATATGCTCATATGTTCCAAACTTATGCTTTGTCTGTTTTTCCAGTTCTATATACTCTTCCATAATGTTCTTCATATATGAGTGTAAAATCTCTTCCTTATCCTCAAAGTATCTGTAATACGTCATTCGCGATACTCCGGCTCTTTTTACAATATCCTTTACGTGTATATCCTTTAAATCTTTTGTTTTCATAAGCTCAATTAGAGCTTCTGCCAAATAAATTTTTGCGTTTTGCATAATAATATCCTCAAATGTTACATTTCTAGCTGTTTTGTAAATTGTAACATATATGGTTTTTATTTACAATAGACGTAGTTTTAAAAACTACATTAACATTTATTCATATCTATATAGCAAAGAAGGAGATATTATGAGACCACTTAAAATTGGAAAGAAACTTGCCCAGATTCCTATTATTCAAGGAGGAATGGGTGTAGGAGTAAGCCTCGGTCGTTTAGCCGGAGCTGTTGCAAAAGAGGGAGCTGTTGGAATCATTTCATCAGCACAGATTGGTTTTTATAAGGAAGGTTTTGAAAAAGACCAGGCAAAGACAAATCTTGAAGCACTTAAAGAACAGATTACTTTGGCAAAAGATATAAGCGAGGGAAACGGACTTGTTGGTGTAAATGTCATGGTAGCATTGAAGCATTACGAGGAACACGTAAAGGCTTCTGTTGCAGCTGGTGCAGACCTTATCATCAGCGGAGCTGGTCTTCCTATGAAGCTTCCTGAATACGTGGAAGGTTCTGACACAGCTATCGCTCCTATCGTATCAACAGAAAGATGCACTCGCCTTATCCTTCGTCGTTGGGAAAAGAGCTATAACCGTTATCCGGATATGATTGTTATAGAAGGGCCAAAAGCAGGAGGACACCTTGGATTTACAAAGGAGGAAGCAACTTCAGATTTCGATTACGATTCAGAGATTTCTGCAATCATAGAGACAGTTTCCAACTTTGAAAAAACAAGAAACTGTAAAATACCTGTTATTGTAGCCGGTGGTGTATTTGATGCTTCAGACATTGCTCATGCAATAAGCCTCGGCGCATCAGGAGTTCAGATGGCAACAAGATTTGTTGCAACAGAAGAATGTGACGCTTCAAAGGAATATAAGGAAGCATATATAAACGCCACAAAGGATCAGATTCAGATTATCCAAAGCCCTGTTGGAATGCCTGGACGTGCTCTTAAAAACGCTTTTCTTGAACATGTATACGAGGGAAAACAAAAGATTACAAAGTGCTATCAGTGTCTGGCACATTGTAATCCTGCTGAGATTCCATATTGTATTACAGATGCTTTGATTAAAGCTGTAAGAGGTGATGTTGATAATGGTCTCATCTTCTGTGGAGATAACGTAGACCGCATCAACAAAATTGTAAGTGTTCACGAGCTAATCAGTGAACTCGTTCCTGGTTTTAACATCACAAAAATTACTCAAAAAATGAAAGCAACTCATGCGGCTTGTTAACAAATACCTTCGCTCCTTTTGAGCGGATAAATTCTTCATCACGGAAGCCCCAGGTAACCATGATGGAGTCAACTTCAGCATTTACACTGGTCTCATAATCTACTTCTGAGTCACCAATGTAAACTGCATTTTCTCTAGATATTTCAAACCTGTCCAGGACAGCTAAAACGCTGTCCGGATATGGTTTTCTTCTAACTCCCTCTCTCTCGCCTACTGCGAAATCAAAGAGTCCCTTAAAATAACTTTCACATAATGACTGCACACCATAATCAGCTTTATTTGACACAACAGCTGTCTTTATTCCTGCTTTTCTAAGCTCTGATATTACTTCAACAATTCCATCATATGCTTTTGTCTTAATAGCACAATGATCTTTATAATAATTATTAAAGGTATCGAAGACCTGATTTATCTGCGCCTCACTAGAACCGTAGACAACAGCTCTTTCAATAAGCTTTCGTATACCATTTCCAACAAATTGTCTAACCTCTTCAATAGAACGCTTTGGCATTCCACATTCTACTAGTGCATAGTTTACACTGTCCGCTAAATCTTCGAGTGTATCAAGAATAGTTCCATCCATGTCAAATATTGCCAATTTATAGTTGCTCATTAATTATCTCCTTGTAATTACTATTGTTCAATAAAGCCTTTTCATTATTGCTACTATAGAATATCCTGTTTTAAAGTTTCTACAATACTATCATTTTTTAACTTGTGTACTGAATAAACCATTGTTATTCCAATTAATATAAATACCACAAATACCGTACAAAGGTAAATAGGAATATTAATTTCAAACGGAATAATACTACTTGCAATAGATGTATTCATCCAGAGACTGATTAAAATGCTTATTGGAATAGCCACTATAACTGCCTTTATACCGTACAATGCACTCTCAAGAGCAATCATTTTCCTAAAGCCCTTAGGCGACATTCCCACTGATTTAATCATGGCAAATTCTTTCTTTCTAGAAGCAATACCTGTAGAAATAGTGTTTACAATATTAGCAACCGTTATAAGGCTTATAAGTGTAATAAATCCATAGACTAATACTTTGATAATAAATGTCATTGCATTCATAAGCTGCTGTGATTCTACTATGTCTGTATAATAACAGTAGTTAATCTCTCTGTTAACCATCTCGTCACTTAATTTTTCACAAACCTCTGTATGCTTATCTGTTTCAATTCCCACGGAATAGTGAAAATATTCTTTATCTTCTTCAGAAAGATTATTGTAGTAACTTGATAAAGGAGTATACAGGCATGCAACACCACTAGATGCCATATTCATAAACTTGTTGTCCTTGTCGTACTCCACTCTTCCAGCTATCTCTATTTTACATTCCTCATCCATATTAAGATATACATTCTGACCTATGATTTTATCTGTAAAAAATGAAGCCGCTTTATTTTTATGCTGTAACTGATTCATAACCAGAGCTTTACCTTTTCCAGAATAAAATTGTTTTGGGTCGATATTGTTTGCCTTACATATTTCATCAAAATCTTTGTCATCTAATGCAAACAGGACAAAACCTGTGCTATCTTCAAAATCCTCTTCAAATCCCTCTGAAATTGCTCCAGCATTTTCTAATTCCTCATAAAAAGCCGTACAACTTGCAGATGTTATTCCGTAGTAATCCTCTACTTCTGTCATTCCATCAAGGATATCATACAGTTTCTCTCTATCCTCATACATAACTGCTTCCTGCACCTGATATGGAAGATTTTCATCCACCTTTGCACTGGCTGAAAGCATTTCACAGAAATAGTTAACAGAAAGGAAAAGCACCATGGAAACAATTATCGATAAGACAATTACTCTGCCTTTTCGTCCATTTCGCTTTTGATTTTTGTATGCAAGCTCTCCTTCATATCCCAAAATGTACCTTATAATCTTAGGAACCCTCAAAGATTTTGCCTTAACTTTTATCTCCTGCCGCTGTGAAATAGCGTCAATAGGAGTTATTCTTGAAGCCTTGATTGCTGGAATAAGTGCTGAGATGTATATTGTAAAAGCACTAAGAAGTACAATAATTACAACTGCCCATACTGGCACAACAACGCCCATATCAATTCCATCATATCCATTTCTTCCAAACATACTAGATTCAATAATTTTTTCTCCAATCACCTTAAGAGTAATTGAAATACCAATTATTCCAGAGATGATTCCAAGAGGAATACCAATTATTCCCAGGAGAAATCCCTCGAAGAAAATCGAACCTCTCTTTTGCTTTTTAGTTGCTCCAACCGAAGCAAGCATTCCAAGATATCTGACTCTCTCAGATAAAGACATGGAAAATGCATTGTGAATAAGAGAGATTGATGCTACAACAATAATTGCAAGAATTACAATAATTGACGGAATCATAGCTGATAGCACCCCACCATCTGCAGGTGACAGATTGCAGTCTAATAATTCAGAATTGATATCATACGAATTTTTTGGTGCATATTTTAAGATAATATCCTCTACATCTTCCCTTGATTTATAATTCAGGTCTTTAAGCTTTACATCTACAGTAGCTGAACTAAATCCATCCTTTGTGTCATAACCTTGAATAAAATAAAACAGTCCATTTGTTGGTGGATTTCCATCAAGTACTGCTGTTATAGTATATTCTTTTTCTCCTGATGGATGGAATTCTTCTCCTGAGATATACTGTCCGGACATAAGATTTATTTCCACACCATCTTCTACTATTACTCTATCTCCAAGTTCAATTTTAACTGTATCTCCAACTTTCCAATCTAATTCATTCTTTTCAATAAACTCCCTCTCTACAGCTATCTCATCTGATGAGGTTGGCAGTTTTCCTTCGTATTCCCCTGTAACTTCTAAGTCAAGCTCATTCTTATCTGCCACATGCATAGAGCCTATCTTGTATCTTTTATTTTCAACCTCGTCAATCCTATAGCTTACAGATTCAAATTCTGACATACCAATTTTTTCTATTCGCTCATCAGTAGAAAGCTTTGAAATCTGCTCGGGTGTCATATCATAGATTGAAAGGACACGGTCGCCACCACTGTATAAATTCATTTTTGCGAACAAATCAAGAAAGGAAGCACTAGCAACAAGTACCGCTGTAATCATTGCAACTGAAACAACAATTCCAAGAGTTGTAACAACTGAGCGGGCTTTGTTTTCTTTTAAATGACAAAACGTCAGTCTTTTTACAATATTCATTACGCTCTCACCTCATCTCTTGTGATACGTCCATCCTCGATGGAAATTACTCGGTCTGCTGACATGGCAATTCTTTCATCATGAGTTATGATGATAACCGTCTGATTGTTCTCTCTGTTGAATTTACGCAACAGCGCAATTATTTCTTTACTGTTTTCACTATCCAGATTTCCGGTCGGTTCATCTGCAAGCATAAGCGCAGGGTTATTCACAAGAGCTCTTCCGATTGACACTCTCTGCTGCTGCCCTCCGGAAAGCTGATTTGGAAGGTGTTTGACTCTTTTTTCCAGGCCAAGCACCTGAATCAAATCCTCTATCTGTCTCTTGTCTGGCTTTTGTCCATCAAGTAACAATGGAAGTGTAAGATTTTCCTCAACTGTAAGAATAGGTATCAGATTGTAAAACTGATAAATCAGTCCAATCTGTCTTCTTCTAAAAATTGCAAGTGCGGTCTCATCAAGCTTGGAAATATCAGTTCCGTTTATGATTACACTTCCCGATGTAGGAGTATCCACTCCACCTAAAATATGCAGCAGAGTTGATTTTCCCGAACCGGATGGTCCAATAATCGCTACAAATTCTCCCTGTTTAATAGTAAGTGATACATCATCTATAGCCTTCACCATAGTTTCGTTTTTTCCATATGTCTTTGTAAGATTTTTAACTTCTAAGATGTTCATTTCTTTACTCCTTTTCATAAACTATCAACTTCGATGTACATATACTACTAAACACAGCTTACAGGTAAGTGACAAAAAAATTACAAAATTGTCACTTTAGACCAATGCCTTGTAAAATCTTATCTCAAAAGTGGTTCCTACACCACTTTCGCTCTCTACTAGAATGTCACCCTTTTCTTTTTCAAGAATTGTCTTTGCCAGTGCAAGCCCTATTCCAACACTCTCTGGCGATGAATTTTTACCATGATAGAACCTCTCAAAAATATGTGGCAAATCTTCCTTTTCAATTCCACATCCATCATCCTTTATAAAAATGGAATCATAAATAGTGGTGCTTTTTCCTGTAACAGTCAGCTTTCCGCCGTTTGTCATATGCTCTAGACTGTTTTTTATTATGTTTGACACGGCCTCGATGGTCCACGCCATATCTCCATTAAAATAGAAATCCTCTACATTTTGTTCATAGGTGATATCCTTTAAATCAATAGTCACATAAAATGGCTTAATACTCTCTTCCAACACTTTTTTTATGGAGGTCTTTTCCCTCTTTACCTCGGCGGTTCCAGCATCAAGCTTTGATATTTTTAAAAGATTAAGAATGAGCCACCTCATTTTTTCCAGCTGATTTTCAACCACACCTATCATTTCTTTTTGCTTCTTACTTTCTAGTTCTTCACTTAACAAGTCAGTCATCATGGTCATGGATGTAAGCGGGGTCTTTAACTGATGGGAAATATCAGCCATAGAATCTGCAAGTCTTACTTTGTCTTTCTTTAGCATCTCATTTTGAGAATTTAATATAGTTATTACCTTAAAAAGGTTATTACTCAGTATAGAAAGCTCACCCTCCATATTCTCGGAGATTTTTAGATCATATTTTCCTGAACAGACAAGTGACAGATAATTGTTTAATTCCATTAATTTTCTGTCTCTTTTATGTATTGAAATAACATATAAGCCGGTTAACACAAGCCCAAGTCCTAAGCATAAAAAACCAGCTGTCATGTTTATTCGCATGCATACTACAAAAAGCACTGCCGTTATAGCAATGCTTACAAAAACTGTCTTTTTAGATTCACTACTTTTCATTTTCTATCACATATCCAAGCCCTCTAACCGTCTTAATTATCTCCGGCTGGTTTGGTTCCTCCTCTATTTTATTTCTGAGACGCTTAATGTAGACCGTGAGGGTATTGTCCTCAACAAAATCGCCTTCCACATCCCATATATTCTCCAGCAGCTTACTTCGCGACATAACAGTTCCTCTATTGTTAAGAAGAATAAGCAGTAGGCGATACTCCATCGCTGTAAGAACAAGTTCCTGCCCTTCCTTATAAACCTTGGCTTCATTTGTCATTATTGTGAGATTTTTTATTCTGATAATTCCATCTACACTTTCCCTGTTATATCTTCTTAGGACACTTTTTATTCGAACCATAAGTTCTCTTACTCTGAAGGGTTTTGATATGTAATCATCTGCTCCGATATCAAATCCCATCACAACATTTATTTCATCATCATAAGCAGTCAGAAAAATAACAGGCAGATCGCCTATCGTTTTTATTTTTTTGCAGACATCGTATCCTGTGCCATCAGGAAGAGTCAAATCCAGCAAATACAGTGAATATGTTTCCTTTTCAAGAAGCTCCATAGCTTCCTTTACACACTCAGCTTGTACCACTTCATATCCTTCATTCTCAAGAGAATATTTAAGTCCCATGGAGATTGCACTATCGTCTTCTAATACAAATATTTTCATTTTCTATCCTCAAGCTTCACATTTTTTCTTTACCTTTACATTCAATATTACAATATTGTCTTACAAATGCAAAGATTTTTGATTTCTAGTTCTTTTTTGCTATTTTTATCATATTGGAATTGATAATCTTAGCATGTACATTTATAATGAAGATAGTATTACGAGGTAGCACTTTGCTACTATACTTATTCAGGGGGTTGGTAAATGATTAAATCCAACAAAAAAGATTCGGTCAAATGGATTAGATATCTTTATCTGATTGGACTATTTTATGTGTTTATTCTGATACTTGCAATAATGATAACCAGAAAACCCAATACCGAATTTGACCGATTAGATGACTACATTACAATTGACGATGTCTGGACTCTTTCTGAGTCAGGTAATGACAAAGCACCAGTTGAACTAAATAAACTTGGACAGTATTTTGACAAAGGCTCTGATACCCTGTCTATTTACTGGAAGATTCCCAAAATGAAATATGACAGAAGTCTTATCTATAGAAGCAAGGATGTATATACACAGGTTCTTGTTGATGGCGAGGATTTTTATTCCACAGAATATTATGACTCACCTTTTTATACCAAAAGTCCAGGAAACAACTGGAATATAGTCACTATTCCATCAAAGTATGAAGGAAAGACTATCGAAATGCGAATAACATATGCCTATGACACAAGTGCTGTTAGTGTTGACCACTTTTACTGGGGAAATAAATCAGATGTTATCCTTAGTTTTTTCATAGACAAAAGTCTTCCTCTTTTGCTTAGTCTTTTTATCATTATTATAGGAGTAGTACTGATTTTCATGAATCAGTCCAGCTTTGGACGCTCAGAAAAAAACGGATTACTTTACCTTGGAATATACGCCGTGCTTATGGGGTCCTGGAGCCTACTTGAAACAAATGTTTTACAGTTTTTTGTAAAGGACGGCAGAATCCTTCAGCTGTCAGACAATCTGCTAATGATAACTGATTCTCTTCCTCTTATTTTTTATCTGGATGAAGAATTCGATATCTTGAAGCGCAAACCGGTAAAATTTCTGTGTATTTTAGATATCGCATATATTTTTCTATGCGTACTTGGTCAGATTTCCGGTTTTGTTGATGCACACTACATGCTGATTGGTTCATGGTTAGCCACGGTTCTTTCATTCGTACTTTTACTGTGTATACTTATTAAACAGGTATGGAAGCTTATCCATGGAGAAAAACTGAAAAAAAGTGTTACGATTCAGCTTTCTGGCTTTGTTTCCCTCATGGTACTTGTAATAGTAAGTATGCCTATATACCTTAAAACCGATGGAATGGACAGAGCAGAAAGCATCCGCTTCGGAATGCTCATTATGATTATTCTATTTTCAGTTGCAGGGCAGCTTCAAACCTACGAACTCATATTGCAGGGTACACGATACAGCATTGTAAAAGACCTTGCTTATCACGATGGACTTACAGGACTTAGAAACCGTACCTCTTATCTCGAGAAGCTTGATACCTACAGGGATACACCACCTGAGCACCTTGGAATGATTTTCTTCGATGTCAATAATCTAAAACAGGCGAATGATAATTATGGACATGATTTAGGAGATAAACTTATACGTACAGCCGCTAATATTATTAAGGAAAGCTTTAGCGAAAAAGGAAAAGCTTATCGAACTGGCGGTGATGAATTTATCGTATTTCTGGCTGGCGATAATCCTCAAAAGGATTACGAGGAAGGAAAGAAGTTATTTGAAAAAGCAATTTCGGAGGTGAACTCTCGCAAGGAATTTCCATTTGAATTTCAGATTGCTCATGGATTTGCTATGCGTGAGGAGATTTCCGAAATGCACCTTCAACTTATGATTGCAAATGCGGACGCAAATATGTACGAAAACAAGCGCATGTTAAAAGGGGAGTAAATTTACTCCCCTTGTTTTTTTATATGATGATGTGTGGTGAGGGCGATTCGTTCTCGCGGGCGGCACTAGGGGTGGGGAAGTAGTCTACATTTCGCGAGAATTACGTAAATTTGTCAGGTGTTGAATTTCGGCTCAATGTTTGTGTACATTCACAAGGCGAACACTTCAGTGCGGATTTTCGGCTAGGGTATACACTCTTAAGTTTCCTGCGTCTAGTGCAAGTAAATGCCGCTATCAGTTACGTCTATTATGCCGCGAGAAATCCAAAACGCGCTACGCTTGAACGAGGATTTCTCGGGCAATCTTTAACTGATAGCGGCATATAACTTGCACACGACTCGTCAAAATCGAGTGTATACCCTAGCCGAACATCCGCACTGAAGTGTCCGAATTTTGAATGAACATAAATAATCAAAAGAGCCGAAAACAACACCGACAAATTAGTAATTTGAGACGAGTAGACTACTTCCCCACCCCTAGTGCCACCCGCGAGAACGAATCGCCCTCACCACACAGTCCATATAAATATTCAAAAAGGGAAGTAATTTACTCCCCTTTTAACACTTTCCACGCATTTTCGTAATCTTTGCTCTTAAGGAGTGCATTGATGCGAATCTCCTTCTCCTTTCGGATTCTCTCAGCCTCAAAAATATCACTGTCAAAATATCTTTTGTAAATGCTCTTTCTATATGCTCTTGCACTCATCTCACGCAAAGTTCCATTTTCAAGAATCAAAATTCTGTCTGCACAGTTTACAACTGTATAGAAATCATGTGATACCATAAGTACAGTTCCTTTATACTCGGCAATTGCTTTCTCAAGTGCAATCTGGGCATAGGTATCAAGATGGCTTGTTGGCTCATCTAAGAAAAGAATTGAGAAGTATCCTTTTGCTATCTCATGAAGCTGCTTTATGTTTCGCTCTCCTCCTGATAATTTTTCCTCATCATCGTCATAAATCTGAGTAAAAAATCCAATCTGGTCTACTGAATCTTTTTCTTTTAACATAGCATAGACGTCTTGTAACAAACTTGATTTTCCTGTTCCGTTTGCTCCGACAATAGCTACCTTCTCCCCTTTTTTGATTTCAAAATTCACATCAGATAGAATTGTCTTATCGTATGTCAGACTGTAATTTTTCACCTCAAAAACAAGCTCGTTTTCACCATTATTATCTTCTTCATCAGATGCTAGCTTTGGAAAAGTAAAATCATAATCATGCTCTTCTATAAACGGATTATTTGTCTTTTTCTTCTGTAGCCTCTCAAGGTATGACACCCTTGCCTTTAGCTGACGTCCCTTTGTAGAATTTGCAATTTTTGAGGCATCTGCTCTCATTCTCTCCACAAGCTTTTTCTGGGTTTCAATCCACTCCTCATCCTTGGTTGCCTGCTCCTGCATCTGTATTTTTGTCTCAAGCATTGCATAGTTGTATTCTGCAAATGTTCCCGGAAACTCCTGCAATTCTTCATTCTCAATATGAAGTATTTTGTCAAAACACTGGCTTAATAATAATCTGCTATGTGTGATAACAAGAATGGTTCCCTCGTAGCTATTAATAAGCTTTGATAGTCCAACTATATTTTCAAAATCTAAAAACACATCAGGCTCATCCATAATTAGAAGTTGTGGTTTTAACAGCATATTTCTGATGATTGATAAGAGCTTGAATTCACCACCGCTTATTTTGTTTACAGAAATATTTTCAAGTTCATTTATACCTGCTACTGCAAGCCTTTTTTTAATATTCGTATCAAAATTGTACCCGTCAACAGCCTCTATCTCATCAAGACACTCCTGATATTTTTCGTATGCAGCCTCCATATCATCCGCATTTTCCATCTGTGCACACACCTCATCAGCCTTTGCCTGAAGTTCTATAAACGGCTTCGAGAGATAATCGTATGAGGAGATATCTCCGTCTTCATGTTTTACAAACTGACTTACATAACCAATTCTGATATTGGGCTCCATCTCGATTTTTCCGTCATAAAGATAATCATCCTTATTCATAATCATATCGACGAGAGTACTCTTTCCAGTGCCATTGCTTCCTATCAACACCGCATGCTCATTTTTCTCTATTTCAAAGCAGATTTTGTTGTACAGCTCCTTCTGCGGAAACCCAAAAGATACGTCTGTAAATTTTATCATGCCCTCACCTCACAAAATTTTTTTTAATATTTTATCATATTCCTATATCCATTTGTAAAAAAAAGATATATTATTATTTAGGAAAATAAATGAGAAAGAACGAGGATTAGATAATGATTAGAGTTGGTATTTTTGGATACGGAAATCTCGGCAAGGGTGTTGAATGTGCTGTTGCCAAAAATGATGATATGAAACTTGTTGGTGTTTTCACTAGAAGAGATCCATCTACAGTTACAATCGCTACAGAAGGAGCAAAGGTCTATCATGAAGACGCTCTTAAAGATATGACTGATGATATTGATGTTCTCATCCTTTGTGGTGGAAGTGCTACTGATCTTCCAGAGCAGACACCTAAATATGCTTCACTTTACAATGTTGTTGACAGTTTTGATACACATGCCCGCATTCCTGAGCATTTTGCAAATGTTGATGCAGCTTCTATTAAGGGAAATAAGACAAGTGTTATTTCCTGCGGATGGGACCCTGGTATGTTCTCATTAAACAGATTATATGCAAACTGTGTACTTCCAGATGGAAAAGACTACACATTCTGGGGAAAAGGTGTAAGCCAGGGACACTCAGATGCAGTTAGAAGAATCGATGGAGTTTTAGACTGCAGACAGTACACTATTCCTGTTGATGCAGCTATGGATGCTGTCAGAAGCGGAAAACAGCCAGAGCTTACAACACGTGAAAAACATGTTCGTGAGTGCTTTGTTGTGGCCGAGGACGGTGCTGATTTAGCAAGAATTGAATCTGAAATCAAAAATATGCCAAACTATTTTGCAGACTATGACACAACTGTTCATTTCATCACAGCAGAGGAAATGGCAAGAGATCACAGCGGTCTTCCACATGGTGGTAGCGTTATTCGTACAGGTGTTACAGGTCAAAACGATGAGCATACACACGTAATCGAGTACAAGCTTACACTTGATTCAAACCCTGAGTTTACAGGTTCTGTAATTGCAGCATATGCTCGTGCAGTTTACCGTATGAATCAGGAAGGTATGTACGGATGTAAGACAGTATTTGACATCGCACCTGCTTACTTATCTTCATTAAGTGCGCAGGATTTACGTGCACACCTATTATAATTTTTCTAGAAAGGTATATTTTATGAAAATAGGATTTGATAATCAAAAATATCTGACAATGCAGTCAGAACACATTCGTGAGAGAATCGGCCAGTTTGGAGACAAGCTCTACCTTGAGTTTGGTGGAAAACTTTTTGATGACTATCATGCATCACGTGTTTTGCCAGGCTTTGCTCCTGATTCAAAGCTTCAGATGCTTCTTCAGCTTGCTGATACAGCAGAGATGATTATTGCTATCAACGCAGCTGATATTGAGAGAAACAAAATCCGTCACGATCTTGGCATCAGCTACGATGAGGACGTTATACGTCTTATCAATGTATATCGTTCAAAAGGACTTTTTGTAAGCAGCGTGGTGATAACTCGTTATCAGGCTTCAAAAGCTCTCGATGTTTTTGAAATTAAGCTTAAAAATATGGGAATCAACGTATACCATCATTTTTCAATCGAGGGATACCCAAATAACGTCTCACAGATTGTGAGTGATGAAGGATATGGTAAAAATGATTACGTAATCACAACAAGACCTTTAGTGGTTGTGACTGCTCCAGGTCCTGGAAGTGGAAAAATGGCTACATGTCTCTCTCAGCTTTACCATGAGAACAAACGTGGCATCAAAGCCGGATATGCTAAGTTTGAGACATTCCCAATCTGGAATCTTGCACTTAAGCATCCTGTAAACCTGGCATATGAGGCTGCGACAGCTGATTTAAATGATGTAAATATGATTGACCCATTCCATCTTGAGGCTTATGGAATCACAACAGTAAACTACAACCGCGATGTTGAAATCTTCCCTGTTGTAGCTGCAATGTTTGAAGCCATTTATGGCGAATGCCCTTACAAGTCACCTACAGATATGGGTGTAAACATGGCTGGAAACTGCATCTTTGATGATGATGCATGCCAAGAAGCTTCTAAGCAGGAAATCATTCGTCGTTACTATCAGTCTAAAAATCGTCTTGTACACGACGAGGCTACAAAAGAAGAAGTTTACAAACAGGAGCTTCTCTTACAGCAGGCAAAAATCACAGTTAACGATCGTGCAACAGTTTCTGCTGCAAATGAAGTTGCCGAATCAATCGGAGCTCCTGCTGCTGCCATCGAATTAGAAGATGGCACAATCATTACAGGAAAAACAACTCCATTACTTGGTGCTGTTTCTGCAGCTTTACTCAATGCAGTAAAATATCTTGGTGGAATTGAGGATGACATTCATCTTATTCCAAGTGCCTTTATTGAGCCAATACAGCAGTTAAAGACAGAATATTTTGGAAGTCATAACCCAAGACTTCATTCTGATGAGATTCTCATTGCCCTTTCTACTTATGCGGCAGGAGATTCTAATGCAGCACTTGCTCTTAAACAGCTTCCAAAACTGAAAGGTGCTCAGATGCATGTTTCTGTAATTCTTTCTGATGTGGATACCAAGACCCTTAAAAAGCTTGGTATTGATGTGACAAACGAAGCAGTTTATGAAGGTGAAGCCGAGTAAAATATAATTACCACTTATGGTTGTAATATAATCCCGAACACGCCTTGGCTTATGGTGGGCCTGTGTATTTACTCTAAATTTTCCTGCGTCTAGTGCAAGTAAATGCCGTTATCAGTTAAGTTTATTATGTCGCGAGAAATCCAAAACGCGCTACGCTTGAACGAGGATTTCTCGGACAACCTTTAACTGATAACGGCATATAACTTGCACACGACTCGTCAAAAAAGAGTAAATTCACAGGCCCACCATAAGCCAAGGCGTGTTCTATTTAAATTACAAGTGGAAATTATTCGGTCACCCTGCACAATGCTTCGTGCATGAAAAACATCAATACCAGGATTGCAAGCAGGTATGCCGGCATAATTGCAACTGTTATTAAGTTTGCTATAAGACCCAAAAGTGGTGGCATCGTAAGACATCCAATGTAGGCAAAGGCCATCTGTGCACCGATTATCGCCTGTGACTTTTCTTCACCAAAATGTCTTGGTGTGGAATGTATAATACATGGATAAATCGGCGCACATCCCAAACCAATCATAATAAGTCCAATAAGAGAGACTTCTGCCGTGGCTGGTATGAACAATACAATTATTCCCAATAAGATAATCGCCTGACCAAGTCTTATCATCTGATCATCCTTTAGCTTCATAGTGATAAACCCACTGATTGCTCTTCCAACGGTGATTCCAATATAAAACATAGCCGCATAGCTTGCTGCTTTTTCCTTTGATACGCCCTTAAATAAATGCATATATGAAGTCGCCCAAAGACCGGCAGTCTGCTCTAGTGCGCAGTAGCAAAAAAATGCAACAAGCACCTGTTTTGCACCCTTTATTTTCAAAATCCCCTTAATGGTAAGTGGCTGACTCTTGGCCTCACCATTCTCGTTTTTCTGTATCTTTCTTTCCTTCCACAATGGAAGACTTAAAAACAGGATGGCCGTTAGTACAATCTGTATTATACCAATATATCGGTATCCTCCATTCCATCCCATTCCACCGGAAAGTGCATACCCCATGATATATGGTCCAGTTGAGGCTCCCACTCCCCACATACAGTGAAGCCAGCTCATATGCCTGCTTTCATAATGAAGCGCTACATAATTGTTTAGTGAAGCATCTACACCTCCAGCACCAAGACCGTACGGTATAGCCCACAGGCATATCATCCAAAAGCTTCCTGAAATGGAAAAACCAAACAGTGCAATAGCTGTCATTGCTACACTAACAGCTGTTACCTTTCCTGTTCCAAATCTAAGTGTTAGTCTGTCACTTTGAAGACTTGACACTATTGTTCCAAGACAAATGATAGTTGATACTATACCAGCATACGAAAGTGGCACACCAAAATCAGAACACATCATAGGCCATGCAGAACCTAGTAACGAATCTGGCAGACCAAGACTAATAAATGACAGATAAATAATTGCAAGTAATAATTGAAACATCTTTTCTATCCCCCATATTACACACTCACCACTAAATAAATCAGGTGACTTTATTAACTAAGATAATACTAGCACTTACGTGCTTTTTTGCGTACAACAATTTCATCTTAAAATACCACAATTTTTACTTTCTATTTACTATTCATAATTACAACATTTCTTCTATCAACTTTACAGCTCGACTAAATTTTTCCTCCTCAATATTGGAATAGTTTATAATAAAAAGATGCGACCTTTCATTTTCCTTTGTAAAATAGTATTGAGAGAGAGCTCTCATCTTTATTCCCTTTTCTCCTAATTTTTCTGTTATCTGTTCATCTGTACTATTTGTGTCCAGTTTAAGCAGAAAATGAAGTCCCGAATCATTCTCCCAAATCTCACTTTTTTGACCCAGCTTACTATTTTGTATAATGCCCATAATATTTTTTCTTCTCTTTATATAAAAGAGTCTCATCCTATTTATGTGTTTTTCAAAATAACCTCTTGAGATGAACTGAGCCAGCGTATACTGTTCAAAATTCGAAACTGTACATGAATAAAACGACATCTTCTGATAAAACTGATTCGCCAGATGCACTGGGAGCACCATATAACTAATACGAATCGTCGGGGCAAGGGATTTTGAAAATGTGTTCATATATATAACTTTTTCACATGCATCTATTGAAAAAAGTGGTGGTATCGGCTTTCCTTCCAAACGAAACTCGCTGTCATAGTCATCTTCAATAATGTATCTTCCACTCTTTTCGTTTGCCCAGGCAAGAACCTCATATCTTCTGCTTGCTGGCATGGTAATCCCTGTTGGGAAATGATGGTTAGGACATATATGTGCTACATCCGCCTGTGATTCCTGTAATCCTGATACTGTCACACCATTTTCATCCATAGGAATAAAACGGCACTCTATATCACGCTGACTGTATATGCTTACCAGCTTCTGATAGCCGGGATTTTCAATTCCATAAATTTTCCTGTTTCCTAAAAGCTGTGCTATAAGACCATACAGATACTCCGTTCCTGCACCAATTATAATCTGTTTTGGGTCCACCAGCATTCCTCTGAAGGACTTCAAATGGTTTGCTATTGCCTCCCTGAGTGGCAAAACTCCCGAGGTCGGCGCTATAGTCATAAGCTCATCCTTTTGTTCTGCCATGACCTGCCTTGAAAGCTTTGTCCACACAGAAAATGGGAAGTTCTCTGAATTTACACCATTGCTGGAAAGGTCATATTCGTATAACTTGGTCTGCGGTATATGAATATCATAGTTTACCTCTGTATTTACGGTGGCACGTGACATTCCCTCGATATTGGCCACATAATATCCTTTTTTGGGAACTGTATATACATAACCTTCACTTATCAACTGGTCATATGCATTTTGAATCGTAATGGTACTAACGCCGTTGTTATTTGCAAATGTTCTTTTTGACGGAAGCTTTTCTCCAGGCTTTAATTCTCCTGATAAAATATCTGATTTTATGCATTTATATACATATGTGTAAATCGGTCCTTCAATATTTTCAAAATCGTATGTAAGCATTTCCCACCTCTGCAACTGGAATAATATATTTTATCGTTTTGATTATTTTTTTATTACCAGTTTTATTATAAGATGTGTTCATTGAAAACGCAAGGAGGTCTTATTTAATGGACAAATCACAATATGAATTAAATAAAGGTTTAGCACAGATGTTAAAAGGTGGAGTAATCATGGACGTTACTACTCCAGAGCAGGCAAGAATTGCCGAAGCTGCAGGAGCATGTGCAGTTATGGCATTAGAGCGAATTCCAGCAGATATCCGTGCTGCAGGTGGTGTATCAAGAATGAGCGACCCAAAAATGATCAAGGGTATTCAGGATGCAGTTAGTATTCCAGTTATGGCAAAATGCCGTATCGGACATTTTGTTGAAGCTCAGATTCTTGAGGCAATTGAGATTGATTACATTGATGAGTCAGAAGTTCTCTCTCCGGCAGATGATATCTATCATATAGATAAAACAGAATTTAAAGTTCCTTTCGTATGTGGAGCAAGAGATTTAGGTGAAGCGCTCAGAAGAATCAACGAAGGAGCATCTATGATTCGTACAAAAGGTGAGCCAGGAACAGGTGATGTTGTTCAGGCCGTTCGCCACATGAGAAAAATGAACTCAGAAATCAGAAAAATTACAGCTATGTCAAAGGACGAGCTTTTCGAAGAAGCTAAACAGCTTCGCGTTCCTTATGACCTTGTATTGTATGTTCACGAGAACGGAAAACTTCCTGTTGTAAACTTTGCTGCAGGTGGTGTTGCAACTCCAGCAGATGCAGCTCTTATGATGCAGCTCGGTGCAGAAGGAGTATTCGTTGGTTCTGGTATCTTTAAATCAGGAGATCCTGCAAAACGTGCCTCTGCAATTGTTCAGGCTGTTACAAATTATAAAGACTCTAAGCTTATCGCCAAGTTATCTGAAGATTTAGGTGAGGCAATGGTTGGAATCAACCCAAGCGAAATCAAAATAATCATGGAAGAAAGAGGTCAGTAATCATGAAAATCGGTGTACTTGCCGTTCAGGGCGCATTTATTGAGCACGAAAAAATATTGAATAATCTGGGAGTAGATTGCATTGAAATCAGACAGAAAAAGGATTTAGATGATATCGACGGATTAGTTCTCCCTGGCGGCGAAAGCACTGTTCAGGGTCAGCTTCTTAAAAAGCTTGATATGTTTGACACCATTCAGGAAAAAATCAAAAACGGTCTTCCAGTTCTTGCTACCTGTGCAGGACTTATTCTATTGGCAGAGAATATCGAGAACGATTCCACTACTCACCTTGGAACCCTTCCTGTCACAGTAAAAAGAAATGCTTACGGCAGACAGCTGGGAAGCTTTGAAACAACTGGCGATATCGGAGAAATAACAGATTTTCCTTTGGTATTTATCAGAGCTCCTTATATCGTAAACAACTCAGAAGAAGCAAAAGTACTTACTACAGTTGATTCCCGCATTGTAGGAGTAGAATATAAAAATCAGATTGGACTTGCTTTCCATCCTGAGATGTCAACAGATGACAGACTCCATCGTTATTTCTTAAGCAAAATATGCGCATAGAAAATGTCCCACTTTTATTGTGGGACATTTTTTATTGAATTAATTCATTTGCATTTTTTCGCTTTGGTTTACTTTTTTTAAATAAATAGCATCAAAAACTGCTATTCCACCAAGTATTATCGTCATTGATAAGCCAAGAATAACTAAGGCTTTCTGGTACAAACCATCTGAGAAGAACCATACAATTCTTGATTTATCTAAATCAAATACCCAGCCACCCTGACTAAAAAATATACCATGGAACAAACTGATGAAATCACTCATATCGCTACATGCAATAATTGCTACTATTAAAGCTAAAACTGCCACTATTCCCAGCGCAATAAAATATCCCCATCCAAGTTCTCTAAGTCGCTTCTTGCGCCATAGAACAACGGCTATTACTATTCCAGTCAAAAATAATCCCATAAATACTTTATCCAAAAACTTTATGAGTAACTTCACATCCTTTAAGTGACTCATCTCGTTTTCTACGTAAAAATCGACCTTTTGTCCATTTACCATCACCTGAACCTGAGCTGATTCAGATTCATCCCAGCTTTTTACATATGATATCATTTCGTCCATTGCATATTCCAATTGTTCAGATGGAATTCCTAGATTTTCTTCCAATTGCTCATCTTCAATAATGGAGTCAAACAAATCTCCCCTTGCCAATCCAAAATAAATAATCCCGTAGATTATAGACAGAATAAAGCTCAATCCAGCAAAAATTCCCAATAATTTATAAAATATTTTATTTCTCTTTTCCAATTTTGATTATCCTTTTTACAGCATTTTCAGCCTTTATACTATTCTTGCTGTTTTTAACTGATTATGTATCAATTTGTGAGTTTCCAAATATAGTATAACTGAATTTTACCCGTTTTTAAATACACTTTCAATTCAAGAACGCTCCAGCGTTCTTGCTGCGGAATGCGCGTCAGCTTTGCTGACATCTTCCTCTGCGCATTCCTGCAATCCGCCGGAGGCTTTTATCTCAGTTGGGGGATTGTACCCTCCACTGAGACTAATATGTTTCATCTCGCCACTTATAGAAGTGGGAGTCTCCCCAACTGAGAT
>JBGVHH010000065.1:0-80234 GCA_045122195.1 Agathobacter sp.
TGACGTAAATCATGAATTCTGATTTTTTTCACGCCCGATGCCTTACAACCTCTTTCCATCTCATGACCAAGATATGATTTTGTAAAACTGAACATCCTCTCACTTTCACCTATCTCATAAAACATTCCAAGATAATCTTTAATCTCATCACACAAAAATGGGGGCAAAGTGATAATTCGATTACTTTTTACCGTCTTAGGTGTCGTAATAATATCCTCCCCCTTCGAGCGATGAAATGTTTTATTAATTCGCAATGTCTGCTTTTCAAAATCAAAATCGCTTGGTGTAAGTGCCAACAACTCTCCTGAACGAATTCCCGTCCAATATAACAGCTCAAAAGCATAATAGGAACGCGGCTTGTCCATCATTGCCTCTGCAAATTTTAGATACTCTTCTTTCGTCCAAAATTGCATCTCCTTTGGTACCTCCTTACCAATGGTTCCTGCCAGTGAGGACGGATTCTTCGGAAGATTGTAATATTTCATCGCATGTGCAAATATTGCTGTAAGCTGAGCTTGTATCGTCCTTAAATAGTCCTGAGAATATCTTTCTTCCTTTCCTTCATCCTAAAAGGCTGCCAGAAGCTCATTCTGCCATGCAATCACATCTCTGACTTCAATTTCATCTATCTTACGCTCTGCAAAATATGGCAAAATCTTTGTTCTTATGATATGACTTTTCGTCTCCCAGGTACTCTGCTTTAACCTTGATGCCTTGTCCGCTTCGTATATCTCATAGAAGCTACCAAAGGTCATATCTAGCTTCGCCTGAGCTTTTAGCATCATCTCATGTTCCCAAGCAACTGCCTCTCGTTTTGTTTCAAAGCCACGTTTTTGTGTCTGCTTTCGTTTTCCTGTGATATCCGTATATCGGTATATCACACGCCACTTGCCGGTAGCATTGTCTTTATAAACCGACATATAATCAACTCCTTTCCACTACTCTTTGCTGTAGCACATTCTTTCATAAAAATATGCTTTACTAACTCTTGCAGCTACTGTAATAAGTCCTTTTGCTTTCAATTCCTTATTCAGCTGTCTTACAATCTCATAAGCCTTTGACTTTGAAACTGTTAATAGCTCTGCAACTTCATCCACTGTTAAGAATGTCTTTTCTTCCATATCCCCTTTTCCTCCTTTCATTGAATGTTTGATTTGGTGTATTCTCGTCCCCGTTCTGACAGGCAACCCTGCTCGGTGCTGTGCCATCCCTTGTACTTCTATTCCCTTGTACTCAGGTGCTCGCTTCATTATGAAGGTCTTGGCGGTTTGTTCGGTTTCGTACACTCATTCAGTTTTATACTTAACTTTTATCCGTTAAGTTTTGTATAGTTATTATATTAACTCTTTTCAGTTAAGTCAAGACCTTTTTAACAAATAATTAACTTTTTTTGTTAAAGTTCTTCTTGATTACATTATTTACAGGTGTTATACTACACTTAAACAAATTGATTTAACTATAATGCTAATGGCAACATTAACGGACAAAAGGAGGCAACTATGTTAGGAAAAAGAATACGATTATTCCGAAGCAGAAAAGGATTAAAGCAAAAAGAACTCGGTGAAATGGTAGGATTCATGGGTAAAACTTCAGATGTTCGTATCGCACAATACGAAACCGAAGCCCGTACTCCCAAAGATGACCTGATTAAACAATTAGCTGATATCTTTGGTGTTACAACCAGAGCAATCACAGTACCTAATATTGATTCCTATCTTGGATTGATGCATACCTTCTTCGCCCTTGAGGACGAGTATGGATTCCAAATAAGTACTGATAAGGATGGACGTCCATGTATAACTCTCGACGAAAATCATCAGGCTTATGACCAGATAGCACCTATGTTCTTCGCCTGGCTCAGTCAATATTCCAAGCTTAAACAGGGAGAAATCTCCGAAGATGAATACGACAATTGGAGATATAACTTCCCAAACATTGAACCAACCGCCGGCTATGTAAAGAATGCCATCTCTGACAAACTGGATGCCGAACTCCAGGATACATTGTCAGAAGAAATGAAGAAACGAGGTCTGCTTTAATTCCATTTTCTAGTGGCAACAGACCATACAAGAAAAAATCAGATAAATAGAAAAAGACCTTATCGAAATTCCTTTCCAGTTTGGGAAAGAACTTCAGTAAGGTCTTATTTAAATGCAATTAATATAATATTTCACTTAACACATTTGCGTTAGATTCTGTTGCCAAACCGTTGCCAAAACTTAACGCTTTTTGTTTGGAATATGTGTAAATAAAGGCTTAATTTTCACAAATGGTTATTCAAACTCAATCGTTCCAGGTGGTTTACTTGTCAAATCATAGAACACTCTATTAACACCCTTCACCTCATTAATAATTCTGCTCATCACTGTCTGAAGCACCTCGAATGGAATCTCAGCGGCTTCTGCTGTCATGAAGTCTACTGTGCGTACTGCACGAACTGCAACGGCGTAGTCGTATGTACGCTCATCACCCATTACACCAACAGAACGCATATTTGTAAGTGCTGCGAAGTACTGGTTTGGCATCCATGATGGCTCCTCACCGTTGGCGTCCTTGTACTCTTTTGCAGCCTTTTCAACTTCGCTACGGTAAATCCAGTCAGCATCCTGTACGATGCGAACTTTCTCAGCTGTCACTTCGCCGATGATACGGATTCCAAGACCTGGGCCTGGGAATGGCTGACGGAATACTAAGTACTCTGGTAAGCCAAGCTCAAGACCAACCTTACGAACCTCATCCTTGAAGAGATTGCGAAGTGGCTCAACGATATCTTTGAAATCGACGAAATCAGGAAGACCGCCTACGTTGTGGTGAGATTTGATTACTGCAGACTCACCGCCAAGTCCTGACTCAACAACGTCAGGATAGATAGTTCCCTGTGCAAGGAAGTCAACTGCGCCGATTTTCTTAGCTTCCTCTTCGAAAACACGGATGAATTCCTCACCGATAATTTTTCTCTTAGCTTCTGGCTCTGTAACACCCTCAAGCTTCTTGTAGTAACGCTCCTGAGCGTTAACACGGATAAAGTTGATGTCGAATTCGCCGCCTTGTCCGAATACACTCTCAACCTCATCACCCTCATTTTTTCTGAGAAGACCGTGGTCTACGAATACACATGTAAGCTGTGGTCCGATAGCTTTTGCAAGAAGTGCTGCAAGCACTGATGAATCAACACCACCAGAAAGAGCAAGGAGAACCTTTCCGTCACCGACTTTGTTGCGGATTTCAGAAATTGTTTCCTTAACAAAAGAATCCATTCTCCATGTTCCGGCACAACCACAGACATTTCTTACGAAATTATAAATCATCTGTGTACCATTTACTGTATGTAAAACTTCTGGATGGAACTGAATTGCATAAAGATTTTTCTCCACATTCTGAGTCGCTGCAATTGGGCAATCTGCAGTGTGTGCTACAACCTCAAACCCCGGTGCAGCTTCTTCAATTCTGTCAAAGTGGCTCATCCAGCAGATAGATTTTGCTGGCATATCTTTGAAAAGAACTGAGTTTGAAGCATAGGAAATCTCTGTTTTACCGTACTCACCAACCTCAGGAGTGATGACCTTACCACCTAATTTGTGCATCATGAGCTGAGCACCGTAACAAAGACCAAGAACAGGGATTCCAAGTTCAAAAAGTTCCTTCTGATAAGAAGGTGAATCCTCCTCGTAGCAGCTATTAGGTCCGCCGGTCAAAATGATACCCTTTGGATTCATAGCTTTAATCTGCTCTATGTCAATTTTATAAGAATAAATCTCACAGTAAACGTTACATTCACGAACGCGTCGGGCAACCAACTGGTTGTACTGTCCACCGAAGTCAATTACTATGACTTTTTCCTGATCCATCCAAATATCCTCCTAAATAATATAAAGTTCATCAAAAAAATCTGACGTCTTCTGTCATTATAGAGTAGGAAAGAAAAGACTGCAAGCCTTTTGACAATTTTAAAAAAATCATTTTTTGTTCTTTGATTTCAAATTCCAATTGGGCTATAATTTGTATATAGACAGGAAACGGAGGGTTTTTTTATGAGTTATAAAATTATTACACTTAGCCGTGAATTCGGAAGCGGAGGAAGATACATAGGAGAACAGGTAGCCAACAGGCTTGGTATCACTTTTTATGATAAAAAAATAATAGCAAAAGTTGCTGAGGAACTAGGACTATCAGAGCAATTCGTTGAGGACAGAGGCGAATATGCTCCGTCCAAAAGCTTTTTATCATATGCTTTTATAGAAAGAGATATCAGTGGTATCTCTGTGGCAGATCAAATCTATGCCATCCAGAACAAAATTATTACTGAAATTTCAGAAAAAGAAAGCTGTCTGATTGTAGGTCGAAGTGCTGATTATATTCTTTCAGACCGGGATGATGTACTTAATGTTTTTATAGAAGGAGAAACCAAAGAAAAAATTGAGCGCATCAAAGCTCTCTACGACAAGAGCGAATCAGAAGCCAAAAAAATGCTAAAAGACATCGATAAAAAAAGAGCTGTAAATTATCGTTACTGCACGGATAAAGAATGGGGAAACCGCAAGAATTACGACGTTATTTTAAACAGCTCTAAGCTTGGATATGAGAAATGTATTGAGACAATCATCAATCTGTACAAACAGGATTAATTCTCAGATTTCAGATACTTTTCTCTTGTTGCCAAACCGCCTCGAATATGTCTTTGAGACTTATTGACATCTAAAATTTTTCTGGTTTTGGCAGCAAGCTGTGGATTAATTCGAAGCAAGCGGTCTTCATCTGTGATATCCTTGTGCACAGTTGATTTGCTAATTCCAAATTTTTTCGCAGCTGCTCTTACCGTTGTATTGTTTTCGACTATGTAGTTTGCAATCTCTACAGCACGTGATTCAATATATCCTTTCAAAAAAACTCCTGCATTTACTGTTTATACAGTTTATGCAAGAGTTTTTTTATTATTCTACAAGTTTACCACCTGATATGATAAATCCAATATTCGTCACCGTAGAATTGGACTTTATATTGCCATTGTATGTCTCATTATTGATAGTAAGCTTTTTACCTGAGGCTTTGAAATTACCATTCCACCCATCAATCAGACTTATATCTCCATCAAAATCCAAATCAACTTTCCATGAATAAACCTCATCGCCAACATTATCCACAGCTAATTCATACTGATAGAAATTTTTTCCATCTGCTTCCCAGCTATTTGACAACGTTGGGCGTACTCTCAAATTTCCCTGTGAAATCACTGTAGAGGAATCCGCCTCTGGTGTTGGCTGAACATCAGTTGTCACAGATGAAGAATCTGTCCCTTCAGTATCGGCGGTATAGTGACTCTGAAGTACCTGATATAACCAGTTGCCTTCCTCGCTCAAATCCTCTGCCGCAAATCCCGAGGTCTTGGTACATGTGCTGAGTAGCAACGCCGAGCTTTCATTTTTATTCGACAGATTCCAGCAGACATAACTAATTCCGTTTGAATCCAATAAACTAATCCATTTATTTGCTGACTCTATGTCATTAGCTCCATTTCCGCTTGCATCGCAGATTCCAAACTCCGATACGAAAATAGGAAGCTTTTGATCAAGTGCCTTCTGCATTTTTGACTGAAGCTCTTCCTTATGTGTTCCAGCATAAAAATGCAATGCATACATTATGTTATCATACTCTGCAATCGGATCAGCTGCAGCAACATCTACATCCTGACTCCAGTTTGGAGTTCCCACGATAATGACCGCATCCTTGTCATTATCTCTAATAGAAGGAATAACCTCACTGGCATAGAATTTAACATCATCCCAGTTTGCGCCCTTACATGGCTCATTACAGATTTCGTAGATGACGTTATTCTTGTCAGCAAATTCCTCAGACATTTTTTCAAAAAAGGTCTTCGCCTGTGCACTGTATGTATTTGGATTACCCTCATTTAATACATGCCAGTCAACAATTACATACATGTCCTGTTTTTCGGCATACTTAACACCATTTCTGATAAGCTCTTCTAATGCTTTCTGGTCTCCATCTGTACAATAGCCACCATTTTCATAAGTATACATTGCAAGTCTAACTACGTTTGCTCCCCAGCTTTTTAGAGTTGCAAAACTTTCCTCATTTACATAGTCCGGAAACCACGACAGACCATGTGTGGATACACCTCGAAGCTGTACAGGATTTCCCTTTTCATCGCACAGTTTAGTTCCATCCACATGAAGCTTTCCATTCACAGAAGGACACGCCGGACCATTGTATACCGCCTCTGGCTCCTCTGTTTCTGTCACCGGCTCTGTCATCTCAGTTCCAATTACAACTTCAGAATTTTCAGTATTTTTATTCTTTTCTTTTTTGCCACATGAAAGAAAAAGACAAAACACCATCAACAAAGCCAATATTCCAACTAATCTTTTTCTCACTACTTAATCCTCTCTTTTTCTACTGATACTTGTCATACAATTTTTTGAAAGCACCAAAGGATCTCTTAATCATTTCCGAATCAACACAGTAGGATACTCTTACCCATCCAGGACATCCAAAACCATTTGCCGACACAATCAGAAGATCCTCTTCTTTTGCCTTCTCGCAAAAAGCATCCGCATCATCCTCAAGAGCTTTTACAAACATATAAAAAGCTCCATCAGGTTTAAAACATTTAAATCCTATATCTGTAAGTCCTTTGTATAAAATATCTCTGTTTTCCTTGTATGCACTAATATCACCAGTAGCACCCTGACATTTTATAATCATCTTCTGGAAAAGACTTGGAGCACACACATATCCCAATGCTCTTCCAGCTCCCGCTACTGCTGCATACATCTCGTTTTTGTCATATACCTCGTCCGGCACTAAAACGTATCCAATACGCTCTCCAGGAAGAGAAAGTGACTTACTATAAGAATAACAAACCAATGTATTTGCGTAGTATTTTGTAACAAAAGGAACCCCTATTCCATCATATACGATTTCACGATATGGCTCATCCGATATAATAAAAATAGGACGACCAAACTCTTTACTTTTCTCCTCTAGTAAAGCAGCAAGTTTTTTGATTGTCTCCTCAGAATAAACAGTTCCTGAAGGATTATTGGGTGAATTAATAATAACCGCCCTTGTATTCTTATTAATAGTCTCAGAAAGCGCCTCAAAATCAATCTGGAAATTCTCTGTATCAGCTGGAACAACCTTTAATTTAGCACCTGCTGCATTTACAAAAACTGTGTATTCCGGGAAAAAAGGTGCTATTGCGATAAACTCATCCGAGTCACTGCTTGTCAATGCCCTAAAACAAATCGAAAGGGAAGCAGCCGCTCCCATTGTAATATAGAAATTATCTGCGCCGAACCTTGTACCATGTGTTTTATTCAAAAAATCAGCAATTGCCTGTCTTGTTTCCACATCTCCCTGAGCAGAAGTATATCCGTGAAGTGCAACTGAATCATAATTAGTAACAAGTTCTTTTATAGTATCATTTACAATTCTTGGAGCAGGAATACTTGGATTCCCTATAGAAAAATCATATACATTCTCTTTTCCCACAATTTCTGCACGCATTTTGCCATATTCAAAAAGCTCTCTGATTGCAGAACGTACGCTTCCAAGCTGGTACATCTTGTCATTTACTGTCATTATAAATTTCTCCTTTCAAAGCCTTCCTTTTGGGTTCGCTCAATCTCCATCAGAAGTTCCCTTGCTGACATTCTTAGAGCTCCAAGGCTCATTATGGTCTGCTGAACCAGACCATCTGCTGATGCAACGGTTATCTTGTATTTATTTCTAATTTCATGAACTGTTCTTTCGATAAACGCATCCGCAGTCTCATCCTGTTTAGTATACACCACCTCTACATTGTTGTAATGCACAATTTTTCCGGTGTTGCCCTTTACTTTATATGCATCAAACACAAGAATCAAACGACAGCCTTTATATCCCTGATAATCCTCGAGAATATCAATTAGCTTATCCCTTGCCGAATCAATATTTACTTTCGCTAACTCTTTTAGTTCATCCCATGCAAAAATAATGTTATATCCATCAACAATTACACATTCCTCATTTGCTTTTTTTGATGGATAGATAGGATTACCATGCTTATCCAGCTTAGTTTTTGACACAGGCTTACTTTCATTTTTCCTGTGAACCGCCCATTTTCGTCTTTCCTGCTCCTCCAAATCCGCCTTGTTCATTCCGAATTCCCTTGCATAAACATCTGCAAGCTCTGCATCTAACTCAAGAGAAGACATTCTCGAAACCTCTTTTTCCCAGCTTTCTTTCCTGTTTATCTTTGAAAGACTCTCCGCCTCCTCACTACCAAATGCTTTAGCATTATTGCTAAGCGCCTCTTCTGACGCATCTCCGTCATATACAAATGGTAAATGCATGTAATCCTGCACCTCATCCCAAGGAACGACAAAACCCGAGCCATGAGCACAAAATACCGAGCCTGTAGGATTTTTCATATCCTCCTCGCTATCATAACGAATCTTCTCTATTACTTCTTCCGGATTGTGGCACTCATCATATCCCATCAGTTCAAGTGTAAGATGTCCCAAACCTTTTGAGTAAGCATGCACCTCGCTTACATAATCCTGCATTGTAGATACAGGAGCACGACCTTTTATCGTAGCTAAATCCCTTGTCCCATTCTGCGAAAACTCAGGAGCCTCTGCCTTGGCATATCGCTGCTGCAAATCTGTCATAGCCCTTCCAACCAAATCCATAGGAATAACAAGAGAAAAATTATAATAAGGCTCCAGCAAAATGCTTTTTGCCGACTTTAAACCCTGTCTTATTGCTCTATACGTAGCCTGCCTAAAATCTCCGCCCTCCGTATGCTTAATATGAGCTCTTCCTGTAAGTATTGTAATCTGCACATCAGTAAGCCCGGATCCTGTAAGAACACCCTTGTGCTCCCTTTCTTCTACATGAGTTGTGATAAGCCTCTGCCAGTTTTTATCTAATATATCTTCACTACAGGTAGATGTCACCGTTATTCCACTCCCCCTTTCAGCAGGGGAGATAAGAAGATGCACCTCTGCATAATGTCTTAGTGGTTCAAAATGTCCTACTCCTTCTACCGGAGCAGCAACTGTTTCCTTGTACACAATACTTCCCGGTCCGAATGTAACAACCACACCAAATCTGTCTTTAATTTGTCGAACCAGAACCTCCATCTGAACCTGTCCCATGAGCTGAACATGAATTTCCTTTAGTTCTTCCTTCCACACTACATATAGCTGTGGGTCTTCCTGCTCAAGAAGTCTCACTTTCTCAATAAAAGTAACTGGATTTACATCATCAGGCAGAATCATCTGATAGTTTAACACCGGCTCTAATACCGGACTGTTAGAATTAGAAAGGGTTCCCAGTCCCTGTCCCGGAAAGGTTGAACTTAGTCCTGTGACCGTTACAATCTCTCCAGCCAAAGCTTCGTCACTTGTATCATATTTTTCCCCGGAATACTTTCTAATCTGGTCAATTTTTTCAACCAAATCGCTGTACTCTATCTTATCTCGAACTCTTAGCCTTCCACCTAATACCTTTAAAAATGTAAGACGCATTCCCCTTTCATCTCTTCCAACCTTATATACTCTAGCCGCAAAATCCTCAGGATACGCCTTCTTCTGAGTATATTTCTTTATCCCAGCTATCAGTTCAGACACCCCCTCATTTTTCAACGCTGAACCATAAAAACATGGGAATACCATCCTGTCAGCAATAGCTTTTGAAATGGACATAATCTCCAGCTCTCCAGTTTCCATATACTCATCCAAAAGAGCCTCTGAACACATTGCTATTTCTTCGTATACAGCCTCTATGTCCGCAAAGCACACGCATCCATCCCCAAGCTCTGACTTAAGCTCTTTCTGAATAGCTGACGCATCAGTTCCATCCATATCCATTTTATTTACAAAAATGAAGGTAGGAACGTTATAATGCTTAAGTAATCTCCAAAGAGTTCTGGTATGTCCCTGTACACCATCAGTTCCTGAAATCACAAGGATTGCATAATCAAGTACCTGAAGTGTTCTCTCCATCTCCGCAGAAAAATCCACATGTCCCGGTGTATCTAGCAAGGTGGCAGAAAACTCCCCATCTTTTATTCTCGCCTGCTTTGAGAAAATCGTGATCCCTCGCTCTCTTTCAAGCGCATTATTATCCAGGTAAGCATCCTGATGATCTACTCTTCCAAGATTTCTAATTTGTCCTGTATTAAATAATAAAGCCTCCGATAATGTTGTCTTACCAGCATCAACATGGGCCAAGATTCCAATAACCAATTTATCATCCTCCAAAGGTTTTTGATTACATTTTATTGTAGCATAATTTTCCTCATTACCCTATAATAAAACTACTGACATTTTAAAAATGACTATTAAATAGATAAGGGGTATACATATGAACAAAAAAGAAGTACTTGAATTAAAACGCCGTCTCAAAAAGGACCAAGCCACTTTTACACAGCTGGTTGGCTGCTATGTAGACGCAAATCATGAAAAAGTCTGCAAATTCGGTGGAAAGTTCCTTACTCTTGAGGACGAAGAATACTACAAATATCTTGAGATTTCCAACAAAGTTTTATCAGGAACCATTGGAAACAACCTATTAAATCTTTCCTTCCCTATTGAGGAAGAAGAAGTTGGTGGAAGACAGCAGATTCTTATGGCACTTCGAGACTGTGACTTGCAGGATGAAGGACTCCTGGATACTTACTATGACTTAGTTATTGATACATATGACGAAGTAGGAAATTACCTCATTCTTCTCTATCTGGACAGCTATGATGTCATGACAAGAACCAACGACAATATCAACGTGGATGAATCAGAGGAAGTTTACAAATATCTTCTGTGTGCCATCTGCCCTGTTACACTTTCAAAACCTGGACTTGGTTATTTGGAAGGAGAAAAGCGTATCGGACCAAGAATCCGTGACTGGGTGGTAGGTGCTCCTCAGACTGGATTTTTATTTCCTGCCTTCAATGACAGAAGCACAGACATTCATTCGACTCTTTTCTATACTAAAAATACTAAAGAGCCACACTCAGAATTTATGGCAAACGGCTTAGGCTGTGGCGTTGAGAGAACTGCAACAGAGCAGAAAATGGCTTTTCATTCCATAGTGAGAAATGTTCTTGGTGCAGAGGATGAAAACACAGATGAGGTAATGCTCGATATTCAGCAGAACCTAAGTGATATGATTGACGAATACGAAGAGACACATGACTCAGAAGATGATCCATTTATCCTTGATAATGATGCAGTGGAAAAAGTACTTACTGAATGCCATGTTTCAGAGGAAAAAATTTCCCGTATCGAAAAATCCATAGATGAAGCCTTCGGTGAAAAGCTTCCAGAGGTGTCAAATGTTATCGACTCAAAAGCTCTCGTTGCAAATGAAATTCGCATTGAAAAGCTTGCCTTAGAAGATCAGGTTGGAACTCTTACTCTCGAGCTTAATCAGAAAAACTCTCAGCTCGAGGAAAAGAACTCAGAACTTGAAGAAAAAAATACTCAGCTTGAGGAGCGTACTTCTCAATTACTTGAAAAACAGGAAGAGATTGATAATTATATTGCAGAGACAAAAACATACGATGTGGTTCTTCGTGTAAAACCAGAAAAAGCATCCCAGATTACTTCACAGGTAATAAACGGTGAAAAATGCCTTGTAATTCCAATGAAGGAAAACGAAAACGCAACAATAAACGGAGTAAATACAACTGTATAAATAAAACCCAGACAACAATCTCGTTGTCTGGGTTAATTATTCTTTATGTATTTCTTACCAACTGATTAACTCATATCCATCTTCTGTCACGAGAACCTGGACCTCCCACTGCGCTGACGGTTTTCCATCCACAGTGTATACCTCCCAGTCGTTCTCCTCATCAATATAGATATCTGGTTTACCCATATTTACCATTGGCTCAATTGTAAACATAAGACCTGGTGCCATCACCATATCTGTTCCTCTCTTAGTATTGTAGCCAACCCATGGATCCTCATGGAATTCACATCCAACTCCATGTCCACCGATTTCTCTTACTACTGAATATCCGTTAGCATAAGCATGGTCGTGTACCGCCTGTCCCATATCTCCAAGGAAGCCCCAAGGCTTAACCTCTTTAAGACCAAGCTCCACACACTCCTTTGTGACCTGAACCAGCTTTCTCTTTTCCTCGCTGACATTACCTATACAAAACATTCTAGAAGAATCAGAAAAATATCCATCAAGTATTGTAGAGCAGTCAACATTTACAATATCACCATCTTTTAAAATCACATCATCTGACGGAAAACCATGACAAACCTGTTCATTTACGGATGTACATACACTATAAGGATATCCCTCATAATTTAATGGTGCAGGAATTCCTCCCATTTTAGTAGTCATATCATATACGATTTTATCTATTTCAGAAGTTTTCATTCCTTCATGAATATGTTCCTCTAAATAGTCAAGCACAGCTACATTGATTTTTGCGCTCTCTTTAATCTTTACAATCTGTTCCGGTGTCTTTATGATACTGCGACTTGGGACTTTATGATGTTCCTCTGCAAGTCTTGCAAGCTTTATATCAAAAGCACTGTGACATGATTTGTATTTTTTACCACTTCCACACCAACATGGATCATTTCTTCCAATTTTAATTGCCATTTTTATTATCTCGTTTTCTATAAATTTTAATGTTCTAATATAACATTTCCAAATGGAACCTTCTCCCACAGCTCATCTGTTATATCATATTCATTTTTCTCTAGAAGTTTCTCATATTTTTCTCCAGAAAAATCATATTCCTCTACTTTTGCACCTTGGAGCTCAGCATAAATATTCTGATATTTTTCAGCCAAAGCGGCTTTCTCCATAGTTGCCACAATATCTTCTTCTGTCACACCCATGTCATCTAACCCGTCATAATCTTCTATGTCATAAAGAAAATCCATTACACTATTTTCAAAAGCAATACGCTCCTCATCTGAAAGTTCTATGCCTTCCGCCTTTGCCATTTGGTAAAAAATCTCGTCATGAACAATCATTGATTCAACAGACTCTCTCGCCTCAACTCTGATAAATTTTCCATCTACATGAGCATTCCAATACTTATTAGTATCATCTGCATCATATACATATGCTTGTTCTTCTACTTTTAATTCCTCAAAAGCCACATAGTATGAAGCCTGTCGAAATGTGATTTTCTCACCATTTACATTAGCGCACACATCATCGAGATGCTCACTATATACTATCTGGTCTCTTGAGCCACTATGTTCAAGTGCATAGCAACCTGAAACTATCACCAAAATGCCAAGTACGATTGTAACCCAATACTTTTTAATTACAGACAAACCTTCACCACCTCAAGTATAAAACTCAAAAAACTGACTATACTAAACTAATCTCCTGATAGCTGTAATTGTATGACACTGAACAGATCTGTTAGCTGTAATTCCAGCCTTTGATGACTGCGCTTCTACAATAATACCATTTCCTGCATAAATAGCAACATGTCCAGGATATACAACTACATCTCCTGGCTGAATATTACAAAGTGCCACAGGTTGTCCTACAGACTTAAATGCCTGTGAATATCTAGGAGTAGAAATTCCAAACTTTGCATAAATAAGATGCACGAAACCAGAACAGTCACAACCATTTGTCAAACTATTTCCACCCCATACATATGGATTACCAAGATACTTCATCGCCTCATTTACAATACTCTGTCCTGATACATTTGTTACAGGACTTGGATTATAGCTTGGATCCTTTAAGTAGCCTACATCATTGCTGACTCCACCGGCACCTGTTCCACCACCGTCATAACTACCAGAAGACTGATTAGCTGCAGCGGCCTCCTGCTGACGAATAATTGCAGCCTGTGTATCAATAATATCCTGATAAGCTTCAGCCTGTGCCTCAGCTGTTGCTATCTGACTGGCATAATTATCAGCAGTTGATTCAAGATCTAAAATTGCAGCCTCTACTTCAACCTGCTGTGCTTCATAATCAGCCTGCATAGCTGTCATTTCTTCCATATCTGCATTGAGCTGTTCACCAATTGTCTGAACTTCCTCTACTGCAGCTTGATAATTATCCATGAGAGTTCTGTCAGATGAATAAATATCTGTAACATACTCAATTCTGTTTAACATATCAGAAAAACCATCAGCCTCTAAAATGGCAGTCCAAATATTGTCATTTGAACTATTCTCATACATAAACTGAATACGCTTCTTCATAGCTGCATACTGTTCTTCCTGAGCAGCCTTTGCTTCTTCAAGTGCCACAAGATTATCTTCAATTTCAACCTGTTTTGCAGCAATATCAGTTGATAACTGTTCCTGTGCTGCCAATATCTCATCTAATTTTGCTGACTTTGTAGAAATTTCTCCCTCAACTGTCGATTTTTGATCTTCAAGATTATCAATCTGTGCGTTTGTATTTTCTAAATCCTGCTCTGCCTTCTTCTTCTTCTCTTTGGCAGTTTCTGCAAGGACCTTCTCGGCATCGCCAGATGCAAATTCAAAAAAACCTTTTCCATCAACCACTGGCATTGCTAACAATAATGAAAAGATTATAAATGTGCAAACAAAACGCTTTCTAGTACGAATCATATTTACCTCCCTCGACTGTCATTGCATACTACCTTCTATTTTGTCATATATTTCGGTTTTTTTCCACATTTTTTTTATATTTTAATTTACAATTTTTGGAAAGGCACATATAAATAGTTAAAATAAAAAGGCGTCAAGTGACGCCTTTTATAATATGCCAGTATTTATTTTAATAGTCTCCTGGAAGCGAAATCCAAAGTTCTTCCACCTCTTCGTTCTCATCAAAATATACATCAATCCAACCGCCATCTTCAGCGTAATAAGTGATGTTGAGAGAACCATCATAATCAGATACATAATATGAATCATAATCTCCCGGAGCACCTAAAACCTCTAACACATCATCAACCGATGAACCAATTGACAAACCTCTCCAATCGATAACAGGCGCTTTATATGCGTCACCATAATCATCCTTCTCAAATTTGATGGCTGTGATTACACAATCGCACGCAAGCATCTGCTGATCTGATGTATTCTCAACCTCTACCATATTGTAACATCCATACTCATCTGAAAAGTATAAAAGTTCTGAGGATTCCTTATTGATATAGTAGTTGTTGAAATCCTCCTCTGTTATTATTCCTGACTGAGATAAGAAATCACTTGCTTTCATTGGGAAAGTATACTCAACATCGTTGATTGTTATACTTTCAGCTGTTGCAGAAAGAGTAATTTTTTTGTCCTTGTATGATCCAAAATCATAGTCATCATCGCCATAACTATCATAATCATCATAATCAAAATAATCATCGTCATCATCTTCTTTATCATCATCGTCATCATAATTATAATCATATGAATAATTGTTGTTTGATGATGATGAAGAACTACTTGTTACACTAAAGAAGCTAAACAAGAAAATAACAATAGCTACTGTTGATATAACTGAAATACCTAAACCAATCCATAAGAAAATATTTGAAAGTTTTCTCTTTGATTTAAATTCTTCCCATCTTCTTTCCTTATATGCTGTATTCTGCTGGCATGTAAAAACAAGGGCAAGAACACCAAAAATAAGAGAAAAGAAAATCTCTACAATTGAGAAGGCAAGCTTCATTCCGAAATTATTAGGAATCGGTTTGCCCAATGCATCAACAGGTAGATCTGAAGCATATCCTGTACCATACATATTTGGATCTGAAAATCCGTTTAAGCTAGGATCTCCATAAACATTCGCTCCGCCATTCTGGTTGTTTGGGTCATATGAACCAGTATATGGATCTGAAAAACCCGAACTAAAACCATTGTAGCTTCCAGCATTATTTACATTGTTGTTCGCATTTATGTCCCCACCAAAGCTGTCAAACTGATTCTGAGAATATTGATTTGGATCAGAACCAGGTGCTGAATAATTCCCATTATTAAAATTGTTGTTATCCATAACATTCTCCTTTGTCTTTTTACTTCTTTTGTGAAATTTTAGCATATTTTCGATTCACGTGCAATTATAATTCTCTGATTTTCATTAACACTTTCCGAATTTAATTCATTTATCTCCATAATACTTTCTATAGTTGTATTATACTTCTTGGCAACATCCCATAGTTTTTCATTTTTCTGCATAATATACCCCACTATTCCAGGCGTATTCTCTTCAAAAATTCTATCCTCCTGTTCTATATCTACAATGATTTTTCTATGTTCTGTTTCCATTGCCAGAACTTCAATACTTATCACTGCTTTTACCTCATATTCCTTTGCCTCAAGAAGATTTACCTGTAACTGATCCACTTTTCCGCAAACCTCTATGTATGTATTATTCGTCACAATCCCCAGCTCTACATATTGTTCAAATTCAATCTTCTCCTCCTGTTTTTCAATTGAACAACTGTCGTTGTCAACAACAGAAATAGTTTTAACCGCAAGAATTCCTGATACAACAACACCGTTTTCAACAGACTTTATATTTTCAATAAATACATCTGCCATGCTTGAACATACATGGAATATATTTCTATCACTTTTAGTTTTTTCAAACTGTGACATAACCCTGCACTTACTGATATTTTTCATTTTCAACTTATTCATGCAGATTTCCTGTTTTACCGGGCTTATTTTTTTATCCAGAGCATATAAATCCGCCAAAACATTTAGATTTCGTTGCTTCCAAATCTTTCCATCCATAGAAAGTGACATTTCAACAAATAACTGTCTCGGCTCTCCATCGTAATCATTTTCCGCCTCTATCTGATAATTAATAGTATCAAATCTAATCCAGTCTATGTCCCCATCTCTGTTATCTAACTTCAATAATTCACAAAAATTCTCCACTGTTTCAAAGTAGCACAACTCCTGCTCTTCGCTTTGATATATTATAAATATATCAATCTCACCAGTTGTTTCTATTCCTTCTGTTTTTCTCGAATACTCAAGATTTCGTATATCAGCTACACTATACAATAATTTGTAAATGTTTGATTTCGTTTTGGGAAGCACTATTTCCTTCCTAACCCGAATAATATCCTTCACATCACAAACCATATCCATAACCGGGATTTCCTCATACAACTGCATTATGGATTCATCTGACATTTTCAATGGATATCCAATCTCCACTTCCTTTTTAGCATACAGTTCAGATTTTATCTCTCCTCTTATTGATAGTTTTCTCGAGTTAATAATCGAAATGTTCATATCTTCTATTTTTAGATAAAGCCTTAATTCATCATCTTCTAAAACTCCATCTGCATCTACTTTCTCCTGAAACGCAAAGCTATCACTAATGCTTTCAACCTGCCCGTTTTCTTCATCTGTTACGTATACCACCTCAAATTCTATACTTCCGCTTACCCATACGGCATCTCCAATCAGTTTATATTCATCATTTTTTATCTTTGCATTATGACACACCACTTTTCCAACATCCATGCGATTATCTTTGATTACATAGTCACTGTCAAAAGTGAAACTATCATAACACTTTACTTTGTCTATATTTTGTTTTACTTTTTCAAAAATCAAATCCATAAAAAAATCACCCCACTTCAAATTCGTATATAAATACTTATTCAAAGTGGGATGAAAATATGTTAACTTAACTAAACTCTAATTAACAAAGTTTCATTCTGATGTCTTTTGTAATAATATCTGTATAACTAAACGATAAAAGCTGTGGTGGATTCTGTTCTGTTTCATCGTCAACCAGAACCGTAAACACGCTTGGATAAGCCTCCTGAATAACCCCTTCCTGTATGTCAATTTTATTACGACCTCTATCTAACTGTATTTTAACTCTATTTCCGCACTGCTGATGAACTGATGCTCTTACTTTGCTAATCTCTGCCTGTTCCATAACCACGCCTCCTCCATTAGTTGATGTCTTGTTATTTTGTATAGCATCCCTATGATGCCACAACATCTTGTGACTTTAGTATATCAAAGTGCCCACTTTCTTTCAATGGGGCAATAGTACTATTTTTCTTGTTATTTGAATTAATATACACAATTCGTTCAATTTTTATTTGAACACAACCGGTAGATCAGTCTTTTCAGTTTTTATTATAATAAATGGCTCACTATTTTCTTTGGAAACTTTCTCTCCTTCTTCCGGTTCAATCAATTCTGTTTCAAAATAGAGGGCCTTATCTTTCGCGTAAAACTGCACCATTTTAATACTGTAACCACCATATTTTTGAGTTCCGTATCCTTTTACTATGTATAAATATTCATCATCAGTATAAGTAAATTTCATTACACCACTTTTTCCCGACTCAATCTGTGCCTTCAACTCATCTGGTACATCATTTTCCGAAATCACAGTATAGTCTATTGTTCGTTCATCTGATTCCCGTTCGAAGAGATTGCATCCTGCAAAACCTATTACAAAAATAAATAAAACAACCGAAAATATTACTTTTTTTCTTTGCATAAAGTCCCCCTTTTCTTTTCTTCAAATTATGCTTATAATAAGTAATAATATTAACAAGAGAGGGATTTTATGCGTACTATATTAGCAGTATTATTTGTTTTCATTTTTTTAGTAATTAGTATTCCAATCCATGGAATAATGTGGATTATTATGAAATTCAACAAGCCATGGGCTGATCTTGCACAACTTCGAATCGTACAATGGGCATTTAAAGTTGTATACTTTATCGCAGGAGTCAAGCTAGAGGTAATTGGCGAAGAAAATGTACCAACTGACGAAGCAGTTCTGTATATCGGAAATCACAGAAGTTATTTTGATATTATTCTGACATACGCCAGATGTCCACGACCAACTGGCTATATTTCAAAGAAAGGTATCAAAAAAGTCCCTTCACTCTCAATGTGGATGAAGAGACTGTATTGTCTATTTTTAGATCGTGACGATATGAAGGAAGGTTTAAGAATAGTACTTGAGGCTATTGACCATGTAAAAAACGGTATATCGATTTGTGTATTCCCTGAAGGAACACGAAACCGCGACATGGATGACCCAACTTCCCTTCTCCCTTTTAAAGAAGGAACTTTTAAAATCGCCACAAAAACAAAATGTAAGATTATTCCAATGGCTTTAACAGGAACCGCAGACATTCTTGAAAACAACTTTCCTTGGGTTCATAAATCAAAGGTTACTATAGAATATGGCAAACCAATTGATGTCACAACTCTTTCAAAAGAAGATCAAAAACATCTCGGCTCCTATTGCCAGAATGTTATTCATGAAATGTTGGTGAATCAACAAAAATAAATTAATAGATATTCTTTCTATTTCTATTTTAGAACAAGCACTGAATATGCTGGAAGCTTAGCTTTTCCATTTGCATAGCTCGGTGCTTTTTCTGTTGTCTGAAGCATTCCACCGATTTCGCTTACCCCAAGAGAATTAACATCCACTGTGCATTCTTCATCAGAAGTATTATAGATAAGCACAACTTTTTCACCTTCATACTCTTTAGAAAGCACGCAAATTTTGTCATCTGATAATTCCTGTTCAAATACTGTTTCTCCCCTTGCAATTGCAGGATAAGCATTTCTAATTTTAATAGTCTGTCTTACAAAATTATAGATAGAATATGGGTCATCCTTCTGAGAATCCAGACTTCCATTCTTCTGTTCCACCTCTTTTGCATTAACAGGACCATCGCACATTCCCTCTGTATCCTCATCATCTGACCAAATCATACCAAGTCGCTTTGTTTCATCATTTGCAGCGCCCTTCATTCCTATTTCTTCACCATAATATAGAAATGCATTTCCAGTCATAAGAAGATTCATAGCCTGTGCCATTTTTATCTTTTCAACAGCATTATCACCTATGTAATAGCCTGCACCTCTCCCCATATCATGATTAGTGTAAAATGGCGCATCTATGTACGAATCCGTATATTGACTAATTTCATTATCAACAGCTTCAATCGCAAGTCCGTATGTACTTGCCCCACTCTTTGCACGACCATTTAATACCTTTGCTATATATCCATCCTGCTCTGCAAAGGCAAAATCAAACATACTATCAATTCCACTTCCATAGAAAATCGAATACTGGTCATATGTCGTCCAACCTTCTCCAACTATATATGCATCCTCTTTTCTTTCCTTTATTGTATCAACAATCCAACTAAGCTGTTGTGTAGATTTAATTGGATCACCTGAAGTATATTCTTTAACAGCATCAAGTCTGAATCCATCTACTCCCTTATCAATCCAGAAATCTACTATCTCTCCCACTTCATTTTGAAGTAATTCACTATCAAGATTTAAATCAGGCATACTATCCACAAACTGAGACTCATAATACCAGTTTGTTCCTTTAACCTGTGTATGCTTTGCCTTTCCTTTCTCCCTTGTAAAATGATAGTAATCCACATATGGACATTCATTTAAGTCTGGTTCTTCATTTTCATCAAGAGTAGCAAGATATTCACATGCTGTAGTAAACCACTCATGCTCTGATGAGGAATGATTGAGAACAAAATCTATTGTGACATTAATATCTCTATTGTGACATTCTGAAACAAATTCTTCAAAATCATCCATCGTACCATACTGTTTGTCTATATCTCTATAATCTGTTACATCATATTTATGATAAGAAGGAGATGGCATTATTGGCATAAGCCATATCTCGTTGCATCCCAAATCATCAATATAATCAAGCTTAGAAGTTAGTCCCGGAAAATCTCCTATTCCATCATCATCACTGTCGCAATAACTATAAACAAATACCTCATATGTAGTTCTGTAATTATCATCAATCACATTTTCAGGTAAATCATTTACCTTTTCCATCTCTGACTTTTCTACAGTTTTTTCAGTTGCATCATCACTACCACATGCTCCAAGACTTAAACTCGCAAGCATACCTAATGTTAATATTACCGATACAATTTTCTTTTTCATACATTCTCCTTTCAAAAAAAGCTGTTACAACTATGTGTAACAGCTCTTTTGATTTTATATTATACCGAATATAAATATTCGTATAGGGGTCTAACCTTTAACCGCTCCTGACATTCCATCAACATAGAATCTCTGCATGAAGATGAAAAGAACCGCAATTGGAATAGATACAAGTACAGCAGCTGCTGCCCAACGTGTATACCATCCTGAAATAAACTCTTTCTCAAGCATGTTGTAGAGAAGTAATGAAACTGTCCAATATTTCTCTTTAGCACCAACGATTACTCGTACAAATACGAAATCAAGCCATGGTGCAAGGAAAGCAGTAAGAATTGTATATACTACAATTGGTTTACTAAGTGGAAGGATGATTTTATAAAAAGTCTGGAACTGATTACATCCGTCCAAAATTGATGCCTCTGTTAATGACTTAGGTACAGTATCGAAGAATCCTTTACAGATATAGAATCCTGTTCCAGATCCTGCAGAATAAATAAGTACAAGAGCAAGATAAAGTCTCCATCCATCTGTTAGTCCGATTGCTTTTAAGATGAAGTATACAGCCACCATTGACATGAATGCTGGGAATAATCCAAGTATCATAGCAACATTCATAAATGGCTTACGCATCTTAAATCTAAGTCTTGACATACAGTATGAAACACTAAGCACGAAAAATGTTGATATTATACATGAGCAAATCGAGATAAACAGAGTATTCAGGAATGCTCTTGGGAAATTCAACAATGTTGTCTCTGAAAACAATCTTGTATAGTTGCTAAATGTCAACTGCTTAGGGAAGAAGTAAGAAGTATACGCTCCCTGCTCCCCTCTAAAGCTTGTCATAATAATATAAAATACTGGAAATAACCACACAATAGCAAGGATGGCAAGAATTATATGAACAAGTGTATTCTTTGTAATTTTCTTAACCTTTGCCGCTGATAATGGCACTGTAGTTTTTGTTTTTTTACTCATTACATGAATCCCTCCTCATCTTTGTATGATTTTGTATTGCGGTATGTAAGTAATGCAAATATCGATAATACTATAAATGTAAGAATACCGATAACCGCTCCGAGGTTATAGTACTGATAATCAATCGTCAGCTTATACAGCCATGTAACAAGCAAGTCGGTCTTTCCTGCCGTCTCTCCAACCGGAACCGGTTTTCCTGCGGACAGGAGATATATAACGTTAAAGTTATTAATATTACCCGTAAACTGTGTAATGAGATATGGTCCCATAATAAACATGATATAAGGTAATGTAATCTTAAAGAAAATCTGCACTGGATTAGCTCCGTCAATTTTTGCTGCTTCATATAACTCAGCAGGTACGTTCTGTAAGATACCTGTAACCTGAAGCATTGTATATGGGATACCTACCCAACAGTTAATCAAAATAACTGACACTCTGGCAAACGTAGCATTTGACCAGAACGGCAATGCTGAATCAATCAGTCCCCAATCCTGTAAAAGGTTATTTACAACACCATGCTCCTGAAGCATCTGTCTTAAGATAAGAAGTGAAACGAACTGTGGAATCGCAATAGAAATTACGAAACATGTACGCCAGAAGCCTTTCCAATGTGTCTCTTTACGGTTGATTACCATAGCAAGAATCATACCGAAGAAGTTACAGAAGAATGTAGCACAAACAGCCCAGATAAGAGTCCATCCAAGTACTCTCCAGAATGTCTGGCCTAACTTTCCACCTAATCCAAGAATAGTCTTGAAGTTATCAAGTCCAACCCAGTCAAAAAGAATAAGGTGTGCATCTGTATTTGCATTTAATGCTGCTGTATAGTTTGAAAATGCCATTGGAATCATAAAAAGCAATGGCAATACTGTGATACATAAAATACCAAGTGTTGGTAAAAACATAAGTAATTTATGTAAGTTTTTATCAAATAAATCTTTTACATCATCTGCAAAAGAATTGATTTCCGCCCCATTTTTCTTCTGGCACTCAACTTTATATGCGCTTCTTAAGTTTTCAGCCCATACTAAGATAAAAAGCACTGTGATTACCAGTGTTGCCACTCCATAAAGCAGTAATAAAACTGACTGATGTCCTGGCACATATTCATAAATCTGTTTTGCTTCATTAAATACCTCTTCCTGTTCTCTCCAGCCAAGAGATGGAAGCATTGAAATATAGTAGGCACCGTTAGTAATCATAAAAAAGACATAGCCTACCTCAATAGCAAGGAATATCAATCCCTTTGCAATCTGTTTATTTACAATATTACCAAGTCCCATAATAAGCGCTGATAATTTTGTAAAAATATTTCCTTTTGTAATGGCATTTACCACTGTATAAGGTGTAGCGAAGTCAGAGACTTTTTTTTGTTTCTTTGCACCTTTCATTTTATATCCTCCTGACACAGTACATAAGTGTCATACTAATCTATATACTAACATACTCCAAAGCCTTGATGGTACAAGGCTTTGGAATAAAACATCTTATGTTATTTTTCAACTAAGTATTACTCAACAAGTGTTCCGTTAAGCTGCTCGTTGAATGCTTCGATCTTCTCACCAGCGTTTTCAACTGTGATCTGATCCTCTGCTCCAGGTGTGAATGCTGCTCCGAATGGTGTAGCTGCATCCCAGTATGTTGACATATCGATGATTGGCTGGCAGATTGAGCAATCTGAAGCTACTTTAGCCATAGTTGCTGCTACTGGATCTGCTGCGATTTTCTCATCATTTGCAAGATCTTTGTTTACTGGAGCCTGACCTCTTAACTCGAAATGAGCAAGCTGAGAATCAGCGCTTCCAAGGTAAGCTGCAAGTTTAACAGCGATTTCCTGGTTCTCACAGTTAGGGTTTACACCGATAGCTTTTGATCCAAGGAATGCCTTCATCTGTTTATCTTCACCGTTGATGTTGATTGTTGGAAGTGGTGCAACACCTACGTTCTCTGCTCCAATTTTCTCAACAACTGCATCATAGTTCCAGTTTCCGTTGAAGTATACGTTAACTGTTCCATCTGCAAGTCCGTTCTGAGCAACTGATCCATCGTTTGAATCGATTACAAAGTTTGGATTCTGAACTAAGTTTGCAATGTACTCTGTAACTGCTTTTCCTTTTTCTCCACCGAAGTCGTATCCAGCGTCTTTATCTGTTCCGTCTCCGTAGATTGTACAATCATTTGCTGCATAGAATGCTGCTAAATACCAACCGTTGTCAAGTGGGAAAGAAACCTTTCCTTTCTCAAGCATTTTCTCCATAGATGTTACATCATCCTCAGAGAATACTCTCTTGTCATAGTACATGAACCATGTGTTTGATGTATAAGGTACACCGTAGATGTCTCCTTCATATGTAACTGTAGCAGCCATAGCCTCTGAGTTAGAAGTCTTAACATACTCAGCTGTCTCTCCACCTAACTTAGATAAAGCGTTTGAATCTACTAATGCAGCGATCTGATCGTTTGCATATAAGAATACGTCTGCAGCTCCTTCAGGGTCTTTTGTTACTGTGTCTTTTGCATCAGACTCTGAACATGTCTCATATTTGAACTCGATGTCCCATTCTGGATGCTCTTCTGCGAATGCCTCGCACTGTGTCTTTAACCAAGCACCTTTAGCTTCGTCAAGATCCTCTGCTGGTCCCATTACAGTAATAGTTGTTTTTCCTGAGTCATTTGATGATGACTCTGTTGACTCATCGCTTCCACAAGCTGTAGCCATTGAAGCTACCATTGAAGCTACGAGTAATGATGCTAATACTTTCTTCTTCATTTTCTTTCCTCTCCTTTAATAAAAATAAAAGTATATATAAAATGCCGTGCATCTTATACCATTGTTATCTGCGGTAAACTGCCGCAAGGTTTCTAATCCAGGTTCTTCTTTCTTCACTCAGGTGACCACCCTCTTCTGAAAGACGCCATCTCCAATTGTGTCCAACTGTGGAAGGCAAGTTCATTCGGGCCTCATTTCCAAGTTCCAAAATGTCCTGCATCTGGATTATCGCCAAATCCGCTGTGCTTTGATAAGCAAGTCGAATAAGTGCTTTTGGAATATCTGATTTCTTGTCAATATTCAGATACTCATAAAGATAAGCAAGTTCATATTCTGTCTTATCCCTGAACGAACCAACTATGGTTTCGTTATCATGTGTTGCCACATAACTTACTATGTGATTGTCTACAAAATTATGTGGTAAATGTTCATTTGTTGGATCACCATCAAATGCAAACATTAATACTTTTGTTCCCATCCATCCGGATTTTGCCATTAGTTTTTTAACTCCTGGCAATAAACCTGCTGAAGTATAATCATCAGCAATCACCGGTATGTCATCAAGCTCCTCTTTAATAGCATTCATTAGTTTTCTGCCTGGACCTTTAATCCATTTACCTGAGCTTGCATCTCTTGCCCCTTCTTTCACTGTGTAGGTCTTCACCATACCAGCAAAATGGTCTATTCTAATAATATCAAATAATTGCTTATATACCCGACATCTGCGTCTCCACAAAGCAAAATTTTCTTTTTCCATGTTGTCCCAGTCAAAAACCGGATTCCCCCAGACTTGACCTTCATCTGAAAACTTATCAGGTACAGCCGCTGCCACGCAGCTTGGTTTATCATCTGCACACAACATAAAATCCTGTCTCTGTGACCAGACATCTACGCTGTCAAATCCTACGAAGAAAGAAATATCTCCTATTATTGACACGCCTCTGGAGTTAGCATATTCTCTAAACTTTCTCCACTGTTCAAAAAATTTATATTGGCAAAATTCCCAAAAATTTATTTCATTATAGTGCTCTCTTTTATATTTTTCAAGCGCAACCGGTTGCATATTTTTTAACTCTTCCGGCCACTCAGTCCAATTTTTGTCTAAATTGTCTGTTTTTATTGCCATAAATAGAGCATAATCAACAAGCCAATCCTTTTCTTCTTCTATAAATCTATTGAACTCTTGTGCATTTATATCAAATCTTTCAAACGCTTTTTGTAAAACCTTGCGTCTATTCATATAAATGTTCGAATAATCGATTTCATTTTTATCTGAGCCCCAGTTGTATTCAAGAATCTCCGTCTTTTCGAGCAATCCTTCTTCAACCAACTGATCCAGGTCAATGAAATATACATTGCCGGCACAACTTGACATTGGTTGATATGGACTATCTCCAAAACTAGTTGGCCCAACAGGAAGCACCTGCCAGTATTTCTGCTTTAAATCCACAAGCAAATCCACAAAGCTAAAAGCTTCTCTTCCTAATGTTCCAATTCCATACGCTGATGGCAGACTTGCAATCGATAGGAGAATTCCGGAACCTCTGGTCAATTCCTTTGTTTCCAAAATCAAATCCCCTTATTTTCGAAAATTGTTTTCGTGTTTTTTCGTTTACAAGTAAATTTTATGGTCATTTTCACTTTTTGTCAACGTTTTTCACCTCTCAGACTGAATTTTTGCCATTTTTAACTGAAAGTTTCCATGTTTTTTGTTACTATTTACTATGAATTTTGCCTTTTTTTCGAAAAAACATATTCTTCCTTTTATTCGACCTTTTATGGTATAATTTACTCAAATATTTCCTTATAGTTAGAAAGGACTAATTATGGCTACAATAAAAGACATCGCAGCTAGACTTGGCGTATCAATCAGTACCGTATCAAAAGGACTAAACGGTGCAAGTGACATAAGCGAAGAACTACGACAAACAGTTTTGGACACAGCAATTGAGATGGGATATAGCACAAAGCGTTCAAAAAAAGTTGAGAATCGCAAGCTATGTGTCCTCATAGAAAATATGAATTATGAATCAATCGACGAATTCGGTTATGATATTGTACTAGGCTTCAAGCAGAATGCCATCAAGCACAATTGGGACGTGGATGTAATTCCTGTTACTCCATTATTACAATCAGAAGAAAAATATGATACTTTCATATTAAAAAATGGCTACTGTGGCGCATTTATTATGGGTTTCGCACTTCAGGACGAATGGATGCAGCAATTAAAAAACACAACAATGCCTACAGTATTGTTGGATAACTTTATCCCAGAAAACCCAAATGTTGCATATGTGGGAACCGATAGTTACGAGGGTATCTCAAGTGCAGTAAAACATCTTAACAACTTAGGCCACAAAAAAATTGCCTTTATAAATGGTTCTTTATATTCTCTTGTTTCTGACCAAAGACAGGAAGCATTTGAATCTACAATGAATGAGTTGGGCTTAGAAGTACGTGACGACTTTATGGGACGTGGCTACTTCATCACAGAAACAGCCCAGTATTATGTACCAGGTTTTTTGGCCAAGGGCGTTACTGCCATTATATGTGGTAGCGACACAATTGCTCAGGGTGTTATTGAGCAATGTCAGCTAAAAGGATTTAATGTACCTGAAGATGTAAGTGTAATCGGTTTTGATGATATAAAGCTTGCCGCCGCGCTCACGCCGCCACTTACTACAATTCGTCAGGAAAGTAACGATTTAGGCCGACTCGCATATATTATTTTAAACTCCCTGGTTCACCATATACCAATTAGTCGAACTTTACTTAGACCAAAGCTTATTGAACGAGAATCAACAGCTCGAGTACCAGAAGCTTAATTTCGTATTTGTAGGAAGGTTTTTATGACAGGAATTTTCAACTTAAAGAAAACAATTCCATATATCACAGCCTTTTTCGTATTATTATCCTTTACAGGCTGTTCTTCAGACGACGCCCCTACCGCCAACGATTCCGGTTTTTGGGATAACGCTAAGGCCATCGATGGACGCAGCAATCTTTTTTTGATGCATAGCGTGGCCTTCGAAGGGCAGCCATACAACAATCTATTAAATTTCGGCAAGAATATTCTTCTCGTAGGTCAGGGAAATTACAATAACTCTATGGAATTTTCTTTCGATGTATATAATCCAGTTTCAGACGAAATAGAATACTCACTATCTCATTTAGATACACACTGTGATCATTATGAAGTTCACGGGAATAATCTATGGCTTTTAGACTCCCAAACAGACACAGTTAGTATTTATAATGAAAAGCTCGAATTAATCAATGTATGCGACTTTGAATCAACTATTATTTCAAGTCCCTGCGATGATTCTGAAACATTTTTTTCTTCAAATTTCATTTGTTCCTCTGACGATGAACAATATTCTCTATATTCAGGAATAGATAAGAACACCTATAAATATACTATTTATAGTATAGACGAAACCGATGACACTGTTATTGATTCATTGGAAGGACAGTACTATTCCTTCTGTGATGTAGATGGCGATTCCTTTATTTACTGTACTGATTATGACAATAATATATGGAATCTTCATTCAAAAAAATCCGGAAGCACTTTTTTCTCTCTTCAGAATATTACTGAAGCAAATCTGTTAGGCCAAGGTTCTGCTTATGTCCGCCAGCAGAAATCAGATGATAACGGAGAACTCGATAGTATATTTTCATGCTACCAAATATCTCAAAACCAAAATGTAGCTTCTTCTTTTTCTTATGATTTAGAGGAATATTCTTCTACTACAGATGCTTTTGTTTCTACTAACAGTGCTTATGTTGAAAATGATAATTGTGTAATGTTTCTTCTATATACAGAAGAATGTAACCCAGAAATCCTTATTTGGAAACTGGATTCAAAAACAGAAGCCAATGAAGAGTTATCAACTTACTATAATGAAGATGACCTGATTTCCTATATGGAAGAAAAAGGTACTTACGATAATGGTTATGATGATGACTACGGTTCTACAGTCTCACTAATCGACGATTCCAACTATGACTGGGGTGAGCTTACTAATGTAAACAACAAAGTAAATCAATTAGAATCAGACTATAATTTATCAATATACATCGGTCCGGAAGTTCCATCTGAAATTGATGTTTATAATGTAGAACAGGAAAACGATCCTGACACGCTAGATTCAGCAGTTGATGAACTTTCAAAGCTTCTCGATTGTTATCCGAAAGATTTCTTCAACGAACTCTGTTATGGCGACATAAAAGGCATAAGGATTTATCTCGCTGGAGATCTTAGTGGAGAAAACAATGGACTTATCAATGATCCTAGTGGTTATGTTTCTACTATTAATCAGTATTTAGTAATGGTATTAGATGTAAATTACAGCTGGTATTGGGGATATACAGTAAACCATGAAATTTCTCACATGATAGACCAAAAACTTGATTTCATATCAACCTTTGACGAACAATGCATTTTTTCAGAGGATAAATGGAGCAGCTTCAATCCGGACAATTTTAAATATCAGAACTCTTATGACGATTATGAAAATAATGAAAATTACTATGACCACAGCAATTACTTTATAGATTCCTATGGAACCACTTTTGCAACAGAGGACAGAGCTGAGTTATTCGGAACTGCCATGGATGATTATCTAAACGATATAAATGATGATAGTTACTTCGAAAAAGATTCTCCAAGATATTTTAAAATGCAATATTACTGCAATTGTATACGAGAATCATTCAAGTCCGTAAATAAAAATGACACTATGCCTTGGGAGGTAATGTTTGAATAAAAAAAGAACAGCCATCGTTCTGCTGTTCTTTTAGGAGAAGGTATTTTACTATGGGGTATAGTAAAAATATATAATGTATTGGGGGGTTTTTACGAAAGTTATAATATCATGATTGCCAATCATAGTGTGCACAAAGTTTAAAAAACTTTATTTCCTATTTTGTCGATATTGCACAATAATATTTTGTTTTTTTGGTGAGTATTTAGTACCAGAACCTGTTATAATGTCATCAAGTCAAAGAGATATAAAGTCTTTTAGGAGATATGGGGTAGACCAGCTTGGGGGAGCTGGTCTTTTTTGTTGCCCTATTTTAATTTTGCAAAGTTTTCTAGATTCCCATCACCATTGATTCGCAAAAGAAGTGTAAAAGAAGCCCCAACTGAGATAAAAAAAAGAACAGCCATCGATCTGCTGTCCTTTTAGGAGAAGGTATTTTTACTATGGGGTATAGCAAAAACTATATAATGTATTGGGGGGTTTTTACAAAAATTATAATACCATCTTCTTATACAAAAGTGTTGACAAACATCACAAATTCCACAGCGATTTTTTGTGCAACTTTTACAGTACATTCCATGTAAAATACCTTCTACTATTTTTATTCTATTCTACCAGAGACTTTCTGCATTCCCACTTTCGAACAAAGCTTCAAATTCGTCTCTTGAAATTTTCTCCTTCTCAAGCAAGAGCTCTGCACACTTGTCAAGTACATCTCTATTCTCAGCAATAATACTCTTAGCCTTTGCATATGCCTCATCAATAATTCTCTTAACTTCCTCATCAATGGCAGTAGCAATGCCCTCACTATAATTCTTAGCATGCGCTAAATCTCGTCCGATAAATACTTCCTCATCATCGTCTGCGTAACAGATAAGACCAATATTTTCAGACATACCATATCTGGTAACCATTTCTTTTGCAAGCTTTGTAGCCTGTTTAATATCCTGCGACGCTCCCGTTGTAATATCATCAAACACAAGCTCTTCTGCAACTCTTCCACCTAAATCTACAACAATCTCCTGAAGCATGCGTCCCTTTGTGTTGAACATGTCATCACGCTCAGGAAGTGGCATTGTATATCCTGCTGCACCTGCACCTGTTGGAATAATAGATACTGTATAAACAGGACCTACATCAGGAAGCACATGGAACAGAATTGCATGTCCAGCCTCATGATATGCAGTAATTTTTTTCTCTTTCTCAGAGATGATTCGGCTCTTCTTCTCTGAACCAATACCCACTTTAACAAATGATTTACGAATATCCTCCTGAGTAATATACTCACGATCTTCTTTTGCAGCTCTAATAGCTGCTTCATTCATCAGATTCTCTAAATCAGCACCTGTAAATCCAGCAGTTGTCTGGGCAATCTGTTTTAAATCAACATCTTCCGCTAAAGGTTTTTCCTTTGCATGAACATTTAAGATTTCTTCTCTACCGCCAACGTCCGGTCTTCCAACCATAATCTTTCTGTCAAATCGGCCCGGGCGCATAATTGCAGGGTCTAGAATATCCACACGGTTTGTGGCAGCCATTACAATAATTCCTTCGTTGACACCAAAACCATCCATCTCTACAAGCATCTGGTTCAATGTCTGCTCACGCTCGTCGTGGCCTCCACCCATACCAGTTCCTCTTTTTCTTGCAACTGCATCGATCTCATCAATAAATACAATACATGGTGCATTTTTCTTAGCATCCTCAAAAAGATCTCTAACTCTTGAAGCACCAACACCTACGAACATTTCCACAAAATCAGATCCTGAAATAGTAAAGAAAGGAACACCTGCTTCACCTGCAACTGCTTTTGCAAGGAGAGTTTTACCTGTTCCTGGAGGACCAACAAGAAGTACTCCCTTAGGTATTCTGGCACCAAGCTTTGTATATTTTCTAGGAGCCTTAAGGAAATCAACAATCTCCTCAATCTCTTCTTTTTCTTCTTTTAAACCTGCTACATTATCAAATTTTATTTTGTTATTTTCCTCTGTTGTAAGCTTTGCACGATTTTTTCCAAAATTCATCATCTTGCTTCCACCACCAGAAGAAGCAGCATTGTTATTCAAAATTATAAAAAGAATAAAAATTGCACCAAATATCAGAAGATATGGTAAAAGAGTCATAATCCAGCTTTCTGCCGGAACATCAGCGATAGAGTATGCTGTAAATTCGGCTTTATCCATTACTTTTACCATTTCATTTACATCTGAAACATAAAGAATTTCGGATTTGCCTTTTCCATATTCAACCTTCAGACTTCCTGTTGGAATCTCTCTATTCTGAATAATCTCAACGCTTTCGATTTTATTGTTCTTTAAATCCTTCTCAAACTGTGCTCTGGTATAAGAGTTTGATGATGAGCCTTCCCCAAGCCAGTACCAAATACAAATAACGGCCAGTATTATTATTAAATAGGCTCCCATACCACGCATATTACTTTTTTTGTTGTTCAAAATTCTTTCTCCTTTTGCTATTTATTCCTCTATAAATCCTATGTATGGAAGATTTCTAAATCTCTGATCATAGTCAAGACCGTATCCAACTACAAACTTATCAGGTATTACAAATCCTGTATAATCTACCACTACATCGTCTACCACTCTACGCTCAGGTTTATCCAGCATCGTACAAATTGTAAGACTTTTGGGATTTCTTGATTTTAGAAGTTTTGTCAGCTTACTGAGAGTATTTCCAGAATCAATAATATCCTCAATTATTATTACATTCTCACCTTCAATAGACTGATCCAAATCCTTTTTGACATTTACCACTCCAGAAGATTCTGTTCCGGAACCATAGCTTGATACTGACATAAAATCAATAGTCATCGGCAATTCAATTCGTTTGGCTAGCTCTGTTGTAAAGAAAATCGATCCCTTAAGAATACAAATCAGATAAACAGACTCCCCTTTGAATTTTTGTGTAATTTCCGCACCAATCTGTGCAATTCGCTGTTCTATTTGTTCCTCAGTCAGATGAACCGTAATATTATAGTCTTTATTAAAATCCATATTTTACTTCTCCACAAAATGTATTTCCAAAATTTCTTTTGTGTCATTGGAAACCAAAGCACTTCTTCCTGCTTTTTTTCCAAAAACACAAAGGACCTCACTCTCAATGGCTATCAGCCACATCTTTGCCCTTTTATCTGCAGGAACTTTCTCATCAATAAAATATTGCTTGAGCTTCTTGCGATGTCCCCAGTCATCTATAAGCAAATAATCTCCAGGTCTTCGTTTTCTAATAGAAAAATCACACTTTATCTTATCATAATCAAACCATTTAGTATATGTTTTTTTAGGAATTTCTGCCATTTCTCCATTGAATTCAAAACGACTAAAACAAATTTTCTCACCTGATTCAAGTTCTATCTCCATGATGTTATCTCTAGTAATTTCATCTGGAGAAATTACTATACACTCATCATCCGAAATTTCCTTGTTCTTTGAGTTATCCTGAAGTTTACAAAGAATCAATTTGCCAAATGAGTTCTTTGCAACAATATCATATGGCAGGTTAATGCTTCTTCCTGACTGAAGAGACATAAGACCCATTATGCTTTCCACATGAACATTACCCAAATCCTTTTTCCTGCCTGCAATCCTTCCTAACAGTTCAAGAATTATCTCCCCCTGCAAAGCTGGATGAAGCTGCTGAAACTTTTCAATGTGAATTTCTATATCCTGATTTTCATTTTGGATAGAAACTGTTTCCAACTGCTCATTTACCTGCTTGGAAATGTAATCCATCAGGACTGTCTGTTGTCTTGCCGCAAAATTAATATGCTCCACTGCACGATTATTTATTTCGGTAAAAATTGGAAACACATCATGTCTTAGTCTGTTTCTGGAATATTCCACATCTGTATTAGTTGAATCCGTGACAAAAATCTGTTTCCTTTGCTTAAGTTCATTCTCAATTTCACTTCTGGTTGCAAATAAAAGAGGCCTGATATATGTCATCTCGTTCTTTCTTGATATAGGCAAAATTCCAGACATACCACGAGGTCCGCTCCCCCTTAACATCTGAAAAATAACAGTCTCTGCGTTATCTTCCTGATGATGCGCCACAGCCACTAAAGTTCCGGCTGCATGATTTTCAAATTCCCTGTAACGAAGAATCCTAGCAGCCTCCTCCAACCCAAGACCTTCTTTTTCCGCAAACCCAATAACATCTACAGGGCAAACCACACATTCCACATCCAGCGACTGGCACAAATTCTCAACAAATCTGGCATCAGCTCTGCTTTCTTCACCTCTGATTCCATGCTCTACATGAATAGCCCTAAGTTCAAACTGAAGCTCGCTTTTTAATTCGTTTAGTAACAATAAAAGGCATACTGAATCAGCTCCTCCGGACACAGCCGCAGTCACTACATCATGTGCCTTTATCATTTCGTTATTAATAATAAATTCTTTTGTTCTTGTAAGCATCATTTCTCCCAAACACCAATGACAATCACAGTCATATCATCCATAGCATAACCGCCAGTATATAAAAGAACTCTGTCAAGAATCTCCTGCGCCATAACACCGGAATTGTCTGATGACACATCCGAGATAATCTCGCATAGCTTGTCCTTCGGATCATTTACATTAAGATATTCTAGCACACCATCTGTAACCATTACAAGAAAATCACCGTTGTCCATTTCATTTTCTATTGTTTTTAACTCCTGCTCCAAATCCACTCCTGCCGGAAGGCTATCTCCACTCACAATCTCCACAGTATCTTCTCTTTTCAAAAAAGAAACTGCTGCACCTATTTTTACAATTTCTAACTTTCCTGTATACAAGTTTATCGCTGCGTAATCAACTGTTGAAAACGAGTTTTCCTCCCCTTTTAAAACCATAGCAGAATTCATAAGCCGTATTGCCACATCTTTTTTAAATCCCGCCTCCAGAAATTTTTCCAGTAAATCAACAACCAAACCACTTTCTGCCTTTGCCCTTTTTCCAGAACCCATCCCATCAGAAAGACACACATTATATTCTCCATTATCAAGCTCAAATATCCCGAGACTATCTCCACTATCCATAGAACCAGTTTTCTTTCTAGTTGCAATTCCGCTCAAAGCATAAAACTTTGTATCCTCGTATAGGACAATGGATTGAACCTGCTCTGTTATAAGTGATTTTGTTTCTTTACCAAATCTGAAGCTTATTCCCATAGCTCTTTCTGCCGCTTTCAAAAGTCTTGTTGATGCTATTCCCCCATCCCATGTTGAATAAACCTCCATCCTGATTATTATCTGCTCACTGACGTTCTCATAAATGTGAACCTTCTCCAACTCTATCCCCATTTCTCTCGCCCAGGTATTAAGCTTTGCCAGCTTCATACGTCGCCTTGAATCAATACAGTTTTCACTTTTACTCCACTCCTTCATAAGCTCAGCCATTGCATCTAACTGCCTTGAAATCACAGTTCTATTTTCTTTTAGCCGTCTGTACCAGGATTCATTTAACTCCATTCTAAGAAAAGCATCTGTCGCTGCTTTTATCATATCTTCATAATGGGGACAGTCAACATATCCTCTCTTTACGATTTCTGCTGTATCTATTCTCTTTTTCACATCCAGTACCATATTTCTGATTCTCTCAGACATACTAAGTCTGTCTCCACTCCAACATATTGCACAGCCTTCACATCCCGCACATAGCTTACCAGTCACTTCCTGTTCCATTATCGAAAGCGGGTCAGGCATCTCTATTATCATATTGTTGGCCTTTGCAATAACCTTCGACAAGCCCCCCACTGCCGTGGCAAAAGCCTCCTCCCTATCAGGAAGTATTGTATTTACTGCCACTTCCTTGGTCTTCTCAAAATCAATAGACGAAATAAAAATATATAAAAGATTTATAGACAATGAAAAGGAAAAAACCAGCAGACCTTCCCCAACTCCAAGTATCACATCGTTTCTATCCAGGGTTCCCATGAGTCCGGCAGACAGATTCATAGCCGCAGTACACACTCCCGCGATGCTTGCTGACACAGCTGCACTACAACGCTTATTGGCCCAAGTATAAAGCTTTATTCCTGCAATCATCGCTAACAAAATAAAAAGATACTTAAACGCCGTTCTTATCGGCATAAAGTATCCTATTCCTAGCAACATTCCTATGTAAAATAAATTATTTTTTTCCTTAGAAATTCCAAGCGAAACCCCAGCAATACTACAAACAGCAGGTACAAACGGATAATATCCAATAAAGCATATTGCCGATGCAAAAAAAGCTACTACCGCTTCGAACACCTTCTTTATTTTTTTTGCAATCATCATCTAGCCTCCATATTTTTTTTCGATTATATGTCCTTTTTCATGCAGGCTTTGACGAAAAAAGCAAATAAAAAAAGGAAAACCTTAGTTCTCCTTTTCTTTAAAAATTATTTCATTTTCATAAGCGAGTCCAAGCTTATTCTTTGCTACATCTTCTATGTACTCATCACTTTGCATATAGGCAGACATATCCTCTATCTCTTCTGCTCTTTCTGTCTCCTCAGCAAGTTCTGTCTTAAGCTGTTCTTTTTGCTTTGCATACGATGTCTCTTTTTCCTTAAGCTGCACTATCTGCACAATCATTACTACTAAAAAAGCAATAACAATCAGCGACACACTTAACATTCCGCCTTTTTTCTTTACTGGACGACGTGTCTTCATAGAACCTCCTCATCATTACCTGAAAAGCTTGCCCATCATCTTACCCTTCTTTCCATTGAATTCTGGAACCTTTGAGTAAGTCATAGTATCTACCTCACCTTCTATATCGGCTTCTCCCCGCTCAAGGTTTAGCCTGTTTACGTGAAGATCTTTACCTTTTATGTGCAACATTCCAAGTTCAGTCTCTAAAAGTATCTCATTCACATCAAACGACAGCACGTCCAACACTCCGGTGAAGCTGCCACTTCGACGATTATTCAATACAAATTTGTGTGATTTTCCTTCATATCTGCTTTCATACTTTTCTTCCATAAGCGCCTCCTATACAAAAAGTATATTCGGCAAGGAACAAAATTATGATATATATTCGAATAAATCCTTAGCTTCATCTTTCTTTGTTGTATCCTGTATGTCTAAAACTCTGACTTTTACAGTCTTCTGTCCAAACATAATCTCGATTACATCTCCAACCTTTACGTTGACTGAAGCCTTGGCTGTTTTGCCATTCACCATTACTCTTCCTGCATCGCAGGCTTCATTTGCCACTGTACGTCTCTTTATAAGACGAGAAACTTTCAAAAATTTGTCTAATCTCATAAATGCTATCCTTCCTATTCTGCTTGGCGAAATTTTATACCATTCTCTATCGCATATTGTTCTGCGCAGCTTCCTTTTTCGCCTACAATTGTAATATTATCCTCTATTCGGAAAAATACATTAAACCCTATTTCTGTCACATTCTCTGGAATACATATTTCTTCAAGGGATTCACAATAGGAAAATGCATTTCCCTCAATTTTTACCACACTGTCTGGAATTTCTATTTTTGTAAGATTCTTCATACCCATGCACATACATTCTGGAATAATCTTTATTCCTTCTGGAATCTTCATTTCTCCGATTCCACTTCCAGCAAATGCTGATTCTCCGATTCTACTATACTTTGTTATATTTATTGTCTTTAAACTTTCTGTATCAGCCAAAGAATGCTTCCCTATGTTTTCTACATTCTCAACACCTTGCAAGCACTCCAAGTTTTTGCAAAATTCAAATGCTCCATCTTCTATATCAACAACCGTATCCGGTAAAACTATTTTCTTCGCCTTACACCATGCAAATGCGTTTTCTCCAATAGTCGTAACTGGATATCCTTTTATTTTCTCCGGAATTTCCACTGTTTCTGGAAATGATAATTCTTTATCTGTCCCATCATGATATCTTTCCCAAGCTCTATCATCACCTAGGTACTTTGTTATGGTTACCTCTCCATTTTCTTTATCAATATCGTATTCATATGTTCTGTCAATTTCATAAATTGGGATATAAATCTTTACCGCTATAACAACAACTAAAGCTATTGCAACAATTACTCCTATTATCTTTTTCATTCTTTCTCCAATCTAGTGATACTCATCATTAATATAGCGTGCAAAGTCATCTAACAAGTCAGATACTTCTTCTCCCTGAAGCATACTATTATAATCCGAGATTAATTGTTCCTTTGTTACATCAGCATTTTTATTCTCATTATAGAAATCAATTTTTTCATTAAGTTCCCCTTCATTACAATACTGAATAACAACCTGCATCTGGCTTCCTGAAGTATTTGCACATCCGCCTATACTCAAAGCATCTGAATAATATCTAATATCTTCAGATACCATCAAGGCCTCCGACGCTTCATTTTGAGCTTGTGCCTCACTAAGAGCTTCAGCTTCATCAACCATAAAGGAACAAGTATCATATACAAGGCCTAAACCTGGGCAACCTTCTATAATCTTCCCCATAAAACTATCAAGAGATTTCTTAACAACTTCTTTTTCCAAATCACCTGAAAATTTTTCATCTAAATCTACATAAAGCGATGTAGATATTTCCTCAATACAGTCATGTCCCACAGAATTGAATGTATTTGTAAAGCCATATACCTTTGTTTCGAATCCACCTGGATTAGTAGCTTCACCAACAATACCATCATCTATACTTATAAGATAATAATCATCTTTCTCACTAATTGATATATCAATCTTCCATTCACGAATCAAATTCCGTTCCGGCTCATGAGAATCTACTCCAATACCGTCATGATTACACTGACTAATAGAGTCTACATTAACCTGGCTAAAATTGGTTACGCACGCATCAATCATTGATGTTTTCATTGCGTCCGCCTCCACAAATTGTTCTATCTCATCACCTACATTCTCATCAAACAAATGATCTCCAAATCCATTCACCAATGCCGTAGTTCTAGCTTTCATATATTGAGACAACTGTATATACGCTGGTGATAAAATAGCTTTATTAGTCACATTAGTATCACCCTCCCAATACATCTCATTGCAATCATAAGAATACGCACATTCTATAAATCTCTTCATATTGTCAGTATCAATGGAATACTCTCCTTCTTGTTCAACCACAAAAGCATCTGTTAATTTCATCATTGCTGCATATTCCATAGCATCTATATCTTCTGGATCTCGTTCAAAAAACTCTGTAACAGCATCCCAATCTATTTCAGTTTCCCCGTCCTCATTTGTCGTAAAGTACTGATTATAATAGTAATCAATTAAACCATTTCCTACTCCACACAAGGCCTGATAAAATACCGCCGAATCCATAAAAATAGTATTTTTTTCTGGATTATCCCTATCTACAGACATAATATTCTGAAGTTCTATTAGGGTATTTTTATACTCCTCCAAAAGAGAATTCGATGAAACAAACGATTCTGAATAATCACTATCCACTTCTCCTACTGCTTCAAACAAATCTTCAATATCTTCACTTGTATAATCTTCCTTATCAACCAACTTCATATGATAAACATCAATCTTATCACTGTAATCCGCAATATCTAGTCCACCATAATTTATCACATCTGCCCCTAAATCGACTATGCCTCCCCACCATCCTCTATTATCATTTTTATCCTTATCCTGTTTAACATATTCTAATAACTTTTCCTTTTCTGCCTCTGTAAAATCTCTAGTCATTTTTATTCCCTCAATCCTCTATCTGCTCAGTCGCTTCGTTATCAACATTCTCGAAAGCTATATCAACATTATACAACATCGTGGTGGTCAAACCTATCAACGTAGTCATTGCCTGCTCTATTTCTAATAGTGTTGCATTCAGTTCAAGTAATGTATCTGCTACTCCTCCCTTATTCTCTCCTATTAATGAATTTAAATTCTCTATCTTATCAGCCGTCAAGTTCTCATTTTTCAACCAATTCAAATACATTATTTGTGTTTGAATTTTTCCCTTGTCTATATTAACCTTATTATTTCCCATAACACTCCCTAATATAACTCACTATCTGCCTCGTCAATGTCTTCTACAAACTTAGTACACAACTCCTGAACTTCAGACACACACGCCTGAAGTTCGCCTTTCATTGTAGATACCTTATTCTGAAATAAAACCAAATTATCATGTACATTTCCATCTGTTATCCCATCAGAACATATATTGTCCAAAATATTAATGTATGAATCTAATCTTGATTCCATCGTTGTTGCAATTTCTCCGTATGTTGTTGACATCTCACTATATGATTCGTCTTTAACAATAATATCTGCCACTTTATATTTTCTCTCTTTCTTTCTCTTCCTGTAATTCTATATTAATAATCTGCTGCTTGCACACACAAATTTCGTCCTTACATAATGCAATCTCTTTCTGGCAAACTGCAATGTCATTTTCACACTCTTCTATCTTATCAGAAATAGCTTTTTTCATATCATTAAAAGTAGTCTCAACCTCACTTGCTATCCCACTTAAATTGCTGGATAATCCCGTTGATAGCGAAACTATTCTTTTTGAATTTGCCAATGACATCCTATCATATCTATCACTTTTATCCCATAAGTCTTCGCTAGCTTCTTTTTCTGATAAATACACTTTCTCAGACAAAGAATACAAATTAGATATTATTTTCCTTTTATCAATAATCTCCTGATTATACCTTTCAATCTTCCCACTTAACATATTTATTCTTGCATATAAACTATTTTTCATAATATACTCCACATCTACAAATCAAAAAGTGGAACGCTATATGACGTTCCACCGAAATTCATATATAACTATAAACTAGTTAAGAGAATCTTTTAAAGCTTTACCAGCTTTGAATTTAGGAGCTTTAGAAGCTGCGATTGTCATCTCTTCACCAGTCTGTGGGTTTCTTCCAGTTCTAGCTGCTCTCTCAGCTACCTCAAATGTACCAAAACCAACTAACTGAATTTTCTCCCCCTTCTTCAATTCCTCTGCTACAACGTCTGTAAAAGCTTTTAAAGAAGCCTCTGCGTCTTTCTTAGAAATTCCTGCTTTCTCAGCCATAGCTGCAACTAATTCTGCTTTGTTCATGTCAAAATTCCTCCTCTGGATTCTTGTATTTATATAATTCGAGTTCTCTTCCCAAATTACCTACAACAATATATATACTTGTTTTGTGGCTATTTGTCAAGAAAAATACAGTATTTACCATACTATTTCATGGAACTGAGCAAAGATGAAATAGTTGACAAATAATCTACCAGTTCATCATTAGATAAAGAGGACAGGTCTGATTTATCCGTGTTATTTGTAGAACTTCCTGTATTATTGGAATTATTTACTGTAGCTTTTTTCTCTGAAGAGGCCTGGTCTGAGGACGACTGTTGCGAATTAGACTGTGAATTGTTCTCATTTGATGAATCATCTGTTTCTTCCTCGTCTAACGTAAGCGAAATAGTAGCCTCATCTGAATTTACATAAAGCGTTCTTGTCCAGTTATCGTAACCATCAGCACATATCATAAGAGAATGCTTTCCATAAGATACTTCTACAATGTCAGAATAATCAACCTCTTTATTATCAATAAATATCTTTGCGCCTTCAATGTCAATTTCAAAGAGAATCTTGCATGCCTTTCTTTCTGGCCCCTTGACTTGCTCCAGGTCAACACAAGTCTCCTCTCCTCTTTTTACATCAATCTCACAGCTTCCTCCCCAGCCATCATTTGCTATTGCCAGAACATAGTGTCCTTCCGGAATTTCCATCTCCATGTCCTTGGTGATTTCCGCAAAAATATTGTTATTCAGTTGAAGAAAGCTTCCTTCAAACAGCTCAGTATTAGCAAGCTTTATAGTTCCATGTCCGGTTGTAATATTTACCGATAAAATCTGCTTGTCTATTCCAACCACCGACAACTCATCTGTCTTTGTGATATCTGCAAATTCAGCAATCTGATCATTTGAAAAAACATAGGTATTATCATCTATTTTGTAATTGCTATCCGCAATACTCATAATTCCTTTTTCTTCATCAATAGAGAATTTGGAAATATCATCATATACCCACACTTCATCAGACTTTTGAACTGTCGCCACCTTTCCTTCATTGTCTGTTCCCTGAAGATATATGATATCTCCTACAGAAAAATCGCTTACAGACACTCTGTCACCGTATTTATTCAGGAACTCCGTAGAAAGGCTATAATAGTACTGGTATTCAAGGCCATTTTCAAGGCGAAACACTCGCATCGTCTCATTGGCACTGTTAATGCCCACAATCATATAGTTTTCTGCACTGTTCTCAGGCTCACTCACTTCCGTCTGCGCCTCTGTTGAATCATTCATGCTGTTGTAGAACAGCTTTTTTCCTGAATCTTCTTTTTCACCAGAACATCCTATCAACAGGCTTCCCAAAACAGTTGCAATTAATAATATTTTCTTTTTATCCATACAGTCAGTATACATTATCAAAAATCAAAAGAAAATGTTTTTTGCAAAAAGAGTTCCCTATAAGCCTCCTGTTCAATTACTTTCTCTAATTTTTCTATTTTATTCAAAGAAATTGCATTTTTTCTGGAGCTGGTATATTGATTCACAATCTTGCACATTTTCTCCGGGAACAAAAACAATGCTCCTAAAATCTCTTTTTGTATATCTGATAAAGGATTAATACTTTCATAACTACTTATCATTTTCTCAGCAAGTGAACATGACCAATTGTTTTTTTCAAGGATTTTTCTTCCAAACTCAGCAATGTCAACCTGCGGATATGAAATTGCCACTTTTTCATAATTTATCACTATCCACTGTCCCGAAAAATTCACTATGTTATGTTGATTTAAATACATGTGGCACAATTGCTTTTTATCTATTTCTTTAAGTGATTTCTCCAAACAGTTTATTGCCTTTTCAGCTTGGCTCATATACTCAGGGAAATATTTCGTGTACAGTCTTTCAAAATCATTTTTGGTGTTTTTCTTTCTGATATATGTATTTAGCCTTTTCATTTCATTTTTCTTCTTTATCATTCGAAGTAATAAATCATCTTCGTTTTCTTTAAAATCAGATGTTGCCGGATATTCATACAGAATTTTATGCAGTCTCGCTATCGTCTTCATACATTCACATATTTCACCTACAGACTCTATATCACATTCTTTTTGTGGTATGTAATCTTTTAAAATGTAATGTGCATCGCAGTTGTCCACCGATAGAATTTCACCACTGGAAGTCGGTGTTATCTGCTCACAAATTATTCCTTTATTTTGTAGATATATAAGCAGTTCTCTTTGTTGTTTTGCCTTTTCCTCCGTCTTGGTATAAGGCCATAAAATCTTTTGACCTATACTGGTATCACACAGATAATATCCTCTTCCCTTCGATATTTTTGTTAAATTTATCTCATATTTTTCCAAAGCCGTTTCTGGCTGATTATACAAAAAAATACCCCCTCACATGACTTTATTTTTCATCATATGAGAGGATTTATTATATTATTCACTATTTCAGTTAGTTTTTCCCGTGTATTAAGTTGTGGGTCTTCCAATACCATTTCAAACAGTTCATCAAGTACTTCGCCAAGCTGCTTTCCTGTTTCCATTCCCATGTCAATCAAATCTCTTCCGTTTAATGCAAGGTCCTTTTTTGATATGCACTGTTTTTTTTCGAGAATTTGTTCATACATATTCTCATAATCACGGATGTATTGAAGCTTCTCCTGCCTTTGATAATCACTCTGCCCTAACGTATCCGCTCTTTTTACTTCAAACAAAAGAGGAAACAGCTCCACATTCATTCTGCTCATTGCACGTCTTACATTTCGTTCTGTAATGGCAGGTCTGTCATCATGATTTTTCACCAGGCAGCAAACACTATCTGTTGTCTTATTGTCGAACTTTAGCCTTCTTAGAATAGCACGAGCCAGCTTCTCCCCCTGCTGAGGGTGCCCTTTGAAATGATTCTGCCCTACTTCGTCAACTGTAATGCATACCGGCTTAGCCACATCGTGAAGAAGCATTGAAAGTCTAAGAACCTTATCTGCTCTTACATTCTCCAAGGTCTTTATAGTATGTTCTCCTACAGAATATATATGATGCTTTGAATGCTGCGTAGTATTCATCATCTCATCAAACTCCGGCATAAACACAGCTGTAATCCCCAGCTCATAAAGAGTTCGCATCATCTCGGGATGGTCTGAGGTTAAAAGCTTAACAAGCTCTACCTGAATTCTTTCCGCACTGACTTTTGACATTGTGGGAGCTAATTCCCTTATCGCATTTTTAGTTTCATCTTCGATTTCAAAACCAAGCTGCGCCGCAAATCTGACTGCACGAAACATCCTAAGGGCATCTTCTGAAAAACGGTCAAGTGCACGGCCCACACATTTAATTGTCTTTCGCTTCAAATCTCCAATTCCATCAAATGCGTCCACAAGACCTTCCCTGTGATTGTATGCCATTGCATTGATTGTAAAATCTCTTCGCTCTAAATCCAATAAAAGATTCGAGGTAAAAATTACCTCCTTGGGATGTCTGGCATCCTCGTATTCGCCATCTATTCTATATGTGGTAACCTCATACCCTACATGGTCAAGCATCACTGTAACGGTTCCATGTTGAATACCTGTATCAATGGTATGACCAAATATTTCCTTTACCTGCTCAGGCTTTGCTGATGTTGTGATATCCCAGTCCTGGGGCTTTCGCCCCAAAAGACTGTCTCTTACACATCCACCGACTGCATAAGCTTCAAAACCATTTTCATATAGCTTTTCTATTATAAAGTTGACATTTTCCGGTAAATTCATCTTCATATTAAATCTAATCTTGTCTTAGTATGCTTTTCCCCAGTAAACAAGCTTGTGAGCTGGTTTTCCACAGCATACACATACATCTGAAATCTGTTCCTGATCATCAAATGGCATACAACGGCTTGTAACAGTTGTGTCCTCTTTGATTTTAAGCTCACATTCCTCTGATTCACACCACATTGCACGGATAAATCCTGGTTTTTCCTCTGCAATCTGCTTGAACTCATCATAGTTGTGTGCATCATTGATGTGACTGTTCAAATGAGCTTTTGCTCTCTCTAACATATCGTTTTGCATTGTATCCAATACTTCTGCAAGCTTATTTGATACCTCATCAAAAGTTGTAACAATCTTTTCTCTTGTATCACGACGAACGATTACGCACTGACCAGCTTCGATATCCTTTGGTCCAAGTTCAATACGAACAGGAATACCCTGAATCTCCTGCTCAGAGAACTTCCATCCTGGTGATTTATCTGTTGCATCAATTTTTGTTCTAAATCCAGCATTTAAAAGCTCGTCTCTTAAATCATAAGCCTTGTCAAGAACGCCTTCTTTCTTCTGCTGGATAGGAACAACCATAACCTGTGTTGGAGCAATTTTTGGTGGCAATACAAGACCCGAATCATCTCCATGAACCATGATAAGAGCTCCGATAAGACGAGTTGATACTCCCCACGAAGTCTCATGACAGTACTGAAGCTTGTTCTCTTTATCTGTGTACTGGATTCCAAATGCCTTTGCAAATCCGTCTCCAAAGTTGTGAGATGTTCCTGACTGTAATGCTTTTCCATCATGCATAAGTGCTTCGATTGTATAAGTAGCCTCTGCACCTGCGAATTTTTCCTTGTCTGTCTTTCTTCCTTTTACCATTGGAATAGCAAGGTATTTCTCACAGAAATCAGCATATACGTTCAACATCTGAACTGTTCTTTCCTCTGCCTCTTCTGCTGTTGCATGTACAGTATGTCCTTCCTGCCATAAGAATTCTGATGAACGGAGGAAAGGTCTTGTTGTCTTCTCCCAACGAACTACTGAACACCACTGGTTGTATACCTTTGGTAAGTCTCTGTGCGACTGCACTGTTTTGCTGAAAAGCTCACAGAAAAGAGTCTCTGATGTAGGTCTAACTGCAAGACGCTCCTGAAGCTGCTCTAATCCACCATGTGTAACCCATGCAACCTCTGGTGCAAAACCCTCTACGTGGTCTTTTTCTTTCTGAAGCAGGCTCTCTGGAATAAACATTGGCATATATACGTTCTCTACACCAGTTTCCTTGAACATTGCATCAAGATTCTTCTGTATATTCTCCCAGATGGCATATCCATTGGGCTTAAAGATCATACATCCCTTCACAGATGAATAATCCATCAACTCAGCTTTCTTCACAACATCTGTATACCATTGTGTGAAATCTTCTTCCATAGAAGTGATGGCTTCTACTAACTTTTTCTCTTTAGCCATTTTAGTTCTCCTTCTTTATTTTTAGACAAAATTTTACTAACATATATTATTCCAATCATACTTCAATGTCAAGCCAACGCTTAGAGCATATGTAGCATGTCTAAAAATGGATTGAAGATGACTCTTTTGTATGCTATCATACCATCATGAATAATTATATGCGTGGTATAAAAGCCGGGATTCCTATAGGTCTCGGCTATCTATCTGTTTCTTTCACTTTTGGAATCATGGCTGTTTCTTACGGCCTATCCTGGTGGCAGGCAGTCCTTATATCTATGACTACTGTAACCTCTGCCGGGCAATTCGCCGGCATAGGAATCATGCTTCATCCGGGACAGTATTTCCAAATGCTGATTTCACAGATTACAATAAATATCCGATACTCATTTATGTCGATATCGGTAGGACAAAAAGCTGACAATCGTTTTCGTGGCATATGGCGATGGATTCTTGGATTTTTCATGACAGATGAAATATTTGCTGTTGCAACCCAGGAAAACTCTGTGTCACGTAGTTTTTTCGCCGGACTTAGCACTCTTCCATACATAGGTTGGGCAAGTGGTACACTTATTGGAGCACTTCTTGGAAGTATTCTTCCTGACAGACTTATGAGCGCCCTTTCACTGGCAATTTACGGAATGTTTGTTGCTATTGTAGTTCCTGAAATAAAAAAATCCAAAGCAGTACTTTTTGTATCAGTAATTGCTTTGGCTCTTAGCTGTTTATTTTATTATATTCCGCTTTTCTCAAAAATATCAAGTGGTATTTCAATCACAGTAATTGCTATATTAGCTGCTGTAATAGGCGCTATTCTCTTCCCTGTTGATGAGGAGGAAGCAGTTAACGATAACTAATTATTATGTAACCAGGAGTTTTTCATGAACAATACACAGTTTTTCATATATTTGCTGATTTTAGCCGGATCCACTTATCTGATTCGCGTTATTCCCTTTGTGGCAATAAAGGAAAAAATACACAATCGCTTTGTTGTATCATTCCTTGCCTATATACCTTATGCAGTACTTACTGCCATGACAATACCTGCTGTATTTTATGCAACCGAGCATCTCGTCGGCGCAGTTGTTGGACTTTTAGTTGCTATTTTTCTGGCTCTTAAAGATAAAAGTCTTACTGTAGTTGCCTTTACTTCATGTCTGGGAGTATTTCTGACAGAGTTATTTCTATAATAATTCGATAACAAATAATTCAATAACGTAAAATAAGGGTGAAATTGTTTTATAATTTCACCCTTATCTTGTTTTACTGGCAAAAACGTCCAATTGCATCATCTCTATCTGTTAATGCATTTACATTAATTCCAAGAATTTCTTCTGCTTTTTTGACCTCTTCCTTTGTTGGTGTTGGAACACCCTCAAGAGGGTACTTGATTCCAAGATTTTCCCACTTGAATAACCCAAGTGTATGATATGGCAGAATCTCTACACGACTAACAGTTTTAAGTGATTTTATAAAATCATTTAATTCGTGAAGTCCTTCTTCATCATCTGTAAGTCCTGGTACTAAAACATGGCGAATCCACATTTCTTTTCCATTGTCAGATAAATATTTTGCCATCTCCAATATATTCTTGTTCGTAAATCCAGTAAGCTTTTTGTGCTTTTCATCATCAATCTCTTTGATATCAAGCATAAACAGGTCAGTTACTTCCATAAGTTTATCAAACTTCTCAAGATATTCCGAATCCATTGAGAATGGATTTCCACTTGTATCGAGTGTTGTATGAACACCTTTTTCTTTTGCAAGTCTGAAGAACTCTGTTACAAATTCTAACTGTAATAAAGCTTCTCCACCACTGACTGTAATTCCACCATCTTTTCCCCAGTAATTCTTGTATCTGAATACTTTTTTGAAAAGATCCTCAGGCGTCCACTCTTCTCCTGCATCGCATTTCCAGCTCTCTGGATTATGACAAAATTTACATCTCATATTGCAGCCCTGAAGGAATACACAAAAACGTACTCCTGGTCCGTCAACAAGTGCAAATGATTCAAAAGAATGAACTTTTCCTTTTAATTCTCCCATATGACTCCTTCTGCAAATAATGCTATTTAAAAGTTGTTTAATCAAATATAGTTCGCAGAATTAATTCTGCGAACTATACTGTTAATCATATTATTTCTCAAATAATTTCAAATTATAAAGAAGCGTGGCAAGTTCTTGAGATAACGTCCATCTGCTGCTCTCTTGTTAAATCGATGAACTTAACAGCATATCCAGATACACGGATTGTGAAGTTTGCGTACTCTTCTTTCTCTGGATGCTCCATAGCATCTTTAAGTTTCTCAACACCAAATACGTTAACGTTAAGGTGATGAGCACCCTGATCGAAGTATCCGTCCATAGCCTGAACAAGGTTCTTCTTCTGCTCTTCCTCTGTATGTCCTAAAGCGTCTGGGTTGATTGTCTGTGTATTTGAAATACCATCAAGTGCCCACTCGTAAGGAATCTTAGCAACTGAGTTAAGAGAAGCAAGAAGTCCGCTCTGCTCTGCACCGTAAGCTGGGTTTGCTCCAGGTGAAAGTGGTGCTCCAGCTGGACGTCCGTTAGGCATAGCTCCTGTAGCCTTACCGTATACTACGTTTGAAGTAATTGTAAGGATAGAAGTTGTTGGCTCTGAACGACGGTATGTATGATGTTTCTTAATCTTCTCAAGGAATGTCTTAAGAAGCCATACACCGATTTCATCAGCTCTGTCATCATCGTTACCGTATCTTGGGAAATCTCCCTCTGTCTCGTAATCTACAACGAGTCCGTTCTCATCACGGATTGTCTTAACTTTAGCATATTTAATAGCTGAAAGTGAATCGATAACGTGTGAGAATCCAGCGATACCAGTTGCGAATGTTCTTCTTACATCTGTATCGATAAGAGCAAGCTGAGCTGCTTCATAGTAATATTTATCATGCATGTACTGGATAGCATTAAGTACGTTAACGTAGATATCAGCTAACCAATCCATCATTGCATCGTATTTCTCCATAACTTCATCGTAATCAAGGTACTCAGAAGTAATTGGCTGATATTTTGGTCCAACCTGAACCTTATTCTTCTCATCAACACCACCGTTGATAGCGTAAAGAAGACATTTAGCAAGGTTTGCTCTAGCTCCGAAGAACTGCATCTCTTTACCTGTCTGTGTAGCAGATACACAACAGCAGATTGCGTAATCGTCACCCCAAACTGGTTTCATTACGTCATCGTTCTCGTACTGAACTGAGCTTGTTGTAATTGAAATATATGCTGCATACTTCTTGAATGCATCAGGAAGTGATGAAGAATATAATACTGTAATGTTTGGCTCTGGAGCAGGTCCCATGTTCTCAAGTGTATGAAGTACACGGTAATCTGTCTTTGTAACCATTGAACGTCCGTCAACACCGATACCTGCAAGGTCGATTGTTGCCCAAACTGGATCTCCTGAGAATAACTGGTTGTAAGACTCACAACGAGCGAATTTAACCATTCTGAATTTAAGAATCATGTGGTCGATAAGCTCCTGAGCCTCAGACTCTGTGATGATTCCCTTCTTAAGATCTCTCTCAATATAGATATCAAGGAATGTACAAACACGTCCGATAGACATAGCTGCACCATTCTGAGTCTTGATAGCTGCAAGATATCCGAAGTATGTCCACTGAACAGCTTCTTTAGCGTTCTTAGCAGGCTGTGAAATATCGAATCCGTAGCTTGCTGCCATTTCTTTCATTGCTTTAAGTGCGTTAATCTGTGCTGTAAGCTCTTCTCTCTGACGGATAACTTCTCCTCTCATAGATCCTGAACCACAAACAGCTTTGTCTTCCTCTTTCCAAGCGATAAGCTGGTCAATTCCGTAAAGAGCTACTCTACGGTAGTCACCAACGATACGTCCACGTCCGTATGTATCTGGAAGTCCTGTGATGATTTTGTTCTTACGAACGGCTCTCATCTCTGGTGTGTAAACATCAAATACAGCCTGGTTGTGTGTTTTGTGGTACTCTGTGAAGATTTTGTGAAGCTCTGGGTTTGGAGTATATCCATACTCTGTAAGAGCTTTCTCAGCCATCTGAATTCCACCGTAAGGCATGAATGCTCTCTTAAGTGGTTTATCTGTCTGAAGACCAACGATCTGCTCTAAATCCTTAAGAGACTCATCGATGTATCCTGGTTTGTGTGATGTAATAGATGCAACGATATCTGTATCCATATCAAGAACGCCGCCTTTAGCACGCTCTTCTTTCTGTAATTTCTGAACTGCTCCCCAGAGTTTATCTGTTGCCTCTGTAGGTCCAGCTAAGAAGCTCTCATCTCCATCGTATGGTACGTAGTTTTTCTGAATGAAATCACGTACGTTGAGTTCTTCTTTCCAAAGTCTTCCTTCGAAGCCTTCCCATGCCTGATTCTCTAACATGTCTTGTCCTCCTAAAAATAATAAAATATGTATAAATTAATTAGTTAACATTTTTTAACCAGCGTTAGTATATACTGACTGTTATTTTTTTGTCAATGTGTTTTAATGTTTAAATTTGCATACAATCCACATTCACAGCCATAAGAAGACCTTGTTTTCAAAAAAGTACATAAATGACACAACTTACAGCTTGAATCTGTACCCCACGCCCCATATAGTGTTACATATGCCATAGCATATGTAACGCAAGCATTCATTCCAGTACAGCTTCGCTGTAGAATGCTTGCTTTGGCCCAATATACATATTCATACGATTCAAGCCCTACAGCTTGAATCTGTACCCCACGCCCCATATAGTCTCTATGTACTGCGGTTTGTTAGTGTTCATTTCAATTTTTTCACGAATCTTTTTGATATGAACCGTTACAGTTGCAATATCACCAATGGAATCCATATCCCAGATTCTTTTGAACAATTCTTCCTTTGAAAAAACATGATTTGGATTTTCTGCTAAGAATGTAAGCAAATCAAATTCCTTTGTTGTAAACTGTTTTTCTTCATCATTTACCCATACACGTCTTGCAGTCTTATCAATTCTAATTCCGCGAATTTCAACAATCTCGTTTTCAACAACCGAACTTCCAATTAGTCGCTCATATCTGGCAAGGTGCGCTTTAACACGTGCAACAAGCTCTGATGGTGAGAATGGTTTTGTCACATAATCGTCAGCGCCTAAGCCAAGACCTCTGATTTTATCAATGTCGTCTTTTTTTGCAGACACCATTAGAATAGGTGTGTTTTTCTTTTCTCTTATTGCCTTGCAAATATCAAAGCCATCAACACCTGGAAGCATGAGATCAAGAATAAATAAATCAAATTCTTCATTTAATGCTCTTTCCAAACCACAACTTCCGTCATTCTCGACTTCTACATCAAATCCACTCAACTCCAGATAATCTTTCTCTAAATCTGCAATTGCGATTTCGTCCTCTACTATTAATATTCTACTCATTTATGACCTCCTGATATTTTCTTATTACAAAATACATAATTGTTCCTGTTCCTTCTTTGCTTGTAGCCCATATTTTGCCACCATGGTCTTCTATAATTTTCTTTACTATAGATAAACCGATTCCACTTCCTCCTGTAGCGGAATTTCGAGACGCATCTGCTCTGTAAAATCTATCAAAAATATATGGTAAATCTTTTTGCGCTATTCCCTGACCATTATCCTCCATCTCTACCTGGATAAAATCACCAACATCATTTATACGGATACTAATAAATCCATTTTTCCTGTTCATATATTTTATAGAATTTCCAATAATATTATGAATCACTCTTCTAAGCTGTTCAGCATCGGCAATAACCAAGGTTCCTTTTTCCACATAATTATTATAAGACAATCCAATTTTTTTAGACTCAAGCTCTAGTCCTATTTCTTCGACACAATCTCCAAAATACTCATCTACATCAAGTTTTGCAAAATTGTATGGTATTCTGTTAGTATCAATTTTTGAATACAATGTAAGCTCATTTATCAAAGTATCCATCTCATTAGCTTTATTGTAAATAGTTCTGATATATTTATCTACTTTTTCTGGAGTGTTTGCCACTCCATCCATTATACCCTCTGCATATCCTTTTACTGCAGTGATAGGTGTTTTCAAGTCATGTGCAATATTGCTGATGAGCACTCTGTTTTCTGATTCATTTCTGATTTTCTCTTCAGCATTAGTCTTCAATCGTTCCCTCATTTTCTCAAAGGAAACACACAATTCTCCTATTTCTCCATCAGAGGCTTTGTGCTCTATTTCAAAATCTAGATTTCCTTCTTTTATACTCTCCACGGCAGTCTGTAGCTTTTTGATTGGATTAATAATACTTCGATATACCCATAAGATAAGCATCATAGCAGTCAAAAAGAGAATAACAAGGATTGCAATTAGTATCTCGCCAATTAATGCCCTAATCTCAGGCACTAAATATTCAGTAGATGTAATAATATACAAAATCGATTCATTTCCATGCGAGTCAACAAAATCCAATTGTTTTACAATTACTTTTTCATCACTGTCATAATAATTACTCATGTATTGCTTTCCATTTGTTTTCGATGGAGACGGCAGTTTCCACAGTATACTGTTGTTATCCACTCCTCCGTTATATGAAAAACCACTTTCAGACTTTACTACTATGTACGAATATTTTTCTATCAGTAATATATTTTCTTTTTCAAGATAGTGTTCATCCAACAGTGTTTCAGGCTGATCAATTGCAATATTGAGATATTTCTGATACTCCTTGTCTGTCAGTTTACTAAGCAATTGTAATGAATTAGTAAGTGTAAACGCATCATCGTCAGTAAGACCATAGGTCTCTGTAATTGTCCTTACCTGAAACTGCTGAAACCCAAACATCACTGCAGCAGATAAAAGTATAGGTACAAATATTATGATGCAAAAGGAAATAACCAGTTTTGTCTTTATCTTCATATGTTAACCTGCCTTTTAATTTATGTTTGACTATATAGGAGAGTAAAACTTTCCTATGTAGTAAAAAAGCCATGGAGCTTACACTCCACGGCTAATTATAACATGAAAAAATTTATATCTATCTAAATTTTTCATAAACAAATCATTTATCGTTTATTAAACATATTTTTTTAGAACATCAACTTTATCTGTTGCTTCCCATGGAAGATTTAAATCATCTCTTCCAAAATGTCCATAAGCCGCAGTCTGCTTATAGATTGGTCTTCTAAGATCTAACATCTTGATTATTCCAGCTGGACGAAGATCAAAGTTCTCTCTTACAATTTCAACAAGCTTTGTATCTGATACTTTTCCTGTTCCAAATGTATCTACCATTACAGATGTTGGCTGTGCAACACCAATTGCATATGAAAGCTGAATTTCACACTTATCAGCAAGTCCTGCTGCAACAATATTTTTTGCTACATAACGAGCTGCATATGCTGCTGAACGGTCTACCTTTGTGCAGTCTTTTCCTGAGAAAGCTCCACCGCCATGACGAGCATATCCACCATATGTATCAACAATGATTTTTCTTCCTGTTAATCCCGCATCCCCGTGAGGACCACCAATTACGAAACGTCCTGTTGGATTAATATAGAATTTTGTTTTTTCATCAACCATCTCATGTGGAAGAACAGCATCAAATACATATTTTTTAATATCCTCATGAAGCTGTTCCTGTGTCACATCTTCATCATGCTGAGTAGATAAAACAACAGCTTCAAGTCTGAGTGGTTTTCCATTCTCATCATATTCAACAGACACCTGTGTCTTTCCATCTGGACGAAGGTATGCAAGTGTTCCATCCTTACGAACCTCTGTAAGCTTACGTGCAAGCTTATGAGCAAGTGCGATTGGATATGGCATAAGCTCCTCTGTCTCATTTGTTGCATATCCGAACATCATACCCTGATCTCCGGCACCTGTATCAAGTTCATCTGTAAGGCTTCCAGCTTTTGCCTCAAGAGCTTTATCAACACCCATAGCAATATCAGCTGACTGCTGATCAAGGGCAACCATTACTGCACATGAATTACCATCAAGTCCTTTCTTGCCATCGTCATATCCTATTTCTAAAACAGTATTTCTAACTATTGAAGGGATATCAAGAGTTGCCTTCGTTGTAATCTCTCCTGTAACAAGAACAAAACCTGTACAGCTAGCAGTTTCACAAGCAACACGGCTCATTGGATCCTGTTCCAAACATGCATCTAAGATTGCATCTGACACAGCATCACACACTTTATCTGGATGACCTTCTGTTACTGATTCTGAAGTAAAAAGTAATTTTTCCATTTTTTCTCCTTTACAATAAAAAAAATCCGCATCAAAATAGCGGATTAAAATTAAAAGTAATAATAATCCCCTTATTGTTCGATTGCTCGCTCAGGTTGGCACCTTCCTGTCCAAAAACGGAACGGGGTTGCCGTGACTTCATAGATCCTTTGTATCTCCACCACTCTGAATAAGAGAAATATCTGTATATTAATTTTCTGCTTGTATACTACTATCAAAAGTACTACTTGTCAACCCCTTTTTTATTGACTTTCCATTTATAAATCTTTATACTAAAAAAAGAATAAAAACTGGAGGAATCATATGCGTAAACTAACACCAAAAGAGCTAGAGATCGGTATGATTATTGTCGAACAGGTAAAGACTCCACTTGGTCAGATTCTCGCCGCCCCAGGTACAGAGATAACCCGTCAGCTAATCAATCGTATGAAATTATATAAAGTTGAATACGCAGTAGTAGAAGGAGATAACCCAGTTTCTGAAGCTCAGCCGAAAGAAACTGTTGAAGCCGTACCAGTTTCTACGCCGAAGACTTATGCCGAATCCAGCAAGACTCATTCTCAGAAGGTTGCTGCTTCCGATGAGTTCAGAGACTTTCAGCTTAAATACTTTGTAGCTATCGACGAAATGAAATCAACCTTCAATTCTGTTGCAACAACAGGATCTGTTGATACTCAACCTCTTCTGTTAGCTGTTTCTGAGCTTTTTACTGCAAGAGCAACTATTGTGGAGCTTTTCGATATGCTCTTTAATATGAGAACCCTTACTGATCCACTTTATGCCCACAGCTTAAATGTTGGTCTTGTATCAAGAATGATTGGTCGTTGGTTAAAGCTTGACCGACATGATTTAAATACACTTACGCTAGCTGGTTTATTCCACGACATTGGAAAAATCAGAATCCCGGACGAAATTCTAAACAAACCCGATAAACTTACTGACGAGGAATTTACATTAATAAAGTCTCATCCTAAATTGGGATATGAATTATTAAAGAATCTTCCGCTCGATCCACACATCAAAAAGGCTGCACTTATGCACCACGAGCGTTGTGATGGTTCTGGATACCCTAGTGGAATTGAGGAAGAATTCATTGATGAATACGCAATGATAGTTGGAATTGCAGATGTATATGATGCAATGACTGCCGCAAGATCTTACAGAGCACCGCTTTGCCCATTCCAGGTTATTGCCAATTTCGAAGACGAGGGCTATCAGAAATACAACACTAAATATATCCTCACATTTCTTCGCCAGATTGCATCTACATACCAGAGCAATCGTGTAATCCTAAACGACGGACGCGGATGCAATATAATTCTTCTAAATCAGAACGCATTATCAAAGCCAATGGTACAGCTCGATGATGGTTCAGTAATCGACTTAAATACGAACCGAGATTTATATATTAAATCGGTATTATAAAACAAACCCCGAAGATTTTTCTTCGGGGTTTACTATTATCTCATATTTTTGTATTAGGATACTTTTAAAATAAACTTCTGAAGTTCTTTTTCATCAGAAACCTTCGCAATTGTTGCTCCAATTTTTGAAAGTTTAGTCTCAAGTTCTTCGTATCCACGCTCAACATAATATATGTCATCAACAACAGTAATTCCATCAGCCGCAAGCCCTGCAATAACAAGTGCAGCACCAGCTCTAAGATCAGGAGCATTTACTCTCGCTCCAGTATACTGTTTGATACCATTAATGATAGCAATATTACTCTCCACCTTTATTGACGCACCCATCCTTGTGAGCTCATCAACATATTTGAATCTATTTTCAAAAATACTCTCTGTAACTGTACTTGTTCCCTCTGCGATTCCCAGAAGCACTGCCATCTGTGGCTGCATATCAGTTGGGAATCCCGGATAAGGAAGAGTTGTAACCTGTGTATGATGGAGTTTACCATCAGAAATAACTCTCACAGAATCGTCAAATTCTTCTACCTTACATCCCACCTCTAATAATTTTGCAGTTGTTGCCTCTAAATGCTTCGGAATAACGTCCTTTACTAAGACATCTCCACCAGCTGCTGCAACTGCAAACATAAATGTTCCAGCTTCAATCTGGTCAGGAATTACAGAATATTCTGTCTTGTGAAGTTTCTCTACTCCAACAATTCTGATAACATCCGTACCTGCTCCACGGATATTTGCTCCCATGCTATTAAGGAAGTTTGCAACATCTACTACATGTGGTTCTTTTGCTGCATTCTCAATAACAGTTTTTCCCTCTGCCATCGCAGCTGCCATCATAATATTAATAGTTGCTCCTACAGAAACCTTGTCAAGGTAAATATGTGTTCCCTTTAGTTTATCAGCTTTAGCAATAACAAGACCATGGGAAATATCCACATCAGCTCCCATAAGTCTAAAACCTTTCATATGAAGGTCGATAGGTCTGCTACCTATATCGCAACCTCCCGGAAGTGCAACCTCTGCATGTCTGTATTTTCCAAGTAATGCACCAATAAGATAATATGATGCTCTGATTTTTCTTATGAATTCATTATCAACATTTACTCCTCTGATAAATGAACCATTAATCTTTACTTTATGAACGTCTACTCGCTCAACCTTTGCACCAATTTCTTCAATCGCCTGTAAAAGGACATTGATATCTCTTACATTTGGTAAATTATCTATCGTTACAGTCTCGTCTGTCATAATGGCAGCGGCCAAAATAGCAAGTGCGGCATTTTTTGCACCACCAATTTCAACCTCTCCATATAAAGGATTTCCACCTTTAATTACGTACTGTTCCATATCTCACCTCTATGATTTTAGGAGAAAACTTCCCTCCTAATATAATATTCGCGTTTTTCTTAATTGTTATTCGTAATTTTTGCAACCAGTTTCTCAACAGTCTGCTCAATCTGAAGATTATCTTCTGACAACTCAATATCAGCATACTCTTCATACAACGGACTTCTCTCTTCAAACAAATCCCAAAGATTCTGTCCCTCTCTTAATACTACACCTCTACCCTTTATATCCGCAAGTCGTTTTTCCAATGTCTCGAAAGAAACTTTCAGATAAACTACTGTGCCAATATCTTTCAGATGTTCCATTGCTTTTTTTCCGTAAACCACAGAGCCACCGGTAGCAATAATAGTATTTTCTGCTTCTATTGAGGCATTTACTTCTTCCTCTATTCTAATAAATCCGTCCGTTCCTTCTGAAGCAATAATGTCTTTTAAAAGTCTTCCTTCTCTTTCTTGAATCAAAAGATCTGCATCCACGAATTTATAGCCTAGTATCTTTGCAAGAATGACGCCGATAGTACTTTTTCCCACTCCCGGCATACCAATTAATACAATATTATTCTTCAACTGTCTCTGTTCCCTCAGATTCTTCTGTAGTCTCAGTCAACTCAACCTGCTCTGTTGACTCAATCTCATCAAGTGTCTCTGTTGACTCTGTTGCTTCTGTAGTTTCAGTATCTTTTATAGTTGTGAAATAATTGTGAATCTTTATCTTATCCAACTGACCTTCGTTCACAGTCCAGTCTTCCTTGTCCTGCCAGTCCGCAACTGTTGTATTATAAAATTTATCTTCTTTATTTCCCTTTACAGTCTGTCTGTTTGTCTCTGTTGCCTCAACATCTGTTTTGCTGTCAAGACGAACAATATAGCATACACTTCCTGTATCGATAAGTTCTGAAGTCTGCCCTTCTTCCATTGCATTAAGCGCATCAACTACAGCCTGATCAATTGTATTGGCTGTATAAACGCTCTCTTCAACATTCTCTTCTTCTGAAGCCTCCGTACTCTCAGTATCATCTGCTTCAGCATCTGTTGACGAATCAGCTATAGCAACGCTCTCATCAACATATGTGGCATATGTTCCACTTGTAACAGTTTCTTCTGGACTTAATCCTAATGCTGATACAGCATCCTCTAAAGACTGTCCCTGACTTACACTTTCAGAAATAGTGCTTGCCATATCCTTAAATGAAGCAATTTCTTCCTCAGAATAGCTCATCATCTGACCAGTCTGATCATAATATCCCGAATAGTCGATTTTAATCATTGAATATGCTGCCATGTTTGCTTCTTCATCAGTTACTTCTGTATCTGCTTTTGCAACGATAGCTTTATACATCTTATTCTTTATGAGCTGAAGCTCGAGGTATTCCTCAACAATTTCCTGAGTTGCACCAAGTTCTTCAATTGCCTCCTCAGAATTATCATCCATGAATTTTTTAGCTGCTTCTTCAATTTTTGACTTTTCTTCATCAGAAACCTTTACATCATACTCATCCATATGAGCTTTCAGAGTATAGAATTCATGAACCTGCTCTATTGTACTTTCCTTCCATGTCTCAAGCACAGTTCCATTACCTGACATATCCTGATTCCAATAGCCTTCTCCTCCGTACTGAATATACATATCATCAAAAGAAGCCTGCTGATATCTAATCATAAAATTTACAAGTCCCAAAGATACATCTGTATCATCAAGTGTTGCAACTGTTGCGTCTTTATTCATAGCACACCCTGAAAATGTGGATGTAGCAAGTGCTACAGCCAACATAAGTGCTGTTATTTTCTTTAATTTCATATGTCCTCCCTTGCCTCTTGGCATAACATCGCTCGTATATTATAGTGCTTTAATCTGTTTATCGCAAGTTTTTTCTTTTACCTCTTCTATAATTAGTACTTTCATATCATTTACAAGCTTTTCTATTACATCCAGTACTTCATAAGCTTTAGCACGGTTTCCATTTCTCATGTTCAGAATAAAGTATGGATTATCCTGTGCCATATTAAAGTTCAAAGACGAACGATAAGAAGAAATAATATCTGGTATCTTTGAAGGGTCTATCTTGGCTTTTTCATACAAAACAATCTTTAACTCATCATTGGTCTGAGTAAGCTCTTTTATATACACATTGTGAGCTGCTGATTTTATCCTTGCAACTCTCAGAAGATTTAATACCGACTTCGGTGGTTCGCCAAATCTGTCTATAAGTTCTTCAAGCATTTCGTCACTGTCATCCTGACTCTGTATACTTGCAATTCGCTTATAAATATCAAGCTTGTGAAACTCATTCCCAATGTATGATGGCGGAATAAACGCATCCGTTGAGACATCCACAGCTGTTTCAAATTTTTCCATATCTGTTTCAATGCCCTTGGCTTCCTTTACCGCCTCATTAAGCATTTTACAATAAAGATCATATCCAACAGCCTCCATGTGTCCACTCTGTTCTGCTCCAAGAAGATTTCCTGCCCCTCGAATCTCAAGATCTCGCATAGCAATTTTAAACCCACTTCCCAAGTCAGAATACTCTTTTATTGCCGCCAGACGTTTTTCTGCAATTTCCTTTAGCATTTTGTTTCTTCTATACATTAAAAAAGCATACGCAGTTCTGTTAGATCGTCCAACTCTACCTCTCAACTGATAAAGCTGCGACAGTCCCATGTTATCTGCATCATGTATTATCATTGTATTTACATTCGAAATGTCAAGACCAGTTTCAATTATAGTAGTAGAGACTAGCACATCTATCTCTCCATTTATAAAACGATACATTATTCTTTCAAGCTCTGTCTCTCTCATTTGCCCATGTGCAAATGCCACATTTGCATCCGGTACCAGCGCCTGAATCCTGCTGGTCACTTCATCAATATCTTTTACTTTATTGTAGACATAGTACACCTGTCCATCTCTTGCCAGCTCTCGGTTAATCGCCTCCCTTACAAGCTCCTCATTGTATTCCATTACATATGTCTGTATTGGAACTCTGTCCATTGGAGGTTCCTCAAGCACACTCATGTCCCTTATTCCGATAAGGCTCATGTGAAGAGTTCTCGGAATCGGAGTCGCCGTAAGCGTCAATACATCTACATTAACCTTCAACTGCTTAATTTTTTCCTTATGGGCAACTCCGAATCTCTGTTCCTCATCTATTACCAGAAGCCCCAAATCCTTAAACTGCACATCCTTGGACAAAATCCTGTGTGTACCAACAACAATATCGACCTGCCCCTTTTTCAAATCCTCAATTGTCTTCTTCTGCTCTGTTGCAGTTCTAAAACGGCACATCAAATCAACCCTCACAGGAAAATCCTGCATTCTCTGAGAAAAAGTATTATATATCTGCTGAGCCAGAATGGTGGTAGGCGCAAGATATGCCACCTGTTTTCCCTCCTGTACCGCTTTAAAAGCAGCTCTGATTGCGACTTCTGTTTTTCCGTATCCCACATCACCACAAATCAGACGGTCCATGATTTTGCTGCTTTCCATATCCTTCTTGGTGGCTTCTATTGCAAGAATCTGATCTTCTGTTTCATCAAACGGAAAAAGCTCCTCAAATTCTCTCTGCCATACAGTATCCGGTCCATATACGAATCCGTTTTTCTCCTCACGCTGTGCATATAGCTTTACCAGATCTCCCGCAATCTGTTTTACAGCACCCTGCACTCTGGTTTTAGTTCTTGTCCACTCTTGTCCTCCCAGCTTGTTGAGCTTTGGTTTTCTCGAATCCTTGCTTGCGTATTTTTGAATCATATCCAGAGACGTCGCCAGAATATAGAGATTCGAACCTCCCTGATACTCAATCTTGATGTAGTCTTTTACCTTCTTATCTACCTCAATTTTTTCTATTCCGCGATACACACCAAGACCATGATTTTCATGAACCACGTAATCGCCTACTGATAAATCCGTAAAGCTCTGGATTTTTTCTCCCTCGTAGGTTCTATGACGTTTTTTCTTTTTCTTGGCACCTCCAAAAATGTCAGACTCTGTTATCACAGCAAATCGAAGTATTGAATACTCAAATCCTCTACGGATTTTTCCGTAACAAACCATTATCTGACCTTCCTGTAAGTCATGGTCATAGTTTTCTGTATAAAAACAGCTTATGCCCTCATTCATCAGGTCTTCAGAAAGTCTTTTTGCTCTCGTTCTTGAACCGGATAAAAGAATTATTTTATATCCATTCTTTTTATATCTCTTTAAATCCTTAATCAAAAGTTCGAAACTATTATTGTAAGCACTTACACTCTGACAATGAATAGCATACTGTCCTCTTTGATCTAATCCATTTGCTTTTATATCAAGGGCAGCAAATGCCACACAGGAATATTTACTTAATCTTGCAATTACTTCCTTTTCTGAAAAAAGTTCTTTTAACTGTCCTGGAAGAATATATCCCTTAACCAGTCTCTGCTTCATGCTTTCAGAAAATTCCATCTCTGTGAGTTTTCCCTGTTCAACGCACCTGGTAAATTCATCAAAAAATACATAGGTATCTTTTGTGTCAAAATAGTCTAACAGACATACCTTTTCCGAGAAGAAATAGGACAGATATGCATCCATTCCTGCATACATAGACAATTCGCCCCACTCTTCCACAAGTTCATCTGCCATAGAACTCATTCTATAAGCTTCCTCAGTCTTCATCTCTTTTCTAAGCTTATCCGAAGTTTTTTTCGCCTCTGCCTTTAATTTTTCGATACCCTTTTCTTTTTCTTCGTTGGATAATACTATCTCGCTTGCCGGATAAATTGTAATCTCATCCACATTCTCAATAGATTTCTGGCTCTCACAATCAAAATATCTTATGGTGTCAATTTCATCTCCCCATAATTCTATTCTGATTGGATTTTCTTCTGTCAGAGGAAAGACATCTAATATTCCTCCTCTTACAGAAAATTGCCCCATATTGTCCACCTGATATTCTTTTTCATATCCCATTTTTACAAGATATTTTGTAATCTCATCCAATCGGAGAGCCTGACCACTTTCAAACTTTAACACATTGTCCCACATGTTTTTGATTGGGGCCATTGTGTTCATCAGTGCATCAAAGGTTGTAATAAGTGTCACTCTGTCGTTTTCACGAATAGCTTTTAGCGCCCTGATTCTTTCCGCTGTAAGCACATTTCCCCTAATATCAGACTGATAGAACAATATATCTTTTGACGGATAATACACTACCTCTGGGTCAAAAAAACTGTACTCCTCGTACAGTTCCTTTGCCTTTTGTTCACTAAAGGTGACGATAACCTTATTTCTCCTATCGTCATCAAAAGCAAACATCATATGTGGTTTTTGAGCATCAATACAACCAGAAACAGAAAGTAACCCCTTGTTCTTTGATGCTTCCTTTATCAAATCTTCAAATCCACTCATACTGTGGAGTGGTTCAACAAATGCTTTCAATATTTTTACCCCTGCTTTTTAGCATTAAATTTATTCATCGCTAAATCAATCTCATCCTGCATTATAAGTACTGCTGCATTGATTGAATCTGCGATTGCCTCTTCTACTTTTTCCCTGTCTTCGTTACTAAATCTACCCAATACATGATCTGCCAGATCCCAATCCTTTGGCTTTTCTCCAACACCAACTTTAATTCTCTTAAACGCGGTTGTTCCTGTGTGAGCAATTATGCTCTTTATTCCGTTATGACCACCGGCACTGCCTTTTTTTCTGATTCGGATATTTCCCGGTTCAAGAGAAATATCATCAAAAATCACCAGCAAATCTTCTTCTGGATCAAGCTTATAAAAATTCATAACCTCCCCTACAGCTTCACCGCTTAAATTCATATAGGTAAGTGGCTTTACAAGCAAAACCTTTGTGCCTTCTATAACTCCGGTTCCACATAAAGCCTTGTGCTTTTTCTCTCTTATATCAATATTATATTTATCTGCCAAAGCATCTATAACATCAAATCCGATATTATGACGTGTATGCTCATATTTTTTATCAGGATTTCCAAGTCCAACTATTACAAACATCAGTTTTTTCCCTTCTTTAATTCATAGTAAAACAGGTACTGCTGGATAATTCCTGCAACGCCTGCATATCTTTCAAAATCAAATCCATCTTTATAGTACTTCTCTAACAATTGCTTGACATGGGTATCTATAGGAAAAGCATCCACATGATGTAATCCAAAAAGGCAAATACAGTTAGCTACTTTTTTACCAATTCCCTTTCTAAGCAAAAGTTCATTCATCGCCTCATCATAGCTCATTTCTCTTAGTTTATCAACCCAGTCAGGATTCTTTGCCGCAAATTCATACATCTCAAGAAGATAATTGGCTCTGTATCCAAATCCCATTGTTTTATCCTCAAAAATTTCTTTTGAAACTTGATTGGGAAGTGGGAATGCATACAAAGCTTCCTCCTGTGATATCAGTCCTCCGCACCTGCTACACAACATATCTACACTGCCAGTTATTCTTTTAATATTATTGTTCTGTGAAATCATAAATGTAACAATCATTTCCCATAAATCCTGCTTTAATATTCTGATTCCACTTCCCAGAGCAAACGCTTCCTTGAGATGTTCATCCCCTGACTCTTCTATCAGCTTTGCAATAGCTCCATAATCTGTATCGATGTCAAGATAATTCTTCCATACTGTATTCCATTTTTCCTCATCACAACTGAATTCGAATTCATTTCCAGTCTGGGTTATATTGACAGATTCTCCGTTCGTAATGACATTGTACGTATTGTCACCTATTTTTTTCCATCGAAAACACTGACCACTGTTTGCTATCTGTTCTAAATCCAGATAATCTATCTTTATTTTAAACATTTTTCCTCCCAGATGATAAAACCTTCCTAATATAGTAAAAAAGGCAGATGCAATATAGCACCTGCCTTAATTATAATTCAGTTTATTCAGCATTTTCAATCTCAGTTTTATATTTATCTAAGATTAACTTCTGGATATTTTCTCTTGTAGTTGAATTAATTGGATGAGCAATATCTCTATACTCTCCATCGTTTGCCTTTCTACTTGGCATCGCGATAAATAGTCCCTTCTCTCCCTCAATCACTTTAATGTCATGTACTACGAATTCTTCATCGATTGTTATTGAAACAACCGCTTTCATTTTTCCTTCCTTGTCTACTTTTCGAATTCTGATGTCTGTAATCTGCATATTTGCGACCCCCTCATTCATGCTATAAATTTAAATTATATATCTAGAATTGTCCTCTTCAACAATCTTGATACCATCATCTCCACAGTAGTAAGTATTCGGATTTAAAGTACATCCGCTTTCTACTATGCAATTTTCAATGTATGTATTATCCCCTATATATACATCGTCTAAAATAACACTATTCTTTATAACACAATTTTTACCTATAAATGCCTGTTTAAAAAGAACTGAATTCTCGACTTTTCCATTAACAATACATCCACTCGAAACTAAACTATTTGAAATATCCGATCCCGGATTAAATTTTGCTGATGGAAGGTCATCAACCTTCGAATAAACTCTTGGTTCTTCTTTGTAAAAATAACTTCTCACATCGTCTCTCAAGAAATCCATATTTGTCTTAAAATATGCATTAACATCAGCTATATTACTCCAATATGAATTGCTCTTGTAACCATACACTCTCTTTGCGTTTCTGTATCTGATAAGTATATCGTTTACAAAATCATATCGTCCTTCTTCTGCTGCATTTTCAAGAAGTTCCACTAAAAGTCGTCTTCTAACAACATAAATACCTGTAGAAATAGTATTTGATGTAGCATCTAACGGTTTTTCGTCAAACTCCGTGATCCTCGAATCCTCATCCAGTCTGACTACTCCATATCTGCTTACATCCTCATTTACAGGCATATCCTTACATACAACAGTAATATCTGCTTTCTTTTGAATGTGATACTCAATTACTTTTGAAAAATCAAGTTTATAAACACAATCTCCACTGCTGATAATAACGTAAGGCTCGTGTCTTTTTTTCAAAAAATCAATATTCTGGTAAATTGCATCTGCTGTTCCCCTGTACCAGTCAGAATTATCTGCAGTAATTGTCGGAGTAAATAGGTACATTCCTCCTTGCTTTCTACCAAAATTCCACCATTTTGATGAACTAAGATGTTCATTCAATGATCTTGCATTGTACTGTGTCAGTATTGCAACTGTCTGAATATGTGAGTTACTCATACTACTCAATGCAAAATCTATTCCACAAAAGGCTCCTCCTATCGGCATTGCCGCTACAGCCCTTCTTTTGGTAAGTTCACGCATTCGGTTATTTGTTCCACCTGCCAAAATTATTCCTATCGCCTTCATTGTACATCACCTGCCTTAATTATTACTTCGCCACCAGGTAACACACCATCTTTATAATCTTCCATGCATGTCTTTCCGGAAATAGCTGTATTCTTACCAATTTTAACATCATTCGGAACAATGGAATTTTCACCAATTGTCACCAGTCCAAAGTTGTAGATTTCTTCATTCAGTACATTGGGCTTTTCATCACCAAATCCCAACACAACTCTATCACCTATTTCACAGTTTTCTGCTATTATCGCTTTGTCTATTGTAACATTCTCGCCAATAACCGCATCCTTCATAATGATGGAATTTCTGATTACTGCGCCTCTTCCAATCTTTACATTTGCCCCTATTACAGAATTCTGTACTCTTCCATAGCATTCTGTACCTTCACCTATAATACAACGTTCAACATGTCCGCTATTAGAAAAATACACAGGGTTTAAAGAATCATTTTTTGTATATATCTTCCAATATTCTTCATAAAGATTAAACTCAGGAATCAAATCAATCAGTTCCATATTGGCTTCCCAATACGAACTAAGGGTTCCAACATCTTTCCAGTATCCATTAAACTCATATGCAAATAATCTCTTATTGTTCTCGAAACAATATGGAATTATATGTTTACCAAAATCACAAGAACTTTGATTCTTTAAAGAGATAAGTGCATCTCTAAGAACAGGCCACGAAAAAATGTAAATACCCATAGATGCTAAATTACTTCTAGGATTTGCTGGTTTTTCCTCAAAATCAGTAATCTGCTTATTATCATCTGCAATCACTATTCCAAATCTGCTTGCTTCCTCATACGGAACCGGCATAGCCGCTATTGTAACATCTGCATTATTTGCTTTATGGAAATCAAGCATTATCTCGTAGTCCATCTTGTAAATATGGTCTCCCGACAGAATCAGTACATAATCAGGGTTATAACTCTCAATAAATCTGATATTCTGAAAAATAGCATTTGCTGTTCCCGAATACCACTCACTATTTTTACTCTTTTCATATGGTGGGAGAATTGTCACTCCACCATCATTACGATCCAAATCCCATGGTATTCCAATTCCAATATGAGAGTTCAGTCGAAGAGGCTGATATTGAGTCAGTACCCCAACTGTATCAATGCCAGAGTTGATACAATTACTAAGCGGAAAATCAATTATTCTGTATTTTCCACCAAAAGAAACCGCTGGTTTCGCCACATCTGCTGTCAGAACTCCAAGTCTGCTGCCTTGACCACCTGCCAAAAGCATGGCTATCATTTCTTTCTTCACCATGTTATTACTCCTTGTTTGTTCTATTATTTTTTGATTATACCATACATAATATTTTGCCACAACAATTTTCACAAATATCTATTTCATTTTCGCGTTTTTTTGTAAAAAATAACAAATACATATAATAACCTATTCTCTTTGCAAAAAAAATGTTTCGTTGTATAATCTATTAATAGATTTTTAAATATATTATTAATAGGTAGGTACTTTTATGTATACATTAGATTTTAACAACCCGATCCACATTCATTTTATCGGAATCGGAGGTGTCAGCATGAGCGGTCTTGCTGAAATTCTCCTCAAAGAAGGTTTCACAATCTCAGGTTCTGACATGAAAGAATCAACTCTTACACAAAAGCTCGAAGCTCAAGGCGTTAAAGTATTTTACGGTCAGAAGGCTACAAATATAATTAATGGAATTGACCTTGTTGTATATACAGCTGCAATTCATGAAGATAATGAAGAATTTGCCGAGGCTAAAGCTCAAGAAATTCCAATGCTTTCAAGAGCTCAACTTCTTGGACAAATCATGGATAATTACTCAAACTCAATTGCAGTTGCCGGAACACACGGAAAAACAACTACCACATCTATGATTAGTCAGATTTTACTTGAAGCGAAAACAGACCCTACTATCACAGTTGGCGGAAACCTCTCTGCAATTAATGGAAATGTTCGCGTAGGTTCATCTGATGTATTTATCTCTGAAGCATGCGAATACACAAACAGTTTTTTAAATTTTCGCCCAAAATACAGCATTGTCTTGAACGTTGAGGCAGAACACCTTGATTTCTTTAAAGATTTAGATGATGTTAGAAATTCTTTCAAAAAATTTATCGCGAATACTTCTGCTTCCGGTATGACCATTATAAACGGCGAAATCGAGAATTGTGAGGAACTTGTAAGTGGATTTACGCAAAAGGTTGTCACATATGGCTTTGATTCAAAATATGATTTCTATGCCGAAAATATTACTTTTGATGATAGAGCTTGTGCGTCCTTCTCTGCTATGCACAAGGGCGAAAAGCTTTTCGATGTCAAATTAAATGTTCCCGGATTACATAATGTAAGCAACTCTCTTGCAGCAATTGCTCTTTGCATGGATTTAGGACTTGAAAAAGCTTCTATACTTGCCGGTCTACTTAAATTCGGAGGTGCTGACAGAAGATTCCAGTACAAGGGAGAAATCGATGGTGTTACAATCATTGATGATTACGCTCATCATCCAACAGAAATCCGTTCTACATTAACTGCAGCTAAAAACTATCCTCACAAGAGACTTGTTTTAGTTTTCCAGCCACACACTTATTCTAGAACAAAAGCCTTTCTTGAGGATTTTGCAGATGTCCTTTCAATGGCAGATGTAGTGGTTCTCGCTGATATTTATGCAGCACGTGAAAAGAACACTATTGGAATTTCATCAAAAGATATCTTGAAGCTGCTAAAGGATAAGAATACAGAAGCCTACTATTTCCCTTCATTTGAGGAGATAGAAAAATTTTTATTAAAAAATTGTATAAACGGCGACCTGTTGATAACAATGGGCGCCGGAAACGTTGTAGAAGTCGGTGAAAATCTATTAGGTAGATAATTATCCACATTATCCACATGCAAATTGTGTAAAACTCATTTTTTGCATGTGGATTTTTTATTTGCTTATCAACATTGTTCTACATTGTTCGAATTCCCATTTATATAACGTTTTCAATAATTTATACATTTTATCCACATTATCCACAGATTGTACATCAGCTAAACCCCTTGATTTTACAAGCTTTTGTGGGTTTATTTCTTCTTCCATTTATTTTATCTTTATGCTATAATTTCTCACGGATTGAATTTGTCGAATCGCAGATTCGGTAACTATAATCATTTCGAAAGAGGGAATTACATGGCAACGATTAACATCAGATCAGACATAAAACCTACTAATACTTTAGTTCCAAATGTGTTTATCGATAGCTATATGGCAAAAGCCAACGGTGAATTTGTTAAAGTATATTTATATTTACTTCGCATTCTAAATGATGGTGCAAGTGAATTTTCTATATCAAAAATTGCAGACCTTTTTGAGCACACTGAGAAAGATATTAAACGAGCTCTTAACTACTGGGCCAGAGAAGGTCTTATTTCAGTTGAATACAACTCAGCCAAGAAAGTATCTGGCATTCGATTGTTATCATATGAAAAAGATGCTTTACCTTCTGATGTGGCTTCTGCAGCTGTCAATACTCCAGTTGCAGAAAAAGCAGAGGGCAATGTCAATGAAGCATCTTCATCAACAGAACCAAAAACAGTAAATATTCAAAATACCGCTACTGATAAGATCCCACCTAAAAAGGAAGACATTAGAAAAACTTATTCTATTAATGAAATTTCTTCCTTTAAAGCTAACGAAGAATTTGAAGAGATGACTTTTGTTATTGAACAATACATCAAACAACCTCTTAGCAGCACAGAACTTCAATTTGTCGCCTACTGGTATGATGAATTTCATTTCCATTGCGATTTAATCGTTTATCTGGTGGAATACTGCATTACAAAAGGTCATTCCAGCCTTAGATATATGGACAAGGTGGCACTAAAGTGGGCCGAAAAGAACATATCCACCGTGGAGGAAGCTAAAAAATATTGCGAGGCGCACTCAAAGCTCTACTATGCAGTAATCAAAGCTTTGGGTATAAATGGCCGTAATCTTGCATCTTCAGAAATGAATTTTCTTGATAAATGGTCAAAAGAATATGGTTTTGACACCGAAATCATTACAGAAGCTTGTAATCGTACGATTTCCGCCATTCATCAGCCTAGTTTTGAATATACCGATTCAATACTTAAAAACTGGAAAAACAGCAATATAAAATCTATAAAAGATATTGCCGTTTTAGATGAGTCGTTTGAAAAAAATCGTAAGATTTCACTTGTTACAAATGATAGCAACGTAAAGCCAAAGAAAAATAAATTCAATAATTTTAGTCAAAGAAATCAAGACTTTGACCAGCTCGAAAAGATTTTTCTTAATTCATCAGTTCAGTAAACGGAGGATATATGGGACTTTCAAATACTCAGTATGACGAGATAATGCGCGGCTATGACAAGCGCCAGTTACACAACAAATACATACATGACCAGCGCGTTGAAAATGCTTATATCAAGGCTCCACGACTAAAGGAAATAGATAATGAAATAGCATCCAATTCTGTCAAACAAGCTATCATGCTAATGGATAAGGATACAGAAGCACTTGATTCTTTAAAAAGACAAATTAGCGATTTAAAAGAAGAAAGAATTGCATTATTATCTGGTCTTGGATTTGCTCCTGACTATTTTGACCCCATTTATTCATGTCCGGATTGTAAAGACACAGGCTATTGTAATGGTCAGAAATGTCACTGTTTTAAACAGGCAATAATAAATACTGTCTATTCTCAATCTAATATTCGAGAAATTTTATCAAGAGAAAATTTTTCTACTTTCTCCTATGATTATTTTTCCGATGATGACATCGACTCCAATACTGGTTTATCTTGTCTTGATACAATGAAAAAAGCTGTTGCTCAATGTCATCATTTTATAGATGACTTCGAAAACAAGCCTAAAAATCTCTTACTTTATGGTAATACAGGTGTTGGTAAAACATTTTTATCAAACTGCGTTGCAAAAGAATTATTAGATAATGGATATTCTGTTATTTACTTTACAGCTTTTCAATTTTTTGATATATTAAGCAAAGGTGTGTTCCAAAAGGATACCGATGCAATTGCAGCTCATCAGAACATTTTTGATTGCGATTTATTGATCATTGATGATCTGGGTACAGAGACATCAAACGCCTTTACTTCATCGCAATTATTTCTATGCGTAAATGAAAGAATATTGCGACAGAAATCAACTATTATTTCTACCAATTTAGGTTTAAGCCAAATAGTTGACATTTACTCTGAGAGAACACTCTCTCGAATTTCTAGCAACTATGAAATCATCAAATTATTTGGTGATGATATAAGAATTAAGAAGCGTTCTATTAGATAACAACGCTTTTTATAAATATATTAATTTACTTATAATTTTTATGGAGGATCCCCCAATGCCAAACGATGAAAGAATTTTGGAAACTTTGCCTACCGGTACACTTGGACTTGTTGCAACAGAAAGCTGCATAGGTCTGGCTGAGAAAGTAGATTATTATCTAAAAGGATGGAGAGAACAGCGTGAACACGAGCATGCTGATGATATCGCATTCAATGATTATTCAAAAGATAGCTATATTATCCGTCCTTATACTCCTAGATTTGGTTCTGGAGAGGCGAAATGCGTAATCAACCAATCTGTCAGAGGATATGACCTTTATATTATGGTTGACGTTACAAACTACAGCCTCACATATTCTGTATGTGGACACGAGAACCACATGTCTCCAGATGACCATTTTGCAGATTTAAAACGTGTTATTGCCGCTGTAGGAGGAAAAGCTCGCAGAATTACAGTTATACTTCCATTCTTATATGAAAGCAGACAACATAGACGTACAGGACGTGAATCCCTTGATTGTCCATTAGCACTTCAGGAACTTGTTTCTATGGGTGTTGATAACATCATTACATTTGATGCACATGACCCACGAGTTGTAAATGCAATTCCTCTTAATGGATTTGAAAATGTAATGCCTTCTTACCAGTTTATTAAGGGTATCTTAAAGAATGTTAAAGACCTTACAATAGATGCTGATCATTTAATGATTATTTCTCCTGATGAAGGTGCTACAAACCGTGCTATTTACCTTGCAAACGTTCTTGGAGTAGATATGGGTATGTTCTATAAGCGTCGTGATTACAGCCGTATCGAAAACGGACGTAATCCAATTGTAGCTCACGAGTTCCTTGGATCAAACGTTGATGGAAAAGATGTTCTCATTATTGATGATATGATTTCTTCTGGTGAGAGTATGATTGACACTGCTAGAGAGCTTAAAAAGCGTAATGCAGGAAGAATATTCGTAGTATCTACATTTGGTTTGTTCACAAATGGTTTAGATTCTTTTGATAAAGCATACGAAGAAGGTCTTATCTATAGAGTTGTTACAACAAACCTTATTTATCAGACACCTGAATTACTTTCAAGAGAATATTATATCAGCTGTGATATGAGCAAATACATCGCTTACCTTATTGATACATTAAATCATGACTGCTCTATTAGCGATTTACTTTCTCCATATGACAGAATCAAGAATTCTGTTGCTAAATATAATGCAGAGAAGAACCAGTAAATTTTATAAGTAGTAAGAATATATGTTGTGCGCCTGTTAGGCGCACAAAAAAAGCTCTAGCAATTTGCTAGAGCTTTTTTAATGACATAATAATATTCCAATAGTTTGGTTATGAATGATGATTAAACTAACTCAAGAACTACCTCAAGAGCTCCATCACCTTTACGCTGTCCAATCTTTACGATTCTTGTATATCCACCGTTACGACCTTCATACTTTGGAGCAATCTCATCAAACATTTTGTTTGTAAGATTCTGTCCATTAACATTGTAAAGAACTTTAAGCATCTGTCTTCTAGCGTGAAGACGTGAAGGAGAATCTTTCTTGATTGTTTTCTCAACTTCATCATAAACAGTAACTTTCTTACCGTCTACAACTTCTTTTACTCTCTTACCATCAGCGTCTTTACGAGCTACTTTAGCTGTAACCTTAACTTCTTCGAAGTTATCTTTCTCTTTTACTGCTAATGCGATAAGACCTTCAGCGATCTTACGTACTTCTTTAGCTTTAGACTCTGTTGTAACGATTTTACCGTTTGCAAGAAGCTGTGTAACCTGGCCTCTTAATAAAGCCTTTCTCTGACTTGCAGTTCTGCTTAATTTACGATATTTTGCCATTTTTCTTTCCTCCATTTGTGGGACGTCCGGTTACGCGCTTTGGTCTTACTACCAGACATCATATCTTGTTGTGATATATAACATATCAGTTGCCACTCATGTGATTAACAATACCACGCGCTTTGGTCTTACTGGCCTTGCCTTATGAGTATATATTTTACATAAACCAACAGATTTTATTCCTCTGTCTGATTTAACTGTAAACCTAATTCTTTCAACTTTGCTAAAACTTCTTCTAAAGACTTACGTCCAAGATTACGAACCTTCATCATATCATCTGGAGTTCTGTTAATAAGTTCAGCAACAGTATTGATTCCAGCACGTTTCAAGCAATTGTAAGAACGAACAGATAATTCAAGTTCATCGATATTCATCTCAAGAACTTTTTCCTGTGCATCGTCCTCTTTATCAACCATAACATCAACCTGCTGTGCAGCTTCTGAAAGATCGATGAAAAGATTTAAATGCTCGCTTAAAACCTTAGCAGCAAGGCTGACAGCCTCATCTGGCTCTAATGTACCATTAGTATATACATCTAATGTTAATTTATCATAATCAGTAACCTGACCTACACGAGTATTCTCAACTGTAAGATTAACACGCTCTACTGGTGTATAGATAGAATCAACTGCGAGTACACCGATCGGTGTATCTTCAGTTTTATTCTTGTCAGCACTTACGTATCCTCTTCCTTTTGTGATAGTAAGCTCCATGTATAATTTAGAATCTGCTCCACCATTAAGATGTGCAATTTCTAATTCAGGATTCATGATCTCGATATCAGAGTCAATCTGAATATCAGCTGCTGTAACAACGCCTTCACCTTCGAATTCGATATAAGCAACTTTTGGCTCATTTGTTGAACTATTGTTGCGGATAGCAAGGTTCTTGATATTCATGATAATCTCAGTTACATCTTCCTTTACTCCAGGAATAGAACTAAACTCATGTAACACTCCATCAATTTTCACCTGGCTTACAGCAGCTCCTGGTAAAGAAGAAAGCATAATTCTTCTTAAAGAATTTCCAAGTGTTGTACCGTAACCTCTCTCTAATGGTTCTACTACAAATCTGCCATATGTCTTGTCTTCTGAAATTTCTGCGATCTCAATTTTTGGTTTCTCAAAATCGAACACTACAATTTCCCTCCTTCTCGGGTATAGTTGTTGTCTGTTATTAAAGAGTGGATAAGCCGGGAAAAAATTCCCCGGCAAATCAACCTATTTTTACTTAGAATATAACTCGACGATAAGCATCTCGTCTACAGGAACATCAATCTGCTCACGTGTAGGAAGATCCTTTACAGTTCCCTGTAATTTATCTGTATCTACGTCTAACCACTCTGGAACGATTCTTCCGCTAGTTACTTCAACCACGTCTTTCATTCTCTGAGTGCTCTTCTTGTTCTCTTTAATTTCGATAACATCACCAGCTTTAATTAAGTATGAAGGGATGTTAACTACTTTTCCGTTTACTGTAACGAACTTATGATCAACGATCTGTCTAGCTTCTCTTCTTGTTCTAGCAAATCCAAGACGGAAAACAACATTGTCAAGTCTTGTCTCAAGCATTGTCATAAGGTTTGGTCCTGTTAAACCTTTCATTCTATCAGCTTTCTCATAATAGTTACGGAAAGGTTTCTCTAATACACCATAAATGAATTTTGCTTTCTGTTTTTCTCTTAACTGAAGTCCATACTCAGAAACTTTTCTATTTGCTCTTGTTAAGTTTCTTCTAGACTTCTTATCATATCCTAAATAACTTGGCTCTAAACCAAGTGATCTACATCTTTTAAGTACAGGTACTTTATTAACTGCCATTTTAATCTATACCTCCTAATTAGACTCTTCTACGTTTTGGTGGACGACATCCATTATGAGGTACTGGAGTAACATCCTTAATTGAAGTAACCTCAAGACCACATGCTGAAAGAGCACGGATTGCTGCTTCTCTTCCTGAACCTGGTCCTTTAACAAATACGTCAACTGTCTTTAATCCGTGAATTAAAGCTGCCTTTGTAGCAGTTTCTGCTGCCATCTGTGCAGCATATGGAGTAGATTTCTTTGAACCTCTAAATCCAAGACCACCAGCACTTGCCCATGATAATGCGTTTCCTTCAGTATCTGTTAATGTAACGATTGTGTTATTAAAAGATGCCTGAATATGTGCCTGTCCGCGTTCAACGTTTTTCTTTACACGCTTTTTAGTTGTTTTCTTTGCAACATTCTTAGCCATTTTTAAACTAACCTACTTTCTCAAATTATATCAATTATTATTTCTTCTTGTTTGCAACAGTTCTCTTAGGACCTTTTCTTGTTCTTGCATTAGTCTTTGTTTTCTGACCACGAACAGGAAGTCCTTTTCTATGACGGATACCACGATAGCATCCAATCTCCTGAAGTCTCTTAATATTTAATGCGATTTCTCTTCTTAAATCACCTTCTACAGTCATTGTCTCATCGATAACTGAAGCGATTTTCTTAACCTCATCATCTGTAAGGTCTCTTACACGAGTGCTAGGATCAACACCAGCAGCTTCAAGGATACGGTTTGAGCTTACTCTACCAATTCCGTAGATGTATGTTAAACCGATTTCTACACGTTTTTCTCTTGGTAAATCTACACCTGCAATACGAGCCATGTGTGTTTACACCTCCATAAATTTTTCCTTATTGATATAGTAACGACATATCTGCAACAATATATCTTTCCCGAAAAATATTCTTCTGCAGCTACGGTTGCACGTCCTGAAATGTGTGCAGTCAAATATCTTCCCATATTTGCATTTCTTGAACACCACTCGGTATTATAGCGTTCAACCAGAATGCCTCTGTTTATTATGAACAGCGAATTTTTTCCGCTGCAGCCGCACATAATGATTAAAAAGGATAATCCTTTAACGCACAAATAACAGGGTCAAAGTAAATATTAATTAACCCTGTCTCTGTTTATGCTTAGGATTTTCACAGATAATTCTGATGCTTCCTTTTCTTTTAATAACTTTGCACTTTTCGCAAATAGGTTTAACTGATGATCTTACCTTCACAGCAAATCCTCCTTTCTCTATAAAAGTCCCTATCGGGGTACTTTTCCAAAAGTGTCCGAATAGTATTATACACAGACACCTTCAAGAAGTCAACACTTTTTATTTATCTCTCCAAATAATTCTTCCTTTTGTAAGGTCATATGGAGACATCTCGATTGTAACTTTATCTCCAGGTAAAATTCTGATAAAGTTCATTCTAAGTTTTCCACTAATTGTTGCTAAGATCTGATGTCCATTTTCAAGCTCTACCTTGAAAAATGCGTTAGGTAACTTTTCTACTACTACGCCTTCTACTTCAATAACATCTGCTTTTGACATTTCTACATTCCTCCTGATAATAAGACTCGTTCAAGTTTAACTCTAAAGATTCATTTATATTAAATCAAGAAAACCTGCTTCTTTCTCTTCCTCTGTCAACGAGAGAATTTCCGGTTTTCCATTTGTTATCAATATTGTATTCTCATAATGAGCTGATAGCGATAAATCCTCTGAAACAACTGTCCACTCATCATCCATCCATACAACATTAGGCGAACCACAATTAATCATTGGTTCTACAGCTAAGGTCATCCCCGGCTTTAACTTAATTCCTTTTCTATACCTCGGCTTAAAATTGGGAACCTCTGGTTCCTCGTGGAGATTCTTTCCTATGCCATGCCCTACAAGGTCATACACAACGCCATATCCATATTGCATTGCATATTTTTCAATTTCTTCTGAAATATCATAAAGATGATTTCCAGCAACTGCTTTTCTGATTCCTGCAAAGAAACTCATTCTTGTTCTTTCTATCAGTTCCGAAGCTTCTTTGCTAATCTCTCCAACCCCAACTGTTCTGGCCGCATCAGAATGATAACCCTTATAAATTACTCCAGCGTCCAGGCTTACAATATCACCTTCCTGTAAAATATGTTTGGAATTCGGAATACCATGTACTACTTCTTCGTTTACCGAAACACATATCGATGCTGGATATCCACAATAATTCAAAAATGATGGTTCACATCCGTAACTTCGAATCATTTCTTCACCCAAACGGTCCACATCCAATGTAGACATTCCAGGTTTAATTTCTTTTCCAAGCTGTTGATGGACGGCTGCAAGAATCCTTCCAGCCTCCCTCATCAGCTCTATCTCCTGGGCTGTTTTAATAGTCACAGACATTTTATTCACCTAAGATACCTACAATTGATGTAAACACCTCATCCATAGGCTGTGTTCCATCAACCGATTTAAGAATACCCTGAGCCTTATAATAATCAATTAAAGGCTGTGTCTGATCATGATAAACAGTCAAACGTTTCTGAACTGTCTCTGGCTTATCGTCATCACGAAGAACTGTATCGTTTCCACATGCATCACATTTTCCTTCAACCTTTGTTGGATTAAATACAACGTGATAAGTAGCTCCACAATTTAAACAAGCTCTTCTTCCACCCATACGATTTACAATGTTCTCATCTGGAACATCAACATCGATTGCATAATCCATTGACTGGTTGATATTCTTAAGTGCAGCATCAAGAGCCTCTGCCTGTGGAATTGTTCTTGGAAATCCATCTAAAACAAATCCATTTTTGCAATCATCCTGCTGGATTCTATCCATTACAAGGTCACATGTAAGTTCATCTGGAACTAACGCTCCCTGATCCATATAAGTCTTGGCCTTTTTTCCAAGCTCTGTTCCGTTTTTAATATTTGCACGGAAAATATCGCCTGTAGAGATATGTGGGATGTCATATTTTGCAGCAATCTGCTTAGCCTGTGTTCCTTTTCCTGCACCAGGCGCACCTAACATAATGATCTTCATATTTTCTTCTCCTTATTTGATAGCACGAATGGAGATACTGATTCAGTATCTCCAATTGTACAATTAATCATTTAAAAATCCTTTATAGTAACGAACTCTCATCTGAGATTCAATCTGCTTCAAAGTCTCAATTACAACTCCGACAACGATAATGATTGATGTTCCACCGAAGGAAACGTCTGCATTAAACACTCCATTAAAGAAGATTGGTACAATAGCAATAAACGCAAGTCCTACGGCACCTATAAATACGATATAGTTCAATATTTGATTTAAGTAATCACTGGTTGGTTTTCCTGGTCTGATTCCTGGGATAAATCCGCCTGAACGTTTCATATTGTTGGCAACCTCAAGTGGATTAAATGTAATCTGTGTATAGAAGTATGCAAATGCAAACAATAAAATTACATACACTAAAAGACCAAGTGAATAAATTGGTTCTTTTGGATTACACCAGTTCTGCTGACTTAATCCTGCCAAAATCTTTGCACCGATTCCAGAGCCCTCCCCTTTTCCAAGGAGTCTTGCAATAATTACCGGTGTACTCATAAGAGACTGAGCAAAGATAACTGGGATAACACCAGCTGTATTAACCTTCAAAGGAATATGTGTCTGCTGTCCACCAACCTGTTTATTTCCTCTGATTTTACTAGAATACTGCACAGGAATTCTACGCTGAGCTCCCTGCAGAATTATTACAAACACTACCATTGCAACAATAATTGCAACAATAATTAAACATGCAACAATTGACTTAGGCACATTTGCTGCAGTTGCAACGAACTGTGTCCAAAGGGCTCTAAGATCCTGTGGCATACGAGAAATAATATTGATTGTCAAAACAATTGAAATACCATTTCCCACACCTTTTTCTGTAATACGCTCACCAATCCACATTAAGACAGCAGATCCTGCTGTAAGTGAAACAACGACCATAACTACGTTAAGTGGTGTATTCTCTGTAAGTCTTCCTGTCTTGTAAAAACTTACTACCATTGCAATTGCCTCAACAAGACCTAAGACAATTGTAAGATAACGAGTAATTTCTACAATTTTCTTTCTACCTTCTTCTCCGTCACGCTGTAACTCTTCAAGCTTAGGAATAGCAATTGTAAGCAACTGCATGATAATTGAAGATGTAATATATGGTGTAATATTCAAAGCAAAAATTGAGAAATTAGAAAGAGCTCCTCCAGTAAAGGAATCCAAAAAATCTAATCCGCTTCCACTTGTACTATTAAAGAAATCCTTTAATGCACCATGTGAAACACCCGGAATTGGAAGCTGACTTCCAATTCGGATGATTACCATCATAAATAGTGTGAAAATTATTTTACTTCGAATATCTTTTATTTTAAACGCATTACGAAGTGTTTCGAGCATTAGATCACCTCAGCTTTTCCACCAAGAGCTTCGATTTTCTCTACTGCACTAGCACTAAAAGCGTTAGCCTGAACTGTAAGCTTCTTAGTAAGTTCGCCATTTCCAAGAATCTTTACTCCATCTCTTGGATTCTTAACAACTCCAGCTTCAATTAATGTCTCAATTGAAACTACTGAATCGTTCTCGAATTTCTCAAGAGCAGAAAGATTGATAGCAACGATTGTCTTAGTGTTTCTGTTCTTGAAACCTCTCTTTGGCAATCTTCTATATAATGGCATCTGTCCACCTTCAAAACCTGGTCTTGGTGCTCCTGAACGAGCTTTCTGACCCTTATGGCCTTTACCAGCAGTCTTACCGTTTCCTGAGCCGTGTCCACGACCTCTTCTGAAATTATCACTTTGCACTGAACCTTCAGCTGCCTTTAAATTAGATAAATCCATCACGGTACCTCCTTATATTTTATTATACTTCTTCAACTTTAACGTATGGTGCTACTTTACGAACAGCGCCCTGTGTTGCAGCGTTGTTTGGTAATTCTACAGTTTTTCCTAACTTAGTTAATCCAAGAGCTTCGATAGTTTTCTTGTTCTTAGGAACTGCACCGATTGTAGATTTGATTAATGTAACTTTAACTCTATCTGCCATCTTTCAATTCCTCCTAACCTAAGATTTCTTCTACAGATTTACCACGAAGTTTTGCAACTTCTTCTGGGCTTCTTAACTGACTTAATGCTTCGATTGTAGCAAGTACAACGTTCTGCTTGTTGTTAGATCCCAAAGATTTTGTACGGATATTCTGGATACCAGCGATCTCGCATACTGAACGAGCTGGACCACCAGCGATGATACCAGTACCTTCAGGAGACTTCTTTAATAAAACAGAAGCACCTGTATATTTTCCTGTTACATCATGTGTAATAGATTTGTTCTCGTCTAATTTAACGCTAATCATGCTCTTGATTGCGTCTTCTTTTCCTTTACGGATAGCTTCAGGAATTTCTGCTGCTTTTCCAAGTCCTGCACCAACATGGCCGTTCTTGTCACCAACAACAACAAGTGCTGTGAAACGCATATTACGTCCACCCTTAACAACCTTTGTTACACGCTTGATGTCTACTACCTGGTCAACTAATTCTAATTGACTAGCATCAATGATTTCACGTTTCATGTCTGTCTCCTCCTAAAACTCTAAGCCAGCTTCTCTAGCTGCTTCAGCTAATGCTTTAACTTTTCCTGCGTAAATAAAACCGCCTCTATCGAAGACAACAGTTGAAATACCTTTATCTAAAGCTTTCTTTGCGATTACAGTACCAAGTTTTGTTGCTGCATCTACGTTATTAGTCTTCTCGAGCTCTGCCTTAACATCTTTATCAAGTGTTGATGCAGAAACGAGTGTATTTCCAACTGTATCATCAATAATCTGAGCATACATATGGTTATTACTTCTGAATACAGCTAAACGAGGACGCTGTGCTGTTCCAGCAAGATGATTACGCATTCTGTTATGTTTTTTTACACGAACTTCAGTTCTTGATTTCTTACTAACCATTTCTTGTCCACTCCTTTAATTATTTTTTACCAGTCTTACCAACTTTACGTCTAATAACTTCATCAGCATATTTAATACCTTTACCTTTGTAAGGCTCAGGTCTTCTCTTATCTCTGATCTCAGCTGCGTACTGGCCAACTTTTTCTTTATCGATACCTTTAACAATGATCTTGTTATCCTGAACTTCACATTCAACACCTTCTGGATCTTCCATCTCAACTGGATGTGAGTATCCTAAGTTAAGAGTAAGTTTCTTTCCAGCTTTAGAAGCTCTGTAACCAACACCATTAACTTCAAGAGTTTTTGTATAACCCTCAGTTACACCAACAACCATGTTG
>JBGVHH010000066.1:0-2645 GCA_045122195.1 Agathobacter sp.
GAGCTTTCGCGCGCTCTCTGTATTCATTTTTACTGTGGAGATCTTGGACAGGAGACCTATGCTTATGCTAACCATTAGTGACCTTATTGCAGTGCTTGCACTGTGTGCGACTTTTTATAGTCCTGGTTACATGCATGGAAAGCAGGATACCAAGACGCAAAAATAACCGCCCATCGTCCTGAGTGAGCGGTTATTTTTAACCAATTTTAACAATCAGGCGAACCGTCATCGGTAGCACCTTTTTTATACTTATACTATTATATTAGCACCCCTTCTATTTCATGTCAAACACATATTCAGCACAGATTGCGTAAATTTACTGTAGGAAAAACGAGGTTGAAACACCTCAACGATTTTGGATTTCATATAATTCTATTATTTTAGATTTTTGGAGTAAAACTTTCAATTTATTATACCCCTAGAAACTCATGTGCCTGTGCTGATGTCATACATTCTCCTCGAGCAATAGCTTCTTCTGCAATTTTCATTTTTAGCAAAAAAATCTCTTCTGCCTCTTCACGATTCATAGTATCAACTGAAATCCCAATGTTTTCAGTTGTTGCCAAAGATACAAAAGCTTTCTTTTTATTTTTTGATGTTATCATATCAATTCCTCCATTCATATAAGTTTCTCCTTTCCTTAATATTCCAAGTTAGGCGTTTGCAAAACGCCACAAGCCGCATAAATACGGCATATTTTTTGTTACAAAATAAAATATCTCCTCACGGGTTATGGTATGATAGAATTGACAAGAAACTAACTACCAACCCCCGAAAGGAGACATTTATATGATACCACATAAACAACTAAAATTGGCAGATATTTTTGAAGATTGTAAAAATATTTTTGAAGAAGACAAACCTCAGTTTCTTTCTTTACTCGAGGAACACATTAATCTTAGTGATTATATTCCTCTTGAATTCTATAACCATTTTTATGCATCAACGGGACGTTCCCGTAAATACTCTTTAACTTCCCTTTTATGGGCTGTGATCCTACAGAAAATATTTTCTATTCCTACAGATCAGCTGTTACTTGTTTTTTTACATTACTCTCAGCATCTTCGTGATTTTTGTGGTTTCAAAAAAGTTCCTGATGCTTCTAAAATCACTCGTTTCAAACAAGATTTTGAAAATGATATTGAAAATGTTTTTCATAACCTTGTTGACATTACAGAACCAATCTGCAAGGCTATTGATTCTGAAAAAGCGGATATGCTTTTGTTTGACACTTCCGGTATCGAAGCATGGGTTACAGAAAACAACCCAAAATTCGCCAACCGCATTATCAAACAGTTAAAAGCCTATGCAAAAACTTTGGAATCTAATAATGATTTCGATCCCTATAAAGCTGCATATGGCTCCATGCCATCACACGCAACTGCAAATCCGGCCATCCAGCAAATGTATATAAATGGTCATTTCTGCTATGCTTACAAGTTTGGCATTGTCACAAATGGTCTTGGTATCATCCGCCATATTTCTTTTTATAACAAAGACTTTTTAGATGCTCATCCGGAAGTCATTGTTGAAAAAAAGGAAAAATCACCTGACGAAGATAAATCATTGGCAGATGCCAAAGCACTCATTCCCACATTGGATGATTTTTTCAAAAAATATCCAATGATTAAACCGGATACATTTCTTGGTGATGCTGCTTTTGATTCTATTTCCATTTACAAATATCTTTTGGAAGATACCGGTTTCAAAAGAGCATATATTCCTTTGAAAAATAAACTTTTCATTCCTGATACTGACTACAAGACAGATGCCAATGGAATTCCTTGTTGTCCTAACGATCCGTCCCTTCCCATGAAAAGAGAAGGAAGTAAATCACATCTTCGTTGTGGTGTACCAACGATGAAATTTGTCTGTCCAAAAATGAAATGGGTATGGGACAAAGAACGTAAGCGTTCTTACCGCAAATGTGAATGCGAAAATCCTTGTACAACCTCGTCCTGTGGACGAATGATTTATGTTTATCCAGAGCAAAATTTACGTGCTTATCCTGGTACCACGCGTGGTAATGAAGAATGGGATGCAACATATAAAATTCGTGTAAATGTTGAAAAATCCATCAATCACATCAAAGACAGTTTTTGCCTGGCAAATCGAAAAACACAAAACGCTAAAACATTACATTCTGATTTGCTTATTGCGGGAATTGCCCAGCTAATAACAGTTATACTAGCAGATAAAATCCATCACCACGAATACATCCGAAGTCTGAAACCTTTAATTGCATAGGACTTACCAGTTTAAAAGCCGTTTTTTTGTATGGCTTATTAAAGTGCGCCTAAAATTGAAGTTATTGTATCTTGCTGTAAATATTTGTAATTTATCCCATTTTCATGGTCGTGTTATCTGATTTTAGATGTTAGTTTCGCAATTACCTATCTTTCATACTATGCTTATTAAAACTGCCAATATTAAACCATAAGCAAAGTACACAGATGCTCTGAGTATTTGTTTCTTATTCTTTGTATCTTTTCTTTTATTATACAGGGAAATGAACAGTGCGACAAGACAGAAATGCTATCCATGGAGATAATATATGTTTGGAAATGGAGTGGTTACGGGTGAGGAAGAAGTGATAGGGGAGTTTTGGAGAACTGGCTGGAGAATTACAATTCTTCAGTGAGAGA
>JBGVHH010000067.1:0-32828 GCA_045122195.1 Agathobacter sp.
AAGAATATCGACCATACAAGCAGATGATTGAACGACTTAATCGCACATACAAAGCTTCTTACAGAAAAACTAATGGTTTTGACAACATTGATGGAGCGAACTACGATTTAGCTCTTTGGGTTGCTTACTACAACTTTCTACGTCCGCACCGACACAACAACTATAAAGTATTAAACGAAGTTGAAATGCTCTCACAAGCTGATACAATGCTCGGCAAATGGCAACTATTAATCTTTCTAGGCCAACAGACTATCCTAAATCTTCAAAATGCCGAAGGCAATAACTGTTCTTAGATTCAGAGCCAGAGGTAATAACCTAGCCACCGCATCGCGGCTTGCCCTTGATGGCACGAAAAAGAACTGCTACACTGCTGTAAACGACGGAGGAAATCTAACTGTTCTTGAGTTCTTCGCCGTCGGTGATTAACCTACAGCAGTTCTTTTTCGTGCTGTCAAGGGTGGCGGAAAACTGCCACAACCTAAAATATCTACAGTTTTCAAGGTTCATCTGAGCCTTTTTTCTTCAACTCAGTTTTTCATAGGTCATTTGACACTATCGAAAATATCTAGGGCTTAAATAAGCTGATAGCAAAAAATCTCAACACTTTTTTAAGCCCACTCCTTGCTTTGTCACTAAGTACTTAGGGTTCGAAATCGCTAATTACAAAAAATCATGCAAAATTTTATAAAAATTTTATAATTTCAAATGAACAGAGTAGTCTGGTTTTTCTGTTCAAACTACTCTGAAAATGTGTTCAAACCACTTTGATTGTCTGTTCAATCATACTGAACACGTTCAATAGGGTTGAACACAAGAAATCCAGTAAAATCAAGGCTTCAGCCACTGTTTACAAAAAGTCAAACCACTTTGACTTTTCATGCGTAAACTGTTTACGATGATTAACAGGATACGCCTAGAGTTGCATTGTCAACTCGGCTGAAAACACCAAATTCCTATGTCATTTGCTCTAGGGTATCCCCTATGACCCACGATGTATCAACTTCTGGTCCCGGGGACCAAAAGTTCTAAAAACAAAAAATACCAGCAAGATCACTCCTGTAATCTCACCGGTATGGTATATATTTTCTCATTTAGTTAACTTCTAGTCCCCGGGACCAGAAGTTGGTTGAATATACTCTCATATGTTGACAGCATGAACCGACTGATGTGCTGATAGGCAAATAAGAAAGGCTCTGATTCCTACCTTTCAATAGAAACCAGAGCCTACCGCTCTTGGAACAGCCTAGCACATCAGTACCTGCTGTAAACATATTTAACATCATCTTCTGTCCAAACTACACTTTAAGTTATAGAATCAAAAATTACAAAACCAATAATATTTGAACGGCAAAAAATAACGGGCAAAAAAGCCTACATAACATAATAAAATTCTCAATTTAGAAAATCATCTAAGTTACATAGGCTATTATCTTTTTTCTTAATCTTATAATCTATAATATTTTCTTCTAATATAATTCCTCATAATCGTTGTACATAATTCGAACGGGGCCTTCTTGACACTCTACATGATAGTGCCCAGCATACCAGCCTTCAAACTCAAGATTATCCATAATCTCTTGCAACCAGTGTTCGGTTGATTTATCGACTGTTGACTGGTCCAATCCTGGAATAAATGCCCACACAGGTTCACATTCTATCGGAACTGTATGTGAGAACACATAATCCACCTGCCAATTGCATTTCTCCAACTGAGTTTCTACATATTCTTTAATATCATCAGATGGCTGCTCTGTCTCAAACCATGCCATTCCATGAGCAAGACGATAGTATTTATCTACACTATACGCACCTCCAAGTGCAATCGCCTTCTTTCCTTCAAATTCATAAATCTCTCCATCTTTTGCAAACAAGAGATTCGGAAACGACTCTTCATAATATACTATACCGCCATGCCATTCCATCTCATCATAACCAAGTTCAAATGGTCTCTCTTCGTGATTCCCATGAACACAAAGCAACGTAATTGGGAGTTTCGTTAATTCACTTTTTAATTCTCTATCACGATAATCACAATAATAATTGATTCCTGCATCTCCAAGGATTACAAGGATATCTTCTTCTGTAGTTCCATACTCTTCACAAAAAGAGAAAATCCTATCAAAATCTCTATGTGTATCACCCGTTATGTATACTGCCATTACTCTTCATCCTCCTTTGAATAAAACTCCTCAAATGTGTCTAAACAAATACAACCAATGCAACCGTCATAGCCTGAACCGCAATCGATTGCGATATGATTGTTCTGTATAAATATCTTATTCGGTCTTGGGTTTTCATAGATTGCCTTCGTCGGCAAATGTCCTGTCACTAAGTACTTATCCGGAAAATATACCATATTGTAATATGGAGCTTTGAAAATAAGCTCATACATCTCATAATCATCCATAGTTCTCTCTGGCGAAAAATTGATAAGTCCCGCATGAACCATTACAAACTGTTTTCCATTAACCGTTACCTCTTCATACAATGGAAAATTCTCTAAATACTCCACAATGTCCAGTTTCTCTTCTCGAGACAATTTATGAAAGGCGTCCATCGTACGCTGTCCGCCGATATTCTGCCATTCCATAAGGTTTTTGATGGTCTTTTCATCAATATCTGCAATATTTTCTTCTGTAATTTCTTTCAGCAAAAAACGAAGACATGTTGCTGCTGCATACTCATGATTTCCTAGAATCGGATAAATATTTGAGTGCATCATCATGTGTTTTAAAATCCTAACACCGCCCATGCCACGGTCAATTACATCGCCATTAACATACAGTGAATCCTTGTCTGAAAACTGAATCAGTTCCAAAATCTTCATATAGCCTTCATAATCACCATGTACATCTGAAATAACGTATGTTGCCATGCGACCTCCTTATGTAATATGTTCTCTATTTATACATTCCTTGTCTTTTTAAATATTCCTCTTTTTCTTTCTCGATTTCTTCTTTGAATTCTTTATTGAATTGCTGTGCCGCATCTAGGAATTCATCAATATTTGTTTCCTTGTTTGTTTTATTATTATATTTTACCATAAAATATCCTGTACCCTTGCCCCTTCACTTGCTATTCTTCCAATTTCTGATACTTTTCTTTTGCTTTCTGCATATGCTCTCGCAGTACGAAGCACTAACTCCTCTTGTCTCTGGCTTGTATTTCCAGCTAAATAATCACTTAATGCTTCCATTGCACTCCAATATTCGAGACTTCTCTTATTTGTTAAATTAGTTACTATAGATATAAATAATAAAGCCCATGCACATACATATCTGCACGCACATAGGCTCTCATTCATTTCACATATTCAATTCTTTGCTCGTGAAGGCGTCATATAACACCTATTTTCACCTTTTTGTAATTTACAAGAAAATCTACGTACCAATTACGTACCAATTTTAAGAGTAATTACATAAAGATATATCGACTTTTATCGTTTTCAAAAATCCCTCTAACCCTTGAAATATCAAGCTTTATCGGACTTTATAGAGATATAGAAACTTGCATCGAAATCGTCAATTTATAACGATTCCTAGTTTCATACTCTATATTTCCTCCAGTTTCTTTAGGGACGTTCCTTTTACCTTAAGGAGAGCCCTTTGTCTTATATATTTACGTTTTTCTTTTTCTCACGAAAATTCCGTATAAATGCTACCACACAAATTGAAAAAACTCAATGTTGGTTATTAACTTTTTAACATAATCTGCCCCCACATCAAAACCTTCGAACTTATACAAGTCTCTATGCAATTGCAAAATGATTGAGGGCTTTGGCGGAATATAATCCATTCTGCCATGCCACTACGGGTCATAGCCGGCTCTTTTATCCTATAAAAACCTTTTTCCCTTCAAATGCAAAGCCATACTTACGAATATTCCTTGCCGAAACTCCTTTTGCAATCAGGTTAGCTTCATATAGTTTCTCTTCTATCTGCACATGAGCTGCAGCAACAGTATCCGAAAGATTCTTCTCATCATCCTTGTCAAATACTTTAAACTCAAAAATAAATGCAAGATTATTCTCTACATTTTTAGGCTCAATCATAACATCATAACGACCAAACCCACTTTCACGATTAGAGGTAATGACATATTCTGATGCCAAATCCACAACAAGTCCTAATACAAATCCATGATAAAATCTCTCTGGTGTTTCATATGATGGACTATTTCCTGAATCAAAATAGCTAAAGGTTTTTAGTGCAACACTGTTCATGTAGTTGTTCATTGACTTTATATCGTCAGCAAGAAGTGCTGTCACAAAGCCATTATAGCCTCTTTTTGCTGTCATAAACCAGCCTTGAACCATGCTTCTAAACATTCGATACACTTCTAGGTTTGTAAGTTCAAGCTCATACATCGTGTCTTCATCCATCTACACTTCATCTCCGCTTTCCCACCATTCTTTTATGAAGTTTGTTTTATCTACATAAAAATAATTGCCATCTCTTAATTTATCAAATTGTTGTATTCCTATTGCAACTTTTCTTGACATATAGCCCTCAAAATATATAAATTCCGCTACACTATTTTAACTATAAATAGTATAACGAAATTTATTATTAAATACAATTTTAAAAAACGAGAGACCAAATAGTCTCCCGTCTTTTAATCATTTATTTTACTTTTCTAAATCTAAATACAAGATAAGCTGAGCATCCTCCAACAAGAACAATTCCTGCGGCTAAAAGCGAAATCCAAAGTACGAGATTGTTTCCACTCTTATTGTTATTTGCACTTATAGGAACCTCTTGATCATCTAATTCTTTATATGTAATACCTACCTCTTTATCATCTAATTTAGAATCTGTATCCTTAATTTCTTCTACCTCGATGTCATCATTATCTGCTACAACCTCCGGTGATTCTAAATCTGTTGAGCTAGTACCATCATTTACAGCCACTACAGCATTACTCTTTTTTGTATTCTGTTTCTTTACTTTACCATTGCCATTATTTGGTCTATTTGCGTTTCCATTACCATTTCCGTTGTTTGGCTTATTTACGTTTCCATTACCGTTGCCATTTCCATTGTTTGGCTTATTTACGTTTCCGTTACCGTTGCCATTTCCGTTATCTGGTTTGTTAGTATTTGCTTTCTTTGATAAAACTACTGTTCCACCATCTTTAGCAGCTGGAATTTCAATGGTTATTGTCTGATCATCAGCTACAACATATTCTTTTCCAGAATATAAATCACAAACTTTTGTACCTGCTTTTTCATTAATTGCAAATGTTACTGTCTGGCTTTCACCTTTTACATTTAATCCAATGTAAAGTGAATTATCACCATATGTACGTGAGAACACATCATATCCTGCTTCGTTATTAGCATCTATTGTTGTTCTGGTTCCACGAGCAAATAATGTCTTGTTATCATTTCTGATTGCAAGCATTTTCTTGTAGTGATTGTACATACTTGATGGATCATTTTTCTGATTTTCTAATTCGTTCCAATCGAAATCATAACGGTTTGTCTGATATGGATAATTATCTGCACCATACTGACCTAACTCCTCGCCGTAATAAATTACAGCCTGACCTTTTGCAGTAAGTTCAAGAGATGCAGCTACTCTAAATAGGTTTAATGCCTCTTCTTCACTATATCCATTCTGGTTGATGAGTTTGTATACAAGTCCATCCTCATCATGACTGCTAAGGAATGCTCCCATTGTTGCAGTATTGTTAATATTTGCATTTCTATCACTAAGGAATGCTTCAACACCGCTCATGTCTCCACCTACGAATGCCTGAGCTTTATCATTAAAGTCAAAGTCAAGTAATGAATCCATCGAACCAGTTCCAAGTTCTCCTGCTGTATTTGCATATCCAGCTCCAGAATACTCTCCAATCATCTTGAAATCAGGATTTACTTTTGTAAGAGAGTTTTTAAATGCTGCCCATGTTGTTGAATCAACATGTTTTACAGTATCTACTCTGTAATAATCAATATCGTATTTTTCAACCCAATTTGTCTGCCACTCAATAAGCTGATTTCTTACTTCCTCATTTTCTGTTACGAAATCTGGAAGTCCTGCAAGTGAATCACGAACGTCATCACCTGAAATTGTATTTGATGAATCACGAAGCATGTTTACAGAGCTTCCATCCTCACCTTTAATGATAGAGTTGTAGTAATCCTCTGTATTGTATCCAGCATGGTTAATTACAACGTCAACCATGAGTTTTATGTCTCTCTTATGAGCTTCCTCAATAAGTGTTGCAAATTCTTCTTCTGTACCAAGATGTGGATTTAATTTTTCAAAATCACTTGCCCAATATCCGTGATAACCTGTAGACTCGATTGTCTCTCCATCTTTTTCTGTTGTCACGTCTGAGTTCTCAACGATAGGTGTAATCCAGATTGTATTTACTCCTAAATCACTTAAGTAATCTAATTTCTGAGTAAGTCCATCAAAATCTCCACCATGATAGCTAAGTGAACCATCTTTGTTTACACCCTCATTATTATCTGTACTTCCATCGTAAAAACGGTCAGTTACTGCAAAGTAGATAATTGCCTCATCCCAGTCAGATGAAGTTGCTGATTCTGCTGGTTTTTCAACTATCTCAAGCTTTGCTGTATCTTTGTATACATTTCCATAAATATCCTTTAATGTAACAGGAATTTCTTTGTTTCCAAGCTTTGTATTTACTGTAGCAGCAATTGACAATTCCATAATCTCAGGATCCACATTTAATGTCTCTAATCCTAACTCACTAAGATCTGCCTTAATATCTGCTATTTCATCTCTTGTAAAATCTTTTGCATCTGCTCCCTCTAATTTTACAGAAAGAACATTGTTCTGTGAGTAATTCATCTTCTCAAGACTAAGAGATACCTTGATTGATAAATCATCAAATTTTTTGAATGTAAATACTGAACACTCTTCATCATTGTAAGTTGTTATCTTGTCATTGAAAGCATCAAGCACTTTCTCACCGTTTACTAAATAGTAATATGCATAATCACCTTTTTTGCAATCTGTTAATGTAAATGAATAACGCTCTGATTCCTCATCATATTCCATATCATGCTTCTTACCATTTACAACGACTTTTACTGATTCTAAATCACCTTCTGTTCCATCAGCGATACGAGAATCATCTCTGTAAAGGAATGAAATTTCATCTTTTTCACCATTCATCTCATAACCTTTGTTGTATGGATATACATATGTGATTCCTTTGCCCTGAGTAAATACTGCATGTACAACTGACTGATTTGCTGGGATTGTTACACAATGATCTCCACCATCTTTACTCTCCCATGGCTCATCCTCTGTTGTATGTCTCATACAAAAGCTTACTTTTTTCTCTGCCCCAGTGTCTTTTACTGGAACTATAATGTAATGCTTTCCGTTTACTTCCTGTGCATAAAGCTCTGTAGAACCACCAAAGCCAGTATTCCAGCTGTAGATATTCCAGCCTTCATAGTCACCTTCTGGTCTGTCATATTCTACTACAAGATAATCGCTCTGTACTTCTTTAATCTCTGGTAACTGAGTATATGTATTATCATCATCCATTACAACATAGAGATCAGTTGACTCTGCTCCACTTTCATTATTGAAATAATGGTTTGCTGTCTGCCACTCCCATGTTCCTTTAGATCTAGGAATAAATCCAATATTTTTTGCAGATGTTTCAAATGTTGCTTTAAGCCAGTTGTTACCATCAGCAAGCTCCTCAACACTTGAAAAATCTATAGGGCCAAGGTTTCCACCATCAATTTCCCATGCCCATAAATCAGCAGCATCTACGCTGATATGTTTGCTGTTTGCATCATAGAAATATACATTGTATGTATATACTTCATCTTTTACGTTTACTGTTACTGTAGAAGAATAATCACCTTTTGTAGCAACAAGTTCAACTACATCTAATGTACTATCCTTTGAAACTGTGATTTTTCCGTCTTTTATTGTAACAGCATCTGCGCTATCTGAATCTTTAACAGAATAAGTAACCTCTACGTCAGAAGCTTTTCCGTCTGCATCAAATAATTTTAATGTCTCTGGTAATTTTGTTTCTGTTCCTCTTTTTGAATCAACACTTGCTGATGCAAGACCTGCAACTACTACTTTACTATTGCCACCCTGTGTCTCCTCATTAGCAGGGTCTGTAATCCAGTCTGAATCGTTGATTCTGAACTTATACTCATATACACCTGCAGCCTGTACAGGAGTTGTTACTGTATATGCTTTTCCATCTTCACTAAGTGACATTGCAAGACCTGTATTCCAGTCTGTTCCTGACAATGTACCCATAAGATCAACTTTTTCACTTCCAGCATATTTACCTGTGGCATCTAATGATACAGTAACTGTTTTATCATCATTTACAACAGGGCTTACAATATCGCTGTCGCTTACAGGTTTAATTGGAGCCTGATATGTCTCTCCTGTAACCCATCCCTCTGGAGCTGTAGAAGAATATGTTCCGTCTGTATTAACCCAATACTCTACATTTTCAGATTCAAATTCAGAAATATTAATATTATTTGTCTGATTACCATTTCCATCATTTAAAATCAGGTTAAATACTGAAGAGTCTTTTGTAATTACAAAGCTATAATAATTTGCATTTTTCTCATCAGCAGCAATCTGAGCTCCTGGCCATGCACCAGCATATGTATATCCTTTAATTGCATTCCAAGTAGCACCTTCTGAAATGTAAGCATTTACTGTTGACCAGTTATCTGCATTATTAAAATGAACTGTAATATTAACCTGCTCAATTACATCCTCTGCCTTCTTCTCAAGTGCCTTTTTAATTTTATCTGCACCGCTAATGCTATCGTACATTGTGTCATTTGCTCTGTCACAAACGAATGTCACAACAGTATTGTCCTCTGCAACCTCAACTGATGCATTTGGCATACTTGACCAATCTTTGTGACTTGTTACATATTTGTATTCATATGTACCTTTATTGAGTTTCAACTGTGTAATATAAAATCCATCTTTTACATACACCATATCGAAATCTGTATTTGCAGGGGCCCAGTCCTGATCGCCTGTTCCTCTTACAGTTCCAATGAGAGAAACTGTCTCGGCATCTGATACAGGATTCACTGAATCATATACTCTTCCTTCATTGTCATCACAGACAACTGTGAAGCTTGTTGCACCGGCTGGAATTGTCACATTAATATTTGCATCTCCACCATCTTTTCCAATGCTTCTTCCCCAGCTTCCGTCAAAGGCTACTTTATATTCAATTGTAGTATCCTCTGCTAAGGCATCAAATGTAAATGTCTTTACATAATAGTTAGTAGCTACACTTTCCATTTTTGCCTGTTCAAAAGCCGGATTCCAATCTGGCATACTAGAATCCAAAGAACCTAACGTTCCAACCACATAAGCACTACCTGCTTTGCTTTCCTCGTCTGCTAATACATTTGTAAACTGAAATGACTGTACTAACGATACAACCATTACAAATGCCATAAATATACTAGCAATTTGCTTCCATTTGCTTGTTTTTTTCCATTTGCTTCTCTGTTTCATCCTCTTCTCCTTCTCATTGATAAACATTTTCAATGGTTTCCGAAAGTTTACGAAACTTTCGTGATGATTCAATTATATTCATTTAAGAAAAAAAATGTAACCGTAAAAAAAACTAAATCGAATCAATCTATTTTGTGCATTATGTATAACCCCCTTTATTTTAAAGCTTTTTCTCCATCAAATTGACGACACCATTCTTATCATTTTAGTTTTTGGTATTTTAAATCTTCTATAAAAATGGTAATATATTCCTACCCGGAAACGTTTATAGAATCTGGAGGTGATTCTATGACTTACGATAAAGATTTGATTGCAGAAAGAGATGCACGAATAAAATTAGCAAATTCACTTATTAAATGGTGGAATGTAATATATGATAATCCTAATGCAAAAAATACTCAAAACTCTTGTACCACACAGTTTCAAGCCTCTGAACCAGTACAGGATGTTGCTTCAGCGCCACCGGATAATCCTATAAATAACGTAGAAGATGAAGAAGCACTTAAGCTTGCACTTGAAATACATCAAAGATTAGAACGAGAGGCAGCAATTGACGAAGTCCTGAAACAGGCTGAAATAGAAAAAGCTCTTGCTGCACAAAAATAAGGATGAGTGAATATTCACTCATCCTTTTCCTGTTTATAACAATTATTCGTTTTTGTCACTAACTACAAGATTAACTCCGTCAAGACCTGTAACATTAATATTCTTGTTAACCTTTGCATCGTATGAATCAGCATTAATTATCTCAGCTAAATCAATACCTGTAGCTTCTTTCATACTTTCAAATACTTTTGCCATTACAACAGGAACATTTCCAGCAACCTGGTCTACACCATTGCTTGAGCCTTCGCCACCACCAATGATTGTAATCTTGTCGATTTGTCCAAGTGGTTCTGCAACTTTTGCAGCAATCTCTGGAAGAACCTTAATCATCATCTCAGCAACAGCAGCCTTGTTATACTTAGCATAAGCCTCTGCTTTTTTCTCCATTGCCTCAGCTTCAGCCAAACCTTTTGCCTGAATTGCTGCAGCCTCTGCTTCTCCGACTGCGCGAATACCTTTAGCTTCCTGCTCTTTAGAGAATCTGTCAGCCTCAGCCTGAGCTTTTCTTGCTTCTGCTTCTCTCTGAGCCTCGAACTGTTTTGCTTCTGCAGCATGCTGAATCTCAAACTGCTTAGCCTCTGCTTCTTTCTGTCTCTGATATAATGCAGCATCAGATTTCTGCTGAGCAGCGTATTTCTCAGCTTCTGCCTGTTTCTTAACTTCTGCCTCAAGAGCCTGCTCTTTAACAGCAACCTCTTTCTGTTTTAACTCAATTTCACGCTCCTGCTTAGCGATATCGGCATTGGCAGTTGTGATCTCAATTGTCTTACGCTGTTCCTCTTTTTGAATCTCGTAAGCAGCATCAGCCATAGCCTTTTTAGTATCTGCATCCATCTGGAGCTCTGATTTTTTGATTGCAAGTTCATTCTGTTTCTTTGCAATTTCAGTCTCTGCTTCAACTGCTGCATCATTTGACTCTTTATCAGCTGCAGCCTGAGCAACCTTGATATCTCTTTCACTTTCTGCTCTTGCAATTGCTGCAGATTTCTTAATTTTAACGATATTATCAATACCGAGATTTTCAATAACTTCATTTCCATCAACAAAGTTCTGAACATTGAAGCTGATAATATCAAGACCCATTGCAGCAAGGTCTGGTTCTGCGTTCTCTTTTACAAGGTTTGCAAATTTCTGACGGTCTGAAACCATCTCCTCAAGTCTCATCTTTCCAACGATTTCACGTACGTTTCCCTCGAGAACCTCTCTTGCAACAGCAGCGATATACTCTGTTGGTTTATTCAAAAAGTTCTCTGCTGCGAGTCTAAGTTTTTCAGGATTATTACTTACCTTTACGTTTACAGTAGCGTCAACATTAATATTGATGTAATCAGCTGTTGGAACAGCATTGCTAGTCTTTACATCAATTGGAATAAGTCGAAGATTTAATTTATCAAGACGCTCAAAGAAAGGAATTCTGATGCTAGCCTTTCCTATAACAATCTTTGACTTTTTCTTGATACCAGATATAATAAATGCCATATCCGGTGGAGCCTTTACATATCCCATTGTAAGAAGAATTACTACAAGAACAATTGCAATAATTCCCACAATGGCTGGTGTCATTAGTGATCCCATTTTTTATCCCCTTTCATAACTTAATATATTGTATGATTTTTCGTACATTTTTTATTCTAACAAATTTTGTACTATAATAAAATAGTAATATTTATCTATATTGGGAGGATGATTATGAAAAAAAGAATATTGATATATACATTTCTATTTTCGACATTATTATGTTCATGTAAAAAATCTCAATCAAACACTGAATTGATGAATCAGCCAACTAAAAGCGAAATATCTGAAACCGAAATATCAGAAAGCGAAACTCAGGAAACTGAAACATTAACACCGGAGGAATTACTCATGGAATATAAGTCATTAGACGCAACAACTATTGTAGACGTACAAGGCTTTACAGAAAGCCAAATCAACTCTTTATTTTACTCTTGTGAGATAGATGATAATCTTTTCGAAAGAATTTATGGAAAATCTTATAAGGAAGATTGCACAGTGGGACGCGATTCTCTTACATATCTTCGTATGCTCTATAAAGATTTAGACGGAAACACACACATTGGAGAAATGATTGTTAATCAAGATATAAAGGATGATGTTATTGAAATCTTCAAAGAATTGTATTGGAATAATTATCCTATAGAGAAAATGGTTTTAATCGATGAATATAACGCTGATGATAATCTCTCAATGGCAGACAACAACACTTCTTCCTTCAACTACCGAGTTGTGGAAGGAACTACAAAACTGTCAAAGCACAGTCAGGGCCTGGCAATAGATATAAACCCAAGATACAATCCTTATATTCATAAATTAAATGGAGAAACTGTAATATCGCCAGAAAATGGCACAGAATTTGCTGACAGAAGTCTAAGCTTCGAGTACAAAATAGATAAGAGTGACTTGGCGTACAAACTATTTATCGAACATGGATTTACCTGGGGCGGAGACTGGAATAGCAGTAAAGATTATCAGCATTTTCAAAAAGAATTTTAAAGATATGTTTGGAGGTAGTTTGAAATTGCAACAACTACCTCCTCTTCCTTTTCGACCTCCTAGATTTTATATTGTTTCTAAGTGTTTTACAATACACTATTTTTCATAAATATCAATAGCAAGAAGTGGATCTCCTGCCTTGATATCTCCATCTGCTATTCTTCGTACCTTCTGATTATCCATTAAATCTGTACAAAGAATTGGCGAAGCAATTGAAGGCGCGTTTTTCTTCAAGAATTCTAAATCAATAGACATAAGTTTCTGTCCCCTTTTGACTTTCTGTCCATTCTCTACAAATACTTCAAATCCTTCACCATTTAATTTTACTGTGTCTATTCCGACGTGGAGAAGAAGAGTAACACCAGTTTCCGTAACAAATCCAAGAGCATGCTTTGTATCAAATACAAAAGCAATTTCACCATCCTCTGGAGCTTCAATAATTCCATTTGTAGGAGTAACCACTACTCCATCGCCCATCATTTTCGAAGCAAATGCGTCGTCTGGTGTTGTTGCAATATCTGCCGCATCACCTGTAATTGGACTAGAAACAATAATAGATTCCACAACCTTCCCTTCTTTTGTATTTTCTTCTATGGTACCTAATGCTTCTTCATTCGCATCTTTGGTATCTTCAGCTAAATATTCTTCATTTGACGCTTTTTCAAGATAATCTTCAAAATTTGATTTAATAACAGTAACCTTTGGTCCATATATTATCTGAACACCATTTCCCTTTATCACAACGCCAGATGCTCCTGTGGCTTTTAGAACACTCTCGCTTACAAGTTCAGATTTATATACAGTACATCTAAGTCTAGTCGCACAGCAGTCAACATCAGATATATTTTTCTTACCACCAAGTCCTCGAAGAATTCCTTCAGATATTTCATCATCCAAAGTCATTGCTGCTTTTTTTGCATTTACATCAGCTCTTGTGTATAACTTAACCTCATTATCCGTATCCTCTCTTCCAGGAGTTTTGAGATTTAATTTTTTGATAAGGAAGGAAAAAAGAAGGTAGTAAACAACAAAATATCCAATACCAACTACTACAATCCAAATCCAGCTTGTCTTGGCATTTCCCTGAAGAATACCGAAAATGAACATATCTATAAATCCACCTGAAAATGTCATACCAACACCAACGTTTAACATATGCATGAACATATATGCAGCTCCAGAAAATACACAATGAATTCCGTATAAGGCTGGTGCAACAAAAAGAAATGTAAACTCAATTGGTTCTGTAATACCTGTCAGCATAGATGTGAGCGCTGCTGAAAGTAAAAGTCCTCCAACAAGCTTTCTCTTTTCAGGTTTTGCAGTTCTATACATTGCAAGTGCAGCTCCAGGTAGTCCAAAAATCATTAGTGGGAACTTTCCTGACATAAATCTTGTTGCTGATACAGCAAAATGATTTACAGAAGAATCAGAAAGCTGTGCAAAAAAGATATTCTGTGCGCCTTCAATAAGCTGTCCTCCCACTTCCAGGCTTCCTCCCACTCCCGTCTGCCAGAATGGTAAATAGAACACATGATGAAGACCAAATGGAATCAGAAGCCTCTCCATAAATCCATACACCCATGTTCCTGCATATCCCGATTTAAGGACAATGTCTCCTACGGCATAAATTCCACTCTGCACAAATGGCCACATATAAAACATTGCAATTCCAACAATAACATATACTATTCCAGAAATAATAGGAATAAATCTAGTTCCTCCAAAAAATGAAAGAACCTGTGGCAATTCGATTTTATAGAATCTGTTATGCAGTGCTGCAACACCTAAACCAACAATGATACCACCAAATACTCCCATCTGAAGTGATTTGATACCACAAACATCTGCAACCGCTCCTGATAGAAATGCTTCTTCACCTCCATTAATTAAAATCAACGCAGATATTGAAGCATGCATTATAAAAAACGCAATTGCTGCTGCTAAAGCTGCAACTTCCTTTTCTTTTTTTGCCATACCAATTGCTACACCAATAGCAAAGATTATAGGTAAATTTCCAAATACAATATTTCCAGCAGCATTCATAACCTGGAGGATTGCATTAATTATCGTTCCAGGTCCCATGATTTTCATAAGTCCATATGTCTGTAATGTTGTTTCATTTGTAAATGACCCACCTATTCCAAGAAATAGTCCTGCAACAGGCAAAATGGCAATTGGAAGCATAAATGATCTCCCTACTCTTTGTAAAACTCCAAAGATTTTGTCTTTCATTATTGTAATTCTCCCTTCATACATTACCTCCTGATTCATGACTTTTGCGTGCAAAAAAGGCACAAACCAAGCATAAATAAAAATATTTATGTACGGTTTGTGCCTGCATAATCAGTAACACACCATTACTCACTGGGATTAACACTAATCATTCTATTTGTCAATGATTATTAACCTTTCAATGACTGGGCAATATCAAAAATCTGTTTAAGTTGTGCCTTGCACTCTTTCATACTCTCAACAGCATCAGATGAATTTCTAAGGCTCTCTGTTGTAGTAGCAGAGATTTCTTCTGTAACTGCTGAAATATGTGATGTACTATCAGTGATAACAGATGTTGAAGAAAGAATTTCATTCACTCCCTGTTCTGTAGTTGCAATTACCTCTGACAGTTCAACCATCTTATCCTTAATTGCATTAAAACTTCCCTGAAGACCTTCAATCATAGAATTTTGTTTTATAACAGATTCAACTGATACATCCACACTCTTGTTAGCATTTTCTGTATCCTGATTGAGTTCCTCAATAATTCTTGTGATTTTATTTGAAGCCTCTGTTGTCTGCTCCGACAAAGTTCTAATTTCGTCAGCAACTACTGCAAATCCCTTTCCAGCCTCACCAGCCCTTGCCGCTTCAATAGATGCGTTAAGTGCCAGCAAATTTGTCTGACTAGCGATATTTAATATTGAACCAACGAAGGACTCAACTTCTCCAACCTTGTTTGTAAGACTTTCTATTGTCTGAACAGTCATGTTACTTGTACTCTCAACATTTGAAGCCTGCTCTTTAAGCGATAAAATATCTCGCACTCCATCTTCTACAAGAGTTCTTGTATCATTTGCTGTATCAAGGATTACTGCAATATCATTCATGGTATTCTCACTTATCCTCTGAATTTCATCGCACATTGAAACCTGACTCGTTACTGCATCTACTGTACTCTCCATACTATCGGCGATATTCTGCATGGCCTCATTATTTACTTCTGTAGCTTCATCAAGTATATCTATTTCTTTCATTGTAACATCAAAGTTATTTAAAACAGTATCAGCCACCTGCTGCATTCTCATATTACTCTGCTCCTGAGCTGATGCAGCCTGCATAACTGCCCCCATATTTTCTTCAGTAAAGCTACAAAGCAGAATTGTAACTCGAATTGCACCAATGATAATTAGTATGGTTGTAAACATCATAATAAATACATCCACGCCCCATATTGCAAATGCCATAGACGAACGAGTTGTAAATATCCTAATAATATTTGCAAGAGCAATGATACTGCATGCATATATTGTCAGTTTCTTGTTCAAAAAAACTATGATAGCAAATAAAAAGATATATCCATATACATATGTACCCGGTGTAGAATTTAACACAGCAAGCACAGTATACGAAGTTGCTATACAAATCATGAGCGTAACTGTTGTGGACCTTGCTCCACCCTTAGCAAATTTTACAACACTAGCTACAATCAAGCATATCAGGCATACTATCAGCTCAGCAAATACTTTGGTTCCGCCTCCGCTCATCATAATAGCTAGCACCATTGATAGAATCATATAGGCCAAAATAATAGCCAACACCAAATATGCTGTACCGTTTGCCTTCTTACGTTGCCTATCCGTCATTTTCTCTCCTCCTTACCCAATATAACCGATGCCCCATCGTCATGTAGTATATCAATATAAAAATATTATAGCACTTTATTCCTATTTTGTCACTCTTTTGATTCAATTAATATTATTTTTCCGTTTTTCAATTCGATATATGCATTTTCATCTACTATTTCATTTGAAATTCCTAATGTATTAAAGTATTCAAGTACAAAATCCGTTATTTCATACTTAAATCCTCGAAGAGAAACTTTTGTTTCCTCTCTTCCAATTGGAACAATAGAGACATACTTTCCATACTGTTCTTCCTTTTTGATTGAATAATTGCTCCCAAGCACTTGAATTCTATTATTGGCGTTAATAAGTTTTATAGGAACAGCCTCCAATGTGGCAATACCTAATAACTGGATATTGCCAAGGACATGATCTATTCTACTTCCAGTTGCTCCCAATATCTCGATATCAGTAGCTCCTTTTTCAATAGCAAGCCTTACTGCATGTTCAAGGTCTGTATCATCCTTTTCGGGATTTAGCCTACAAATCTCAATATCTGATACTTCAAGAAAACTCTGTAAGACATTTTCGCTTACAGAGTCAAAATCACCCACTATGATATCAGGCTTCAGATTGGTTTCAGAAAAAAACTCCAGCCCCCTATCTGCTGCAATATACTTATCAAACTTACTTTTTTCTATATATTCAAGTGCAAACTCATTATCAATAGAGCCGCCTCCCACAATAAGAAATCTCATATTCTTCTCCAAGTCTTTTCTAAGAGTTTAAAACTGCTAAAAATCTGTTTATGTTTTCTTCTATCTCACCATTAAATACAGCACTACCTGCAACAATAATATTAGCGCCTGCATCTAAAAGCATCTCTACATTCTCCAGATTCACGCCTCCATCAACCTCAATATCAGCCTTGTTCTGGGTCTTCTTCAATAAAGCTTTCAAATCCCTGATTTTATCAATAGTATATGGAATTAGTTTCTGTCCTCCAAATCCAGGATTTACTGACATAATAAGCACCATATCTACTTTTGGCAAAATATATTCAATAGCAGAAAGTGGTGTAGATGGATTTAATGCAACACCCGCTAAAATCCCTCTTTCTTTTATTGCCTCAATTGTTCTATCCAAATGCTTACATGCCTCTGCATGAACTGTTATTATATCTGCTCCTGCGTCTGCAAACTCATCAATATATCTAACCGGCTCCTCTATCATAAGATGAACATCAAACATTCTCTCTGAACAGTTTCTTATTGATTTTATTACAGGAAGACCTATTGATATACTTGGAACAAAGCTTCCATCCATAACATCAATGTGAACATACTGAGCTCCGGCTTCATCTAGTAACTTAACCTGTTCTCCTAAAATTGAAAAATCTGCTGATAAAATTGAGGGTGATAAGCAATTCATATTTTTCTCCTTATACTAATATCTCTGATTATTTTTTAATTCTTCATATAATAACTTGTAGTTTTCATATCTCTCTGTAGAGATTTCTCCACTCGAAAGAGCATCCTTTACACCACAATCCGGTTCATTAATGTGACAGCACCCTTGAAATCTGCAAAATGGCTCATGCTCTACAAATTCAGGATAACAAGTCCACAAATCTTCTTTATTAAATCCTGGAACATTCATCGAGCTAAATCCTGGAGTATCCACAATATATGTTCCCTTTGCAATAGGAATAATCTGCGAATGTCTGGTAGTATGCTTTCCTCTGTCTATCTTTTCACTAATCTTTCCTGTTTCCATCTGGACATGATCCTGAAGGCAGTTTATAAGAGAAGATTTTCCCACTCCAGAAGGACCTGCTACCGTGGTAGTCTTGTCTGCCAAAAGATTTCTTATTTCATCTATTCCCTTTCCAGTTTTTGTACAGGTAAAAATAATATCATACCCTGCTGGCTCATATATATTCTTTAATCTCTTAAGTTCTGCATCGTCCACCAAATCTGTTTTGTTAAAACAAATCGTAACAGGTACCTTCTGATATTCCATCATGCACAAAAATCTATCTAACAGATTTAGATTTGGTTCAGGCCTTGCTGCAGCAAAAATCACCAATGCCATATCAATATTTGACACAGCAGGTCTGATTAATTCATTCTTTCTTGTCAGAATCTGTTCTACATTTCCTATTTTATTTGCTTCGTCAATAACAGCTATTTCTACATTGTCACCTACTAGAGGTTTAACCTTTTGCTTCCTAAAAGAACCTTTTGCTTTACATTCATATAAACCAAATTCTTCTACATAAACATAATAGAAACCTGCAATTCCTTTTATTATCTTTCCCTGCATTGAATTCCTTTTACCCACTTAAAGGCCTGCAAATTAATTCACTTGCAAGCCTTTAGCTAATTGTATATTCTCTTGTATTATTGTGTCTCTTCACCAGTTCCCGGATCAGTAGTTTCCGGACCTTTACTTACTGTAATAGTAATGGTCTTGCCCTTTTCTGCTTTTCCGGTTGCACTCTGCCTGATAACTTTTCCTTCTTCAACAGTTGAACTAAACTCCTCAACTACATTATAAGCAAATCCAGCACTTGAAAGCTTGTTACATGCATCATCTGCATAATCACCGACCACATTTGGAATTTCCTTCTGGCTTGCGCCTAAACTGATAACAATTGATACACAAGTACCTTTTGAAACTTTTTTATTTACTGAAACACTCTGGCTAATTACGTTTCCAGCAGCAACGTTGTCACTATACTCTGAGCTTACAGAATATGTTAGTCCTGCATTTTCAAGTGCAGATTTTGCTGCAGATTCAGATGAACCTACTACATTTGGTACTGTAGCAGAATCCTGTCCCTTACTAACTACAATAGTAACTGTAGAACCTTTTGCTTTCTTTCCTTTTCCACTTGGATTCTGAGAGATAACAGTATCTGCTGCCACTGAATCACTTGCTTCATATTCAACTGAAACCTTAAAGCCTGCTGACTCAAGTGTACTCTGAGCTGATTTAACACCCTTACCTACTACGTTTGGAACCTCAACCATCTCATCCGTTGGAAGACTGTCACCAGCAATTACAACATTAACCTGTTTTCCTTTTTTAACCATTGTACCCTTAACAATATCCTGTTCAAGGACAGTACCGTCTTTTTCACTTGATTCTCTTGCTTCATATGCAAATATCACAAGACCAAGTTCTTCTAACTCTTCTTTTGCATCCTCGTATGACATTCCTGTTATGTTAATCATCTCTACTTCTTCAACTTCAGATTCAGTTTCTGTCTCTGTAACATCCTCTGTCTCTGTCTGCTGAGAATTGTTTGATTTTTTACCAAATCTAAATACACCTGCAACAGATAGTACAAGATATATGATTACCAAAAGAATAATAACAGCAGTAACTATTCCCATAATAGTAACAGCTTTATCCATCTTCGGATTTAAAATACTTTCTTCTTCGTCATCATCTTCCTCATCATATTCATCCTCGTCCTCTATGTCAGTCTCCTCTGGAACCTCAGCTACTCCCGCTCTGTTCTCATTGATTTTATCTAAATCTTCCTGACTGATAACCTTTGTCTTACTATTATCAACAAGAGGGGAAATTACAACAAAATCTCCATCTGGATCAGTAAGCGAACGACGAAGATCTGCAAGAAGCTCAGCAATAGTCTGATATCTTCTATCAGGAGTCTTCTGTGTACATTTAAGTATAATATTCTCAAAACTCTTTGGTACACTTGGTGCATATGTGCTTGGTTTTGCAATTTCTTCCTGAAGATGCTGTAAAGCAACAGCAACGGTTGTATCACCATCAAAAGGAACACGCCCTGTAATCATCTCAAACATTACAATTCCAAGTGAATAAATATCACTTCTGGCATCAACAAATCCATTTCTTGCCTGCTCAGGTGATGCATAATGAACTGATCCCATCACATCGGAGCTGATTGTATTCGAAGATGCAGCCTTTGCGATTCCAAAATCTGTTACTTTAACTTTTCCCTCAGTGGAAATAATAATATTCTGTGGTTTAATATCACGATGAATAATATTATTCTTGTGAGCAGCCTCTATACCTCTTGCAACTTGAATTGCAATACTAGCTGCTTCCTTAAAAGAAAGCTGTCCTTTCTTTTCAACATATGTCTTTAATGTAATTCCTTCAACATACTCCATAACAATGAAGTAAAGACCATCTTCACTTCCTACATCATAAATATTTACGATATTAGGATGTTCTAATACAGCAGCCGATTGAGCTTCTGCTTTAAATTTCGTAACAAAAGATATATCCTCAGAAAACTCTGATTTAAGTACTTTTATAGCAACACATCTATTTAAAATCTGATCTTTTGCTTTATATACATCCGACATTCCGCCGGCACCAACCTTGCTTAATATCTCATATCTATCAGCAATAAAACTTCCAACTTGTAACATTTCTTCACCTCGTCCTAAAATGGTTTAATAATCATAACTGTAATATTATCCTTGCCACCATTAGCATTAGCAAGCCTGATAAGCTTCTCTGTTGCGGTCTCAACGCTTTCATTTTTACTGATAATTTCAAGGATTTCTTCATCTTTTACCATGTTGGTAAGACCATCCGTACACAATAAAATTGCGTCATCTTCAGTAAGTTCTACTTCAAAATAATCTGCTTCAACATGCTCAGATGTACCTACAGCTCTCGTGATTATATTTTTATCTGGATGTACCCTGGCCTCGTCGGCATTAATCTCACCTAGTCTGACCATCTCATCAACTAATGAATGGTCTCTGGTAATCTGCCTCATTTTTTGTCCAATCACGTACAACCTACTGTCGCCAATATTTGCAACAAAAAGCTTGTTGCCAATAATAGTTCCAATGACCAGAGTCGTACCCATTCCACTCTTGGACTTATCTTCTTTTGATTCAGCTACCAACAATTCATTTGCCTTGTCAATAGCTTCTTTTATAATAGTGACTGGTTCATCACTGTCATTTCTTGACACAGATGCTACAACACGCTCGATAGTATATCTCGAAGCATAATCGCCAGCCTTATGTCCTCCCATTCCATCAGCCACAATGAAAAGATTGGGAAGCTTTCCAACTGGAGTATCCGACGCAAAATAGTAGTCTTGATTCATCTCACGAAGAACACCGGCATCCGTTATGGAAAACGTCTTCATCTAGTCTATTCCTTTCTCTTTATCAATATGCTTCTTTCGAAGCTGTCCACAGGCTCCGTCTATATCCCGGCCCATTTCTCTTCTAATAGTAACATTTATTCCGTTTTTTTCAAGTTTATTTTTAAATGCTTCTATCACTTTAGCATTTGAAGACACATAATCTCTTTCCTTGATAGGATTAACCGGAATAAGATTAATATGACAATTCATACCCTTTACAAGTGCAGATAATTCTGAAGCATCCTTATCTGTATCATTTACTCCACCTACCAGGCTATATTCAAATGTAACACGTCTTCCTGTCTGTTCGAAGTAGTACTTACACGCATCCACTACTTCATGAATTTCATAGCTATTTGCTATAGGCATAAGCTCCATTCTCTTCTGCTGATTAGAAGCATGTAAAGAAAGCGCTAATGTAATAGAAAGTTTCTCCTGGGCTAATGCTCTCATTTTAGGAACAAGACCACATGTAGATACTGTCAGGTTTCTCTGACTTATATTTATCCCATTTTCATCTGTAAGCAAAGTAATAAATCTAAGAAGATTGTCATAATTATCAAGGGGTTCACCGGTTCCCATAACAACTACATTTGAAATTCTCTCGCCTATATCCTTTCCGATTTGATAAATCTGATCTATCATCTCAGATGCTCTAAGACCTCTTACCAAACCATCCAGTGTAGACGCACAAAAACGACATCCCATTCGACAACCAACCTGAGAGGAAATACAAACAGAATTACCATGCTTGTATTTCATAAGTACACTCTCTATGACATTTCCATCATCAAGGGAAAATAAATATTTTCTTGTTCCATCTATTTTTGAAATCTGTACCTCTTCTTTTTTTACGGAAACAAGCTGCGCTTTTTCTTCTAAAAGTGCAATGAATTTTTTAGAAATATTTGTCATCTCAGAAAACGAATCCACGTGCTTTATATGAATCCATTCATAGATTTGCTTGGCACGAAACTTTTTCTCCCCAAGCTCCGTAACAAAATCAACAAGTTCTGACATATCCATAGATTTAATATCTATCTTGTCGTTCATTATTTGCTCCTTTTCTTAAATCCTAGTTAAACTTTCTGTCAAATTTAGCAATAAAAAATCCATCATTCCCTGTTTCACCAGGCAGCATCTGCTTTTCAGAAACTAATTCAAATTCCGGATAATTTTCTAAAAACCACTGAACGTTATCCTCATTTTCAGCTCTATCAATAGTACAAGTACTATAAACCAATACCCCACCTTTTTTTACATATGTATGAACCGTTTTCAGGATTTCTCTTTGAAGCTTAGCCAGGGAAGTAACAGATTCCTCTGTCATTTTATATCTTATATCTGTCTTTCTTCCTATTACTCCAAGTCCGGAACAAGGAAGGTCACATATAAGTATGTCAGCTTTCTCTACCGACTCCTCATCAAACACAGTCGCATCCATCTGTACTGCTTTCATATTTGACAGTTCATGCCTTACGATGTTGTCCTCTATAAGCCAGACCTTATTGTCAGTCAAATCTCTTGCTTCAACCATTCCTGTACCTTCAAGCATTTCTGCCATATGCGTACTCTTTCCTCCTGGTGCAGCACATACATCAATAACATAATCTCCTTTTGAAGGCTTTGCAGTCTCTGCCACCATCATAGAGCTGACATCCTGTATGTAAAACAATCCATCCTGAAAGCTTTCCAAACCGCCAATATAATCAAATCCAGATATAACAAATGCATATTTTAATCCATCAACCACTTCAACTTTTACGCCTTCACTAACTAATCTCTCTTTAAGCTTTTCTGGTGTAGTTTTCGACAGATTTGTTCTAATTGAGATAGTATTTTCTTTTTGAAATTCGATAAAAATCTTCTCCGCACAGTCAATTCCATATTCTTTTACAAACCTCTCCACTATCCAAATTGGCATAGAGTATATAATTGACAAATACATATTAGGATTTGTATCTCTATCAGGATATTCAATAGAATCAACATTTCTGGCTATATTGCGAAGTACTCCATTTACAAATCCAGACAATTGTCCAAATTTATGACGCTTTGCAATTTTTACTGCTTCATTACACACTGCTGAATCAGGCACAGAATCCATATATTTTATCTGATACACACTCATTCTAATCAGATTTCTGATAAATGGTTTCATTTTTCTGACTTTAGTTTTTGAAAATTTATCTACAATATAATCCAGCTCTATCTGTCTTTCTATTGTTCCTTCTGTAAGCCTTGTTATGAACGCTCTGTCCTGCTTTGAAAGGTACTGATACTTTTCTAAAACTGTTCTAATAACTAAATGACTGTATTCGTTTTTTTCATTTATTAATGAAAGCATCTCAAGAACAAGCTCTCTTGTATTTACACGCTCAGTCATCTCTTCTTCCTCCAACAATCAAGAGAATTCGAAGAAGCTGTAAGATAGCTGCTGCTGCACCTGCAACATATGTCAAGGCTGCTGCGGTTAGAACTTTTCTTGTGTATACAAGTTCATCATCACCAAGAATTCTTTGAGTTCTAAGATGTACAAGTGCCCTTCTTGATGCGTTAATCTCAACTGGAAGTGTCACAAGCTGAAACAAAACAGCCGCACTAAACAGAATAATTCCAATCTGAATAAAAAGCATTGATGACCTGCTGTTAATTAACAATCCAATAAGTATTATCGGCCAAGCCAATGTTGAACCAATATTTGCAATTGGCACGAGTGCACTTCTAAATGAAAGAGGTGAATAATTCTGCGCATGCTGAATAGCATGGCCACATTCGTGAGCTGCTACACCAAGAGCAGCTACCGATGTGGAATCATAGACAGAATCGGAAAGATTAAGTGTTTTGGTCTTAGGATTGTAATGATCTGTAAGACTTCCACCCACACGACCTATGGATACATCGTATATTCCTGCACTTCTTAACATTACCTCCGCTACCTGAGCTCCAGTCATACCAGATCTGCCACGATATTTTGAGTATTTATTAAATGTTGACTTAACATTCAATGATGCTATCATACAGATAACCGCACCAATAATCACCAAAATATATGTTGGATCCCAAAAACTAATATATCTCATATTCTGCCTCCTTTTTAAGCATCGCCGTTTTGAATATCACTAAATTAAAGATTAAAAAAAGATCCCTCTTCCACTTCATATCCTCTAAGAAAAGAGCCCACATCCATACGCTTCTTTCCTTCAAGCTGTACTTCTAATAGAGATAATGCCCCATCTCCGGTCTGCACATACATCTCATTTTTGCCAATATGGAAAATGCAGCCTGGATGAACCTCATCCTTTCCTTCCACAACCTTTGCTTTCCAAATCTTAAAGGTTTTTCCATCAAGTTTTGTATATGCACTTGGCCATGGATTAAGACCTCTGATAAGTCTCTCTATTTCAACAGCAGATTTGCTCCAGTCTATTACTCCAAGTTCTTTCCTAATCATAGATGTATGAGTGGCTTCTTCATTATTCTGAGGAGTAAATTCGGCTGTACCATTTTCAAGCATTTCCATAGTCTTTACACAAAGCTCGGCACCAGTAGATGCAAGCTTTTCAAAAAGACTTCCTCCTGTTTCATCCTCAGCTACTCTAAAAGTCTGTTTTGCTATCATATCACCGGTGTCAATGCCTTCGTCCATACGCATAGTGGTTACTCCCGTTATCTCATCTCCATTGATAACAGTCCACTGAATAGGTGATGCACCTCTATACTTTGGAAGAAGTGATGCATGTACATTTATGCAACCGTATTTTGGCATATCAAGAATACTCTTTGTAAGAATTTGTCCAAAAGCCACAACAATTATTATATCTGCATTATATTTTCTTAGATATTCAATATTCTCTATCTCGCGAATTTTAATTGGCTGAAACACCTCAATGCCATGCTTAAGTGCACACTCTTTTACTGGCGTATACTGCATAGCCTTTCCTCTTCCCTTTGGTTTATCCGGCTGGGTAACAACGAGACAAACCTCGTGACCAGCTTCTATTATTGCCTCTAATGTCCCAACTGAAAAATCAGGAGTTCCCATAAAGATTACTTTCATCTATTACACCTCGCTCACAAACTGATAGATTTTACAAATTATTCATCCTCTGAATATGTAACATCATGAAGACCACCCTCTACCTTTTCAACATATAAATGTCCATCAAGATGATCTAACTCATGACAAATTGCTCTTGCAAGTAACTCTTCTCCCTCTATTTCGTATTCCTGCATATCTTCACCAAAGAATCTTGCTTTTACATAATTTGGCCTTGTTACTGTGCCTGCCTTTCCTGGTACACTAAGACAACCTTCGTCTCCAGTCTGTTCTCCTGATGTCTCTATTATTTTAGGATTTATCATAACGATAGGACCTTCTCCTACATCAATTACAACTATTCTCTTAAGTATTCCTACCTGTGGTGCGGCAAGTCCTACTCCATTTGCATCATACATAGTCTCAAGCATATCATCGATTAATGTAGTAATTTTTTCAGTTACCTCTGTTACTTCTCTACATACTTTTCCTAATACAGGATCTCCCTCAACTCTTATTGTTCTAAGTGCCATCTTTTCCTCCTTAAAATCCACTCATAGGGTTAAAATCAAACTGAACAGATATGTTTTTAAAAAAATTATTATCTCTTACATAACAGTCCACATAGTCCTTTAACTCTACCAATGTTTGATAATTACTTGTCTTATAATAAATTACTCTTCTATGTATATCATTTACCTTTGAAATACCAGCATCTGCAGGACCAATTTGCATAACACGTTCCTGCAATGAATCAATATATCCAAAGGTATATCTTCCTATCTCTTCTGAAGCATTCTCCACCTGTTCCAGATTTGCTGATGAAATCCATATAACCAGCATATTCCACACTGGTGGATAGTTCATTATCTTGCGATACTCTATCTCCTGTTCGTAAAATGCTTCATAATCCTGATCCTTTGCCGTAAGTATGGCAAAATTATGCGGGTCATAAGTCTGAATAACTACTTCTCCCGGTTGTTTTCCTCTTCCGGCCCTTCCTGCAGCCTGAGTAAGCAACTGAAATGTTCTTTCTGAAGCATGATAATCACTTACATGTAACGACATATCCGCAGCAAGAACTCCTACAAGAGTCACATTAGGGAAATCATGACCTTTTACAATCATCTGAGTACCAATCAAAATGTCAGCTTCCTGATTTGCAAAAGTCTGAAGTATTTTTTCATAGGAATCCTTCGTTCTCGTAGTATCATAATCCATTCTGATTATCCTTGCATTTGGGAATCTCTGCTGAACCATTGTCTCAATCTTCTGGGTTCCCGCCTTAAAGCCACTTATATATTTACTTCCACAAGATGGACATACTTTTGGAACAGCTTCCTCATGCCCACAGTAGTGGCAGACCATCTTACCGTTATTATGCTGACTCAGTGACACATCACAATGGGGGCATTTAACAACATATCCACATGCTCTACAAGACATGAATCCAGAAAGCCCTCTCCTATTGATAAACAACATAGTCTGCTGACCTTTTTGCAAACGATCCTCAATCAATTCCTGTAGTCTCTCACTTAAAATCGAACGATTTCCAGCCTTAAGCTCTTCACGCAAATCCACCACTTCACACTGTGGAAGAGGATTACTGTGTACTCGCTCATTTAATTCTAATAATCTATACTCACCATTTCGGGCTTTATAGAAACTATCTACTGACGGAGTTGCAGATCCCAGCACTACCGTTGCATTTTTCATTCGAGCTATTTCAATTGCAACTTCCCTTGCATGATATCTTGGTACAGATTCACTCTTATAGGAATTCTCATGTTCCTCATCAATGATGATTAGTCCCAAATTGGGAAAAGGAGTAAATAAAGCAGACCTTGGTCCAATCATTATGTCAATATCACCGTCTTTTGCTCTTTGAAACTGATCATAACGTTCGCCCTGGGATAGTCTCGAATTCATGATAGAGACCTTATCCCCAAATCTGTTATAAAAACGCATAACTGTCTGATATGTAAGTGCTATTTCCGGAATGAGAACTATTGCCTGTCTTCCTCTATTGATACAGTTTGCAATCAGTTCCATATACACTTCTGTCTTTCCGCTTCCGGTAACACCTTTTACAAGATATACGCTATTTTCTCCCTTATTAATTCCCTCTTCAATTTCATTAACAACTCGCTTCTGATTATCATTCAGGGTAAGATTGTACCCTTTACTATCAAGATTTTTCACAGGATTTCTGTATTCAGTAGTTGAAACAACCTTGATAAAATCTAGTTTTTCAAGTGAACGAATTGTATTTGTGGAAATTCCAAGCTTTCCTACCACAAGAGAATAATCAAGTTCTTCCTGTTCTATTAATTCACGTAATAGTCTTGCTCTTGCGTTTTGGTGCTTTGCTTCACTAAGAGCAAGCTGCGCCCTTGCTTTTGTTTTATCTATCGTAAGAACAATAGACCTTTTAACGAGTTCCTTTGTAGCTTTTTTTATTGGAATAACTGTTTTTAGGGCCTGATTCATTGTAGAACCATAGTTTCTTCGAATCCATGCTGCAAGAGCAATCAAATCTGATTCCATCGCTACACTGTTTTCTTTTATTCCTTTTAATGGCTTTATTTTTGCCTCATCAAATTCAGGTTTATCAGTAATCTCAACTACATATCCCGTTATAGTTCTATTTCCAAAAGGAATATCAACACACACTCCCGGCTTAATTCTACTTAACAATTCATCCGGAATCATGTACTGAAACGTCTTATCAAGTTTTTCGTGCGAAATATCTACTATAACGTTTGCAAACATGCAGTTTACTTTACTCCTTCATATTTTTCTTCGCAGTACTTACAACGATAAATTTCTTTATCTTCATCTGTAAGTATAAAAATCTGATCAAGCTCCTGCTCGATAGATGTTATACATCTTGGATTTTTGCATCTAATTACATTTTTTACCTGTGATGGAAGCTTAAGTTCCATCTTATCGACAATCTTGTCACCTTTTATCACATTTACAGTAATGTTGTGATCTATAAATCCAAGAATATCAAGATCTAAGGCTTCAACAGGACATTCAACCTTGATAATATCTTTTTTTCCCATTTTATTACTCTTGGCATTTTTTATAATTGCAACTGTGCAATCAAGTTTGTCTAATTTTAAATCATTATATATCTGCATACTTGTTCCAGCCTTGATATGGTCTAGAACAAATCCTTCATGAATTCCACTAATATTTAGCATATTACCTCCCGATGATATTTCATCTTCAAAAATCGTTCTCTATGCAAGCTCAAGCAATGTAAGAATAAGCGCCATTCTGACATAAACTCCATACTGTGCCTGTTTAAAATAAGCGGCACGTGGATCGTCATCGACCTCAACTGATATTTCATTAACTCTTGGAAGTGGATGAAGAACTAACATGTCATCCTTTGCAAGCCCCATTTTTTCCTTTGTCAGTATGTAGAAATCTTTTAATCGAACATAATCTTCTTCATTGAAAAAGCGTTCTCTTTGAACTCTAGTCATATATAAAACATCGAGGGATTCCATTGCGTCCTCTAATCTCTCAACTTCTTGAAATTCCATTCCGTTTGCACGCAAAACATCTTCTCTGACATAATCAGGAATTCTAAGTTCTTCCGGAGAAATAAGTACAAATTTAACATTTGAATATCTGGTCATCGCATTAATAAGCGAATGAACTGTTCTTCCGAATTTCAAATCACCGCAAAGACCAATTGTTATATTGTCAAGTCGTCCCTTGAGAGATCTGATTGTCAAAAGATCTGTGAGTGTCTGAGTTGGATGCTGGTGTCCACCGTCACCTGCATTGATAACAGGAATCTGTGATTTAGATGATGCAACAAGAGCAGCTCCCTCTTTTGGATGTCTCATTGCACATATATCTGCATAACACGAAATGACTCTGATAGTGTCTGATACGCTTTCACCCTTTGCAGCGGACGAAGAATCAGCACTATGGAAACCTAAAATAGAACCTCCTAAGTTGAGCATTGCTGCCTCAAAACTAAGTCTTGTTCTTGTACTTGGTTCATAAAAACAAGTTGCTAATTTTTTACCATCGCACATATGTGCATACTTTTCTGGATTTGCTTCGATATCATTTGCCAAATCTAAAAGCTTATCTAATTCCTCGACTGTCAAATCCATTGGACTCATTAAATGACGCATTTTTTGCCTCCTATTTTGTCGCATTTTTTCTATCATATAATAATCATAACTTTAATTCAAGTTTGCTTTTTTGCATTTTTATTGTACAATATCTCTAGATATATAAAAAGGAGAAGATCTATGACAAACCAAACTCAAACACAGATAAATAATGATGAAGATAACTCAGTAATTTTCAAAGAAAGAAAACGTCTTCTTTTCTTCGGACTACCTTGGACATTCACAAAATACACAATCACACCAGACTATATCACTATCGACAAAGGTCTTATAAACACAACAGAAGATGATTGCTATATGTATAAAGTTTCTGATGTAAAGCTTTCTACTTCTCTCTTTGAAAAAATCTTCAAGCTTGGTACTATTACATGCTACACTGGTGACATTACAAACCCACAGCTTGAACTGGTGCATGTAAAAAACTCAAAAGAGATTAAAGCATATCTCTTAAAACAATCTGAGATTGCAAGACTTAAACGTCGTACTTTAAACACAATGGATATTGGAGCTCACGGAGCAGACCTAGACCACGATGGAATCCCAGATAATCTTGAATAAAAAAGTGTGCGTTTATCGCACACTTTTCTTACTATATGGGAACGTTATACTTTCCTTTATAGTAAAACACTATCCTATCAACAGCAAAATGGCATTAGCTGACATAATAACCAGCTTCCTAGACAGTCGCAACACATGTTCTTGCCACCATAACTTCTCCCATATCCCTGTCCCATATTTGAATACCACGCTCCTCCAAACTGAAGATACTGTTGGAACTGCCTGTACTGCAAATTATTTGGTTCAAAAGATAAAGCTCTTTGAATGTGCTCGATAGCAGTGGCATTATTTCCAAGCTTTTCATTTGCAACAGCACTGCAATAATACCACTTACCTCTTCTTTCAGAGAGTGGTACTTCTGCCAAAACTCGAAGAGCTTCATTATAGTAACCATTTGAAATAAAATTCGCTGCCGCCTGTACTTTTGGATTGATGGTCTCTGATGAACCATAGGTATATCTTCCGGAAAAACCGCCATATGGTCCCTGACCAGTTGCTCCACCATATGAACTGCCGCCATATGAAGTGCCGCCATATGAAGCACCGCCATTTTGTTTTTCCTTCATAATCTGATCATAAGCCTGTTGTACCTGCTTGAATTTTTCCTCAGCCTGTTCCTTGTTGGGATTATTCACATTAGCATCCGGATGATATCTTCTGCTTAGACTTCTATATGCTTTTTTTATTTCATCATCAGAAGCTCCTCTTGAAACTCCAAGCACCTGATACGGATCTGTCATCTATTCTTCCTCATCTTTTTTACGTTTATTTTTCTTGCCCGATATTTGTTCAAATTTTGACCATACTCCACAGTACAAAATATTTCTAATTATATCAGCATGAGTCAGGATTGGTAATCTCTCAAATACCTTTGCTGCGTTTGATATCATACTTGTCAGAATCATCTCACACGTATCATCGAACTTATCTGCATCGCTATTCTTCAAGTGTATGAGCGGATTAAATGATTTTTTCTTTATATCCTTCTCAATATCCTCATAGGCATCCATAATATATATGAATTTGCCTATGAAAAAACCAAATTTTTTCAATTCATCATACCACTCGTCCTCTTTGTACGCAAACAAATCTCCCAACATATTCCCTGTAAGCGCTGAAATAGTATCAATATTTGTCTCACTCTTTGCCTCGTACTCATTTAGTTTATCAATATAATATTCTATTGACCTTGCCTGCCTCGGGTATTTTTCTTTTGCTTTCAAATAACTTTTCTCTAACGCCTTCGCCATGGCTTTCCTACTAATTTTCCCATCATCCTGATAATCATCTACAAGGTTATAATAAGCCAGCATAACATTTAACGCTGCAGCATATTCAGTTATTTGATTTGTTTTTGCAGTTCTTTTCTTTGTAGGATGCATTTTGCAAATAAACCGACTTTCCACTTCAACTTCCGGTTCATACAGTCCGGTTAGAAAAACTATCAAAAAAGTCATATCGTAATTTAATAAAAGCTGACCTTTTGCTCCGTAATTCTTTTTCAGAGTCTGGCATAAACCACAGTAATAGCTTCTGTAAGCATTCAAATCATCCTCAGACAATTTTTTTCTGTTTATATTAATGTATCCAAACATAATAACTCCTTTTTCACACAGAATTATTAGCTTCGTCTTATAAATTCTTCTCTACATTTTGGGCAGGTAATACATATTTTACCATGTCCCTTTGGAACTCTAACTTCCTGCTTGCACATTGGACATTTGAAATATTTGTATACTCCCCTTTGTGCCATACGTTTTTTCTTTTTGTTCCACTTAACTGTATTATTGTATCTGAAATTTAAAAACTTCTGATTCTCTTCATATCTTTTTGATACATTTCTTGAGAAAACTCTAAAATACATATGTATCATCAAAGCAATTGCAATGACATCAAACAATAAAATTCTGGTAAACATCGTAAGAACAAGAAAAACCAGAACTATCATGGATTCAAAACGGGCTAGTTCATCCATTCCATTTCTTCCACTCATAAATCTCATCATTTTCTCTCTCATATCTAAAGCCTTCTCTTTCCTAGATTTCAAGTATGCACCTAATACCATTGTATCTTAAACTTGAGGGAATTTACCGTCAATAGAACTATGATATTTTAAGAAACATTTTATACTTTATTAATTAATAGAAAAAATTCCCACACAGGTTGAATTAATAACTTGATTTTTAACTCTAGTCTTGATATATTAAGGAAATGCAGGACAGGTGATCGCGGCTGCAAGTGGAGAAATCCCGCAGGTGAGGAAAGTCCGGGCTTCATAGGGCAGGATGCCGGTTAACGGCCGGTGGAGGAAACTCTAAGGAAAGTGCAACAGAAATATACCGCCACTTTTGTGGTAAGGGTGGAATGGCAGTGTAAGAGACTACCGCCTCGCTGGTAACAGAGAGGGCACATGTAAAC
>JBGVHH010000068.1:0-2675 GCA_045122195.1 Agathobacter sp.
TCCCCCTCTGCAATAGAAAACAATGGTGCACCACAATCCTTGCCATTTATGGAAATTGAATATGTCACATTCTTTTTAAATAAATTTATTTTTCTTGTAGAGTTCGAACTGTTTTTCACCTTAAAGCGTAAAACAATAAGTTTCTTACCATCATGTGCAGATACTGATGAATATTCTGTAGTGATATTTTTTGTAACCTCATATGATTTATATTTTACTTCTATACCATTTCCATATAAACTAGCTAAATCTACTTCCTTCACTTCTGGAACACTGTCTGTTCCATCATTAACAGGCCTGTCATCTTTTGATTCAGGATTTTTTGTCTGCACTGGCACCAGTGTAGGTGTAGGTGTCGGTTCAGGTGTAGGTGTCGGTTTTAACACTGATTTATCATAACTAAAACCATACTTATAGTCTGCATCATGATTCAGAACTGCTCCTGCTAAATACTGACTTATCATCTCGCTGTCGGTATCTGTCAATTCCGGTACACTTGCCGCACATCCTGTCATGCTTACACAAGCTGCTAATACCACGATGCACAATTTCTTTTTCATCCTAATTACCCCGTTACTGAAAACTTATAAAAAGTTGTAAACTTTTATGTTTCATTCCTACTTCAATGTATCTGCTTTTGTAGTTATTACTAACTCACTACTCACATTTGGTATGATACTCCATAGGCGTAAATTCCGAATTAACGAATCCGTACATATTTGCATTTGCTTTTATGTGCTAAGATGCAAATTTTTCTCCATAAGCTTTTAGATTTATTGCTGCCTGAAAATCTCTGTCTATGATATTTCCACATTCGCATTTATAAATCCTGTCAGACAGTTTCAAGTCTTTTTTGATATTTCCGCAACAACTACAAAGCTTTGATGATGGATAAAATCTATCTGCTGTTATAAGCTGAATCCCTTTAGCTTCACATTTGTATTCCAGTTGTTTTCTAAATTCAAAAAATCCCTGATTCTGCACTGCCTTTGAAAGATGCTTATTCTTCATCATTCCACTTACATTTAAATCCTCAATACAAATAAATCTTGGTTTTCGATTTATAATCCCGGATGTGGTTTGATGTAAATAATTCTTACGGATATTTGTTAATCTATGGTTTACCTTTAATAAAAGTTTTTCACTCTTAATTATATTATTGGTTTTACAGTAACTTCCTCCTTCCTTATTCTTATCATATTTACGAGAAATTTTACGCTGTAATCTGCGTTTTCTTTTCTCAAGTTTTTTTACTTTTTTCGATTTGTTAATATTCTTATACTTATTAGTATCTGAACACACCGCCAAATCTTTAATTCCTAAATCAATTCCAATTCCTTCATCAGATAACTGCTCTTTGCTGTCCGTATATTCCACACCAACGCTAATCCACCAATGCAATCCATCAAAAGATATTCTTGGATTCATATATTTAGCATCTGTTGGAATTCGTCCATGTTCTGCCAGTCTTACCCAGTTTAATTTTTGTTTATTCCTCTTTTTGCTAGAAGAAAATCCCTCAAATTTTACATGGGTATCTGTAAACTGAATTTTAATGTTATCCTGATAAAATTTAGGTGTTGATTTTCTTTTGGACTTAAACTTAGGATACTGTTGCAATCCCTTAAAAAAGTTCATGTATGCATTACAGGCATCTTTTATCGCCTGCTTAGTTACATTGTTGGAAATATTAAGCAGCCATGAATACTCTTCAGTATGTCTAAGTTTTGTAAATTCTTTTCTAAGCTCTGCGTCTGAAATAAATTTACCACCATTTTCATAGTTTTCCTTTTCCCTGCCCAAAGCCCAGTTATAAGCAAATCTTGCCGCACCTGCATACTGAAACATCTTTGTTTCCTGTACATTATTTGGTATTAACATTATCTTCAGGCTCTTTACCATCTTTATTCTCCTGAGTTCCTTCACCAGTTTTTTTGCCTTATTTGCTCTTTTGCCTTGCAGTTTACAACTAAATACTGTGATTATTTGCACCAAATCTTCAACAAGTTCCTGCTGTTCAGTTTTTTCAGTATTATCAATTATCTCAATTTCACAATGATGTAATAATGCAATATATTCTACTAACTCAAATCCAAATCTTAAAAGCCTGTCCTTGTACAAAATAACAACCTTATCAACTTGATTCTGACAAATTCTTTTAATAAGTTCCTGTAATCCTTTTTTCTTATAGTTAATGCCGGAACCTATATCACTAATTATCTCAAAAGGCTGTCCTTTTGCAAGCAGATATGTTCTCACATTATCAATTTGCCGTTCCAAATCATCTTTTTGTTTGTGACTGGATACACGGCAATATCCAATTGTAATCAATATTTTGACCGGACTCAGAATAGTTTTACTACCTTAAGATTTTACACTTCTCAAACATAAAAGGATTACAGCATAATGTGGGTGCTGTTTTACTACCTTAAGATTTTTCATACTTCTCAAACCTCAAATTCTGAGATTTGATATAAATTATGTTGCCAACGCAACAGCCCTTATGGGCAATTAGGGGTAACCCCTTTATTTGAACTCAGTATAGAGATTATTATAACAAGTTGTATCAGATATTTCAAGCACCTTGATGGTGTGAAACTACTGCCGTTGTTTCTGCAACATACATTATATTTTTAATATCCGTATGCGGGTTATTTATGTCCAGATCTTCATAA
>JBGVHH010000069.1:0-8181 GCA_045122195.1 Agathobacter sp.
TGAACGAAGTCACAAGTGCTTCAAGAGTGGTGACGCACACCTCTATCTATTACAGGATAATTGTGAAATAGGAATAAAAGAAAAGCAATAGATAGAAAAAGACTGCTTTGATTCCTATGTGTTTAGCATACCAGAGTGGTAGAGAAACAAATATAGATGGTGCAATAAATAATGGACAACCACTAAATAATCATAGAATAGTGCCTGATACCGATGCATCTAGTTTACCAGCAACTAAGCAAACACCGAATTCATCAGCAGATTTATTAAATCCAGATGGTAGTGTTAAGCAAAGAAGATACTATGGTGCAGATGGAAAGGCACAAATGGATATTGACTTTAATCATACAGATGATGGAACACATGAATTTCCACATATTCATATATGGGATTGGGGCAAGAAACCACCAAGACAAGATAGTAGGAATTAGGAGAGATAAAAATGCATGATGATTATATTGTTGGATATAGTGTAAATTTAGAAGAAAAAGATATGGTAATTCAGACATATAATGACAATACAAAGCAACAGAAAAAAATTTGCTTTTCAGAAGTTTTGACACATTGCTTTAAATGTATTATTGATTATAATATAATTTCTGATATTTGTGAATGTGAAATTTCTAGTTTTGTTAAAGATAATCAAGAAGAATTGATAAAAATGGATGGTTATTGTTGGCCAATTGATTATCAAACTGAGCAAGAATTGATTGATTTTTTAGTTGATAATGAGTATAAATATATAAAAATAAATTCTTCATATGGTATGTTTGGATGGATACTTGCGAAGTCCTATAAGATAACTAAATAATTTTTATTATGGTTATACTTTAGTTCCCAAATATTAATTCTCATGTCTCTTACGAAATGATGTTATCCATGAGATTATTTATGAGACTATAGGAAAAAATCCGATTTGGGTATACGAACAAACATTGTGAATTCAATATGCTGATGTAACGCACTCTTAGTAACAGAATGTTGCGAAAGGGTGCGTTTTTCTGTGGAAGTTTACTGTAAGCGGTAAGGATTTTTTATAAAATTTAGTCTTACAAGCGGCATTTCTGCTAATGTAGAAATATTGTTGCTCCACAGAACTGATGTTTTGATAAGTGCCTGAAAAACTTTATATTATCTGATTTTACGTAAGAAGCATCCAACCTCGCATTTATTATTTCGATACGAGGTTTTATGTTAGTTTTCTTCATGTTGTGGTGGTATAAGAAGGATATCCATTTGCTCATTTATATAATACAGAACTGCTAGAATGTATACTGAAACCTAAGGAAGGAAAGTGTTTTTCAAGATTTGATTCCAATTAAGTTTCACTCCAAGATGAATTATGACATTCACAGACAGCTTACAAATAATTCGCTGGGGTCTCATGAATACAGACAATTAAGATAATCATAGATAATCCCCAGCAATCTGAAACTATCTGCATCTCTGATACTACTGAAATTCTCCAATCTTAATCTGCACTTCTTAATATCACATCTCTGTTTCAATTCATTCTGATTTTTCTAATATCAAATCAACTAATATCTCCAGAAACCTGCTCATCCACCGATACTGTATAGTTCCATAAATCTGCAGAATATTTCTTTTATCATGGTATTTGAATTTTTGTATATGCTCGATTTTTGGCGTATTTTCTGAAGTATGAAGTGTGGTATCAAAATATAAGATGAAAACGTGTATAAATTTAAACAAATCTTTTAAACATTTCCTGCCGACTTTAAGGAACTTTGGAACCTACAGACTGTTTTCAGAATGACGCATATAGGCATAAGTTTACCAACAACAAAAAGGAGGCTTGTGTTTATGATTTATGGTTTTATATCATCACTTGATGATGAGACAACGAAGGTGTTTTTCAGAAGTAAGAAGATTCGTGGCAATAACATTTACAATTCTGGAAGTCTTGGTGAACTTACATCGGTTCTGCAGAGTGGAGATGTAGTATATGCAGTTAGCTGTAATCGATTTGCATCTGTGCGGCAGGTGTATACCTTTGCAAGGTTCTGTCATGAAAGGGGTATCGTTCTTCATTTTGTGGCAGAACCCTATCTTGATATTGGCAATGGTAAGCAGTGGAGACCAGCAGTTGCCAAAGTCATTGCCAGCATGGTGGAGAGTGAGCAGAAAGCAAAGGGCATGATGGCACAAGGTTTTAAGATGAGTGATTCCCAGTGGGAGTATACCTATCGGTGCTTTGAGCTGATGAATCTTGATATTCTGGCTCATCTGTTTTCTGCTGATGGTGTGTTAAAACGTGGTAGCTGATGATACTTAGGAAGTTGGATGGTGTGAGCAGGCTTTGGGGTAAAAATTCTACCGTCACTATTATGGTGGTGTGCATGCCTGTCCCTCACGCCTGCACACAATGCCATACGTTCCGTTTTACAGTCTTGGGTGCGTACTACTGCCACCGTGGGTCAAAAATCGAAATTTGGGCTTTATGGGGCTTGGGATTATAGTTCCTATTCGTACTGGTTTAGGAACTATGGCTGTACTGGTGGGTTCTGTGGTAGAGGTAGTTATTTTAAGGAACTATCTGGGTGTAGTTATTGGAACTTGGCATATTTTGGCTGACTTTTACTGGTTGGTCTGTGATGATATTTGATTGGAGTTGGTGTGATGAATAAGAGAACAAGAGCAATAGACGAAGATACCTACTTTTAAATCTGCTTATATCACCGATTTCAGCAAGGATAGTAGCAGCACCAATTATGCCTATTCCTGGGATTGTATGTAAATAACAATCAAACTGTTCATAGTATTTCATGATTTCAATATCAAGAGCTTCAATCTGTTTATCAAGAAAATCCATTCTGTCAATGAGCTGTTTTGACAAATCGTTTTAAGAAAAATTCATTGACAGTATAGATACTTTTTTGTTATATTACCTATTGACTTTGAACACAATAATAATACATTCCGTGAGGGAGTAGTTCGCACGAAAGTGTGGTTTGTCAACAGTCCCGGTCGAAAGACCTGGCAAATCTTAAAGAATGAGACTCATGTATGCTTTATATAGGCATACTTGGGTCTTTTTTTACTATATTAGGAAAGTTCTACTTTCCTATATAATGAAGTTGCATACAAACTTGCGGAGAAAAGTAAGGAGAGATTTTATGGAAAAAATTATTAGTGGAGCACCATTACCACTTGTCATCGTCTTTTTGGTGGCAGGCTTTGTACTATTAATCAAGGGTGCAGACTTCTTCGTTGAAGGAAGTTCAAGTGTGGCAAAGAGATTTCATGTGCCATCAATTATTATCGGACTTACAATTGTGGCCATGGGAACATCACTTCCAGAGACTGCAGTAAGTGTTACGGCATCTATTTCAAATCAGAATGCGCTGGCTGTAAGTAATGCGGTAGGGTCAAATATTTTTAACCTGATTGTTGTAATAGGTGTATGTGCAATCCTTACACCAGTAAAGGTTTCACCGGATACAATAAAAAGAGATATACCGTTCTCAGCAATTTGTGCAATTCTTTTGATGGGTCTTGGATACTTATCATTTGGTGATAAGGAAACAATGACATTAGGTCACCTAGACGGAGCAATTATGCTTGCATTATTTGCATGCTACATTATTTTTCTGGTTAGAAAAGCGTTGCAGGCAAGCAAAGAAGGAAAAAAGGTAGAAGTTGAGGGCGGTTCGGATGATGAGATAAAACTCATTTCTGTTCCACTTAGCATAGTTTTCATTATTGGTGGTGCAGCATCCATCGCTTTCGGTGGAGATTTGACAGTTGAGTCAGCCAGCGTAATTGCTGAAGCAGCAGGTATGTCACCTACACTTGTTGGACTTACAATTGTATCAATCGGAACATCGCTTCCTGAGCTTGTGACTTCAATCGTTGCAGCCAGAAAAAATGAAGTAGATATGGCTTTAGGAAATGCAATTGGTTCAAATGTATTTAATATTTTGATGGTGCTTGGAATTGCATCAGCAATCAGTCCAATTACTTTTATTATGGAGAATATTATTGATATTGCTGTTCTTTTAGTATTTTCACTTATTGTCTGGCTTTTTGCAGCAACCAAAAGACAGCTTAATAAAGTTGAAGGCTTAATCATGATTCTCATGTATGCCGGCTATTCAGCATATATTTTTATGAGATAAAAGTGGGAGGAACAAAGGAAGATGTTTTTGTTTTTAAAAGTGCTTTTAACAGAGTTCATCGCTGAGATGGGAGACAAAACTCAGCTGATGCTCGTGGCGATGACACAGAAATTTAAAATCAGAGATATTATTATCGGAACTGCAGCCGGAGTCCTTGTTTTAAACGGAATAGCAGTTGTTTTTGGCGGACTAATCGGTTCACTTGTTCCTGCGTATACCATAAAAGTGCTTGCAGCATTTGCGTTTATGCTATTTGCAGTGACCTGTCTTCAAAAGGAATCAGATGAGGATGAAGACGTACAGGACAGTAAGCTAAAATTTGCGCCAATTGCAGTATTTTGTACTTTTTTCGTAGCGGAGCTTGGTGACAAAACACAGCTTACAGCTATTACATTTGGTGCCAACGAGGGAATGTCAAATGCAATAATTGTATGGCTTGCATGCTCAGTAGGGCTTTTTGCGGCTGATATAATTGGAATGCTTGTTGGATATTTTCTAAAGAGTAAAATGCCGGAAGGTTTTTTAAATATACTCGCATTCTTTATCTTCGCAATATTTGGTGTATATACTTCATATCAGGCAATCGGACTGATGCCATCAGTTCCTGATAAATATGTAATTCCGGCAACTGGTGTTGTTGCAGTGATTTTTGTATTAGTATGTGCAATTATATTTTTTAAATCAAAAGGAAATACTACAGAGAAAAAGGCGGAGGTGTAGACATGGCATTTGATTTTGATAAATTGAAATCTGAGATTGTAAATGCTGGAAAAGAAGTAGGAGATAAAGTATCAGAGGTTTCAACTTCAGCAAAGATTAAATTGGATATAAAGAATAAGGAAAACTATATTGAGAAACAGTTCACAGAGCTGGGAAGACTTTATTATATGAAGCACAAGGACGATGCAGAGCCAACAGAGCTTGGAGATTTTGCAACAATCAAGGAAGCATATGAAGAGATAAACAGATTAAATTATGAGCTTCTGACAAATCAAGGCGCTGTAATCTGCCCTAATTGTGGATGTAAGCAACCCGTCGGAAATGCGTGTTGTGTAAATTGTGGACAAAAAATATAATATCAAATCGGGGACTGTTCTTTCGTATTAGGAAGTGTCACTTTGTAGCGAAGAACGTCCCCTGTATCACTTTCTGATAAGATATTATCTTCGGAAAAGCCCAAAGGAAAAATGGATGCTATGGTGTATGAAAACATCTGTGATTCGCTTAGAAGAGAACGTTTATATATGGAGGGTAAAACTAAAGAAGTATTAAAGCTTTGGAAGGAGAGCTTTAAGGGTACGGAGAATACAACGTTGAATAATATTGCTATTGCAAAGACAATAGCAGATTATGAGTGCGAATTAGGAAGAAAAGAAGAAGCGAAGGAATTGTATAAGTTTGTAGCAGACAATGGAGGAACAACAAGTTATGCTTCATTTGCAAGAAAAAAATTAGAGGAATAAATAAAAAATTTGCAAAAGGCATCCCACTTCACATTAGGTGAGGTGGGATGTTTAATATTATATTAATAAAAAGTCTTATTTGACGTGCGTCAAATATTAGAGGGCATAAAATCATGCAAACAAAAATAAAAATGTACAATCCTAATGCTTATGATACCTTGTTTATGGAGGTGTTTTCCATGAACGAGGCATTGATAACGCAGCTTACAATCTTACGCTTGAGCAATTCAAAACCTAACTTTTCTGAGTTAGCAAGAATGTATGGTGTTGATCGCAGGACAGTCAAAAAGTATTATGACGGATACCAAGGCAAACCTGAACACCACAATAAACCAAGCAAACTTGATATTTATCTTGAAATCATTACTCAAAAAATTTCTATAAAAGGGACTAATGTTAAAGCTGTTTATGAGTTTATGATTTCTGAAATTGATCCAGATATTGGTATCTTTGTAGCCATCTGCACAATTCGGTCTTTCACACATGGTATTCCAAGTGGTCTCTGACTTCCATCTGGTTTTGGAATCATTACTCTTCGGACTGGAAGTGGTCTATATGTTCCACTTTTTAATTCTGACTGTATCCCAGTTAGATAGCGGTTTATTCCGCTTGCCTCTCTACAAACATGAATGAAGTAGGGAACCTTTCCATAGTCTGCGTTTTCTTGCACAGCCATTATCGGTACTATGTTCCCCTCCGACTCCCTCCTGTCATGATAGTGACTTCGCCGAGCTTATACACTTCATCTTTACCTTTCGGTGACAGGTAGGGTCTCTCCAGTTCCGAACCACACTTTTCATACATACCGTTTCCCATATACCGAGGGATTCGTCCGTGTTGCTTTCCAGTATCTCCACACGTTCCATGGTTTTCGCCCATACTCTCAGGACTCAACTTCCCTTTGTTCTCTTCCGAGACCTTTTTTAACGATACGGCAGAATTCACTTAATGTTACGGTCTGCATGATTGCTCGCACCTCTTATCAAGGTTACTTTATCCCCCCGCTTAGCACCCTGTATTACTACAACGCACCGAGTTTAGCTACACGGCTCACTGGCGATTACCGTGACCGGACTTGCACCGGCAAGTGTGGTCCAGCTTCGCTGGACGCACAAAGTAAAAAAAGGGCCTGTAGATGTTTTTATGCACCTACATGCCCTTATCCTTTTTTGAAGTTCCTAAAGTCTGATTAGAGTCAATTCTTTCTCAACCTCAAAAAGCATTACTTTTTCGGAATTTTCATATCTACTTTCAAAATATGATTAATAAGCCATCCCAATAGAAATTCTATAAGACTCTTTACATATTCCTGAGGTTTATTGCGAATCTCATCCTCGTCCACATCATCCAATTCGGCAATAAAAGTTCTATGAGCCCTTATCTGGGCATCAAGCCCATCGTAATTGACACTTCTCATATATTCTTCTTCATCAGAGAAATGCTCCGTAGTATACTGGCGAAGCTCTTTCAATATTTCAATAATTTTTTCCGAGTCTTCTTCTGTGGCACCGGCCTTTAAAATGTCATAAACTCTTCCGGTAATTTCAAAAAGTGTCTTGTGTTCACCGTCAATCAAAGCAATGTCTGTCTTGTACTCATCTATGAACTCACACGGATTTTCCTTCACCATCCATTCCTCAATAGGTTCTAACTTTCCTATTAATGCGTCGCTTCCAATTATATGATGATACAACCATTCTGTGAGAAAATTTATAGTTTCATCAAGGACTTCAATCTGGTCCTCATATTCATCAATATTCTTTCCGATAAGCTTCCAAAGTTCATTGCGGAAATGGTTGTGCTGTACCCTTTGCATTATGAGCTCTGCGTCACAAATTTTCATCATGTAGCCTTCTTCTCTTGCAAAATGGGTATTGGAATAATCCAACAATTCGTTGAATATTTCTTTGATATTGTCATATTTATCAACTATAAAATCATCATGTAAAACATATATTCCTCTGTTTAACAGTTCAAACATCCTTCTGTGGTCTTCATCCAGCACTTCATGTCCTATTAAACAGTCATTTGTAAACTCAAACATATATGAACCTCCCGAGAAAATCTGGTTATATTGTACCATTTTATTGTGAATTATACAAATATTTTAATAGGGAAGGCCGCGTGCGTTTATCGTGTGTTTTATTTCTACACTTTCATTTTATCAAGTACCAAGACACAAAATGCCAGCCTCAATTCACCATTTCAGTGACTAGGCTAGCATACTCATTTTTTCAGATTCTATTGTTTCTGAAGATACTGCATTGGAACGCTTTTTGTGAGCCAAACTCCATTTACAGAATGATAAAACTTATGTCCATCTTCATACATCTTCTTTGCAGAAACAAGATAGATAACTGGCTTTCCATGTCTTGATCCAACTTTTATTGCAGTTTCTTCATCCTTCAAGTCGGAGTGCCTGACACCATAAAGTTTTTATCTCAGTTGGGGAGACTCCCACTTCTATAAGTGGCGAGATGAAACATATTAGTCTCAGTGGAGGGTACAATCCCCCAACTGAGATAAAAGCCTCCGGCGGATTGCAGGAATGCGCAGAGGAAGATGTCAGCAAAGCTGAC
>JBGVHH010000070.1:0-2286 GCA_045122195.1 Agathobacter sp.
CTTTTGATTCGAAAAAGGTTGTTAATATGCAGACATACTTAAAAGAGTACACAGCCGAAAACGGTCTTGTGGAAACTTGGAACGATATGCTCAAAGCAGAAGCCAAAAAGAAATCTTAACGCATAACAACGGCTTTCCCAACCAGTTATCATTACCGGTTGGGAAAGTTTTTGAAGAACTTTTTGATTTCTTTATGCAAACAAAAAGTCTTGCACTATTGTAGAGTTACGAACTTGATAATTCGAGTTTGAATACTTTATTTCAAGGAGGCTTTTTGTTATGAAAGCTACAATTAAGAATTGTGTCTATGACACCGAAAAAGCGACTTTCCTCGCACTTGACGATAACGATTATTTTCCTCTGGATGATCGTTATGTGGAAGAATTTCTTTACCAAACCGCAGAGGGAAAATATTTCATATGCCGACATACTGGCTCTGTACTCCAATGCCCTTGTGAATCAGCACTACATAGACAAATGGAGATCGTACCAGTATCGTCCGCATACGCAAAGCGTTGGGCAAGACACCATATGAAAGTGGTTGACTATGTAAAGCATTTTGGTATGCTGACAGAATAACAAAAAAATTTTCACCTTTCGACAAAATAATGGAATAATTTGCCCCATACCGCCGTATCATATAGTAATATGATGGTTCACGCCATTATAGTGCAAGGCTTAAGAAATGGAAAGTCTTCTAACAAAGTAAGATGGTACGCTATGAAATACCCATTAAATTTTCTTTTTCCTTTTCCTTTCTTCCTACGACATATACTCATACATAGCGTACCACCGCCCGAAAGGGCGGGAGCAGACCTGCAAAGGTCGAAATAAGAAAGGTTCATATATAATAGGGCGGTTCAATTTGTAAAAAATTGAGCCGTCCTATTTACATTTTAGATGTTTTATGGTATAATTACTTTGGGTAGTTATCTACTCGATAAACTTGAATTTGACGGAGAGCATGATTATATGAATAGAGAAGAACTCCATAACTTAATAAGAGAACAGCAACCAAACATCTGTCAGGTTGTTGCATATAAAAACAACAAGAAAGTGAACACCGACTTTGTATTTTTAAGACATACAAAGGAGATACATTTATGTCAATGATAAAAATAGAAAATCTGACTTTTTCCTATCCAACAAGCTATGATAATATTTTTGAAAATGTAAGTTTTCAAGTTGACACCGATTGGAAACTCGGCTTTGTTGGAAGAAACGGCAGAGGTAAAACAACGCTGTTAAACCTCTTGCTCGGCAAATATGAGTATAGCGGTAAAATATACTCATCCGTGCAATTTGATTATTTCCCATATCCGGTAGCAGATAAAACAAAATTTACCAACGAAATTTTCTTTGAAATCGCACCGGCGGCTGAAGAATGGGAGCTGATGCGAGAACTGTCCTATTTGGATGTAGAAGCAGATGTGCTTTACCGTCCGTTTGAAACACTTTCAAACGGTGAGCAGACAAAGGTGCTGTTAGCGGCGCTGTTTTGCAACGAAGGACACTTTCTCTTAATCGACGAGCCTACTAACCATTTGGATGTGAAAGCTCGTGAAATGGTAGCCGCCTATTTGAAAAAGAAAAAGGGATTTATACTCATATCTCACGACCGCCGCTTCTTGGACGGCTGTGTAGACCATATTCTGTCGTTGAACAGAGCGAACATCGAAGTGCAAAGCGGAAATTTTTCATCTTGGATGGAGAACTTTGAACGACAGCAGGAGTTTGAGTTCTCACAAAATGAACGCTTGCAAAAGGATATCAGTCGATTACAACAAGCAGCAAAACGCTCTGCAGTATGGTCTGAACGTGTAGAAGCTTCCAAAATTGGAGCAGCAGATAAAGGTTATGTCGGTCATAAAGCCGCCAAAATGATGAAGCGTTCAAAATCTATAGAAGCGAGACAACAACAGGCAATCGAACAAAAATCAGCATTGCTGAAACATGTGGAAACCGCAGAAGCCATCAAGATACAACCGCTTCATTACCATACAGATTTGCTTGCATCATTATCGAATGTAGTAGTTTGTTATGATGGCATTTCAGTTTGTGAACCCGTTTCGTTTGAAATAAGACAGGGAGAACGCATTGTGCTTGATGGGAAGAACGGCAGTGGCAAAAGTAGCCTGTTAAAGTTGATAGTCGGGCAGCCCATAGATTATACGGGTACAATAACACTTGGCTCTGGGCTTGTAATTTCTTACGTGCCACAGGATACATCGTATTTATGTGGAACCCTTTCCGAGTTTGCCGGAGAAAACAACCTTGATGAAAGTC
>JBGVHH010000071.1:0-3725 GCA_045122195.1 Agathobacter sp.
ACTCTGCATCATATGCTTCTATATTCATGACTATCACCTGCAATTCTTATGTACGTAATACCTTCTGCTACCTATGCAAAAGAAAATCAACACTTTTTCTTAATTCATCACTAAACCCTTCCAAATCAGCAGTTGTTATCATACCACTATTAATCAGTGCCACAATATCTAAAATCATATTTCCTTTGCTTAATTCAAGCGCGTGCTCTGAATAATTTCCAATCGCTTTTTGATATTTCCATGTAAATCTCCTCCAATCTATGCATTGATTTCATATGCTCTTTTGTTGTCCCAACATAATTATACTGCTGTTCCAACTGTATTTCAACCAAAAATAGACAGCCTTAACTCTGACTGTCCACCCGCTAATGAGATATTTGGATTAAGGCATTGTCCTTGCCTCTCTACGGCCATTATTTCTCTGTTAATTTCTCAATTATTTTCATAACATCCGGTTGAGTAGGTGTAAATTTAACACCTCTTTTTAACATGCCCATCACTTTTCTTGCCTTTTGCTCAATCTCCTTTACAGTATGCTCACTGGTTAACATCAAATGATTTCCTGCAATCGTATATTCCCGTTCAATATATTCATCTGTAATCGGAAACATGTCCTGAATCAAAAAAGCACTTTCTCTATCATCATCCAACTTCACAATATGTATAATATCACAAGGTTTTCCAGCTTTTTTCTTATTTTCAACAATCTTTTTGTACTTATCTATTCTACTTGATAACGGAATCATCCAATACAAGCCGGAAACTGAATCCTCAAAGCAATAATAATGAGGTCTATTACCCTCTTTATTCCCTTTGAGATATGGTTCATCCATGTCCTCAAAAAATGAATCTTTTATAATATAAAATCCTGTTTTCTTCATGTATATCCACCCTTTGTAAAAAAATCCTCCACCATTGCTGGTGGAGGACAATACTTTCAACCCAACCATTTATATACCGCATATTGGTCAGCGGTAAACTTTCAACCCGACCATTTATATACCACCTATCGGTGAGTGGTAAACTTTCTCTATAAAAAGCTTAGCAAATCTTCCTTCAAAAGTCAATAGGTTCTACACATCTCAGCGGTGAAGAATAAATTTTTAGAAACTTTAGAAAATCAAACAGTTTTTTTCACCTCTTTATTTTTGTGGATTAGTATAAAATATTTAAAAATTTATCCACAGCATTAGGGTGCGATTCTCTCACTATTTAAAATTTTGTGGATATTTTGTTAAATTTTCTATTCCATTCAACCACCACCTGTGCTATAATAACCCTGTTATTCTAGATACACCGTTGTGTATCTGAAAATGTAGGATACATCTTCCCCTGTTACTGGTTGTACTCGAAAACTTTCCAGTAAACCGGAAGATGTATTTTTTATTGTCTGATTTAGATTTTTTATATACGGATTCCATAAAAGATAAATCTGCATAAGAATATCCGAAATCTGGGTAAGCAGATAATGATTCTTCATTGCATTGCTGTTGTGGCTGTTAAGGTGCTCTATCCTGTATATGCCGTTTTTTTGATTATTAAATCCTTCATTTTCTATTTTCCATCTGCCTCTTCCTGCAATAATCATTTCTTCCATATTTCTTTTTGTCAGTTCTATGCTGCTCACCCAACAAAAATGTATTGTATGGCTTTTTCCATCTTCATCCTGCGTTTCGTATTCGTATTCAAGTACATTCATAATTTCTTTTTTTCCTGCAACTTCCTCTACATGATTTGCGTAGCATGCATTTCCTTTTTCTTCACACACTCCGTTTTTCTTTTCGGCTCCATCGCCACTTTTTATCCATTCAAAACTTTCATCCAATAGTTTCTGTCTGGTACTTTTTTGGGTAAGCAGATATTCCCAGTTATATTCCCGACACAACTGCATGATGGTTTCTGCTGTATATAATGCATCTGCCTGAATGCAGATTGGCAGTCTTGGATAATCCTTTTTTATCTTTTGAAACAAACGCTTTGCCGCATTTATCTCACAATCCTGCTTACTTACATCTTCGCTTTCATTCTCTATAAATTCTGTCCCAAGACTTATGACTATCTTATCATTTAAAACTATTTTTGCTTCTACGACCTTGTGAAAGTACATTTTTATCTGATTTCCGTCCTCATTCGTTCGTGTTGTACAAAGACAGTTACTACAATGTTTTTCTTTAAAGTAGAATAATCCCGTTCCATCAATAATTACTCTCCAATACTTACCTAAAAGTCTGTATCTGTTAAAGTGTTTTCCACGAATCAGGCTTGTCACCATTTTCTTTCTCAAATCAGACAGACAATCCGACGAAAGCCTTTCAAGATAATAATTTAATGTATCGTAATGTGGCATTTCATTCAATTTTTTATTGCCTGACATGATTCGCAATGTATCAATGCAGTTACTTTTGTTAAAATTTTCTTCCATTTCTCTCATGGATTTTTGACCACAAACATTTTTTAGTATTCCCATATATACCAAATCTGTCTGTGTATATGTGGTATAAGACTGGTTTCTTGGGTCATCCATTTCTGAAATCCATTTCCTTAGCGAATTAAAAAAATGATTTGTAACCATCATAAAATCAACAATTCCACGATCCTGTTCCTTACGTTCTCTTTTTTCTTTCTTTGTCATTGCAAAAAACTCCTTTGCGAAAAATTTCTTACGTATATTTTAACGCAAAGGGGGATTTTTTGCACAAAATCTGACTATTTTATTGCGAAAAGTTTTTATTCCTCAAAGCTGACACATCTTTCACCAACTTATCAAAGAAATATATTTGCTATTATAATATGCCCAACTTTCCAAAAATTCAATCGTTTTTATTTTTTTCTTTTTGCTTTTTCTTATTGAACGCTCATCCATATGTATACATCCTACTTAATCAATTGAATCTCGCAGGATGCCGGTAATCCTTATGCTGCTTTCTGAAAACCCTTCTGAAAATTCTTCACATAAGCTACATACCGCAGTCTTTTTCCTTCTGCATCATAACACCAAGTTTCCGAATCATAGTGAAGCTCTTCAAGTATATCTTGCATAACCAATAGCCCATATTTCTCCATCATCTCAGCCAGAAATGTACAGCAGCGTTCAAATTCCTTGTTCAAAATATTCCTCCTTCCAAAGTTGCTTCTGCATCGTTTCTTACATATAAAATTGTAATTACTTCATATATCAATGATACAACCACAACTCAGAAAAAGCAATAATTCAAGCTCTTATAAAAATTTATTTTCTTATCATCAAGTTCGTCATTTGCCACAATAATTTTCCCATGTCCATGGCAAGATACGCATTAGAGACATCTCTGCCCCTAATGCATCTTGTTAGGGGAGAAAATCCCCTAAAAGCCCTGAAAATTACCATGGCTATAATTTTTTAATAGCCATTTTGCCTCTGGCTATTAAAAAGTAATAGCCATTTCACGGCTGGATATGAAAAAGTCATAGCCACACTTTTGTGATATTTTCTATGGCTATGAAAATTTAATAGCCATTTTCGCCTTGGCTATTGAAAAGTGATAGCCACTTGGCAACTGGATATGAAAAAGTCATAGCCAATATTTCTGATATTTTTTATGGATATAAGTAATCATAACCTTTTGAATAATGGCTAGCCATATTTAATATCCACTTCGCAATTGGCTATTAAAAAGTAATACCACACACTATTTTTTCCAATAAGTATTCCCTTGCAACATATATCATTTAAATGTCAACATGAG
>JBGVHH010000072.1:0-4014 GCA_045122195.1 Agathobacter sp.
TATACAAACAGCTTGCCCATTTCGGGACTTCCTTCATCATTATTTCTCTCTCCATTTTGTTACATTAACAAAAAATATTAAGCCTATACTATTCTGTAATCTCCATTCCAGCTTGATCATCTACTTTTTTTGTTTCATAACATGCACGAGCCTCCATCTGTTTACCTTGATAACTGCCTATTTTACTTTTATCCATATATATAATAGCAATCGTATCTTCACTTTCCTGATTTGCAAGAAAACATTCATTGTTCCCTGGTGCAAGATGGGTATAAGGACTCATAGGCATACCAATCTGATCTATCTCTTTTAAGTCCTTGTCATAAACTATCATTTTAGCTTCCTCTTTTCCATCTGCTACCGTATCTCTCCAAGTGTTATATACATAAAGATAATTATTATCAGCACAAAAACAGTCCATGGAATCCTCTACTGTCAACAACTTCTTTTTATTATTACCATCTAAATCATATTGATATATAACTTTTTCATCTTCATGTTCCTTCCCGTCCTGATAACTATACATCGTTAATAATTTATCTTGCCAAAAACGTATATGTTGTGCAATTTTCACAGTATCATTATTTTCTCTTTGTTCTGTAAAAATTTCTTTTACCTCACTAGTGGTTATATTATAACAAAACCAGCAGTTTGCCAGTGTCTTTGTCCAGTTCTTACTCAAATCATTTTCTATATCTTCGTTGTAACCAAGTGTATAAAAATAAACATAATTTCCATATGCTTCAAGTGTATCAGGTTGACCATTATATATTTCATTTAATACTTTTATAGTTTCCACTTTATGACTGTTATCTTCTACAGCAAAACGTTTTAATGCATTGTGTCTTTTTCCATCGTTACCTTTCTCATTTGTTACATAATACACATAACCCCTATGAATAAGCCAAAGATAGATATTCTGCTCTTTTACTGTACACACAATATTTCTTTCTGAACCATCCATGGATATCTGATATAAATTCATCTTCCATTTGTCGTTCTCCTTATCATAATCATGTGCCATATAGTACATATATTCCCCACTCTGGTATAAATATCCATCATTAGAATTCGTATAGGCATTACACTCGTTTCTTTTCTCTGCAGTTTCCTGATCATGCAAACAATCCGCCTTTCCACATAAAGGTGTAGTTTGCATATTATTCTTATCAATATAATAAATAAACTGATTGACCATTTTATAATAGCCATCCTCTGTCTCTATCGTATTCACACCAAACTCATAGCTACTTCCATAGTACATATATGGAAAATCCTGCCCTGCAATATATGTATCCTCATATTTTATTTTTTGCCTGTTACATCCACTAAAAAATATAACTCCCACCATCACAACAAAAAGACTTATGTATCTTCTCATGACTTCACATCCTCCTTATATTTTTAATGCCACAATACAGATTATTCTACAATTGTTAAATACAACTGTACGAAAATCTATATGTGGCATTCTGTTTTTATCTAATCACAAAATGATATTACTTTGTATCTTTAGTATAAGTGTATCCAGATTTTAACTCTCCCACAGGAACTGGCTTAGACCATGATGTATTATTATAATATGCAGAAAACATACCTTTACATTGATCCACTTCTGCTCCTGCTCTGTACTTTTCAACCGTTTTAGATAAACTTATTGCAGTAGATGTTGACTTTCCACTCGTAGCATAATAAGCTTTTTTATCAAAACGATAATAAATCCTTGCCTCTGCCGACAAACTAATTGTTGGACCGCTCTTAACAACAATTTTTGCAGTGGTTTTTCCTGAACTCCTTCCATCTGAAACGCTAGCCTCAATTATGGCTCCCCCCACATTTACTGATTCAGATTTTGCCTGTGCTGTCTTTCCTGAAATTCCTGCTGATAAAAGCATTACTCCTGCCAAAGTAAGCGCTCCACCTCTTCGTATTGCTTTTTTCACACTCTTTCTCATAAGCATTTCCTCCCTTTCTTCTATATAGCCTCTCGGCTTCTCAAGCCCATATTTTTCAAGGCTTTTACTTCCTATTTTTCTAAAATTCCCCCACTTTTTTTTGCCAAAACACTTGACAAATCCTCAAAAAAATGCGGCGCTTCGCGCCCTTAATTATTAAGGCATTTTTTTGATTTGGAGGCGATTTTATGTTACCTGTTAACACTGGCGGTCATTCCGCCTATCAACAAACTTTTGTATCTGCATTTCTTTCTTTATTTCCTAATCCCTTTGTTGTCCCTAAAGCAACATGGGATCTTATTGTGAAATTTTGGTATCTGGACCTTTCTGAAACAGATACCATTATGCTTAATTATTATCCTAAATCCGGAAAACCTGTAAAGCGTTTACCATCCTCTTTGCTTCGTTCCTATCTGTTATCAATAAAGCTACACATTACATCCATTACAAAATGGTGTGAACTTCTTAAAATCACTCCATTGTATGCCATTCTCAGTGGTTTTCCGGTCGATGACACTCCTGGTGTAGGAACCTTCTATGACTTTTTTAACCGACTTTGGCAGTCCGAAAACAACAACTACATCAGCCAGCTTAAACACCAAAAAGAGAAAGTGCAAAAGGGCAAAAAACAGGGAGATAAAACTCCTTGTGATACCAACAGCATTTCAGCTAAACTTTTACCACTTTTAGAACGTATGGAACTTCCAAATACCAATCCGTTTTATCTGATTTTCCGGTTATACAAAGAGCAGTTTTTGGACACTTCCATCCGTAAAGGATTGATTACTCCAAATGCACTCTGTCTTGCCGGTGATGGTACTCCTGTTCAGACTGCAAGGTTAGAACGTTCCAAACGCATTTGTGGATGTGATAAAAACACACATTGTAACTGCAAACGTAAATTCTCTCAACCAGACTGCAACTGGGGCTGGGATTCTTCCAGAAATAAATATTTTTTTGGTTACCATCTTTATATGTTTGTAGCTGCTGATTCGGAAAATGATCTTCCTGTTTTTCCAATGTTAGAGCGTGCTTCCAGACATGATATGCTGTCTTTTTTACATACATTTTTCTCTATGAAATCCTATCTTTCTGAATTTCGTATTGAAAAACTTTTACTTGATGCTGCGCATGATGCTTATCCTGTCTACGACTATTGTAAAACAAATGACATCACACCTTTTATTGATTTAAATCCTGGAAAAACCGGACATTTTAAATACAAAAATGATTTTACCATAGGTAATGATGGTGTTCCTGTTTGTAAAATGGGCTTACGTATGCATCATGATGGTGTAGAAAAAGCAAAACATCGCGAAAAATACCGCTGCCCTCTTGCAAACAGGAAGAAAGGCTGCTTTTGCGAACACCCCTGCTCAGACTCTAAGTACGGAAGAACAGTACATCTTCAACAAAAAGATAATCCAAGATTATTTAACATACCGCCACGAGACAGTAAGGAATGGAAACTGGAATACAACAGTCGAACATCTGTTGAAAGATCAAATAAACGTGAAAAAATAGATTATAAATTAGAAGACGGCAGACACCGTTCTACTAAAATGTGGTACTGCCGTCTCTATGCAATCATGATGCTACAACATCTTGATGCGTGGAAAATGCCTAGCCGCGTAGATCTACAATTCAACTTCTTGCGGATAGCCAACACATAAGTATCATACCACAATTTTAAAAAAATCTCATCCTTTCCTTAGGGAAACTGCGCCCTTTTTTAAGTTTATTTGATATTTTTCCAAAATCTCACAATATTTAATTGTCAAATTTCCAAGCTCAATTTACTTATTGTGAAGCCGAGAGGCTATTTTCTTATATTTCAATTACCAATGTCACAAAAACTTATATGCATCAAATACAAATACCATAACTAAAATCATAACGTTTTTGCCAGCATTAGTCTACACAAATATCGCCGTTGCTTCAAGCAACGCATGTTAACATTAAGCGGAAAGCCTTGAAAACAGGCGCTTTTGGACAACCTCGGAAATATGTTATTCCCATATAGCATAGCAAGAACACTTATGTTAGAAGATGTTGAAAT
>JBGVHH010000073.1:0-2962 GCA_045122195.1 Agathobacter sp.
GCCAGCAGGCAAAACTTTATGCTGATTGCCTGCAGAATAAGTATGGCAGAAGACCTCTGATTTTTACTACGAATGGGTTTGAATTTTTCTATACAAATGATTTCATGGGATATCCGAGACGAGAAGTTTCTGGCTTTTTTACTCAAGAAGAATTACAGCTTGAGATGGATGGTCGCAAACAGCGGATTCCCTTGGAAAATATCAAGATAAGTGATGATATTACCAATCGACCATATCAGAAAGAAGCGGTAACGGCAGTTTGTGATGCGATTATGAATAAACATCGGAAAATGCTCATAGTACAAGCAACTGGATCAGGAAAGACAAGAGTAAGTATCAGTATAGTGGATGTTTTAAGACATCATAATTATGTGAAGAATATTTTGTTTTTGGCTGATAGAACCGCTCTTGTTAAGCAAGCGAAGAATAATCCTAGATTATTCACGTTAAATCCGTGAAAGCGGCTGAAAGCCACATATTTACTGCATTTTATGTGTTTCATTCATTTCATCTATTAAGTGAATAAAAAAGAGACCTAACATGTGGTATAATTAAGGTGCCTAAATCTTAATAAACACCAAAGGAAGGTCTCTTATGGATATTTTAAACACCAAATCACTTGAATGCAATAAGCAAATTAAAATAAATTTTAATGGAGGCGATTTATCCTCCGATGCAGGAGCTCTTTTAATTAAAGAATTCTTCTGCAAAGTCGGTTTTGATAAGCTGTTCAGGAAGATTTTTAAAACAAATGATACTACTGAACTGCGTATTCATAAAGATGATGAAAATCTTTCACAGATTATTTTTCAGATTCTCTGTGGTTATTTTGAAGATGATTGTGCGGACGAACTTACCAATGATCCTGTTTTGACAGCAATTCTTGGCAAAAAGCGATTGGCTTCACAGCCGACATTATCAAGATTTTTTAATCGTCTTGATGATGATACTTTAAGACAGTTTTATCACCTTCAACGCGAAATGCGAAAAATTGTGTATGCCTATAAAAATCCGGAAATCATCATCCTTGATCTTGATTCCACTCTTCTTGATACGTATGGTCATCAGGAAGGAGAAGGTTTTAACTTTCATTATCAAAAGCACGGCTTACACCCTTTGGTATGTTATGACGGAATGACAGGTGACCTACTAAAGATTGAGCTTCGTGATGGAACAGCTTATTCCTGTACAGGTGTAACCGATTTTTTGCAGCCTGTATTGGATGAATTTTTACAGGATTATGGGAATACTGCTCTGGTCTTACGCGGTGACAGTGGATTTGCAACACCTGATCTTTATAAACAGTGTGAAACGAATGGAACATCGTATGTAATCCGACTGAAAGAAAACGGAATATTAAGAAAACTTGCTGCTTATGAAGAGAAACTTCTCTGTGAAAAAACACAGTTGAATCAGGTAGACTATGCAGTGGTTTACGGTGAGTTCCAATACCAGGCAAACTCATGGGAATATCCGAGAAGAGTCGTATTCAAAATTGAAAAGCCAACAAATCAGATGATCCACATGTACACATTTATTGTAACAAACATGGATGGTGCGCCAGAAGAATTAATTCGGTTCTACTGCAAAAGAGGAGCCATGGAAAACTTTATCAAGGAAAGTAAAAATGGTTTTGATTTTGCAGCTGTAAGCAGTCAATCGAAAATTGTAAATGCGAATCGTCTTCAGATACATGCTTTGGCATACAACATCTTTAACTGGTTTAAACGATTAGTTCTGCCAAAGAAACTTCAGAAACACACAGTAGATACCATTCGTGTAAAATTACTGAAGATTGCTGCAAAAGCAGTTCGTTCAGCAAGATATATAACATTCAAGCTTTGTAGCAGTTGTCCATATAAAGAAGAATTCTATGAAACACTAGAAAATATTCATGGGCTACAGCTAAATTTAGAATAGCAACAAACAACGAACCTTGACAGCCTGATAATCACTCCCAAAAATGCCATAGGGATTTTATACCCTTTTTTAGGAATATTTGAGTGAAATTATGGCTGTGAGAATTAAATTTTATGATTCATAGTGCAGATTTGGATATGAAACTGCACTATGAATAATTTGGGTTTAATAATATCATTCATACTTCAAACTTTCCACTACATTCTTTGTATTTCTCCACATTTAACTTATTACCAGTCTTCTCCCTAAACAATAACATAGTAAGTAACAAAGTATAGTGATTTTCCAAATTTTTATTGAGAAAAATACATCCCCGAGTTATAATATTCTCAAAGCAACTATTTCTTATCATATTTATAATCAAATCTGATCATACAATAAATAAATCATCTAAGAATCTTGCTTTTATTTCCAAGAATTAATTTAATAAAGGCAGGAGTACTTGGTATCATAGCAGTACCCTCCTGCCAGTTAGGTAAGGAGGAACAATTTTTATGAGTAATGGTAACCGTGAGTTCAAAAGTGATGTGTTTAGTATGTTGATGGAGGATAAGGCGAATGCATTGTCGGTCTATAATGTCCTGAATGAAACCAATTTCGCTGACCCTGACGAGCTGGAAATCCATACGCTGGAAAAGGGTGTTTCTTTGACCGTGCGAAATGATGCAGCATTCGTGGTGGATGCCGCTCTTAGCATTTATGAGCACCAGTCCAGTGTTTGTCCGAATATGCCTGTAAGGAATTTGATTTACTATACGACCATCATAAGTAAGCTTATTAAGAAAAAGAATATTTATGGGAAGAAGTTGATAAAGATTCCAATGCCGAAGTTTGCAGTGTTTTATAATGGAGAACAGGATCAGCCCGAGGAATATGATATGAAATTATCCGATGCTTTTGAGAAAAAGACCGAGAATCCGGAACTTGAATTAGTTTGCAAGGTATACAATATCAATTTTGGAAAAAACAAACAGCTTCTTGAAAAATGCAAAGTCCTTAGAGAATATATGATTTTTGTCGATTATGTGAGATATTATCACAA
>JBGVHH010000074.1:0-2817 GCA_045122195.1 Agathobacter sp.
CAGTTCAAGCATGTTGCCTCCGTTGTAATAGTAAGCTCTAAGTCTTCCCATCTGACCAGCGCCTCGCTTACTCCATCCCATAGGTCTTGATGTCATTCTTGCTGCCAACACATGGCTTACATGACCTTCTGCACTACATCCCATATCTGGACAAATACCTTGTATCGGATTACCTGCCGAAACTAACTGATAGAATCAGCTACCTTATGGAAGAATATAAACTGGATTCTCCATGTGACAGGGCTTTGCTACTGGATTATAAGGCGGAGTGTTTTCTGTTGAAAAAAGATTACGGAAATGCAGTTAAGAAGCGTGAAAAGGCAATCAACATCATGGAAAAGCTTCATACTAACGATGCAGATATACGAACTGCAAACCTGCTATCCAATCTGTACAACAACCTTTCCAACACTTATCTGCTGATAAAGCGTGGAAATGAGGCAGCCAATGCACTCCGTACAGCCTTTGATATCCGTATGGAATATGCACACTTGGGACTAACCGAATCCCATGATTCCCTGCAGCAGATGATGAACCTTATCAATATACTATTGCTGGCAAAGGATGTGGACAATGCCAAGATTGTATTGGAACAGTATGAATCATTAGTGCTGGAGCATCTGTCAGATACCTCTCTTGACTATGGTATCTGCAAGCTGAGCAAAGGCATCATTGATATGATGGAAGGAACGCCGGAATCGGCTGAGATTAACTTGCTTGTGGCAGAAAGTATTATTTGTAATGCTGTGGGTACGGATAATGACTATATGAAGACTACCTATCGGTATCTGAATAATCTGTATGCACGATGGAAGAAGCCGGAAAAGGCGATTGAGTACAGAGATAAGTTTCTTGGGGTGAAACAATCGGTTTTAAAACAATTAGAATAATATTAATTTGTGACGCATAAACTACTACCACCACTAAAAATCCATTTGACAGTTTTTGCTTTCAATGGTATATTATCTTTAGTGGTTGCGCTGCGGAAACTTGCGATGCCCGCAGCCGGTGGAGTTCCATGCGTGGGCTCCACTTTTTTTATGCCACAAAACAAAGGAGGATTCAGAGATGGCTAACAAAACATTTCTCACATATGATGAGCAAATTAAAAAACTGGAAAAAGAAAAACAGCTTGTTATTTCTGATCCTGAATTTGCCAGAATAACATTACAAAAACTAAGCTATTTTTCATTAATTGGTGGATATAAAGATTTATTTAAGCATAAGCCATCAGGGAATTACCTACATGGTGTCACCTTTGAAGAAATTACCGCCTTTTATTACTTTGATGAAGAATTGAGAACGCTCTTTCTTAAATACATATTACATGTGGAAAGACAGCTAAAATCCATGTTGTCATATTACTTCTGTGAAAAATATGGTGAACAGCAAACAGCATATTTAACCGCTGGAAATTATAACTATACACGCAAAAATTCCAGCAAAATAAATCGCCTGATTACAACCTTAAGCAAAACTATAGCCTTGCCTAGCAACTATAGTTATATCACGCACCATGCAAGGGTATATGGTAATGTACCTTTGTGGGTAGCAACCAATGCGCTTACATTTGGACAGATTTCAAAAATGTATCAATATTCAACTTCTGATATCCGCACTAAGGTCAGTCTTAATTTCGCCAACATGTCAGAGGTCCAGTTACATCAGCTCATTCGTATTCTTGCAAGCTGTAGAAATGTATGTGCCCATAATGAAAGGCTTTATTCCTTCCAGGTAAATGAAGCAATTCCTGATATGGTTTTACATGGTAAATTGCAGCTACCACAGAAAAAGGGCCAATATACTATCGGTAAGAAAGACCTGTTTGCAGTAGTAATAGCTCTACGTTATCTCATAGATAATCAAGAATTTAAGCAGTTTAAAACAGAGCTCAAGCGATTGATTAATTCTGTTCTCAAGAACTGCCCTCATATCAGTCAGGAATTGCTATTTTCGAAAATGGGGTTCCCTGCAAACTGGGAGAAAATTGTGCGTTATAAAAAATAATGATTATTGTATAGTATCCCAAGTCAATATGGAACAATAACCAGAACTTCTATCTGTGTACTTGAGCAATGGGCGACATGGGTCTCACTCCAATGCCGCCCTTTAATTCTCACTCAAAACTATTTGCAATTCGACTAAATGTATCAGTTTCATTTTTTTGAATTATCTCATTCAATTTTTTCCAATCAGATTGCGAAAGCACATTTTTAAGTCTTCTACAAATAACCCGGTATAAATTTTCTTCAAAAGCCAACCACTTCTCGTCATAAATAATCTGGTCTCTTGCAGAATTTAAATTTAAATCACTATTCACCCCAATATCCAATCTAAAAGAAAACGGAAATGGTATTTTAAGGACTGCTTTTGACATCCTATTGGAATAATTAGGAAACAAATTATATGGAACTTCTATTCCATGAATAGACAATGAGGATTGAGATTTAAATCTTTCCGACCAAGATGTATTTGTATCAATTTCACCATCTTCATCTACTGAAATGCTTGTAGAAGTTTCTGTAATGCAATTAGTTTTGTACTTTACATTTGAAGATAGAGTGTAAATCTCACCATCTATTTCGACATCTTTTGATAATATTTCGATTTCCTCTACTGCTTAATCAAAATTGCCTTTTGATTTTAACCTAATTAAATAACAAAACACAATGCACGCTTATGATTTCAACCCAAACCAAACTCTTAAGTATTTTGACTTACCAATCCACCAAGACAACAAGAACGACAATGGATACGCAACAATTACCGATAACATAAAATTCATGATATAGCCAATTCCGGTCATACTAATAAAAT
>JBGVHH010000075.1:0-6554 GCA_045122195.1 Agathobacter sp.
GGGGATGCAGATACAGCTTGGAATGGTAGGAAAGTATAACGAATAAAGAATAGTGCCGGAGCATCTGCCCCGGCTTTACATAGCCACTCATCCGGGTGGCAATTATTATTTTATAGATTGGAGGGATTGGATGACGGCAGAGGAATTAATAAAGTTAAGAGATGTTGATGTTACTAATGTTGATAGGGATACACTTGTTGATTTACAGGATATACGCATAAACGATAAGCTTTCGGTTGATGAAAGAATTGCATCTTTTATCGAGCAGATAAAGAATCCTTATTGTTTTAAAGTTGATGGTGTGGTGGTAAAAGTGGCATTTTCATCAGGGGGAAAGAGTTTTAACGAGCAGTTTGAACAGATGATTCTTGGATTTTCTTAAGAATCATATGGAATCTTTTGTGAGTTTGTGTTAATATACCATTAGGACTAAATTAGTGCAAACCACAAATTTTACTAGGTAATCTAACTAATAAAATTAAGGAGGCTTGCACATTATGAGTAATATTAAAATCTATAAAGCAGCCATCTACGTTAGATTATCTAAAGAAGATGGTGATGTTTCTGATGCTTCAAAAGCAGAGAGTAACAGCATATCTAATCAAAAAGAACTTATCAAAGATTTCCTCAAGGATAAACAGGATATTGTAATTGTTTCAGAACGTGTAGACGATGGATACAGCGGAGTAAACTTTGAGCGTCCGGCATTTCAGTTAATGTTGGAGGATATTAAGCAAGGCAAGGTTGACTGCGTGGTAGTAAAGGATCTATCTCGTTTTGGAAGAAATTATATTGAGTCGGGCAGATATATTGAAAAAATATTTCCAATGCTGGGCGTTCGATTTATTGCAATAAATGACAATTATGATAGTCTGACAGGAAAATCTCAAACAGATGAAATAGTAATCCCGTTCAAAAACCTAATTAATGATGCGTATTGTAGGGATATTTCCATAAAAATACGCAGTCATTTAGATGTCAAAAGAAGAAAAGGTGAGTTCATCGGCTCGTTTACCATATATGGTTATGCCAAGGATGAACATGATCATAATAAGATAGTTATTGATGAATATGCCGCAGGTGTTGTAAGGGATATATATCAGTGGAAAATATCAGGTATGAGTCAGCAGAGAATAGCGGACAAACTGAATGATATGGGTGTGCTTTCTCCGGCAGAGTATAAAAAAAGCTGTGGTATAAAATACAGTGCAAATTTGCAGACAAAAAAACAAGCAATATGGAGTGCTGTTGCAATAACCAGAATTCTAACAAATGAAAGTTATACTGGTACGCTAATTCAGGGGAAGGTTACTACACCTAATTACAAGGTTAAGAAAACTGTAATTAAAGATGAAGAGGATTGGGTTGTGATTCCCAATGCATTTGAAGCAATCATCACAAAAGAGCAATTTGATATGGTGCAGGAAATACTGAAAAAGGATACTAGGGTGGCTCCAGATAAGAAGTCCGTTTATTTGTTTTCCGGAATAGCTGTCTGTGGAGATTGTGGAAGACAGATGAGTCGTAAAGTATCTACGGTTTCAGGAAAGAAATATGTTTACTATATGTGTTCTGCTAATAAAAAAGAAGGAGTATGCAGTAGTCATAGAATCCGAGAGGATGAATTAGAGAAAGCTGTAGTGACATACCTGAACAGTTATATTGATGAACTTGAAAACATTCAGCATTTTCTTGAATTTATTGATAAACTTCCATATCAGGAAGTAAATGTTAAGAGATTGAATATGAGAATTGTTCAGTTAGAAGAGGATGCTCAGAAGTACGAAAAATTGAAAGTATCTGTTTATGAAGATTTGAAAGACGAGTTGATTTCAAAAGAAGAATATATTTCGATGAAGCAGGAATTTGAAAAACGTCGCAGAGCTGCACTTGATTCTATAGCACAGATTAAAATTGAAATAGAGACATTGGCATCCAGAAACGGAAAGCATCATGAATGGATTGAGTCTTTTCTTGCAAATAAAGGAATTGAAAAGCTGGAAAGAAACGTTGTGGTAGAACTTATTGATTATATCAAGATATATGAAGATAAGAGAATTGAGATTGTTTTCAGATACGCAGATAATTATAAGGAAATATTGAACCAAATTAGGTATATACAAGATAATAAGAATGAAATGCAGGAGGTGTCATAATGGCAAGAAAGAGCAGAATTGCAGAAAATGCCATGAGCATTATTTCTGCAAAAGAAGGTGCGTATAAGACGGCAGTGTATGCAAGATTATCTACAGAAGATTTGGATGAGGATACTTTGGATAATCAGATATATCTTCTGAAAAGTTTTGTTGGTGAGAAAACCGATATGGTACTGGTTGATATATATGCGGACAATGGTTTTTCAGGAACCAATTTTGAAAGACCGGAATTTACAAGGCTGATGAACGATGTAAAGACTGGAAAAGTAAACTGCATAGTAGTGAAAGATTTGTCAAGACTTGGAAGAAACTATATTGAAACAGGAAATTTGATAGAGAATGTATTTCCATTTCTTAATGTAAGATTTATAGCGGTCACGGATAATTTTGATACGAATGAAGGTGGCGGCGTAGAAAATATGGTGGCTTCATTTAAAAATCTGGTAAATGATGTCTATGCCAAAGATATATCGAGGAAAATTATAACTGCTTTTCGTACCAAACAGAAAAACGGAGAATATATTGGACTGGTAGCACCATATGGTTATTTGAAGTCAGCTGAAAACAAAAATAAGTTTGTAATTGATGAAAAGACGGCACCGGCAGTGAAAAAAATATTTGAATTATATGCTGGAGGATATGGATTAGACCGCATTGCAAGAATTATGAATGAATCAGATTATGATTGTCCGAGAAAATACAGATATTCCATTGGGATAACAAAATCGGATAGATACAAGAATTCTAAATGGGGTAGAACAACCATTAACACAATATTGACTAATCGTGCTTATATAGGTGATATGGTTCAGGGAAAAGTAAAACAGGAGCTTTGCAATAACATTGTTATGCATTATACGAATAAAGATGACTGGATAGTAGTTGAAGGAACACACGAGGCTATTATCGAGCGAAATCTGTTTTTTGAAGTTCAGGATATTTTGGAAAAGAAAAAGACAGAGCAGGCAGTCCGAAGAAAAAACAGTAAGAGCAGAGAATACAAAGAAGAGAATCTTCTGAAAGGTCGCATAAAATGTGGTTGCTGTGGAAAGAGCATGAATTTAGCTCAAAACGTAAGAGGCAACAGTATTAGCAGAAGCTATTATTGCAGTGGATATAAGGAATTAAGAGAAGCAGTTTGTACTAATAAAAATCGGATAAATAAATCATCTGTCGAAAGCAAAGTATTAGAAAGTATTAAAAAATGTATTTTCAACAATATAGATGAAAGTTCACTCTCGCTTGAGATTGCTGACAAAAATACTCAGGATATTAAAAAGAGAATGGTACAGATAGAAAGAGCGATTCGCCAGACTAATTCAAAGATTGCGGATTTATACAAAGATGTTTCGGACGGCTTGATTGATGAAAACGATTATCTGTTGATGAAAACTAAGTTTCTGAATGACAAGAAGCAGTTGGAGAGAGAAGAAAAACTTCTGTCAGATAATATGAAGAAGACTTCTGATTCAGCAGGAAAATTAAGAGCAGCAGATTATCTGAAAAAGTGCAAAAAAGCAAAGAAACTGGATAGAAAAATGGTTGAAAGCTTTATTGAGTTAGTTACAATCAATGATGATAAAAGTATAGAAATAACATTTTCATGTTGTGATGAAATTCTGAGAAAACTGGAGGGATAACATGGTAAAGACAGTAGCGATGTATATTAGATTATCCCTTGAGGATACTGATGTGAAATCATCAGAAAAAAATGAAAGTAATAGTATTACCAATCAGAGAGATATGATTATGAGGTACATTCGTGATAACAAAGAGTTTTCGGATTATTTAATTAAGGAGTATCTGGATGATGGATTTACAGGCAGAAACTTTGAAAGAGAAGGTTTTCAAAATCTTATTACGGCATGCAAGCAAGGATCTGTGCAGTGCATTATTGTAAAAGACTTCTCACGACTGGGTAGAAATTATGTTGAAGTTGGAAATTTGCTGGAACAATTATTTCCGTTCCTGGGTATAAGAGTTATATCAATAAATGACGGATATGATAGTAACTCTTTTGTTGGGCAGACAGGTGGCATTGATGTTGCTTTTAAAAATCTTGTATATAATCTATATAGCCGGGATTTGTCACAAAAGGTTAAGGCTGCGGTAACTTCAAGAATGAAAAGAGGAGAATTTCTAAGTCCGTATGGGATTTATGGATATAAGAAAGATTCGGAGAATATTCATAAGTTGGTAATTGATGATGAGGCCGCTCAGGTTGTTAGAAGAATTTTTGATATGGTCATTGCTGGAACCAAAAGAGGAGAAATTGCAAGAATACTTAATGATGAGCAGATTCTTACACCGGCACTATATAAAAAGAAGAAGGGGTGTTCAAGAGATTGGGTTCCTAATGGAAATAATGTTGGATGGACTAATACTATGATTGCAAAAATTATTCGTGATGAGCGATATGCGGGTAATATGGTGGCTCATAAGAAAGTATATGAGTCTTTTGATTCAAAGCATCAAATTGAGGTTGATAAGTCTGAATGGATAGTTGTGGAAAATACACACGAAGGTATTGTTTCGTATGATGAATTTGAGGCTGCAAATGCAAATATGCAGGGCAAACGTCAATCAAAGAAAGATAAGAGTTCATCAAGTAAAAACTATTCCGTTATTATCTGTCCGTATTGTGGGCTTAGATTAAGACCTGGAAAGGCAGAGTACAAGTATATGTATTGCAGTACAGGAAGGACAAAGAGTAATAGTCCTTGTTCAAAGGTAAGGATAGAAAAAGAACTTGTTCAGAATGTCCTTGTAAAACTTGTAAGAAATCAGGCTAAAATTATGCTCACGGCAGAAGATTTGCTTAAGAAGAAAGCAAAAGAGTCTGAGCCGAAAAGAAATACAGAGAGCCTGATAAAAAGGTTGAGAGCTGAATTGAAAAGACTTGAAACGAAAAAAGTATCTGATTATGAACATTACAAGCAGGGCAGTATTTCCAGAAGTAATTTTTTGGATGCAAAAGGCTTAGCTGATATGCGTATATCAGAAATAAATAAGGAACTTTCTGATTTGGAGAGGGAATTATTAGATAAACGAGTAGCGATAGCTGAAGAGAGTGACATCTGGGATATAAAAAAATATGTAAATCTGGATAAGTATGATAAAGAAATTATGGCAAGTCTGATTGAAAAAGCAATAGTAATTGATGAAAATACTGTTCAGGTAATATGGAAAAATCAAGATATGTACGATAAGGTTTTATCCAATTTATAAAAAATATGTGATATAATAAGAATGCTTGTTTAATGAGCATCGGGAAGGTTGTGAATGAATGATTTATATTACTGGAGATACACATGGGAGTTTTGAGCGAGTTGAGAACTTTTGCCAAAGGTTTAATACAAAAAATGACGATATAATGATTATACTTGGAGATGCGGGAATAAATTTCAGTGGTCCACGATATGATCGATTAAAGAAACGTCAGCTTGAAGAATTGCCGATTACTATATTCGCCATTCATGGTAATCATGAACAGAGACCATTCACTATTGAATCATATAAAGAACAGGTGTGGAATGGTGGAATGGTTTATTATGAGGAAGAATTTCCGAGCATATTGTTTGCTAAGGACGGAGAAGTTTATAACCTTAATGGACTAAAAACAATTGTAATGGGCGGAGCATACAGTATTGATAAAGCGTATCGTTTGGCATATGGTTATGGCTGGTGGGAAGATGAGCAGCCATCAGATGAAATCAAAAAGTATGTTGAAGAACAGCTGGAACGTGAAGCATGGGATGTAGATGTGGTGCTTAGTCATACCACACCGCTTAAATATGAGCCAGTTGAAGTATTTATGTCTGGTGTTGATCAGAGTAAAGTAGATAAATCAACAGAAAATTGGCTTGATAAAATTGAAGACAGGCTATCATACAAAAAATGGTATTGTGGTCATTATCATACTGAAAAGAAGATTGATAATCTAGAGATTATGTTTGAAAACTTTGATGAATTTGGTTTAGGATAATTAACTATGTCTGGAATGTCTTATGAAATGGGCATTCCGGACAAAATGAAAAAAAGTTAATTTTTTTTGTCCCATCCTTGACATGAGCTGAAGGCAATGGAAGAACTCAGAGAATTTATATCGAACAACTATGTCAGAATAATGGCAGGTTTGAGATTGATTTTACAGAGGTAACAAAAGAAGAGATGATATCGGCTAGTGCTCGTTCTGCTAATGCATCAAATGATTTATTGGAGGCATTAATTTATAAGTGTCTTATTGAAGTACAGGATTAGAATGGAAATATAACAATATTATAAAGGTGATTATAGAACCTGGGGGTGAAAACTCTCAGGTTTTTTGGAAAAACGGACAAAACAGTGGAAAAACATGTTGGAAAAACGGACAAAATAAAAATTGGCAAACCGGACATA
>JBGVHH010000076.1:0-5296 GCA_045122195.1 Agathobacter sp.
GGTTTTCCTCCTTGATTTTTTGTTGCTGTAATTCCGCTATGGGGGAACATACAGCCTGTGCAGTAAATACATCATAAGCTCTCCTTCCACTTCTGGACATTTTGTCCAAAAGTTCTGTAAACGCAAAAAGGGCAGCTACAACCCTTTACGGTCTATAACTGCCCTTACGCTGTTGTGTTTATGTTCTTTTGTTTCAAATCTGCAAACTGAAATTTTCGAGTGCTTCAATTGTTGTCAATATGCTTTTATAAAACAAACATAAGCAATATCCAAATGTATGCCTTTTTGATATCACGATTTACCAATAAATAAGTAATGCCATATCCTATGCTTATTAAAGACAATGATACACCTGTTGATAAATCACCTTTCGTAAGTATATGTACCATTCCCCAAGTAAGACCTGTCAAAACTCCTCCATAAGGAATCCACACAGCAGAATCTTTATGAAACCATTTTTCAAATGCTTTCTGTCCAAATATAACAATCAACACAACAAGCCCTACTTCAAAAACATAATAAATATACTGAAATATAAACTTAAGCCAACCATTGTATCGAAATTCCTTTAACACTTTAGAACCGTTCCAATCAATATAAGAAAAAACAATCATTAATATAAAAATAATAACCACTGAAACCCACTGCCATATTTTCATAGGTTTTGTTTTTTCAAATAAATTAAAACTATATTTGCTTTTTGCAGTATTAATCAGAACAGCACACATTATCCCCCAGCATATACATGTAATTATCCAGTGGCTTATGTTTTGTGCCGTAGACCACTCATTCATAGAACACCCATAAATTAGCGGCTCCAAAAAGAAAGCAAGCAATACTTCTATGCCCAATCCTGCAAACGCATACAGCGCATATGCAAAATAATCCCATCCCTTAGCTTCTTTTGTTTGTGTACTCATCACTGATAATCTCCTTTATCAACTTCAAATTTACTTTTTCTGTTCTACGTTTTTCAACTCTTGTTCTATCTGAGCTCTATCTAAAAACTCAAACTTTTTTTTCGCCATTTCAAGTGAATCAAAAAATTCTATATCATTATAAGGCATTAAATCTGCTTTCCAATTGCCCACTTTACTCAAAAAGTCATTTCCATTTGTAGCAATCAGATAACACCTCTTCTCTGCATCAATATAACAAACAGGTATATCCGCTTCTAAATCCGTTAATTGACCTACAGAACCAACATATCCTCCAGCGCTATCTACAGCGAAAATATCTACCATCGGCACAGTATAAAAGTCTACTTTTGGAACATCATCCGCAAATATAAAATGTACATCATATTTCTCAGCGAATTTTTGGTACTCACTATTTTTATGCTTAACGGACATAGCATTCACAGATGCCCCAGCCAGAACTACTTCTGCATCGTTCACATATACGCTAATACACATATCCGCTTGTGTTGTATCTAAATAGACTTTTCTCATAACGCACCACCAACTTCAAAGCTTTGCATGTTTTCAGACTAACAGAAGACTGAAATCAGAGTGATACATCAATCTTTACTGCCTTTTTTGATTCTCCAAAATGTTTCTTTTCTAACTCAAACATTTCTTCTAATACCTTTTTTTCGGTTTCTAATGCCACACTATGCTGAGTGTCTTTTATGGTATTTCCGGCATTATCTACGATGTTATCATCTTCCGATATATTAGGCACAACTTGAGTCTCATTATCGCTCTCTGCATTTACTTCTGAATTTTCATCAGCTCCACCTACAAGCTGTTCTTCACGCAACTGGGCTTCTGCCTGTTTCGCTTCCATTACTTCTTCTTCCGTAGGCAGTTCCTTAAACTCAGCACTCTTTGTAAATGTATGAAAAATCTGTGCTGTTTTAGTGGTATCACCCAATATTCTTTGTGCTTCTTTTAATTTTTCGCTCTTGGGAATATTAGGATTATTAACAATCGACTTTAGTTCGGACAATTTACCATTCATCCTGTTTACATGAAGTCTTTCCGCTTCTTCCTTCGTTTTACAGTTTTTCAGCTTTTTCTCATAGGCTTCCTGTTCCATTCTGTCAGCCTTATACTCCATATACATCTTAGGATCTTTTGCACGGAGTTTATCTTCTTCTGCCGGACTTAATTCCTGACCACTTTGAATCTTAGCATAAATGGAACTATACTCATTTCCTTCACGCTCTCTTTCAAGCTGCTCCTGATACATTTTGAGTTGCTGTTCTTCTGGTGATAATTCTTCTTTTTTCAGGATATTGCCGGACGATTTCTTTTGCTCCCATTTCTGAGTCATTTCCAGCATTTTTCCTGCATTGTAAATGGTTCCTGTAATCATTGTCTGCCTCCTATCCCTTGAAATCAATCGTTGTTCCAAGATACTTTTCAGCATCCGTCTTTACAGTATCTGCCATCTGTAAATAGTTATAGTCATCTATCTTTTTCTTCAATTCCTCAATAGAATTTGCTGTAATTACTACTTCCTGTGATTCCTTCTTCTTAAGCCTTTTCTCTTCAAGCTGTTCTTCCCGTTCCTTTTTCTCAGCTTTTTTCTGAGCCGCTTTCTTTTCTTCTTTTTTCTCGGCTCTTTGCTTTTCCAATCTATTCGCCTGATCTTTAAAAGACTTATCCATAACTGCAAAGAATGAAGATGCACCGTTATCGTTTACCTGCATACCAAATCCTTTGATATTTGCAGAATTGCCCAATGACTGCTTTAACTCCGGCAATTTATTCTGTGCAGAAGCAATCACGCCTTCGTACTGTTTACGATATTGCTCATCCGTTGCCATACGCTCAATCTTTTCTTCATCAATCAAAACAACCATTTTGTGAGGGTTAGCAAAACTTCCGGCATTCGCTTTTGCCATTTCCTTCATGTCATTGCTTACCAGAATAAAATCCATATTTTGATATTTAGACTTTAATTCCTCATAATACTTCTTTGCATTTTCACTAAGTTTCGGCTGACCAATCGTCTTTCCGGTCACCCCATACTTTTTGACTTCATCAGCCTGTTTCGTTTCCTTTGCAGCATAATTGTTAGCTACTGCATTTGTACTATTAGTAATTGCTCCTAAATCCATATTAATACCTCCTTGTATTCTGTGTGGTAAATCCGTTTACCTATACTCTATCATTTTGTATATCGACAAAATATTCAAAAATGTTAATATAAAAAATGTAACAGGATACAGCATTAGCCATATCCTGTCATAAAACTCGTTATATTAAACAATTCCACCGTGCTTATATTGCTGTTCCCGAAGCTTATCCAACGATTTTGCTCCATCCGGGCTATACAAATCCAATAACTCCAAAAAATTGCCAGACTCCTTACACCCATGCAATAACATACGCATACTATCCGCATCTTTACCAAATAACATCCCCAACAGACTCATATCATACTGATTTTGACTATCACTTAATATTCCCTGCTGATGTAAATCCTCCATAAAACCATAAGTACGAACCTCGGAACCTATTCGCATCGCCACATTATATAAATCCGGATCAACAGTATGAAGATAATTTAGGTAGCGTGTCTCAATATTTCTATTGGGTGTGCCGCTCATCATCCAATTTGCCATATCTTCCAAAGATGCACCTACGGCAGCATCATCAATCAAATGCATCTGCCATCTACCGCTTTCAGTCTTTGTAAAGGTATATTTTCCATCTTCCGAATACAATGTATTTGACCATGAGTTTTTGGGAGCCGCCTGATCTCTGACAAGCACTTCAAATGCATCCATTGCAACTCTGTCCGGGATACACTTTTTCTCATCTGTTGGTAATTCCATTTTCCCCAATGCTACTGCTGTTTGCACCAGTTCATAATCCGATATGTTTTTTCCATGATAAAAATAAGATTTTTGTTCTTTCAATTTTTCAAATGAAGCCGGTAGTTTTACTTCTGCCAACTGTTCTTTGGATACCTCAGTCCAATCTTCTTTTTTCTTACTACCTTCTGTCTGCCTCTGTACTCTCGGACCATTTGTAATCTTTGTACCATATTTTGCATTTACCATATGTTCCGTTATTGTCACATGCGCAAACTGAAATAAACTCCTTTGGTTTCTTGTCTTTCCGTAACCTTCTACTTTCACAGCATACGGAAATGATGACTTCGTATTCAAAACAGAGTAAGTACCTGTATAAAATGTATTTGCCGCTTGTATTCTCATAATATAACCTCCAATCCAAACAGAAACAGCGTCTATTTTCACATTCAATCCCTTGAAAACAGACGCCATCCTTAGCTCATAATATTTATCGACATTTATTCATTTTTCTTTACAGAATGGAACGAAACCTGAAATTTGGGCGTGCCTCTTACTATATCTGTAACCCTATAAGTTTTCGATACTCCTTTGCATTTTCACAATCTGATACAATTCCTGATTGCGCATCCAAGCAAAACGGTAACATCTGCCAATCCTCATTGCCACATGCTCCTACCAATAACAATTGTTCTAAATAAGTATTAAAATCTTCACCCAGTATATATCCATGTCCTTCACCATCGTCATGGCTAAGATATACCACAGACGGATTTATTTCACTCTCTTTCATATCAAATGCTATTACATCACCATTAGGGACATTCATAAAACCCAATTTTGTGTTTCCCATTTGACTTATAAATATTTGCTTGCTTCTCTGATGGATAACATCATCTATTGTTCATTTATATTATCGGCAGATTTCTTTCTTTTAATTCGGAAATGTTGTGACTGGACTTCTGAATGTTGCGACTGGACTCTAATCTTCCCGACAATTATCATCTGAATTGATTTTCTCCATCCGTAACCTTGCCTGTTCCCTTTGTTCGTCACTTAACCTTCTCGGCTTACGATAACCACATAACAGGAAAAAGCAGATAGATTGCTACCTGCTCTTTCCATAAAACTTTATAAACTTGCTTCCTGACTCTTGGTCTTTGGTTTCTCCGGCATCTTCTGATCGGATATTTTCTGCTTCATCTCGGCAAGTTTCTCCTTGACGGATACCCGCCCTTTGGAACCGTCTGCTAACATCCGCTCCTTGTCATGCTCTGCGATACGCTCCGACATCAGGAAACTTGCAACAGGCTTTAACGGTTCATCAGCCACCGCCTGTATATCTTCTGCCCTGTCGGGCTCGCCCTCCTGTGCGCTCTGCTCTCCGTTTTCGTCCTCCGGCTCATCATCTCCCATATCCAGCGCATTATCGCCTTTTTCGTCCATATTCAGAAGCGCATTTAACTCTGCAAGGCGCTCTAGCTTCTCCGCCAGTTCCTGCTCCTGTGCAAAAGGTTTTGTGACTTCCAC
>JBGVHH010000077.1:0-2111 GCA_045122195.1 Agathobacter sp.
GGTTTTCCTCCTTGATTTTTTGTTGCTGTAATTCCGCTATGGGGGAACATACAGCCTGTGCAGTAAATACATCATAAGCTCTCCTTCCACTTCTGGACATTTTGTCCAAAAGTTCTGTAAACGCAAAAAGGGCAGCTACAAACCTTTACGGTCTATAACTGCCCTTACGCTGTTGTGTTTATGTTCTTTTGTTTCAAATCTGCAAACTGAAATTTGTTTAATCCAGCAATTTGCTTTTCAGTTTATATATTTCTGTTTTTGAAATTCCTTTTGATAACAGATAATCTTCTACTGTTTCATATTTATTTCTTAAATACCTTAATATATTCTCCATGTATTCAGGTTTTGCATACAACAAATAATCTGGCAAAATTGTTTTTGCCGTCTTAACCATTTCATACAAATAAACATTTGATATTTCATAGTCAGCATAAATGTCAATATCAGATGCTCCTGCCAATAATAACAATATTCCAGCAATTATCCCTGTCCTATCTTTACCCTCTTGGCAATGAAACAATATACCACCAACAGAATTTGCCATTGTCCCAAAAATATTAGTAATTGCAGTGTCATTCTCAAGCATTTGATAGTAATTTTCGATAACATCATTTTCTGAATTTGCAACTTTTGCATTTATAGCCAACGGAAAATTATAGCAATGAAATCTATTGTCAGATACAAAAGCATTAGGATTCATATTTGCAATCTTTGTATTTCTCAAATCTATGATGGTTATTATATTATGCTCAATTAGAAATTCTTTCACAGCATCATCTATCGTATGCGGAGCATCACTACGAATAAATCTTTGTGGCTTGATATATTTCCCATTCATTGTTGGTGTATATCCCAAATCCCTTACATTAAAGGTATGTATCCAGTCATATCTTTGCATTGTATCTTCCTCCACAAATTCAACTTTTCTGTTCCCTATAAAATTAATTTATCGGGATTTACCAAATCGCCAAACAACGATTTATCCCACTCATTTACAAAACAGCATATCATATAAAAATACGATTCACAATGCATAATACTTATTTGTTTCTGATTACAGGATATTGCTTTGTCTTATCTCCCTTTTTTCTTCGATCTAAAGCAAACACCATATGCTCGGTACGTTCAAAATACCCTGTATCTTTTTTCCAACTCATTCCACACTTACAATGCTGCAATCCAATAAACTGCTGTTTCATCTTCTTGCCACAGTTGGGACAAATCTTACTTGCCATTCCTACTCCTATTCCAAAAGATATATGCTACAGAGCTCCGCATACATCTTGCCATCTTCAAACTTCACATCATCAAGCAATAATGCCTGGAATAACACTTCCCTGACACTCTCTAATTTTACCATAGCAAGCTCCGCTTCTGAAAGTCCCTCCATCTCTATATTTTCCAAAGCCACCGCTTTTCTTGCGGATAGGCAGTATGTATATAAAGCCATGATATATCTGTCAGACATCACAAAGGCATAGGTGTCCTTGCCTTTATAATTGTATCGGCACTTTTCCAATTCTTCCTCAGATATGGTAAAGAAACATCTTACTGTTTCCAGATACACCTTCCCCTCATAGTCCGGCTTATACTTCTTTGCCAGCCGCTTAATTGTTGCAAAAATATTATTTCTCTCATAGGTCAGTCTTGTTCTCTTAAAAACAGCTTTTTTCCCTCGCATATCCATATAAACATTGTTCCCTATGGTTTTTCCGGCGAATGGCTCATAATCACCAATCCGCAACAGATAGGAAAGCACCTGTAACAGCTTTTCCTTCGATGTAATCTCATTGTAGCTGTAATCTCCAAAGCCTAAATGTTCAAATTTTAAGGGTGTACTTCCCTTTTTAACCTCCCGTTCCATTACTCTGTCCACATCTCTCGTTGACTCCATATATCTTTCTGCTCCTTCCTTCTGACAATAAAAGAGCAGCCATATTCTGACTGCCCCACCTTTGGACAAAATGTCCAGAAGTTCTATATTTCCACTTTTGGACTTTTCGTCCAGAAGTGTCCTGTTACAATACTGATAAGCTCTCCTGCAATGCCGATTATCTTGAAAATCAGCACTACACCGCCGATTAAACCGCCTATGATACAATTCAGAGCAA
>JBGVHH010000078.1:0-2283 GCA_045122195.1 Agathobacter sp.
TCTGCGTACTGAATCATCATTTTCCTTGGGAAGTTATTCATGGATGCAAGTAATCCGGCTGTTTTCTCTGTGGCTATTGCAAACATCTCGCTAAAGTTCTCAGCATTGATATTCCCGTTGTCCTGAAACCACTTAACAGCCTCCCATTTAAATTTTTCATCCACCCAACGCTCTGAAAAAGCCTCTTTATAGCTTTTCAAGGCTATTTGTATTTTTTCGCTATTTATCATTCACCATACCTCCAAGCTTAAGAAGGTAGTGTCAAGTTTACTACCTCATTTTTTATTAAAAACCTTTATTTTAGGGAGTTTGCAAATAAAAAGAGCATTTACCTCCCATTTTTGATATAATGTCCTCGACCAAAATTCCAAAATATCAGAAAGGATAAATGCTCATGGACATTATACTTTATTTATTAAATTACATCAAATACCAAAATAAAATCATTGGTCAGTTATTAAACTTTATCTGCAGATACATTCCTCTCAAACAGTGGGCTTTCGATGATTCCCATTCTCCCAAATATCAGAAGTTTAAAATTGATGAGCTTCCCAAAATCATATCCTTCAAACAGGATTGGGAATGGACTGACCTCATTTCCTACTATAAACAACGCTATAACAAAACCATCAAACCTGTCTTTCGTCGTGGCGAATGTGATATCCCCGAGGACTGCCGCTGTCACCTTTGCAATGCTCCGTTCCGGTATCTTATGTGGAATGATGGCAAAAAGAAAAGCCAGCTTCTTTGCAAGGTATGCCAGAATCGTTTTTCACCTTCTGACAACAGTCGTTTTTCAAAAACTTCTGTTTTGAGATGCCCTCACTGCTCTCATACACTGGTTCACAAGAAAGACCGTAAACACTTTATTATCCATAAATGTGTTAACCCCAAGTGCCCTTATTATCTCCATAACCTTAAGAAGGTTGATAAAGAGCATCTGGAAGAAGACTATGGCAAAAACAAGTACAAACTCCATTACATCTACCGCGAATTCACGATAGATTTCTTTAAGATGGATTTAAACTCTCTGCCTAAAAATGCTTCTTCTCTGAAATTCAGTAAGTTTGATTCACACGTAATGTCTCTTTGCCTTACGCTGCATATTAATCTTGGATTATCTCTTCGCAAGACCAAACAGGCTTTAAAAGACCTTTACAACATCAGCATTTCACATCAGACCATTGCCAACTACTGCAAGACTGCAGCCATATGTGTTAAGCCTTTTGTTGACAACTACGATTATGGTGTTGGCAATACATTTACAGCAGATGAGACATACATCAAAATACGTGGTATAAAGTCCTACATCTGGTTCATTATGGATGCCGCCAAACGTTCCATTATCGGCTATCAGGTATCTGATAATCGAGGTGTTGGACCCTGCATACTTGCAATACGTATGGCATTTAAACACTTGAAAGAAATACCTATAGACTTTAAATTTATCGCTGACGGATACAGTGCATATCCTCTTGCTGCACAACAGTTTTTCCGTGAATCAAAAGGCAAAATTAACTTTGATATTACTCAGGTAATTGGACTTACCAACGACGATGAGGTATCAACAGAATTTCGTCCCTTTAAGCAGATGATTGAACGACTGAATCGTACATACAAAGCATCTTACAGAACTACTAACGGATTTGATAACATCGACGGTGCCAACTACGACCTTGCTCTCTGGGTTGCCTACTATAACTTTTTAAGACCTCACAAACACAATAAATACAAGGTTCTCAATAAAGTTGATGAACTGTCCAATGCCGACAATATGCCCGGTAAATGGCAGTTACTTATCTATCTTGGGCAGCAAACAATACTAAATCTCCAAAAAGCCGAAGGCACTAACTGTTCTTAGATTCTGAACCAGAGGCATAATAAACAGCCACCAGAATCTTTGATTCTGGCTATGCCCTTGATGGCACAACAAAAACTGCTACACTGCTGTGAGCGACGGATAAAGAACTAACTGTTCTCATCATCTTCACCGTCGGCAATCGCCTTACAGCAGTTTTTGTTGTGCTGTCAAGGGTGGCGTCACTCATCAAAAGATTAAATATCTGCAATTTTCAAGGTTCGATTGAGCCTTTTTCTTTGGCTCTGTTTTTTCATAAGTCACTTGACACTACCGTAGCATAGGCTACATCTTTTTCCTTTCCGATATTGTATCATGCCAAATGGAGGTAAACAACTATTATGAAAAAAGAACATTTAATGGCAGCAACTACGATTTTTCTCTGGGCAACACTGCCGCCATGACCAAATTACTTCTGGCAGACT
>JBGVHH010000079.1:0-44522 GCA_045122195.1 Agathobacter sp.
TCAGTTGGGGAGACTCCCACTTCTATAAGTGGTGAGACGAAACATATTCGTCTCAGTGGAGGGTACAATCCCGGGGCTGAGATAAAAGCCTCTGGCGGATTGCAGGAATGCGCAAAGGAAGATGTCAGCAAAGCTGACGCGCATTCCGCAGCAAGAACGCTAGAGTGTTCTTGAATATTGTTTCAATTTGCCTTCTAAAAATTCAATCATTATTTCCCATATCTCATCTTGGAAAAATCGAAGGTCTGCATGGTCTGCGTCTTCTATCTCGATAAGTGTTGCATCGCATCCCTTATCAATTAGCATTTCATACAAAGTCTCGCCTTGTGAAAAAGGAACAGTATGGTCGCATGTTCCATGTATTATCATCATAGGTGGAGCAGATTCTGTTACGAAATTAACAGGACTGATTTCCTTTGCCTCTTTTGGATATTTTTTAACGTCTTTTCCAAGAAGCAGTGATTCCGGTCCGACTCCAAGAGGTTGTGCGGGTGGAACCCAGTCGCTTTCATATTCACTCATTGCTTCGCGAAGCTTTTCAATATTAGTAAAATTTGTTGGTGGGTACCATGGGATTGATGCCTGTATCTGGCTTGAATACTCTGTGTATGCACCTACATCGAATTTGGAGTCTGTTGCAAGAGCAGTCATAGAGGCAAGATATCCGCCGGCTGATTCGCCCATAGTGGCGAATTTTTCTACATCTATGTTGAACCTTTCGCTATGTGCTTTTAGATAACGGATAGCTGCTTTTACATCCTCAAGCTGGCCAGGAAAGTGAACCTCATTGCTGGTTCGATACTCAACGCTTGCAACAACGAACCCTTTTTGTGCTATTTTTGAAAGATATGCAAGATGAGCGGATTTATCAAGCATTAGCCAGGCACCACCACAAATCCATACCACGCAGGGATATTTTTTAGTGTTATCTTCTGGATAAATTATATCTAGTTTCAAATCACGTACGCAGTGTCCGTACCATGAATCAACCTGTGCGTATGTGAGGTTGGTAATTGTAATAAGCTGTGGTGATTTGCATTTGATTTGTACTTTTTTACGCATAAAACCCTCCTGAAAAATCATATATCTGTATTTTAACACGTTAATTTAGTAAATAAAATGACTTTTTATGATAAAATTTGGTATAATTATACAGATACTATAATACGAGGCTTGGAAGGAGATAATAATGTTAGATGTATTACACGTTACAAAGAAGTACAAGAAGACTATTGCTAACAATGATGTAACGCTTAGGGTATTAGATGGACAGATTGGTATTTTACTTGGACCGAATGGAGCTGGTAAAAGTACTATCATCAAATGTATTACAGGTTTTTTAAAGTATGATGGACAGATTACAATTGATGGGGACAACAACAAATCAGTTGAGGCAAAAAGACTTATCGGTTACGTTCCGGAAATTCCTTCACTTTATCCTAATTTGACTGTCGCGGAGCACCTTGAATTTATTGCAAGGGCTTATAAGTTAGATAAATATAAGGAATACATGAATGAGCTTTTAGAAAGATTTGAGCTTTCTGATAAAAGAGGAAAATTCGGAGATGAGCTCTCAAAAGGAATGAAGCAGAAGCTTTCGATTTGCTGTGGGCTTATAACAAAACCAAAGCTTATTATTTTTGATGAGCCCATGATTGGCCTTGATCCTCATGCAATAAAGGAATTAAAGACTATTTTTAAAGAGCTTGCCCAACAGGGGACAACTGTTTTAATCAGTACTCATATGATTGACAGTATTGAAGACTTGTGGGATGTGACATATATCATGCAGGAGGGTGAAATCAAAGCCTGTGTTAAAAAAGAAGACGAGGAGGAAGGTCGTAGACTTGAAGATATTTTCTTTGAAATTACAGAAGGCAAAATAACAGAAGATGAAATAGGCGAAGAAACTGAGTGTGAAAAATTAGAGGGGCAGGTGTAATATGAGACTTTGGGGATATTATGCGCTGCATACTTTTATTAATTCAATAAAGAAGATGTTTCGTAGCAAGATTATAGTTGTTATATTTTGTACAATACTTCTTTTTGGATTATTAGGATTTTTTGGAGGCTTATTTGCTGAAAAAATTATAAACCAATCAGATGATGAGCCTGTGATATCAGAGGTTGCAGCGGAAGAAGTAGAAGACGGACATTCGTACATTTTTTCAAATGAAGATATAGACAAGATATTTACAAAACGCGAAATATACTACAATTCCACAAGGGATACTTACTCTGACGTTGAAGGTGAAACATTATATCTGTATGATTTGGCAGACTTTGATGACAAAGCAGTAAAGAAGTTGCTTTCTTCGCCTATGGACGAGGATGATAAGTCAGAAATTGTATTAGAAAAAGTCACATGGACAGCAGATAAATTGTCTTTGGATAAGGTTGAAGAATATCATATGTCTGAGGAAGATGTGAACATGATGAAGTTGATTCTTCGTGTTGCAGCTGTAGCAGGATTTTTACTTATATTAGTAATGTCAGTCAATTTTGCCGCCAAGACAGGAAAGGAAATCTTTCTTATGTCTGACGTTAATATTTTGTTTACAGCACCAATGAAACCACAGAGTGTTTTGCTTTTCAGGCTGTCATTCCAGATTGTTTCCGGATTAGTTGGTATGTTTTATCTTTTATTCCAGATTCCGAATTTGCTGAATGCAGGATTTTCACTTTTGATGATAATGATTGCTTTCTTAGGAGTAATACTTCTTATGATTACCAACCGAGTTATCTCTGTTTGTATGTATACCATCTGTTCGTCAAATTCATGGTTGAAAAAAAATATAGCAATGATTGGAAAAATACTTGCTTTATTGATTGTGGCAGTTAATGTTTTAGTTTATGTTCAGATGAATAAAGACATGATGGCTACTGTTGAGACATTATATTGCAATGATTATATCAAATTTATTCCATTTATTGGATGGTTCGAAAGAATGGTTGTGTTTGGAATAAATGGAAATTTACAGATGTGTCTTGTATTTTTAGGATTATATATCATAGGCCTTGCTGCGATTATCTGGCTTACCTGGAGAATCCCGGCAGATTTTTATGAGGAAGCCCTTGAAGGAGCTGCTGAGCGTGAAGCTGCACTTGCTGCGGCAGAAACCAACATGGTTGAACGTAAAAAAGAGAGATCGTCAAAAATAAAGAGAAACACAGGAATGAAGGGTTACGGTGCATCTGTGTTTTTCCATAAGGAGATGTATAACCGTAAACGAATGGCTCGTTTTGGATTCCTTACAAAAACAATGTCAACTTATTTACTGGTAAGTTTTGCATTTATAGCAATTTATTATAAGACTTCATTTAGAGAATTCAGTGTGCTTGCCTTTGTATATGCCGGATTTATTTTCTTTAGAAGCTTTGCAAATCCATTGGGCCAGGAAAGTTCAAATCACTGGATTGCGCTTGTCCCAGAGAGTGCTTACTCAAAAGTGTTTTATTCTACTATGGCTGGAACTGTTGCGTGTCTTTTGGATTTACTTCCAGGATACATTCTTGGAGCGGTTATACTCAAAGCCAATATACCGCTGGCGCTACTTTGGTTAGCAAACCTCATTGTGCTTGATTTTATGGTTAGCTCAACTGGAGCAATGTTTGAAGCACTTCTTCCAGTAGAGGGCTTAGACAACATAAAAGCATCTTTCCAGCTTATGCTTAGGATGATTCTTGTGATTGTCCTTATTGCAGTGTTAACACTCGGATTTATTTTTGTAAATATGTATGTGGGACTTATACTTTCTACATTGATTGCCATAGTTTTTTCGGTTTTAGCATTTATTGTTTATCCAATGAAGCTGCAGGCGGGGATTTGATGGAAATATTTTAGAAAAAATCAAGAATGCATTTGTGTTACATTATTTAATAGTCAGGCATAGATTTGCCTGACTATTTTTTTTAGAATAATTTGCAGTATAATACGAATGTAGTGTAGCGGATTGCAGGAATGCGCAGAGGAAGATGTCAGCAAAGCTGACGCGCATTCCGCAGCAAGAACGCTGGAGCGTTCTTGAATACAAAGGTAATTTTCAAGGTGAGTTCTAATTTTTATGAAACTCCTTGTATAATGGTAGGCAATGCCGTATACTATATAAAGAGAGAAACAAGTGGAGGTAATTGTCATGGATGTAAAAGAATTACGCTTACAAACAGGATTAAGTCAGAGTAAATTTGCTAAAATGTTCGATATTCCTGTTTCTACATTAAAAGATTGGGAACAGAAAAGAAGAAATCCCCCAGCATATGTTATCAATATGATGAGAACGATTTTAGAGTATAAAGGAATGCTTATTAACCAGAGTTACGTGGAAGCATGTGAGGCAAGAAGAAGGAGTGTAGAAGATGCTATGGCTATTATGCTTAGTGCTACAAATGGCCCGGATGAAGTGTTTTTGGAGGTTTTGGATTCCTTTATATTTGGCAAAATAACACTGGAAGAGATGGAAGCCAGAATTGATAGATTTGAGTATTTGGGGGCGTAATATATGAGTGGTGGAAGGAATTGTTACCCGGGAAGTGATGTACTAATCAATAAATATAATATTCGAGACAAGGAACTTTTGGAAAAATTTGAAATACAGAAAGTATTTGTGAAGTTGTTGGGTTTGGATATGAAGCCGGCAAGAGTTAGTTATACCTATGACATGGATCATTTGGTAAACATTCATAAATATCTGTTCGGGGATATTTATGAATGGGCAGGAACATTTCGAAAAGAGAATTTGTATAAGAGCGAGCGTGTTTTGTCTGGGGGCTCCGCAGAGTATGCAGACTACAATGAGATTGAGAGCAGATTGGAGAAATTGCTGCAAGAATATGCAAACATTGATTGGTCGGGGATTGCGAAAAAGGGAGATGTGGTTTCTGATTTCTTGTTGGCCTTATGGAGCATTCATCCTTTCAGAGAAGGAAACACTAGGACTTGTATCACATTTTTGTGGCATTATCTAAAGGGAAAAGGTGTAAATTTCCAAGTATCGTTACTAAGAAATAATCCAATGTATGTTAGAGATTCACTGGTTATGGCAAATTATGACCAGAAAGCATATCTAAAAACGATTATTTCGGATGCATTGAATGGCGAGGAGCAAGAGTCAAAGTATTCGATGGATGATGAACAAGTAGGGGAACAGTACAAAATTGCAAAATCGGATTATGAAGCATTTAGAGAGAAGTATTCGGTAAAGAAGGAGTAACGTGTAAAAAATCCGTTATACTACAAATGTAGTGTAGCGGATTTTCTGTCATAAATTATATTTAATATTTTTATAAAAAAAGGGATATTTTTGATTTTAATTCGTCTAATCTATGTAAATAAAAAGCTGGCCAGCTTGAGAGGTGGTGACAAATTGACAAAGGAAGAACTTGGACAGTTGATTCTTTCTTCGGAACAACAATTATATGCAACCGCAAAAACAATACTGAAAAATGACCAGGATTGTGCAGATGCTATTCAGGAGTCGATTGTAAAGGCATTTTCAAAATTACATACGCTAAAAAAAGACCGTTATGCAAAAACATGGCTGATTAGGATTCTAATAAACGAATGTTACAACATAGCCAGATATGATGGAATGAAAAATCAGCTGGATGATAAATATATTGACATTTCAAATTATCAGGAAGAAAAGCGAGATTATAGTGAACTATATAAGGCTGTAAATGGTTTAAAAGAGGAGCTTAGAATTCCGGTTCTTTTGTATTACATGGAAGATTTTAGCGTGAGAGAAATAGCACAGATTCTTGAAATTTCAGAAGGTGCAGTGCAAAAAAGACTTGCAAGAGCACGCGGAAAATTAAAAAAAAGTATTGAGTTGAAGGAGATTTATGCATGAGATTAGAAGAATTAAATAAAGACTTACCAGAGACACCAGAATTCATTCATAATATGATTCAACAGGAAGTAGCCAGACAAATAAAACAGAAAAATCTGGTTCCTTTTAAGAAAAAACACAAAATAAGCTGGAATAAGGGCCGTGTTGCAGCCGCTTCAGCAGCATGTCTTTTGATTTCAACAACTGCTGTATATGCGGGAACACAGCTTTATGGCATGTATATTAATAAGCAGGGAAACTACAGCGTTCAAACTGGTATTAATGCCACAGATGACAGCGCTACAATAAAGCTTCCAGAAAAAATCCATGACATATCGATTTCAGCAGGATATATTCCTGATGGTATGGCCTGGACTGATGAAGGTGTTAAATTAAGCTATACGAATACCCCATATCAAGGCGGAATATCTATTGATTCGGTATTGATGGATAAGAAGGATTTGGATGCAACTAATTTGGACAAAAATGTTGTGGAGAGTGAGGAACATACCTTTGGTTCTTACGAGGGAGTTTACCTTAGATATAATAATCTTGACAATGACAAGTCCTTTAATCAGCGAATTTACATGCTTTGTCCTGAAAACTATCGTGTCCTTATTTTATATGTTGGTGACGATGTTTCAAAAGAAGACGCATTAAAGTTTGCAGGAAGTCTTGTAATTACAGAAAATGATAAAATGCTTGATACAGCAAAAATGAGCACATGGAGTGATATTTGTTCAGAATCTGGTGAGATAGAAGATATTGTAACAAATGCAAAAGTTCCTGTTCATCAAATTGGAGATACAATTTCTTTAAAGGAATCATCAGGTGAAGACAAAGATGGAAATTACATTTTAACAGATAGCATAACAGTACGTGTAGATGATGTTAAAATAGCTGATGATTTAAGCCTTCTAGATAGTGAAAAAATTCCAGATGAATGGAAGAATGTAGTAGGTGCGGATGGAAAGCTGGTTCAGAACCATTTATCGTACGTGAAATCAGGTGATGGTGTAGAAACATTAGATGAGGTTGTCTATGAGAAAAATGTAAATCAGAAGCTGGTATATACTACAATTACTTATACAAATACTTCAGATAAAGAGATTAATCACTTATTATACCATGGTTCGCTTATGTCATTATTAAAACAGGAAGATGGAACATATTCTGTGTATGTTGCAAATGAAACTGCTGGCGATGGATACGATTATTATATACAGAATAGTGTTGCAAGTGTGGCAGACATGGATTATTTCAGTGAAAAAGATGAATATGGTAATGGCGGAAATTATATTTCGTCTTTGAAGCCGGGAGAAAGTATTACGATAAATATGGCATGGATTGTAAATGAGCCTGATTTGGAAAATCTGTATCTGAATTTGACAGGTTGCGGAGGCTCATATCAATTTAGTGAAGATGTTCTTGATGCAGGTGTTGTATATATTGGAAAGTAGATAAAAGCATTTAATTGCATACTGTAAAAAGGTCAATTTCTTATTTGAACTATGTTCAATAGGGGCATTTGGCCTTTTTTAGTATAAGTATATATAAACTTATACATTTGGAAGTCGGCAATAAATTATATTTCTTTTCAATCCAAATTAGTTATGCTATACTCTTTACGTTTGGCTATTGAATAAACAATAGAGATGAGGGAGAAATTGGTTATGAAACAGAATTTTGTTATGAAAAAGAATATGGGCACAAATTGTATCTTGTTGGGAACAATTATTTCGATTTTAGGTATTATCGTTTCGTTCTTTGTTGCAGTTCATATTGGAGTTTATGAGTTGACTGGAGAGAGGGATTGGGGCTTGACATTTTTTATTATGATTTGTGGTGTGCTTATTTCTGCTGTATTTTCATCGGTATTTTTTTTGGCTAGTGATGTTTTTTCGCATATGTATAAGATGGAAAAACAGATATATGAAATGAATAATACTATCTCAGAATTACAAGATGCTGTTTTGCATGATAAAAGGAGTTGGAAGTGCAAGAAATGTGGCAGGGAAAATGCATCATATGTAGGAACTTGTGCTTGTGGGGCTTCAAAACCATGTTAATTTATAATTCAAGAACGCTCTAGCGTTCTTGCTGCGGAATGCGCGTCAGCTTTGCTGACATCTTCCTTTGCGCATTCCTGCAATCCGCTTATAAGTACCCACGAGCTAAAATGGAATCTTTTGCTTTTTACCACTAAGGTTTTACAGTTGGAAGAGAAGATAAATTATTAGATTCTGAACCATCTGGAATTGATTTTAGATACACAGTATCTTTTTTATGAGCAATTCCAACACCTTTGATTTCTCCGGCTTTTGCCATGTCTACGCCTTCTTCGCGACTTATAATTCTATTATCAGATAGCTGATATCCACATACTTTTCCTCGTTTTTTAACAAGACCAGTAATAGAAAGTGCATTTTCTTTTGGGGTTGGAATTTCATCCATTGCAGCACGAGGTAAAATAGTATTGTCAGTCATTAAAATATCCTCCATAAATGATTTTTATTTATTTTGAACATTTTCTAGAATAATATGCATTGAACAAATTTACGCATGGTTCAAAAAAATGTATAATTAATGGCAAGTAATATTTTATAGATTAAAGTTGGGGAAAGGTGGTTTTTATGAAAATTAATAAGAATGAATGGACTTGGACAAGAGAACCTAAAGATTTCAAAATTGAAGAGGATAGAATTGAAATAATTACTACACCTCACACCGATTTGTGGCAGAGAACCTATTATCATTTTAGAAATGATAATGCTCCTGTTTTGCAAATTAAGACATCGGAGAAATATTTTTCCTTTGTAGTAAAAACTGAATTTGAAAGTAAGTGGCGCTTTGATCAATGTGGCGTGGTAATGTATCTTGATAGCGAAAACTGGCTCAAAGGTTCAATTGAATATGAAAATGATGAATTTCAGCATTTAGGAAGTGTTGTCACAAATAATGGTTTTTCAGATTGGGCGACAACTGAAATAGATGCAGGTATAAAATCCATGTGGTACAGATTAAGTAGGCGTGAAGATGATTTTTGCATTGAGTGTTCCCAAGATGGGATAAAGTTTAAGCAGATGAGAATTTGTCATGTCTATAAGGCAATTGATGAAATACAGTTTGGAATATATGCATGCAGTCCGGAAGATTCTTCATTCAAAGCTACATTTACAAATATGGAATTGACTGAGTGTAAATGGTTGGCCCATGATGGGCAGGCGCCGGATGAGGAATGATTATTGAGTAGGAGATAGGAAATTGTTTGAAGATAAATTTGCAATTAAAAATCTGGATGGAAAGAAAATCGTAGGAAAAATTTTTGCGCCACAATTAGATGGGAAAAAATACCCTACAGTTATTATTTCTCATGGATTTAACAGTTGCTACACGGATTTAGAGCATCACGGTGAGGGGTATGTAAATGAAGGAATTGTTGCCATATTTTTTGATTTCTGTGGAGGGGGATATAATACATTATCTGATGGAACATTAACAGAAATGACTCCCATTACCGAGGCATGCGATTTGCTAACTGTTATCGAATATGCGTCAAATTTGGATTTCGTGGATACAGATAATCTATTTTTATTAGGTGAAAGCCAGGGTGGGTTTGAATCTGCCTATGTTGCAGCACAGATTCCATGTAAAATAAAAGGATTAATTTTATGGTATCCTGCGTTTGTAATTCCGGAACAATCAAAGGAACGATATAAAACAAATGAGAATACCTGTTTTGGAATACCTATTAGTCCGGACTTTAATAAAGTAGCAAAAGATATAGATATCAATGAATTAATGGATAAGTATAGCGGACCAGTTTTCTTAACTCATGGAGATGCGGACGAAATAGTTCCGCTTAGTTATTCAGAGAATGCTCAGCAAAGATATGCGAATGCTTCACTTGTAGTTATTCCAAAAGCTGGTCACGGATACGAAGGAGAAGATTGTGTAAAAGCAAGAAACTTATCCATTAATTTCATAAAAGAGAATATATAATCATTTGTAGATATAATTGGTAGTAATAGAGGTGTGAAGCCATGTTAGATTATATTTTCCACGTTCACACATGGCGATGCGGTCATGCTAGTAATGAACCAGAAAGGGCATATATTGAAAGCGCAATGCGGTTAAAAGCAAAAAGTATTATATTTACAGACCACGCACCCTTTCCAAACAATCCATTTACTGGTCGTATGCTTTTTTCACAGTTGGTAGAGTATATTTCTACCCTGAAAGAGCTGAAAAACGAATACAGAGGTATTATCGAGGTCAAAATAGGTCTAGAAATTGAGTATCTGGAGAGTTACAAAGATTATTATGAGGAATTAAAAAATAATAAGGACATCGAATTTTTAATGCTAGGCCAACATCATTTTGAAGTTGCTCCAAGACAGTATAGCTTTAAAGAATATTTTGAGCCACAAGATTATACCGAATGGATGTTATATACTCAAATTAAGGGAATAGAAAGTGGATTCTTTGATGTGGTGGCTCATCCAGAACAATTTCTTTTGGTTGAAAGTAAAAAAATTATGGAAATGGAAAAGGATTTGATTAATGCAGCCATTGAAAATAATGTTCTTCTAGAGAAGAATAGAACAACTTATTTATGTAATCAGATTTCCAAAAACTTCTGGGAATTGGTGCCAGAGGATGCAAAAACAATATGTGGGTGTGATGCCCACAGAACAAGTCAATTAATTTTAAACTGGAATTAGTAAATTTATTTATAATTCAGGAGGAAAAGCACGGTTTAGGGAGCACAAAAAATAAACTATTCGTTAAACCTGACTTTAGCGAAACGACATATTTCTTCTATGGATTACAACATTTAGCACTTTCATATCCTTGCTCTATAAGTGTACTTGAACTTCCTGTATACTCTTGTTTATTCTTTGAACTTATCTTTTTTACATTTGGGCAATTTGGTTTGTGAAACTTCTTAGTGTTTTCATTTAATATATAGTTTTTTTCTGTGGAATTCGAGTTCACCGATGAATTATCTGTAGTTTCTTCTGTATAAATCACCGAAGAAGCTGTTTTATCCAGGAAAATTCCGTTATATGAATTCTCGCCCGTTTGATAATTAATTGTAATCCCAGGCTGAACATTGTAGCAGTATACACAAAACTTAATTCCTGCGCCCTCGTCTTCACAACTTATAGCTTCCATAAGGACACCACTACAAACTAAATCAGTTGAGTTTGCGTATATCGGAGTAACCCTGTACAATACATGATTTTGAGGGTTATTTTTTAAATAGGTTGCAGTCATTTCTTCATAGGGAAGCATTCCATCTACATTCATGTATCTCGTTCCTGTGCATAGATTTTTCTCGTTGCTGTTTTCTGCTCCGAGGCACCACGCGATTAAGTGACATCTATTGTATATGTACATGCCATTTATACAGTCGTACTTTTGCGTAACCCATCCACTAGGCTTTATTTGTCCAATTTCACCTCGTTTTTCACCGTCTGCCGGCATGGTTTCTTTGCTAAGACATGCCATTGCGCCAGTTACCCGTCCTAAATTATCAAGATCATTATATTGTTCATATGAAGATGTTGTTAGTTCATTCTGTGTAAAAAATGGATTGTTAGAGTTCACTTCAAATACAGGATTTCCACTGTATTCAGGAATTTCATCAAAGCAAAATGTCGTTGATTCATTTGGTATTGTTTTATCAGATGATGTGCTGGTATCGCTTGAACACCCTACACTGATACATAGTAAAAACAGAGCAATAATGCCACTAAATTTCTTCATAAAATTCTCCATTAAATTACTGTAGTTATGTTTTATGATTTTTCTTCTTCGATTTGAATATCAATAATTTGTTCCATTGATATTTTTATTCCGCTGTTCATGGTGATTACTTTTTGTTGTTCGTCTATCTTTTTAATATATCCAATATCAGTAAGGTATGCTCCGCCACTTTTTACAATATCTGGTTTAAAGTATGTGATTGAAACATTCTTTTTCTCGTGCAAATGTTTTGAAAGTTTCAAAAGAATTTCGTTTATTTTTTCAAGGGCTGTTTCATCTAGAATTTTCTTTTCATCAGTGATCCTTGCTGTCTCTTCAATTGCCTCTTCATGACCTGTAAGTGCTGCAAAAGGGGCAAATTGTGCTGCTCGATTATAGAGCGACATGTGTGCTCTTTGAGGCGATTGATGGTGAGGCAGATTGATAATATCATCATATTTGTGTATATCTTTGTAGTATTCACTCATGCCTTGTGTCCTCCAATCTGTCCATTTCTTTCTCTGGTCATTGCGCCCTCTTCAAAATTCATGCCTTTTAGAACTGCATTTTTTCCAAATTTTTTCTGTATATCTAAGACGGCATGCTGTATTTTCTTCTCTTTCTCTAATTCCAGTTTTTCCTGTTCTCTCTCTTTTTCCAAAGTAGAATAGTCCGTAAATAAATCAAGCTGCTCGCAGGAGTGATTTTGGATGGCTTTATTTTCAGGAATTACGTTTGAAGCGGTAACATTTATTCTTCGTACAAGCAAATTCCAATTGATAATTCTATCAAAAAGCTCTTCTACTGCTTTCATTATAAGTTTCGTAGATGAAGTATGGGATGATAAATTTGTAGTACCATGTGCATGTTTTGGAACTTTTCGTCCATAATGATCTGATGTTATTTCGCCATGATACTTGTTTCGAATTTGTGGATTGGTCATATTTTCAATGTCATAGCCAATGGTAAGAACCATTTGATCTGTGACAAGCTTTTTATCGACCATATCAAGGACTAATAAATCAGTCATTTCTTTTACTATGAGCTTGGCATTTTCTGCGGTATATGCGTATGGAAGAACCTGACCAGAACTGAGGCTGTTAACTTTGGGCTTGTATGATTTTATAGCTTCAATTGTGGTGGGTTCCCATCCCCAGGCATGGTCAATCAGAAGCTCTGCATTTACTCCGAAAAGCTTATATAACAAATCTTCATTGTAAAACTCATTTGGCTTTCCTATAGAACATCTGGCTATATCCCCCATGGTATATAAGCCGTTTTGCATCAGCTTTTTAGCATATCCATAACCGACTCGCCAAAAATCAGTAAGGGGAACATGATTCCACAGCTGCTTTCTATAAGACATCTCATCTAGTTGTGCTATTCGAACGCCATCTTCGTCAGCAGGCATTTTTTTGGCAACGATATCCATGGCAACTTTACATAGATACATGTTTGTACCAATCCCTGCTGTTGCAGTTACACCAGTTTCATGAAATACATCTCGAATCATTGTAAGTGCAAGTTCATGGGCAGTCATTTTGTAGGTGTTGAGATAACTTGTTGCATCGATAAATACTTCATCAATGGAATACACATGCATATCTTCAGGGGCTATATATTTTAAATAAATATCATAGATTCTAGTGCTGTATTCAATGTAGCAGGCCATTCTTGGCGCCGCGGCAATGTAAGATGCTTCTAATTCAGGGGACTTTGCCAGTTCTAACGCGTTATAGGAAGAACCAGTAAAGTGTCTTCTAGGTGCATTATTTTTACGTTCGAAGTTTATCTCTTTGACCTTCTGTACTACTTCGAATAAACGTGGACGTCCACCTATGCCAAAGCTTTTTAGTGCAGGTGATACAGCAAGACAAATGGTTTTATCAGTTCTGCTGGCATCTGCTACAACCAGATTTGTGGTCAGCGGATCAAGACCTCTTTCTATACATTCAACAGAGGCATAAAATGATTTTAAATCGATTGCAATATATGATTTTTCTGACATCGCTAAGCCTCCTGATTTCTAATAGTTCTATTATTTTGCCCAATATTTGCGGTTGTTATTTGCCAAGTTTTGGTATACCACATCTTGTAGTTGGAATCAAACATATGTTCGAGTACAATTATATCAAACAGAAATATTTTTGCAAGATTTTGCAATTACTTTTTTCAAGAACGCTCTAGCGTTCTTGCTGCGGAATGCGCGTCAGCTTTGCTGACATCTTCCTTTGCGCATTCCTGCAATCCGCCAGAGGCTTTTATCTCAGTTGGGGGATTGTACCCTCCACTGAGACGAATATGTTTCATCTCACCACTTATAGAAGTGGGAGTCTCCCCAACTGAGATGAAAATTTTACTTCATAGGGTGTGATAATAATATATTCATTATAGTAAGGAGTGAGTCATTGTGAGTCAAATACTTTCTCAGAATTCCCACGATTATCTGCGGGTAGAGATTGTTCCTGTAATTGCATCGTTTAACGATGATGGACAGATAAAGCCTCTATATGTAGGAATTAATGGAAATAGTTACAAGATAGATTCATACTGGGTAAGGCGAAGCTTTTCGAATCAGGTAGAATTTCATTGCAAGATCATAATTGAAAATGTTATAAAACCAATAATCTTAACTTATTATTTGCATGAATGCATATGGACTATACCTGGAAAACAATAAATGAAAAGACTATTACCCCAAAAAGTAATAGTCTTTGAATACAAGAATGCATTATTCATCAAAGTTTGTACTAAATTCACCTTCCGGAGTACGCATAGTTAGTATTCCTAAATTGAAATCTTTATCCATGATTGTTATATGATATTCGAATACAACATCTTCTTCAAACTTTGAGAGAAGGATATATGTGCCATTTTCTTTACCGTCAATTTGGTCACATATGTCATTATAAACAGCTCTCCCGTTGATTTCTCTTGGATAGCCGGATGATTTAATTTTTTCTTCAATGATATTGTATAGTTCTTCCATAAAATACTCTCTTTCTAATTTGTAAGATTCAAGAATGCCTTAGCGTTCTTGCTGCGGAATGCACGTTAGCTTTGATGACATTTTCATCTGCGCATTCCTGTAATTTTAGCGAAAAATCAAGATAACCACACCAAGCACAGTCAGTACTATTCCAACGACACGGTTGAGCGTTTCAGGTTTCGCTTTATTTGCAAAAATTGCTGCAATTCGTGCCCAGATGAACGTAAAAACAATACATAGTGCCATAATAAGCATATTAGGCAATTCACCAAAAGAAAAATGGGAAACTGCACCGGTAAATGCTGTAAAAGTCATAATGAATACGCTTGTGCCGACAGCGGTTTTTAGCTCGTATCCCAGTACGCTGGTCAGAATAAGGAGCATCATCATTCCACCACCGGCACCTACAAAGCCACATATAAAGCCTACTATTGAACCGCTGACAAGAGAGCCAATAATTTGCTTTTTAGCATTTATAGACTCCATATCTTGTTTGGTTGTCATGACCGGTTTTAAGATAAATTTAACACCCAGTAGTAGCGTCATTACTGTAGAGAAATTGCCCATAGTTCTTCCTGGAACCATGCTTGAAACGTAGCTTCCCACAATGGTGAACAATAATACCATCACCATCATAAGAGAACCATGTTTTACGTCGAGATTGTCGTGCTTTTTGTAGGTATAAGCAGAAACTGCACTGGCAAGAACATCTGATGAAAGTGCAATTCCGACTGCAGTATATGGTTCTATTCCGAGGAAAGTAATCAGCATTGGGCTGATTACTGCAGCGGCACTCATTCCCGCAAAGCCGGTTCCAAGTCCAGCACCCATTCCTGCAAAAAAAGTGACCATAATTACACTTAATATATTATCCATAAATATCCTCTTTTAACTCCAAGCTATACTCAATATAGAGAGTATACTACATAATACTTTTTTCTTCCATAACACTCATATATGCAGGTCTGATGATTTTATCAGCACAAATCATTTCTTCAATTCTATGGGAACTCCAGCCAACTACTCTGGCGATAGCGAACATTGCTGTGTACAGTTCAACTGGGATACCAAGCATATCATAGACAAAACCACTGTAAAAATCCACATTTGGGCTCACCCCTTTGAAGATATGTCGTTTTTCAGCAATGACTTTTGGTGCAAGTGCCTCAATATTTTCGTATAGCATTAAATCATTTTGTCTTTGTTTTTCCTGGGCAAGTTGTTTTACATAGCTTTTAAATACTCTCTCACGTGGATCTGATATGGAGTAAACAGCGTGTCCCATACCATATATTAATCCCTTGTGGTCAAAAGCTTCTTTATCAACTATTTTTCTTAAATATGCTTCTATTTCATCCTGGTCAGAATAATCCTTTACATGTTCACGAATATCATCCATCATTTCCATGACCTTGATATTGGCACCGCCATGTTTTGGCCCTTTCAGAGAACACATTGCTGCAGCCATTGTTGAATATGTATCTGAGCCGGATGAAGTAACCACTCTCGTCGTAAAGGTAGAATTGTTGCCTCCACCATGCTCCATGTGTAAAATAAGTGCAGTATCCAAAACCTTAGCTTCGGTAAGCGTATATTTTTGGTCTGGTCTCATCATCAAAAGAAGATTTTCAGCTGTAGAAAGCTGTTTGTCAGGATGATGAATGTACATACTGTCATTCTTTTCATAATGATTATAAGCATTGTATCCGTATACGGCCAGTAGAGGAAATTCACTAATTAGGCTGGATACACTGTCGAAGTGAATTGCTAATACCAGGCATTTTAGCCTTTTTGTCATATGATGCAAGCGTAAGAATACTTCTTGTCATGGAGTTCATCACATCTTCTGAAGGCGCTTTCATGATCACATCGCGTGTAAAATTAGTTGGAAGCGTTCTGCATTCTCCAATAATTTTCTTGAACTGACGCTCCTGCTCTTGATTAGGAAGATTTCCAATCAGAAGAAGATATGCAATTTTTTCAAAGCCAAATTCGTTCTCTCCCAGGCTTTGAATCAAATCCTCAACTCTGTAGCCTCTATACCATAATTCTCCGTCACATGGAACCTTTTTATTGTCTATAATCTTTGAAGAAACTATTTTTGAAATATTAGTAAGTCCGGTTAGAACTCCTTTACCATTTTCATCTCTAAGCCCTTGATTTACTCCATATTCATCATATAAGCGAGGGGCAATATTGTCGTTATTTCTACAAATAGTTTCTAATTCTGTGACATAATCATTCATCTGTTTTATCATCATTTGTATCCCCCTCTATTCTTTCTAATTCACTGCTCATGATTGTTTCCAATTGTTTCATAAGCTGTAGAAGCTGAATAAGGTTGTCTTTTCCAAATTGTTCAAAGACGTTGCCGTAATATTTTCTGAGAATTTCTTCCTGACTTGTTAGTAGTTTTCGACCATTTTCAGTGATTGTGACATAGGTACCTTCACTTCCATTACCATCATGTGACCACAGCACAAATCCACCATCTCTAAGCTTCTCAACTATTTTAGAAATCTGACGTATACTCATTTGAAGCTTGTCTGCTAAATCTTTTAAATATGTTCGCCCAGAATAAATATTTGCTGTCTCTTCCATGGAAATATATTGCAAGGCAATGTATTCAGGAATACTCATTTTCATAAAAATATCTTTTCGATATTCTCTGTTAAACAAAAATCTTTGATAGGTCAATTCATTTGATAATTTTATAATATCAATTTTCTCTGTATTTTCTGACATTCCATCAATTCTCCTTTCTGATTGTTAGCAGTCTGTCTAAGTGAGTGCTAGCGCTTGGGTAAAAAATATATGCTTCAACTAAGAAGCATATATTTATGGTTTGTTTCCAAACTATAAGTTTAAAAACGATTATATCACTTTAGCATTTGTTGTCAATCTCCTTTTGTTGAAGCTGTTTTGCCAGTTCAATACCCTTTTGAACAAAATTATCTCTGTATTGATTTCTTATTTTCCAGGCATATCGTTCATCAGGCATAATAAATTTATTTTCCTGATATTCCAATATTTCCATTATCCATTCAGGATAATCACTATAGAACTCTTTCATATTGCTAATCAGTGCAAGTGCAGCATCAACGACGGAAAGTACTTTTCCATTTGAAAACATAATATTTACGGTTTTTAAATCATATCGTGCAGCATTTTTGAAATTTTGAACCGTTTGTACCTGGTTATTCTCACTTTGAGAAGGATAATTATCCGACATTAGCCAAATGATAAGCAGGTGTGCAAAATGCAAATCTCTGGCATCAACCAACTCATCACATAGTGGATTTAAATCAAACATTCGAAGTTCAATATGACTTATGCCGTTTTTGTTGAAGTTCTCAAGCATATTATCACCCTTTGGTTTTAAGCGAACAGGGTAATATAGTTCAGAAGGATATTTAATCCATTCTTTATCTACATAGTTTTGAATTCCTTCTACATAATCTGTTGCACTTTTATAATTAAAAACAGGTGCGAAGAAATTCCAGTAACCCAACTCTGAGCATCTGACAGAACCCATTCCACAAAAGAATTCGTTTCCAAAACAACCCTTTTCTACAAAAGATTTGTCCATGAGAGGACTTGCGGCTGTTATTGCGTTTAATATCCAACCATATGCAGAAAGCCTTTCAGCAAGTGTCATATATAGTTTCTCTTTATAGGTTTCAAAATCAGATTCTTCACTCTGCAAAAAATCTGCTTGTAACAGTTTCTCAGAAAAAGAAAAATTAAAATGAATTCCACTGAATGTCATCTTGTATCTGCCATATCTGTCTGCCAAATAATTTCTGTAATCGGTTTTTTCTGATGAATCCCCATAAAATTGTGCAATTGGAATATCTGCTTCATTTAAAATGTATGGTGGATTGGAAAAAGGCCAAAGATATTCCCTTTTTTCAAGTTCAGACAAAGTTTTTTGAACCTTTGCAGAATGAACTATCAATTCATCAATTGCTTCTTCAATTGATGAGTACACGCCAGTATTTATCTCAACCTGATTCTCACAGAAATCTCTCATTACGCAAGGATCATCCTGAAATAAATCAGCGGAATGGGACAATCTACCGTCTTCGGTTACCCTGAGGTTTTCTCTTTCCAAACCAAAGTTTCCATCCAATATGTATTTTTTTACGGTTTCGTTATCTGTATGGAGCATAAATTTTTCTCCTGTTATTCCTTTACTTCTTTTTCGCGTAAAGTGGCATATTCTGCGACAATATTTTGAATTGGAATACCATCTTTAATTTTCGAAAGTAAGTATTTTGCAGGATTGCTTCTTTCCTTTACGCGCAAAAATAATGGTTCTAAATATTTTTCTTCGCCATATCCACGACGCTTTAATCCTTCGCATGAAAGCTCCAATACTGTATTAGCCAACTCGTAGACTTTATCCTCATCAACAAAAATTGGTAAAGTATCATAATTAAATAATTTTCGAAGTTCAGTCGCATGATATCCGTGATGATATATAATATTGTCATTTTTCAAAAGCTCATCAAGTTTTTGAAGATTCTCTTTGCAACCAATATGAAATGCAGCTACAGACATGGCATCTTTGATTGGCTGGCAACACACACTTCTAAATTCAATGGTTCCTCTGTATGTTAAATCTTCGAATTTAAAGGTACGAAGGAAATCAAGATCCTCAATCCTTGGGTGAATCTCTAAAGTACAGTATTTTTCGCCGTCAAAATATTCTCCAATTATTGATTCCTTTTCAAAATACTCCAGAATATTAATTGGTTCAAAATTCAGATATTTTCCATCTCTTTCTACACAATAAATGGAAGTTGATTCAATATATGCCTGTAATTCTTCAATGGTCTCCGGAATCTTTTCGAACATTCCTATGTTGTGAGGATTTATTCCGTGAGGGCTGTTTTCCCAAAGCATGTCCCTTGCACAAAGAAGATCTTCCTGCTCATCAAGCAACACGGAATTGGCAAAAATGAGTGATTTTATAGGTTCTAACAATGAAAACACTCGAATTACCTGTATCAGTTCATCATATGAAACATCAAGCTGAACCTGGGAAGCACTTGAAAAAGTACCGTAAGCCGGATAATCATGAAAATGCATAGGAAAATCATTTTCGCTATACGCGTGAAGATGGTGAAACAACATACGGTATCTTTCGTTTGGAATTGGAACATTATTGTTGTAAATTCGATAAGGGTTAATTCCAAAACCAGAAAGAGTGTAATTATATTTCACAAATTTTTTCTGAAAAAAGCGGTAATATGTATTGAACCTGTTTTCTATATTCTGGATGCATTTCTCTTTTCCAAATGAAAATTCCAGATTATTATAAGAACAATCATATGAAACAATATCGCCAGTCTGATTTTCAATCATACAATAGGCATTTCCATCATCATCCTGCCCTACTACATCAAATCCGAATTCATCAATGAAAAGATCAGTGATTTTATGTATGATATCAAAATCAACCTCTTTTTTGTTAAGGTTTAATATTGGTATTTCTATTTCAACACCAATAAAGCTGTTTCTCTTTTTCTTTGTTGGCTCTATATATTTTTCATACAATTTTTGTTTAACAATGTTCTTATCCATATGGACCCCTTTTTATAGTTCAGAAAAAATCTGATAAAGATATTTCACTTTTTCTGCATCATCAACATATTCGTTATTGTGAACCGTTCCCTGATATACCAGCTTACCGTCTCGATATACCTGCAACTGGTTAGAAGGCAGCTCTTTCCATTTTTCTCTGCTAAGTGGCTGCGTAGAAAAGTATACAGCATCATCTTTTTGTAAATAATGTATTGTTCCCTTGTAGTTGGAATGAACATACATATATTCGCCATCAAAAAGCAGCAAATTAAGTTTATTACCTACTGATAAATCAATAACTAACTGATTAACCAGTTCAAATCTCTCTTCTGCAGATAAATCCTGTCCTTTGTTTTGTAGTGCATCATTAATAAGGTCTACTATGTACAAAAGAATTCGTTCACTATCTGTGTCACCATTTTGCTTTTTAATATAGCTGTTCATAGGTTCATATTCAAATATGGTTCCATTATGAATCATGGTCCATCGTCGTCCGCTTGAGTCTTTTTCTACAAAAGGATGGCAGTTTGAATAAAAAATATTACCAATCGTCGCATATCGAATATGTGCAAATCCTGCGGTTACACATATCGGCACAGATAAACGTGAATGTAGATATTTACTGTCAGTCGCTTTTATGGGTTCTTTTTCTATATTTGTCTCATTTCCATCCATGCAGGCAAGTCCCCACCCATGAGGGTGCTTATCGCTGTGAGAAAAGAATGTTTTTAGGTATTCATTTATTTCAACTTTTGTTCTGGATGAAACTCCGAAAATCTCGCACAAAATCTATTACTCCATTCGTTTTATACAATTCCTATCAATTTAGTATGATTATATGCGTACTATAAAATTTTGTCAAGAAAAATACTCTTTGCATAAAAAATAGACAAAGGTCTACGAATAGACAAATGTCTATGAATTTCTTATTACATAATCAAATGTTGCAATATTTTCTTTTGGAATACCCATTTCAATGAGTTGTCTGACAGAGTTCTCTACATCTTCTATTGTACTATAATTTGGAATTCGTGGTACTTTTACAACATAATTATTCTCTGGCAGATTCTCTGATATGTATTTTAGATTTGAAAGAACCTGACTATTATCCATTTGAGTGTAGGATTGATATATATCACTTTGCATTGCTTTTATATCAATAATGAAATTAAATCGCTCATTCACAAGTGGTTCTAAGTTTTCGAATGGAACATTCAACGAAGTTTCTATATTGATATTCCATTCATCAGGGCATTTTTGCGAAAAAAGCAACAACTCTTTACTGTGCAATAAAGCTTCTCCTCCTCCAAATGTGACGCCCCCGCCTGTATATATAAAATAGCAATGGTCGATGGAGAGCTTTTTAATTAACTCATCAATTGTAATAGATTTTACAATACCAGGTTTAGAAAGAATGTCCTGATTAAGGCAATATGGACAGGACAAAGGGCACCCCGGTAAGGCAACAAGAGAGGTTACACCTATTCCGTCAGTCATCATACGATGTCTGTTTATTGTAATAATTGGAATCATTTCTTCATTCATCAATCATCATCCTCTGGAAATGGTTGAGCCTCCCCTTCGAGAACATCTGGATCAATTTGAATATCTCCTTCGTAATCATCTGGAAGGTTGTTATCATCATCAGGATCATTGGTCTGCCATTGCTGTGTATCAGGAACTTCTGTTTCTGACTCTGTGTCTCCAACATATTCTACATCTCCTGCCAGTTCTCCAACATGTCTGTTATTGGTACAGCCAGATAAAGAAAGTGCTGCTACAGTAGTAAATCCAGCTACGGCAATACGTCCTTTAATATTAGAATCATCAAGTTTCTTTTTAAGTATTGCCGCGTTTAATTTTAATTCTTCACTCTTACACTTTGGACAGGTTCCACTACAATATCCTTCATATGTGCATTCTGTCTGATTTAATTCAATTCCTAAATCCTTTGCAATTTGAGCCCGAACAAGTTTCAATTCTTTACAACGTTCTTTATGAAGTTTTCCCAATTCTTCCTTATTATTTTTCATAATTATTCTCCTAATATAAATGTTGATTTAATATTAACAAAATGATTGTAACATAATAGTTTAAAAAAGCCAATATACAAATATCATATTTCCAGATATTGTTTTTTGTGTAATTTGCTAACCTGAGAGGAACTGGTTTTGCAGTATTTTTTTACCAGCTTTTCAATTGTACGAATCCCCAGTCTGTTTCTATATGACCGTGAACCAATAAAAAGAGCCGGTTCATATGAAACAAGAGGAATTCTCTCTTCATTTATATAAGAATAAAGGTATTGTATGGTGATATTGTCAATATGAAGAACCTTTTTCTGTAAAAATAATTGTGAATTTTCAAAGTCGATATCATCTTGATTAAGCGAATTAATTTCTGCAGGCAGAAGACCATAAAGTATAACCAGACGTAAAATTGAAATATCACGGTTGCTTGTTCGCTCTCTAAAGATAAGCTCTGTAGAACTAAGTCCATCACCAGTCTCGACTTTATCAATCATTTGAGATATGGATAAACTTGATTTTTTTTCTTCTGAAACATGTTTCTTAGGTGTTTTTGCCATTAGCGCCACATTGTATTGGATTTTTCCTGTGATGTACATATAATTGAAGAAATGTCTTAGTGCAGTTAAAGCCCTAGGATTTCCATTAGTTTTTTTGCCAAATGAGTATATATAGCTATTTATATCATCAGCAGTAATCTTCTGAATGATTTCAATAGAAATTTCTGACAGAGAATCTGCTTTATTTTGTTCTATTAAAAAGGTAAAAAACGTATAAATTTCGTATAAATAAGCAGCTATTGTTCCGACACTCATCTTTTCTTTTAAGGAAATTGAAATATATTCATCACAAAAGTATGGAAGAACTGCTAAGTAATCATTTATTTTTTCCCAATTATCTTTCATATATAGCCTCATTGAATAAATTCTCAATTATATTATATCATTATTATTCGTTAATACAAGCGTTAACGAACTATAATATTAAGTATAAAAAAAATCCTCCCCCCTCCACATCTAATAAAAACTAAACTCTATACTCCCCCACCACCACAAAACAAAAAACAAACAAGACGATAATACCTCTTTTCTCCAACTAATCTTTTGTATTACTTTTATAATACATTTATAATATATTTTTCTAGGACAAATACTCTATTGTTTACTAAAATTATTATGTTAGTATCGTATAGAATTATTACATAACAAGGAGTATAATTATGAATTTGAAAGAAAAAAAGAAAATCGAAATCGAAGCATCTCTTAAAGAGGCTGAATTAATCGCTGCAGATGACTTTATCGTAGAGAACACCAAAGGTGATTTATGGTCATTTCTTTCACAGGTCCGCGGAAACTATTACTTCACTAATTCTAACCTTGTTTTTATTGGCGGACTAGCAGGAATAGACAGTTTTAGCATTCCTTACAGCTCAATAACAGACTTAAAGACTTGTAATGTTGGTGGCATTATTCCAATAATACCTACTGGTATCAAAGTTACTTATACTGATAAAGATGGAAAAATTTGTAAAAAGAAATGTTCTGTTATGAAAAGAAAAGAATGGGTTGCATTTCTATCTGAAAAAATGAACAAATAGTTACCAAAAAGGAATCAAGTCTATACACCTGATTCCTTTTTTTCTAATAATTTTCTGTAACTAATATCTATTGCAAATGCCCCCAGTGGCGCAGTAATTATAATTGCCAAAACTGAAATAGTAAGTGTAAGCTCACCACATGCCAATCCCATACTAAGCGGAATTCCTCCAATTGCTGCCTGCACTGTCGCTTTTGGCGTATAGGCCATCATTGAAAACAACCTCTCTTTTTTATTAAGATTAGTTCCAAGTAAACACACGAATACTCCAATCATTCTAAAAACAACCGCTCCAAAAATCACTAGAAGTGCCTTCACTCCTACCTTTCCAATATATCCAATATTTACCGTTGCTCCTACCAGTACAAATAGAATAACTTCAGCTCCAACCCACAACTTATTGTATTTAGCAGACAATCTAGTTGCCAGTTTTGGATAAAAACGCTTAATTCCTACTCCTAGTAACATTATTGCGATAAGAGCTGCAAAAGTAATTGGTGTTCTAAGCTCCTCTTCAGCCACAACCAATAAAAGAGAAATACTTAATATTACAATCACCTTACTCGTATCTCTCATATGTTTTTTCTTGAAAAAAACAGTCAATATTTTACCTAAAACAAGGCCTATAATAATTCCTAAAACAATTGAAACTGGAATATTCACAAATTCAATAACTGATACTCCCTGTCCCTTTTTCATTCCTAAAAAAGTAGTAAATTGTACAATCACATAAACATCATCCACTGAAGCACCTGCCAAGATAAGTTGTGGAATTGATTTATCCGTACCATACTTTTCTTCCATTAATCTTACCATTCTTGGTACAACTACTGCTGGCGATACTGCAGCAAGTACTGAACCAACAATCGCAGCTTCAAGAATACTTATTCCAAGCAGCTTCGGACCAAACAACACCATTCCAAATAATTCAAAAGTTGCTGGCAAAAAACACATCAAAACTGCCGGTCTTCCTATTCTTTTCAACCCTTCCATATCAAGACTAAGCCCAGCTCTGGTAAGTATAATAATCAATGCTATTTTTCTTAAATCCGGTGAAATTGTAAGTATTGACTCATCAATAATATTGAGAACGAATGGCCCCAATACTATACCAGTAATTATCATTCCTATTAGACTGGGCATTTCTATTTTTGAAAATATCCATCCTAGGGACATTCCCACTAGCAAAATAAGCGCTATACTTAATAACATTTGTATCTCCTTTGATTTCTAAAACAAAAAAAGCCGAGACTATCTGTGTAAAACACAGAAGTCATCAGCTTATAAGCGGTTCTAGTATAAAACTAAGGGAGAACCTCATTCCCTGAAATATTATTTTTTGTCTATGTAGTTCATCAACAGCTCCATTGCTTTTTCTTCATCACTACCATCAGCGATAAATTCAAACTCATCTTCAGACGTACCTATTACAGCCATCATTCCCATTATACTTTTTGCATTAACTTTTTTGTTTTTTGCCTGAAAGTATATTGAACAATCAAACGAACAAGCCATCTGAACTATCTCAGCAACAGAATTATCCTTTTTTAACAATGCCTGTTTTAATATTGCACTATCTACTATTTCTTTTTTCATGGAATTACCCTGTATCAGACTATTTTTTAGTTGTTTTTTTAGCTGTAGTAGCTTCTTTTGCCACTGTAGCTACTGTCTTTGCTACTGTTGCTGTAGCTTTTACTTCAGCTTCAGCTTTTTTTGTTGTCTCATCTTTTTTAGCTGTAGTAGCCTTCTTTGTTGTAGTAGCCTTTTTAGCCGTAGTAGTCTTCTTTGCTGTAGTTGTCTTTTTAGCTGTAGCCGCCTTTTTAGTTGCAGTTGTTTTCTTTGCAGCTGGCTTCTTGAATTTGATGTCTTTTAATAATAACGCAGCATTTACCTCTCCCTCGATGTAAATCTTCTTCTCGTTGTAAGCACTCTCAATATCGAGCTTACCTGAAGCAATATCAATGATTGCATCTGCAGGTGTGTAAATAATAGCATTTCTATCAAAATACTCATATGGCTGAACATCAATCTTTCCGTCATTCACCTCGATGTACAATGCTCCTCCACCCTCGCCAGTAACATTAATCTGAATTGCAATGTGTCCTTTTAAATCCTTGGCATCTGCATCTTTATAAGATTTCTTAATAGATGCTACCACTTCTTCATATGTCATTCCTATACTCCTTTTACCACGCATTATTTTTTGTTACTATATTATATTACAACAAATAAAAATTAAATCAAGTTTTTTGCTCTTTTCTCTTCTTTTTATTCATATACATAATTGAATCTGCATTCTCAATTAATTCTCTTAAGTCATCAACCTTTGATATCTTTCCAAAATAAACTCCCGCGCTAGTCTTAATTGGCTCTCGTACATTTGACAAATATTTATTCATTCTGGTTAAGCTTGTTTCATCATCTTTTTGAACAGAAAGAACTATGTACTCATCTCCTCCATAACGCACCACAACATCGGATCCCTGTTTTCCCTGTAATAACTGCTCTGCCATAAACTTAATATAGGCATCTCCGGCATCATGACCTTGTGTATCATTTATTATCTTCAAACCATCCAAATCGAAGAAAATAACTGCGATTCCTTCATCCTTCTGCTTTGCCTCAGCTATAAGCTCTTCCGCTTTTACTCTCATTCCGGATCTGTTGTATAAACCAGTCAACTCATCATACTGCCACATTCTATTAATTTTTGCTAGCATTGTATTCATAATATCTTTATACCAGATATTTCCAATAGCATTATCAATACTTAAAATTAAATGCTGAAGCACTCTTGCAGAAAGATTGTATTTGTAATTTCCAATTATACTATAACCGATACAGTTCTTACCCTGATGAACTGGCATTACAATATAAAAACTTTCTTTCTTTTTATATTTACTATTAGTTGGAAATAATTTTTTGGTTGGAAAACTGCCATAGCTAGTCCATTCTCCATCTTCATATGCTATTGGACACCATGATGTTTCCTGAAATTCACTTTCATTTCTGCCAATATCTTTTCCACTTGCCAACCTCTCAAGATCTCCGTAGTAAGAAGCTCTACTACCACCTTGACAAAAATAGAAAAATTCCATTCCCATTCTGGCAATATATTTTTTCATAACCTGTTCAAAGCCATCCATATTGTCCACATTGGTCAATTCTATCTGGATTCCTTTCAATAAGTCAAGGCTGGATTCCATATTTAACCTCATTTCAACACTCTGATCATTATATAAATCATGCTTATGTCTTGATTTGCATCCACAAGACTCCGCAATAATAGCTTTACTGTTTACAGTATAATTTTTCAAACACGCCGAATCCTTTATCTTTTGCATAAGTAACTCAAAAGACAATAATCCTGCTTCAAACTCCGCTTTATCTACTGTTGTAAGCCTTGGAATAATAAACTCCGCGGTTTCAGTATTATCATATCCCGTCACTATAACCTGTTCAGGAACTCGAACTCCTAGTCTTTTCAATTCACTTATTATTCCTATTGCCATATTATCATTTGCCGCAACAAAAGCCTGTGGCCATGGTCGTTTTTCCGCAACAAATTCTCTAATCAAACGGCTACCGCTTTCATAATCGAATTTTCCTTCATATATATTGTTCTCTATATCTAATAAATGATTTTCTCTTGCAATCTCAAGGAACAATTCTTTTCGCTCTATTGCGTCACGATTTCCCTTTTGACCATCAAGATAAACAATATCTGTAAGTTGATGCTCTTTGATTAAGTGCTCCAACAATACTCTAAATCCTGACTGATTATCAAAACTAATCACATTAGAATCTCCGATTTCCTCATTAAACGATACGCAAGGAATTCCTGATTCCATTATTTTATTTCGAACAAGTTCAGCTGTACTATAATTTCTAATACTGTCTAAATCAACAATTATTCCATCATATTCTGATAAATTGATCAAGCTAAAAATATTGTACTCACCTGCAATATATTCAGATAATTCCTCATATAAAACACCTTCACAAGTATATAAAACAAGATTTGCCCCATTCACCTTACTTGCTTCCATTATTCCTTCTATAAACTTATTCTTACTTACAAAAGCTATCTCGCCAATTAAAACTGCTATATTCATAGATACCCCCTTTATCTTCTAGACCTACTCTTCAAAAAGCGGTGTAGAAAAATATCTCTCAGCTGTATCAGGAAGTACTGTAACAACTGTTTTTCCCGGTCCTAATTTTTTTGCTAATTTTAATGCAGCGGCAACATTCGTACCACTTGAAATACCACACATTAATCCTTCTTCTTTTGCAAGTCTCTTAGAAGTATTAAGTGCCTCATCATCAGTTATTATATATACTTCATCATATACCGACTGGTTTAAAATATCAGGAATGATTCCATCTCCTATTCCCATTTGAAGATGAGTTCCTATTGTACCTCCTGCAAGAATTGCTGCGTTTTCCGGCTCAACAGCCCATATTTCTATATTAGGATTTTGCGCTCTTAATACCTCACCTATTCCAGTAATAGTTCCACCTGTTCCGATTCCAGAACAAAAACCATCTATTGGTCCAGCTACCTGCTCCATTATCTCAAGCGCCGTATGATTTTTGTGCGCCAAAGTATTATTTTCATTTGCAAACTGCTGTGGAACAAAAACCTTAGGATTCTTTTCCTGCATTCTAAGTGCAGTTTGAAGACACTCATCAATACAAGCACCAATATCTCCTGCATCATGTATCAATTTCACCTCTGCCCCATAATGTCTCACAAGCTTTCTGCGCTCCTCACTAACCGAATCCGGCATAATGATAATCGTTCTATATCCTTTTACTGCTCCAACCAAAGCAAGACCAATTCCCTGGTTTCCACTGGTGGGCTCAACAATTATCGTATCCTCTTTTATCAACCCTTGTTTTTCAGCCGCTTCAATCATATTAAGTGCTGTTCTCGTCTTTATAGAACCACCCACATTCAAGCCTTCAAATTTGACAAAAATATCTGCACTATCCTTATCAACCATTCTATTTAATTTAATAATAGGCGTATGCCCAACCGCTTCTAAAATATTATTGTATACCACTTTCTGCCTCCCAATTTATGATTCTTTTCGAAATTGTCCAGGTGTAACACCCTTTTCCCTTTTAAATTGCCTGATAAAATAGCTCACATTGTCAAATCCACAACTCATTGCTATTTCTAAAATGCTGTCATCTGTATTCAGCAGCATTCCACAGCTTTTTTCAATTCTATAGTTTATCAACTGTTGTATCGGTGATTCCCCACAGATATTTTTGAAAAATCTACACAAATACGATGAATTACAACCAGCCACTTCCGCTAAATCATCTAGCGTAATTCGTTCCTGATAATTATCTTTAATATAGGAAATTACTTTTTTATATCGTTTAATCTTCTCATTCTCAATTCGATTGGTAGAGATAACAGACTGCAACATAAGATCATTTTCATATAATTCCAAAATAAATTCGCTAATCAAAAGCTTAACGCGCATATAATCAGTCGAACTTCCATTACTATAATTATCACATATTTTTTGAAAAATTTCTCTTAATTTTGGATAAATGCTCATTTTATCATCTATGATTGCTGGAAACCCTATTATTCCACCTAGCATTGGTCCTATAAACTGCTCCTGCATCAAATCAGAAAAAGAATAATCAAGAATTTTGGGATCAAAAATAATCACACTATGTTCATAATCACCATTAGAATTAAGAGTATGAAGTGATTCACTGTTTACAAAGCAAAAATCTCCCTCCTTTACCTTGTATTGCTGCAAATCAACTTCAAACTCATATGTTCCCTTTCTAATATATAATATCTCCATATGATAGTGCCAGTGCCTGTCCATGGAAAAAATCTCACCATCAAAAATGTCCGAATCAGGATCTGAAGAAAAGTGCATAACCACTAACGGTTCCTTCGGTGTCCCATGTCGCACGGCTTCCATTAAAGATTTCTCATTTCGCCTCATTTATTTTTCCTTTTTCACAAACCTAAAAACTAAAGTCAATATTATGTTATAATTTTACGCTATATTATTAGATTAAGCAATAATGATGTACTATTATGTTATGTATAAGGAATCGATAATTTGTTTTTTTAGGGGAGGTCGCAATATGCAATTATATGTATTTGGAAAACCATTTAACACAGAGGCAGTTGTCATTGATGTTCCAGTAAGTAATGGAAATATTCCAGTTGGAACAACAAACCTTGACAATGGATTTTCGTGGAAACTAACAATGGATTCAGATGATATCGTTTACGGTTTAGGTGAAACTGTTCGAGGAATCAACAAACGTGGTTGGAAATATATTTGTAACGCTACAGATGATCCTATACATTTAGAGGGAAAAAATTCTCTCTATGCAGCACACAACTTCATAGTTGTATCAGGTACTGATAAACAGTTTGGTCTGTTTTTTGACTATCCTTCAACTCTAACTTTTGATATTGGATATACTCGTCAGGATGAATTGGTAGTTAGTTGTGAGGAAGCCAACCTGAATGTATACTACATTGAGGGTGAGAGTCTCTTAGATATTGTAAAACAGTTCCGCTCATCAATCGGACGTAGTTATATCCCACCAAAATTTGCTTTTGGTTTTGGACAGAGCCGCTGGGGATACAAGACAGAAGAAGATTTCAGAAATGTAGTAGCAAAATTCAAAGAGAAAAATGTACCAATTGATATGCTTTACATGGATATCGACTATATGGATCACTACAAAGATTTTACAACCAGTCCAGAAGATTTCCCTGACTTCGATGGTTTTGTAAAGGACATGAAGGATCAGCATATCCATCTTGTTCCTATCATTGACGCTGGTGTAAAAGTTGAAAAAGGCTACAAGACCTATGATGAAGGTGTGGCAAATAACTACTTCGTAAAACGTGAAGACGGTTCTGATTTTGAAGCTTGTGTATGGCCTGGAATGACTCACTTCCCAGATGTATTGAATAAAGATGCCAGAAAATGGTTTGGTGACAGCTATGATTTTCTCGTTTCTAAGGGAATCGACGCATTCTGGAATGATATGAATGAGCCTGCTATTTTTTATTCAAGAGAAGGAAAAGAAAGAACTGAGCAGTTCATGAGAGATTATCTCGATGGAAAATATCCTGACCTTCCATATCAGGATATTGCTGGAATCTTTACAGGGCTTGCAAACAATGCTGATGACTATAAGGCCTTTTACCACAATGTAGATGGAGAAAAAATCCGTCACGATAAGGTTCACAATCTTTTCGGATATAATATGACACGTGCCGCTGGCGAAGCATTCGAACGAATCTCACCAGACAAGAGAATCCTCATGTTCTCTCGTTCATCATACATAGGAATGCATCGCTATGGTGGAGTATGGACAGGTGACAATAAATCATGGTGGTCACATATTCTTCTGAATTTAAAACAGCTTCCTGGACTTTCAATGTGCGGATTCCTTTATTCAGGTGCTGACTGTGGCGGTTTTGGTGATGATGCTACAAGGGATTTAGTTCTTCGCTGGATGGCTTTATCTGTATTTACTCCATTATTCAGAAATCATTCAGCACTGGGAACAAGAGAACAGGAATTCTATCAGTTCGAAAAGACAGAGGATTTCAAAGCAATTATTGAGGCAAGATACAGACTTGTACCTTATCTCTACAGTGAGTTTATGAAAGCAGCATTAAATAATGATATGCTTTTCAAACCACTTGCATTTGTATATACAGATGATGAACACGCTAAACAAGTTGAGGATCAGCTCATTCTTGGAGATGAGATTATGATTGCTCCTATTTACAACCAGAATGCCGATGGTCGTTATGTATACCTCCCTGAAGAGATGACTTTTGTCAAACTTCTTCCAAATGGTGGTATCACAACAGAGATACTTCCAGCAGGACATCATTATGTAAAAGTTGCTCTCAATGAGGTTCCTTTCTTCATTAGAAAAGACAGAAAAATTCCTCTTGTAGCTTCTGCGCAGTACGTTGATGCCATTGATTACTCTACAATCAAGTATATTGGTTATGAAGCTTCTGACTATGAGCTTTATAATGATGACGGTATCTCAAGAATTTAGTTTTCATTTCATTCCTAATATAATCGTGCACTGATAACGCACAACTACAAAAAGCGTGAGGATTTTTTCCTCACGCTTTTAGCTAACTAAGTTAATGATTACACGCCCTCTAAGATAAATATTCACGTGGAATAATGCAGTAAGCTGTATCAAATGGATTAAGACATATTCCTCTAAGTTTATCATTCTGCTTAAAACATTCCAAAATGTCAGACATTTCAGCTTCATGCATCACATCAAAACCGTCTGTCGCATCACTTTGCTTACACTGGTCTCTATCTGTATAAATAGCCAGATACCAGTTACCATTTGCAGCAAGAATAGGTTCAAACTCAGTGACACCCTTTTCATCATCCTGTCTACAGTTTAAACTAACCATAAGCGAATCACTTTTTACTATTTCAAGAATTTCATCAAATATCTCACTATAACCTTCATCTTCATAATCTATAAGCAATTCACGAAGCCTCATGGTTTGTTTTTTTCTCTTCTCTTTGAACTCCTGACTATACTCCTTGTAGAATTCCTTCTGCTTTGCAACCATTGCTTTTTTATGCTTTATGTTAAATGGTAAAATCTTGTCACTTTGTATTTCCTGAATATCCATCTTATCACCCTCCTTATATCAAGTCACAATATTATACTATAAAAGATAAAAACTACCAAGACATTCTTCTATCTTTTCCAGTTCTTCTATAATACTCATTTTTATCTTTATACATTAATTTATCAGCAAGTTTAATCAACTGTTTCAGATTTAAATCCTGATTTTCACATGCTCTGACAACACCTTTAGATATCGAAAGATCCGCTACTTTTTCGCCTTTCCATTCGAGAACCTCATTATCCAAATTCTCAATAGCCTCTTGAAGCTGCTCATATTCACATTTTATTATAACAACAAACTCATCACCGCCAATTCTAAACACATTTCCATATTTAGAAAAAGCTTTTTCAATACACTTTGCTGCACCTATTATCACCTCATCACCAGCATCATGGCCAACAGTGTCATTTATTGTCTTTAGTCCGTTTATATCCATAAGTATAATTGAATATTCATTTAGACTATCTAATTGTTCCAATCTCTTACACTCTTGAGTATATGCATATCTATTTCCCTGCCGTGTAAGAATATCCGTAACTGTAACAATACTTTTTTCCATAAGTTCTTTCGTCATCTTCTCTACTCTTATATTACTCGTCCAATATGAAATTGTGAGCACCAACAAACCGAGCACTAGAATAATAATACTTGGAACAATAATTAACTCCACATCTACTTTTGAAGGATTTTTGTCCTCGATGACCAGATACCATCCCATATCCTTTACATATTTGGTCATCCTACTGGTATCATCTAATCTCTCATAATAAAAATCTCTTCCACCTACCTTATCAAAATATGAATTATCCAAGTATTCCTTTTGTATAAAAATACTCTGAGCATCAATTTGAATAAGTCCGTTTTTATCGACCATAGATATTTTCACATCATAGTCCTGTTCGATTTGACGAAACAAATTTTTAAATTCATTCATATTGATTCCAACGCCACAGACAGCTAACAGTCTGCCATTAGAATCTTCGACTCTCCTATTTACAAAAACAGATAAATTCCAATCATTTGTTTCATCAGTGTCTACATTTAACTCATAATCTTTACCCGATTTTATAAATTCCTTATACCACAAATCATTTCTGTCATGTTCTTCATCAATATACTTACATATTCCATCCATACTGTAATATGCTTTTGTTTTTTCATTTACACAGTATACTCTTGAATATCCAAAACCATCCTGTATTCCGTTAAGATACTCTATCATCTTTTGTTCTATTGCAGTTGGACTCTCTTCTTGCAAATATGCAATAAGATTAGAATCCTTTGCCATAGTTTCTGTTACAGTAATAGGGCGAAGGATTTTGTTCTCTATTTCGCTATATATCATATTTGAAATAGTAACACTATTACTCTCTGAATTTTCATAAGAAACCTGACAAATCGTTGATGTTGAATAATAAATTGAAACAGCAATACTTATAATCATAATTAAAAATATACTTATATTAATTGCTCTTTTTTTCTTTTCCAATTCAACAAATGCAGATTCCGACTTTGCCCAATCAATAATATACAATAGTAAAACTACTACAAGACTTATCGCTATCCCCATACTTGAAATAGGAATACCATATACTACAGTTTGCGCCAAAATAGAAATTACTGGAATAAATAAAAAAGAAAGTAGTGCTAAAAAATATGAGAGTGAGATGTATTTTCTATACTTCACCAAAAGAACAAATACATCTACACTGCATACTAGCAAAAATCCTGTATATATGTACCAAAGAAAATTTCGATGATATACATTTGCCTCATCAAAATAATACATAAATCCTGTGAAAAAATTCTCAATCAATATAAATAGACAACATCCTAGAAAAAACCAGATTATTGACATAAATACTTTGCTTATTTTTGCACCATTTTCTTCGTTTAATGCAATCACAAATTTTACTGCCCACGCTATCTCCAAACCATATGACACAAACATCATAAAGTTTGCAATTTGCGAAAACATCAGAGAATATTTTCCTGTATTTCCAAGAAGAAAATATGACCAAGCTTCAAACAGCAACGTACTAGTGTTCGTCAGCAAAAGTACAAGCAACCACTTTGCACTTTTCTTTTTCATCTTACTTCTAATGATAAAAAGAGCAGACATCAAACATAACATCGCTCCATATAATTCTATTGTAATTTCTGCTCTCTCGAATAATGATACATTCATTTTTTTTCCCCTAATGTGTTATTCCAAATGCTCCAAAAATGACTCCAACTTGTCATATTCAATCGGTTTTGAAAGATATTCGTCAAAACCATACTGTATCATTTCTTCTCTAACGCCTGACACTGCATTTGCCGTAAGTGCTACAATCCTACATTTTCCATCTTTCTTATAATAATCGGATAATTCTCTTATCCTATTCATTGCCTCTATTCCATCCATTTCTGGCATCATCTGATCCATAAATATAACAGAATATTCATTATTTTTACATTTTTCTATTGCATCGGCTCCAGAACTTGAAGTATCAACATTCACACCATAAACAATAAGGCTTTTCTTTATTACCATAAGATTTACAGCGTTATCATCTACAACTAATACTTTCATTCCCTCAAATTTAACGTCGCTTATCCTAGAAACATTTCTCTTCTCTTCCATAGTAATATCCCCCATCTTAGAATCATCAATTACCTTTTGCGGTATATCTACATAAAACACAGATCCCTCACCATATATGCTTTCGCACTGAATGGATCCATTCATTAATTCAATATAGCCTTTGACAATAGGAAGTCCTAATCCGGTACCCTCCATACCTTCACGTACAGTTTTGTCAACTCTTTCAAAAGTATTAAATATTGATGATATATCTTCTTGCTTTATCCCTATTCCAGTATCTATCACATCAATCACAAGGTCAAGAACATCTTCTCTTAAATCTCCTCTTCTAATTTTTAATGTTACTGAACCCTTTTCAGTATATTTAATAGCGTTACTAAGAAGATTAATCATTATTTCTCTTACTTTTCCACTATCTCCATACAATACCTTTGGTAATGAATTTTCAGTATCCACAACAAAATCTAACCCCTTTTTTGTTGCAGCACCTTTCATTTGAACAATAACACTTCGAATTACATCCGAAACATTATATTCATGTTCCACAAGCTCCATCTTGCCTGCTTCAATTTTTGATATATCAAGTATTTCATTTATAATTGTTAATAAATCATACGATGCATCTCGTATATTCTCTACATCCTCTAATTGATCACTGTTCAAATTCTCCTTTAACAACAATTCTGAGAAACCAACTATTGCATTCATTGGTGTTCTGATTTCATGAGACATATTTGCCAAAAACACTGTTTTAGCCTTATTTGCGCTTTCAAGCTCATTCATCATCTTTTTCTGCTCAGAAATATCATCAACATAAACTATATAACCTATAATATCTCTATAGACATCGCGGATTTTGTCAATATTTATCACACAACTAGATTTATTCTTTTTACATATTGCTTGAATTACTGTTTTATCATTATCTAAAAATTTGTACACATAATCTTCTATCTCAAAAAAATCAGATAAACTCATATTATTATTTATGGCTACAGCTCTTGGAATTTTAAAAAAATTCTCTGCTCCATCATTATATAAACTCAGCTTCCACTTATAATCATAAACACATATAGGAAAAGAAACTGAATAATACACAAACTGTGAAATATTACTAATAGTAATATTTGTCTGTTCAAGTCTTATAATTGCATGTCGAAGCAAATAAAGTGCAAAAAACTGCCCGATTGTACTTCCAGGTAATGCACCAAATCCAAGCATTGGTAAAATTGTATCAATAACCATTCCGAATACCATTACAAATAGCATTACAAATATTTTGTTCGCAAACACATTATGTCTTCTGGACTCAGCCTTTTTTTTCATATAAATAGTATACGAAAGGATAATTAAACATAAGGCAATTGAAAAAAAGGTATACAGATTATTTATCCATGTCTGATTTAATGAATATCTAATTTCTCCATTTTCCCAATAAAACTTTGCCTGTCCAGGTAAACAAGTTAAAATACAAATAGGCACTCCTATAAATGAGAGTGCGGATATCAAATTGGCGATTTTCCGTGGTATTCCTGCCATCCATGCAATTAATCCAACAGCACATATCAAAAAACCAAATACACCTACCATTCCTATCTCTCTATAATGAAAGGCCATATCTAATGATTGTGCTACATATAACAACCCAAACCCCAAACTCCAGATAGAACTGAATATTGCTACAAAAAAGAAAGCAAATTTAAGTCTTCTTATTCTATCTTTTTTTAATGTTGAAATAATCCCCCAATATGCAGATATTACACAATCCACAAGAATTATTATAGAAAATATTCTATTCATCTGCCTCCTCCATAGTACTAAAGACATATATTGTATTATACATCTCCGTCAAAACTTGCGTCAACAATTTAAACAATATATAATTACCTAATCGGATTACATTTTTTGAATATTATTTTGGGAGAATATATTTATATGCAAAACACTTTAGAACAAAATAAAGCAATTGAAGATGCAATTACTTCACTACAGAAAAACCCATGTGAAGAAATTCTTGCACATACACTAACAGTATTGAGAAAATCCATGCAGGCAAAAAATGAACTTATTATAGCGGTTAATAATTCTATTGCTGCCAATGGTCTTACGCTTCAAACCGTCACTACAGATGATGGCAAAAAATGGTTTCTGGCATTTACCAGCTTTGATGAACAGACAAAGGGAAGCAATCCTATAATGTCAGCTTTTTCCGCATCAATACATGAAATTTTCAACGTCACACTTCAAACCCCTGAGGTTGCGGGATTAATTATAAACCCTTGGAACAAAACACTTATGCTAGACAAAAGCCTAATACAAATTGTAATAGGTTCCTAATCTAAATCTATTGAATCAGATATGTAGTATTTGTATCTGTTTTTCTCACAAAAACTACGTATCTGCTCTATTTCTTTAGCATCTGTCGTATACTCAATTGTAAAAACTTCTATTCCAGCGCCTTTACACAATGCTAAGTATTCCTCGTAATACTCTGTCGCATCTGCATCATGACAAGTAATCACTTCCTCTTGATTTACGCCTGTCATAATACTCGATATTTCACCATTTTGCTGATAGTATTCCTTTACAAACTCATCCCCACCATTAATAATAATTTTTTTATTCATTTCCATTAGATTTTGCAATATTTCCGTCAAACTAATATATATTTGCTCCGTTTTATATTGAAAGTACACATCACAATTATCTATAAAAAATCCATCGATTCCCTTTTCTATATACTCTTGTGCAAGCCCATAAATATGTTTTTTCCATCTTAAATCTGAAACATCTACCCATTGCTCGTCTTTCCAGTTATCATACTCACCCAATGTAATATCCTGAAATTCTTCAAAATAATCTCTAAACTCCTCTACTGAACCTACATTTAAATATGTATATACACACGTTCCGTCCTCATGTAGCTCTGATATATCATCTTTTGAAAATAATTCAGCATCAATTACTATCGTTTTATAACTTTCCAACCTATCAATATCAGAATTATCTATATTTAGAAAAACTCCATATTCACTTTTTTCTTCTGTATGTGAATTACTACACACACAAGCAAAACAGCTTGACATTATCCCCAAAAGGATTAATGCCAAGCTAATTCCATTTTTGAATCTATTCATTTATTATCCTTTATTCTATATGAGTATTAAGAAAAATATTTTCTAGCTTATCATAATCTTGATCTCTTTGCTCAAAATTACTGAAAGAATTCTTGCTTTCCGAAGCTGGTTTAGGATTTGGTGTCTGATAATTTTCTTTCAAACAGCTAATTAACCAGCCTGTTGGATTTTCTATCTTTCCCCTTTGCATATCTAATAATGATTTTGCCCTTTTAACTGCATCCTTATCATAATTTGCAGCCTCACTAATTGCAATTATTTCTGAAAGTTGCAAATTCATGGAATCCATTATAGATACTACATCATTATAAAAATAAAACTTATCAGTATCACTAAGTGTAATCTGACCATCAACAACAGATACTGGTGTTACTTCTTCTTTTTGTTCTTCTGCTCCATCAAGCCATACAGTAAATTCTACTCCATAAACCTTTCCGCCTCTTCCACCAGATTGTTTTTCATATTCTACATATATGTCGCTTACTCTGTTTATTTCGTCTATAGCTGGCTTCAAACATTTCTTATTGAAATCATCCCAACGCTTATACATGGCCTCTTTACTTCCCTCAGCCTTTGCCACAGCCTTTTCATAATCTTTCTGTGTCCCCCTTGATTGATTCAAAATCTTCCTTACCTCTGTAGCATTTGCATTTACTACACCTATCTCAAGCTTTAGTTCCGCCAATCCAATCGCTACCTGAAATTTATTATTTCTTGGTCCTTTATACCAACTTGGATAATAACATTGCTGTTTAAGAATCTGGTACAAAGAAAAAGATGGAGCTTTATTCAAATTCATCGCAATATTTTTGGGAACTCTGGTAAAATTATTCTCAACATTTATCAATTTTCCATCTATTTCATTTGGAAATCTGACTGTGAAAATCCCATCCGCATAAGAAGCCTTATTAATTAATGTAATAAAAGTAAAACGCTGCCCTTCATCATCAACGATACCCATATTGTTTCCAGTCATTGAATTTGCTGCGCTTTTAAGTGCCTCATAAAAAGAACCTGAATTTCCCTTTACAGCTTCCTTTATCTCAGATGCCTTTATCTCCACATAAATGCCATCTGGTTCCCTCTCATACTCTCGATCCTGAATCTTAAGCATTGCCAAATATGTAATCTTATTTTCTAAAACAGTTGCCTTGTACTTCATACCAATAAAGAAATTCGACTTGTTTAGAATTTCGTGTTTATATGCTGGTACCAGGTTATTATCATCTTTTTTCTTTTCTTCAATATTTTGGCTCATTTTACCTTCTCCATAGATTTTTCAATAATCTACATACTAGTGGTTATTTATTTTTTATTATGTTCTTTATGTATACAATTGTCAATCACTTTTCTACATTTTAGATGTCAAAAAATACGTTTTAATGGTTAATTCTGTTTTTTCGCCATCAAAAAGTAGTTATTTTTTCTTTTAACCATCACATTGTAGTCCTTTTTCTTTTTAACATCTGAATAGTAGAAGTAAATAAATTCTTTCTTTTCTACCTCTTTTCAACCGATTTTTTGTAGATATTCCTATTTTATAACCAACAATATGTAGAAATCATTTTGTTTTAACCAATTTTTTGTAGTTCCGCTGCTTTATTACCGAAATTTTGTAGTTTTTATTTTTATTTTATTCTACTAATTATCGGTTATATCTTTTTTAACAGAACTATTGTAGTTTTATCTTACCTTTTAACCACTTTATTGTAGTTAATTTGTTTTCTTTAACCAACATATCGTAGATTATTTTGTTTTTAACCAATTAATTGTAGATTATTATTACATATAACCGAAAAATCATAGATTATTTTCTTTTTTAACCGATTAATCGTAGATAAGGCTCTATTTATATGCTTCTTTTCCTGCTTTTTCCTATATATTCCGCGTTTTTCTACGCTTTATATGTTAAAAAGAGATTTTTCTACATTATTTCTGCTATTTAATCTTGCTCACTACTATTTTTCTGCTATATCCCCTCTTTTTTCTGTTAAATTGTCTTACTTTTTCGTCTCTTCCTCTCTACTTTTCTTCGGCTATTTAATTCTTTTCTCTCTGTTTTTTCATCTTACATTTTCGCTTATTATCTATTTTTTTTCGTCTGTAAATCCCCTTTTTTCCACTATTTTCAAGGCTTTTCCGACTTCCTAAATAAATAAAAGAATTGTTGTATTTATATATAAAATAAACAACATCAAATCTGATGTTGTCTATTTTTTTTCGGTTATTCTTTTTTAATATAAATATTCTTCTAAGTTCTCTAGTAATTCGTTGATGAAATCATTTGTTGATCTGTATCCAAAATCTTTTGCACATTTCTGTAGATTATTTTTAGCTTTCTTTGTAACTATAAAATTTATTCTTTCTGACTTTAGTTCTTTTTGTTTCTTTAATAAAAGAGATTTTCCTTTTCTTGGTTGAGGTTCATATGAAACATAATCATCTGAAATACGTTCTTTTTGTACATTTTGTTGACGTTCTTCATTATTTCTTTCTTCTACAATTATGGTGCTATTTACATTTTCTTCAAAAGATGTATTTAGAGAAGCTTTTGGCTGTTCCTCTTCTTTTTGGACTTCTTTTTCTTCAAGAATTTTTCTTTCTGCTTCCTCGCTTTGTTTATTATCTGCTTTAATTACATGTTTTATAATATTATCTCCAGCAGTTGGTTTTATCTGAGCTGTGCGCATTGCCATTCTTTCTTCTCTTGATAATCTTTGTGCCATATTTTTATCCCTCTACTCTTTCTATGATTGCATTAGTTAATTTTCTAAAATCTATTGCTACATTATGATATTTTGAGTATTCCTGAATTGTTGTCTTATATGTTTTTACTTCACTTACCACGACACCCTTCTTTATTGTAGATACAATAGGTTTGTCTTCATTATTGTTGGCGATTGTTTCAAGGAGATAAAGTGCATCCTTATGATTTGTACTGTTTTCGAATCGGTTAAGTACTATTGCAAGTATTTTTGCATGTGAAATATGATTTCTGCTCTTTCTCAAGGCTTCTACGTCCTCTATAACACTGTTTACACCCTTTATACTTCCATCATCGCCTTCTGTAGGGATTACAATATAATCACTAGCTACATAGCTCATTGTTACAATAATACTTCTACTTGGCTGATTATCAATTATTATATAATCATACTGATCTTTGAATAAATCCAATGTGTCTGCCAATAAGTATTGATCATCCATTCCTATGTATTTGCGGTCTGCTTTAGATAATCCAGTTGACCCACAAATTACATCAAATAATTGTTTTTTCTGAATTGCTTCATTTAAGTCAATTTGTTTATCGCCATCTATTAAATCTTCAATATTTGGTTTTGACATGTCACAATCTACGTAATCTGATAAATTACACTGTTGATCTAAATCAACTAGTAATACTTTCTTTCCTAAGTTTCCTAAGCATGCTGCTAATTCAATAGATGTTCCTGTTTTATTACATCCGCCTTTTAAATTGTTTACTGATATTATAGTTGCCATAATTCTTCCTTCTTTAATAATATGTTTTGTACTATAAAATATATTATATAGTATATTGATATATTGATATATATCCTTGTTTTACAGTACTTTAGCTTATTTTATAATAAGATTATTGTTTTTTCAAGCACTATTATATTATAATATCAGTATATTATCTATTATAATACAAATACAATAATAAAATAGTAGTAATGTAATACGAATATATGATATAATGTATTAGTATTATAAGATGATTATAGTAAGAAAATATTACCACTACTACTAATAATAATACTACTAATAATACTACTAATAATAATATAATTATAAAATAATAGATAGTATAATATAAATATATTACATAATATAATAAGAGAATACTATACAATATAATACTAAGATACTATATATAATAATACTAAAACTAATATGATTATAACATAAGTATATTAGAAATTATAAAATATATTATATTAAATAATATGATAATAGTATAATAATAAAATAATGTGAATATATTATAAATGTATTATGTGTTATGAAATATATGTATGTTATATATGATTCGACAAAAGTAAAGTAAAGAATGTAACAATAAATAATACTTTAAAGATAATACAAAGATATTATAACAATAATATAAAAATAATATAAATATAGTGTAAAAATAATACATAACATAAGGGCGTATAATACATAAAATAATACATATTACAATAATAATATATTACTAACATGAGTAGAAATAACAAAAAGTAATATAGGAAACAATATATTAATATTACAAAAATAATATAAAAATATTACAAATTATAGTACACAAAAAAATAAAAGATATAAAAATGGAATTAATAAAGAGCTTCTATTGAACTGTGTGAGACAAAACTAACATGTATTGTTACCAGGCGACAAAATAATGATATATTTGATATCAAACTATAAAAAAGAGAAATATAATAATATCATTTTAATATTTTTACTAAATCAAAAAATAAAATAAACAGTGAATGTATAAGAGAATAGGGAGGGTTGGTATAGAAGAAAGAGTAGTCGAATATATATGTTATATTGTATAAAGAATACAAAATGCAAAAAAATACTTGCAAAAACAAATAAGAGTGACGGAAAAAAGTTATAATCAATAGGAGGATAGTACCGATTTGTTCACACAAATGTAGCAAAAATATACACAATTGAAGGAAAAGTTTCACGTGAAACAAGAAAAGTAGAATAAAACATCATTAAACTTCGGCGAAAAGGGAGGAAACTCCTAGGAATAAGTTATATTATTGAAAAATAAAGAAAAAAAGACAAATTGTCTGAAAATGTCATTTTAATATAACCGCAATATGATTAAAAATGTATGAAATATTGCAATGAAAATTGATAGAGGAATGGAAATGAAGAGAGAAGATTTAAAAGATGGAATGAAAGTTATTGATACTGATGATGGGATGGTTATGAAATATGTGAAAACAGATACATCAGATTATTTTGTAACAGAAGGAAATAAATGGCATACTTGTCAATTTGACCTGTCAACTTTTGAACCATATACCACAAAAGAAGAGTAGGACAAAAAATTAAGAGGAATAACAAATTAACTTGTAACTATTTATTAGTAGGAGATACTATCTGAAATTGAAGTTATAGGTACTGATGGTGGATGTTGCGTATCTCTTACAGCATTAGGTGAGTTAACTATGGTAATAAAGTTATTCTTAACACTCCTGCTATTGGAACTGCATGTATGATAAAAGAAAAGAGATAAGTATTATATGCAAACTAAAAGAAAAAAGGTGCTCTATTTATTTATATAGGAAATGTTTGAGAAAATAAAAAGTTATGCTAAAACATAGATACATATTCAAAAATAAATATGCATCTATGTTTTAGAACATAATGTTATAATCCTAAATCATCATTTACAAGAATAATATGAATTCTATCCTTATGTCTTTCAAATCTAGTTATAAGAAAGTTGCAACAAATTGTATCAGGTGATTTGCAGTCAAAACATTTTCCGGTTTTTTTACATGGAGTAGAGATGTCAAATCTCTGAGCATTAAGGGTTGCTGCTTCGGAACGTGCTCTTTTCATTGCGTGGTCAATATCACTTGCTACCTTATTCATTCCTACTATTAATAGAAGTTTTTTGGGGCCATATGCATATGCAGAAACACGATTAGAATTTCCATCAATATTAATAAGTATTCCGTCATTGGTAATAGCATTCGTACTTCCAAGATAAAAGTCTGCATCGTATGCAAAGAGTTCAGCAGCTCTTTTGTCGGTTGTATTATTTCTATCAAAAAAGTTGTAATTTCCATTTTTTAAGGCTTCTACTAATCCAATCTGTTTAACAGACATCGAACCTCCCATTGTAATCTTGCTTTCTTCTGGAATGAGGGAGAGAGCAATGCTTAATGCTTCTTCTTTTGATTTAGCATAATACCCTGTCATATTTCTTGATTCAAGTCCTGCAATAACAGCATGAGCAAGTTTTTCGTTTCTAATATCTAATAACTCTTTCATATTCATAAATAGATTCTCCTTTATTTATAAAATAAGAATATTTATATAGAAGTATATAGTTTTTGAGAGTAAACAGCAAGGGAGATAGAAGAGGAAGAATTGTTTTGAGAAATCAGACAATTTACACAATTCGACAAAATTTTACGTCTATTTTAATTTTACGAATTTACTGTTGACTTTGATAGTGCAGGATGATATTATACAGAAGCTGACTCGTGAGACGCATTGATTTGGAGATTTCCGGGGCAGATAGGAATAAAAAATATTTAAAAAAGTTCTTGACAGACATCAAAGTGTCTGAT
>JBGVHH010000080.1:0-14695 GCA_045122195.1 Agathobacter sp.
TCCTTTCGAGGTAATGGTTTGTGGTGAACTCATTATACATCAAAAAGGGAGGTCAATGCTCTTTTTATTTGCAAACCTCCAAAAATCAAGGTTTTAAAAGAATTTTTAAAATAAAAAATGGGTAGTTTTTGACACTACCAAGTAACTGTTGAAGGTAAAAAATATGGAAACGTTATCCTTCTTAATCCAAGAAGCAATACGGGAGAATTGAATTTTTTAGATATGCATGCTCTTTTCTATGGACTAGCAATTCTAAGAAAGCAAAGAGAGGATGAGGTAGAATTATCTCTTGGTCATGATGCTGTTACTGGTCTTAGGCTGTACAAGAATATGAATAATTTAGGCTCAAGCTTCGAAGAGTATGAATTTAATTCTATGGGGGTTTTGTCTATAGATATTATTAATCTGGAACAGATAAATAAAGAGAATGGGTTTGAATATGGTAATACAAGACTTAAGGAAGTTTCAAATGCACTTTGTGAGATTTTTGTTGGTTTTGATATTTTCAGGCTTGAAAATTCTGAGATGATGGTATTTTGTAAAAATATAGATGAAGTTCCTTTTAGAAATATGGTTCGAATTTTTAGTGAAAAATTGGACGAGCTTTCTATTGCAGTATCCCTTGGATATAGCTGGTCTGAGAACGTAAACCTTCTTAGACAGGTGAAGGAAGCCAGAGATGCGAGACTTCTTGACAGAGGAAAAATACTGGGTACTGACAAATTGCAGGAAATTATGAATGAAAAGGTCAGAAAGGAAGTATTAAATGAGATTCTTGGAGGAAAGGTTTTAGTTTATTTGCAACCAAAGGTGAATATAAGGACTGGAAAAACGGTTGGAGCGGAAGCCCTTATCAGGCAGGAATCAAGCGAACTTGGAATAGTTGGACCAATTCATTTTATAGACAGATTTGAGTCGAGTAATGCTGTTCATCTGGTGGATTTGTATGTGCTTGAGGAAGTCTGTATGATACAAAAGAACAGAATTGATAATGGACTTAAAGTGGTTCCAATTTCTGTGAATTTTTCAAAGGTAACCCTTTTGTATGTAAACCTTGTTGAAACTGTTAAGGAGATAATAGGCAGATACGATTTGCCAAAAGAGATAATTCAGATAGAGATAACGGAATCTGTAAGTGATATGGACCAGGTTATCCTTAGAAATATTGCAAACAGTCTAAGAAGTATGGGCTTTGTTCTTGCGATGGATGATTTTGGCACAAAGTATTCTAATATAGCTACACTGGTACAGTTTCAGTTTGGAGTGGCAAAAATTGACCGGTCGTTGGTGAAGGATATTGCAAAAAATCCAAAAAGCTTTATTGTTCTCAAGCATTTAACGGCTATGATAAATGAGATTGGGCTTGAATGTGTAATAGAAGGAGCTGAAGATCAGGAACAGATTGATTTGTTAAAAGAACTGGAATGTGATATCATTCAAGGGTATTACTACAGTAAGCCTATTCCAAAAGAGCAGTTTTTTATGAAGTTTTTGGATTAGGAAAATAAAATAACAGGGGGGAAATGAAAATGTTAGAAAAGATTTTCAAACTCAAAGAAAACAACACAAATATCAGGACGGAGGTCGTCGGTGGTATTACCACATTTATGACAATGGCCTATATCCTGGCGCTAAATCCAAGCATCTTAGGTGATGCTGGAATGAATCCTCAGGCCGTACTTATGGCAACTGCTTTGGCGGCATTTGTTGGAACATTACTCATGGCAGTTTTAGCAAACTATCCGTTTGCTTTGGCTCCGGGACTTGGACTGAATGCATACTTTGCATACACGGTATGTGGTTCCATGGGATATTCATGGCAATTTGCTCTTCTTGCTGTGTTTGTAGAAGGTATTATTTTTATTGTACTTTCACTAACAAACGTAAGAGAAGCAATATTTAATGCTATACCAACATCATTAAAAAAAGGGATATCAGTTGGTATTGGTTTATTTGTAGCTTTTATTGGTTTACAGGATGCCGGAATAGTAGTGGATTCTGCTACACTTGTTACACTTGTTGACTTTTCAGATAAAAAAGCATTTTCAACAACAGGAATTGCAGCAATTCTTGCTCTTGTTGGATTTTTCATAATAGTAATTTTGTCTGTAAAAAAAGTAAAAGGTTCGATTTTAATTGGAATCGTAATTACTTGGTTACTTGGAATTGTTTGTGAGATTACTGGAATTTATGAAGGCCCTTCAATGATTCCTGAATTTAGCAAATTTGATATAACTGCAATAGGAGATACATTTGGAAAATGCTTCTCATCTGAGGCAATAAAAAATGTAAAAATTATTGATTTTATTGTAATAATGTGTTCATTTTTATTTGTAGATATGTTCGATACACTTGGAACGTTAGTTGGTGTGGCAAATAAAGCGGACATGCTTGATAAAGATGGAAAGCTTCCTAGAATTAAACATGCGCTTCTTGCAGATGCAGTTGCAACTTCAGCTGGTGCTGTACTTGGAACATCTACAACAACAACTTTTGTTGAGAGTGCATCTGGTGTATCAGAAGGTGCAAGAACAGGTCTTGCTTCAGTTGTGACAGGATTATTGTTCTTGGTGGCAATATTCCTTTCTCCATTATTTATTGCAATTCCAGGATTTGCTGTGGCATCAGCACTTATCTATGTAGGATTCCTTATGATAGCTGCAGTTGTTGATATTGATTTTAGTGATATGACAGAAGCTATTCCAGCATATATCTGTCTTATTGCAATGCCGCTTACTTACAGCATTTCAGAAGGAATTGCATTTGGTAGTATCTCATATGTATTAATCAATGTATGCTGTGGAAAAGCAAAGAAGGTTACTCCTCTTATGTATATTCTAGCAGTACTCTTTATCTTAAAATATGCATTTTTATAATCTTAGTGAATCATTTAGACACAATGCACCCCAGCCTGTAACAGGGTTGGGGTATTTTAATGTGGGAATAAAGCGACGGGCACCCCGGATGAGATATGCTTTAATCTTATCACCATAAAGGTAAGGGTCGTTTCCTCTTGCTATTCCCCATTCCATAAGCAAGGCACAGCTTCCTGTTACAAAAGGAGCTGCCATAGAGGTTCCGGATTTAGTTGCGTAACCACCTCCGGGAGCACAGGAGATTATGTCTACTCCTGGTGCCACAAGATCTGGTTTTACAAGGTTGTAGTTCCAGGTATATCCACGCCCTGAAAAAGGTGCAGTTGTATCCTGTCTGCTATTGTAGGCGCCTACACTGATTATCAAATCCGCAGTAGAAGGAATGGTTAGGGACAAATCAGCAGTACTGTTTAAGAATATGGATTTATCACCTCTTTGATTGGCAGAAGAAAGCCAGGCATCCCAGTTTCCGTCCTTTACTGATATTGGCATGAGGTTAATGGACCAGATTCCCGGAGTTATATAATCTGTTTTTCCAGATAAGTCAAAATATATTTCCTGAAATAAAGAGTAAGGAACAGGACCGCCTACAGAAGCAAAAATATTTGTGGCGGAATTACTGTATTTTATTGGTGTTTGATTGTTTTCAAAAATCGTATTATCTGTAATTGAGTAGATCGTTTTGTCAGGTGAAATAAGTGATATTTTTATCTCGTCCCAGTATTTTTTCCAGAGAGAAATTGAAAGCGACGGTTCATATGAACCTACAGAAAAATCAATAGTTGAAGGATATGAAAGGGCGCCTACATGACCATTGGCGAGTGCTTCATTTCCACTTCCTACCACAATTGAACATCTATAGTTGGAGGATATATAGTTCAGGTACGTCTCAAGAAGAGATGTGCCACTATGTGAACCCAGCGTATAACCAAGGCTGATGTTTATTGTGATGGGAAGTCCAAGTTCAATGGATTTTCTGATACAGTAGTCAACACCAAGCATAATTTGAGTGGTGGTTGGAAAGTTGGTATTGTATGATGTGGAAAGCTTCACTATAAGCAGGCTGCTTTTGGGGGCAACGCCGGTATATACGAAGTCGGAGGCTCTTCCGTTTCCTGCAGCAATTCCTGCTACATGCGTTCCGTGTCCAGATAAATCAACGCTTGGACATATACGATAGCCCTCCTCCGGAGGAAGTGAAATTGCAGTATTAAGTGTAGTGTTGGAGTATTCACTTCCAAAGGGATAATTGGCTGGGGGAGTGTTATTAATTGTCTGGTCCCATAAAAATACAATTCGGCTTTTAGCATCTTCTATAAAGTCAGGGTGTCTGTAGTCAATTCCTGAATCGATAATTCCAATTAGTACATTTTCTCCGGAAAGACTGGTGGAAGTTTGGGGAGTATTATAAATGCATGAAGCTTGTTTGCCCTGCATAACATTGTATGAAAAATAGCGTGGCTGTTCCATATAGATAATTTGTGGAAGTTTTGCTATCTCGGCTATTTCTTCAGAAGTTGCAATCATTATTCCATAGTTTCCAAGCAAATTAATTAGTTGAATTTTTTCAAAGCCACTAAGTGCAATTTGAATGTCGTCAAAATTTCCATTATATCGAAAAATTATTTCCCAGGTATCCGTAGCAAAAGAGTAACCAGCTGATAAGTTGTCGGATGAAGATATTTCGTCGGGTTTCGTCGAAAGAGCTGAAATTAATTGGGTAGAAAGCTTGTTTGAGTATGCAGTTTCCATGAATTCTCCTTGCTATTAATAATATAAAAGGTTATCCTATATAGTATATGTAACAATTAATAATGTGACTTGAAAAGGAGTAAAAATGAGTAAAAAGAAGAAAATCATTATTATCTCAATTTGTGCAGTTGTAGTTTTGGCAATTGTTGCAATAGTGTTGTTTTTTGTGTTGAATTCGGGTGCATCCAAGATGACAGATACGGGGATATATGCGGATAAAGTATCAGATGTGATGTATACAAATATATCCTCTGTTGAGAAATATACAGGTGTAGTAGAGGCGGCAGAAACATTAGATATTAAAGTTGATTCAGAAAAGACCGTAAAAGAAGTTCTGGTAAAAGAAGGGGATACAGTTGAAGTGGGAACGCCTCTTTTTACATATGATGTGGATGAGCTTTCTACAAAACGTCAGACGGCGGCATTGGAACTTGAATCTTTGAATAACCAGCTGAGTGGTTACGCTACTCAGATTAATGAACTTACAGAAGAAAAGAAGAGTGCAGCATCAGATCAGCAGTTAGATTATACATTACAGATACAGCAGGTACAGACACAGCAGAAACAGTGTCAGTATGATATTGCTGCCAAAACAAATGAAATTTCAAAGCTGGATTCGAGTATAGAAAATGCTACAGTTACAAGCACCATGAGCGGAATGGTAAAAAAGATAAATAACACTTCGTCAGATGAAGCATCGGATGTGTTTATGACAATTATTACAACAGGTCAGTATCGTGTAAAAGGGACCATTAATGAGCAAAGCCTGTATTATAGCGGACTTGAGGAAGGCATGTCTGTAATTGTCCGTTCAAGAGTGGATGAAAGCGCTACATGGCTTGGTACAATATCAAAGATAGATACTGAAAGTCCACAGTCAGACAGTAATATGGATGACATGTATATGGAGGGGGACTACGGCGAAAAGGCATCAAAATACTACTTCTATGTGGAACTTGCGTCTACAGAAGATTTGCTGTTAGGTCAGCATATTTTCATTGAGCCAGATTATGGTCAGTCTACAGTCAAGGAGGGTATCTGGATTGATGAAAGCTATATTGTAAATGATGGTGATAATGCGTATGTATGGGCTCTTGATGATGACAAAAAATTAGAGAAAAAAGAAGTGAAGTTGGGAGAATACGATGAAAATCTCATGATGTATGAGATAAAATCAGGGCTGACAGAAGACGATTATATTGTATGGAATTCAGATGATTTAAAAGAAGGCCAGTCTGCCATGACATGGGAGGATTTTGCTGAACAGATGGAAGACATGGAAGATATGGAAGGCATGGATGATTTAGAAGATATGGAATACTTTGACGAAATGGAGAATTTTGATGAAGACATCGAAATTGATGATTCTGGCGTAGAAGTCTACGAGGATAAAACAATGGAGGTGGAATAGTGATTCTTGAACTGTACAATATTTTTAAAAATTATGACCAAGACAATATGGTTGTTCCGGTTTTAAAAGATATCTCTTTTCAAGTAGAAGAGGGTGAATATATTGCTATTATGGGACCGTCTGGTTCAGGAAAAACAACATTAATGAATATAATAGGCTGTCTTGACTCCCCAAGCTCAGGTAATTATATTCTTGATCAGCGGTCAGTAAGCGGATTAAAAGAAAAAGAATTGACAAAAATCCGAAGAAATACTCTGGGTTTTGTATTTCAGCAATTTCAACTTATGCCAAGGGAAACAGCGCTTGATAATGTATGCCTTCCACTGGTATATGCTGGAATAAATAAAAAAGAAAGAAGAGAAAGAGGCCTTCATGCGCTTGAGAAAGTTGGTCTTTTGGATAGGGCAGAATTTAAACCGACTCAGTTGTCAGGAGGACAGAAACAAAGAGTTGCGATTGCAAGGGCAATTGTTAATAATCCCAAGGTTTTGTTGGCGGATGAACCAACAGGAGCTTTGGATTCCAAATCGGGTAAGCAGGTTCTTGAATTGTTCAAGAAGCTTAATGAAGAAGGCGTAACAATTGTTATGATTACTCATGACAAGAATGTTGCAAAGCAGGCAAAAAGAATAGTACACATTATTGATGGAGAAATCACTGATGGAGAATATGATAAGGAGGATGAGTTATGAAAAAGAAAAAGCTTCGAATAATTATCATATCTCTTTTGATTGTGTGTATTATTGTGGGGGCGGTTACAGGAATTGTTGTTTTTAGGAATAATTCCAAGGTTGTAGATGTAATTAGTGCTTCATATTTTTCTGCAGGAGATATGGGCAGTCAGATGAGTAGTGAAGGAATTGTCTGTGATGATGCAGCACAGTCCATTTATCTGACGGGAGAGATGAAAGTAGCGGACGTATTTGTGACAGAAGGACAGGAAGTGAAAACCGGCGACCCTCTTTTGGCATATGATGTTACGAGTTTATCTATATCGGTTGAGATGAAACAGCTTGAAGTTCAAAGCTTTCAGAGTCAGCTTGAATCTTTGGATAAAAAATTAAAACAACTTAAAAATACAAAACCAGTTGAAAAAACGAAAAATGATGCTCCGATGGAGAAACCAGCGGATATTCCGAAAGAGCCGGCAGATGAGGAATATGAACTGGTTAGCGATTATTCATCTGCATTAGAAGGTGATGGAACTGCTGAAAATCCATATCTTTTCGCGTGTTCAGGTGATACCAGATTGGCAGGAAGCTTTTTAAACAAAATTAAGGAAGATAATGCTGTCTGTGTGTTTGAAATATCTGATGATACTGGGGGAGCGGTTGCAGTTTCAGTAAATATCAACGGAGGAAACCTGTCTGGTGGTTATGATAAGGATGATGAGATAGCTCTTTTTGCAGGAAAAACATCATCAGATTATGTGGAAACAGAAATGCCGGAACAGGAAGTTGTTGAAGAATCTGTAGAAGAAGGATACACAGCAGAGGAACTTAAAAAAGCTATTGAAGATCAGAGTAGGGAAATCAATGAGATAGATTTATCTATGAGAATGGCGCAGGTAGAACTTACTGAGCTTCAAAATCAGCTTGCTGATGGAACAGTTTATGCTAAAGCAGATGGTGTAATTACAAAACTGGGAGATAAGGATAATCCACCAAAAGATGGCGAACCATTCCTTCAGGTATCAGGAGCCGATGGATATTATATCAGTGGATTGATAAGTGAGCTTGACTTGTCAACAGTAGAGCCGGGGCAGCCAATAATGGCGACAAACTATGAGACTGGAGAAACTTACGAAGCCAAAATTTCAAAAATTGATTCTGTACCATCGAACAGTTCCAATTATTATGGTGAATGTAATCCGAATTCTTCATTCTATGGTTATACAGCCTATATTGAAAGAACTGACGGGCTAAAAAAAGGAGACTATCTTGAACTATCTATTGATACAAGTTCAACAGAATCAGGTGGTTCTTTTTATCTGGATCAGATGATGGTTCGAGAGGAAAATGGTAAGTCTTATGTGTACAAGGATAAAAATGGAAAGCTTGTAAAGCAGTATGTTACTACAGGAAAAAGTCTCTGGGGATCATTTATTGAGATAAAATCAGGTGTAACAGAGGAAGATTATCTTGCATTTCCATATGGAGTAAAAGAAGGGCAAAAGACAAAGAAAACAGAAGAGTTTAGTTTTTATTAAAGGATGGATGAAAAATGTTAGAAAATATAAGACTTTCCTTTGGAGGAATCTGGTCACACAAGATGCGTTCGTTTCTCACAATGCTTGGTATTATTATAGGAATTGCGGCGATTATTGCAATTGTTTCTACTATAAAGGGCACAAATGATCAGATTGAAGCTAATCTTATTGGCTCGGGAAGCAATAATGTAAGAATAACTTTGCAAAAAGACGGATATGAATTAGATTTATCCTATGAAGAGGTTCCTAATGGAGTTACTGAAATTTCTAATGAGGCTATAGAAGAAATCAGAAGTATTGAACATGTAGAGAAGGCTTCAAGATATAAATCAAGACAGGAATATGATGGGGTATATCATCTGAACAATTCTTTGTCAGGTGGAAAAATTGTTGGAGCTGACGAGGTTTATCTTGATGCTTGCGATTATTCTGTGATTAAAGGTCGTGGCTTTAGTGAAAATGATTTTATGAAAGCTAAGAAGGTTGCTCTCATAGATGACAAAGCTAAGAAAGCACTTTTTCAGGGCGATGAGGCTGTCGGAAAGACCATAGAGATAAAGGGCGAGCCATATGTAGTAATTGGTGAGATTGCTGAGTCGGATTCATATGAAGTGGTAATCAATTCTATCGAAGATTATTATATGTATTCAGATATGGAAGCTGGTGGAACAGTTGTTGTTCCCAATGTGACATGGCCAGCTATTTATAGATATGATGAACCGGACAATCTGATTGTAAAAGCTGACAAGACTGATAATATGGCAAGTGCTGGAAAAAGTGCGGCTGATATATTAAATACTTACATCAATTCAGATGATGACACAGTGAAATATAAGGCGGAAAATCTTCTGGAACAGGCAAAGCAAATTCAACAGCTGAGCCAGTCAACCAATATGATGTTAATCTGTATAGCAGGCATTTCTCTTTTGGTTGGAGGAATTGGAGTGATGAATATTATGCTTGTGTCTGTAACAGAAAGAACTTCTGAGATAGGACTAAAAAAAGCAATTGGTGCAGGAAAGGGAGCAATACTTGGACAGTTTTTAACGGAGGCAGTTGTACTTACCTGTATGGGAGGAATCATAGGTGTGATAGTCGGGATATTTTTATCTAAGGTTATTTCGGCATTTATGGGAATTCCTACTTCTATAAGCTTTTTTGCAGCAGTGTTTTCAGTGATTTTTTCTATGGCAATCGGAATTATTTTTGGAATGCTGCCATCATATAAGGCAGCAAATCTAAATCCCATTGATGCACTTAGACATGAATAATCTTTTTGTATTTTCGGTGAAACAAGGGTAGAAAAACCTATAAAAATACAGTACAATATTCCTAGATATTGACGTTTTTAGAATTGTTTTTTTGAAAGGAGAAAAGAATGTACGCTGATGAGAACGTAATCAAAATCAAACATGAGGTTTTGTATGAGGTTGCAAAGGCGGCTTTTGAGGGGAAATTAGATGAGAAAAGAGATGACATTCCATTTGTCCTTATTCCGGGACCAACTCCTCAATTCCGTTGCTGTATATATAAAGAGAGAGAAATAATCAGGCAGAGAGTAAGACTTGCAGAGGGGAAGGCGCCAGGACCGGTTGATGATGGAAATATAATCCAAGTTCTTTCTTCGGCTTGTGCAGATTGCCCAATCTCAAGTTATACAGTGACTGAGAACTGCCAGAACTGTCTTGGAAAAGCATGTATTAATGCATGTAAGTTTGGTGCCATCGAGGCTGGAAGACATCGTTCACACATTGATCCGCAGAAATGTAAAGAGTGTGGTCAATGTGCAAAGGCTTGTCCTTACAATGCAATTGCGCACCTTAAGAGACCATGTAAGTTCTCTTGCCCTGTGAATGCGATTACATACGATGAGCATGGAATTTCTGTTATCGATGACGAAAAGTGTATCAGATGTGGAAAATGTATACATAGCTGTCCATTTGGAGCTATTGGTTCAAAAACATTTATTGTAGATGTTATTGAAGCTCTTAAGGATGAGAAGAAAACCGTTTATGCTATGACCGCACCGGCTGCAGAGGGTCAATTTGGTCCAACTATCACTATGAACAGCTGGAAAAAGGCTATGAGGGCAGTTGGATTTAATGATTTTATAGAAGTTGCTCTTGGTGGTGATATGACAGCTGCATATGAGGCTGATGAGTGGCTTGAAGCATATGAGAATGGTCAAAAGAAAGTTACTTCATGTTGTCCGGGATTTGTAAATATGGTTAGAAAACATTTCCCTGAGCTTGCGGATAATATTTCTACTACAATTTCACCAATGGCATCTGTATCAAGACTTATTAAGTCAAAGGATCCAAATGCGATTACAGTATTCATTGGACCATGTATTGCCAAGAAATCTGAGGTTGTGGATCAGAAAATTGAGGACAATGTGGACTATGTACTTACATTTAGTGAAATTCGTGCCATTATGAAGGCAAAAGGTGTAGAGCTTGAAGCAGATGATACATCTTATCAGGAAGGTTCTGTTTATGGTAAACGCTTTGGTAATTCCGGAGGCGTTACAGCGGCTGTTATGCAGGCTATAAAAGAGAAGGCTGTAGATGTTGATTGCTCAGTATGTGTTGCTAATGGTGCTGATGAGTGTAAGAAAGCACTCTTACTTATGAAAGCTGGAAGATTACCAGAAGATTTTATTGAAGGTATGGCTTGTGAGGGTGGTTGCGTTGGCGGACCAAGCTCTTACAATGATATGGTGTCTACAAGAAAGCATAGAGATGCATTGCTGGAGAAAGCTGATGATCGTGAAATACGTGCGAATATTAGTAAGTATCATATGGAAACATTTGATATGCATAGACATGAATAAGGTTGTTGTTATAGAGGGATGCAGAAATGCATCTCTCTTTTTATTGAGGAATTAATATGTAAATTTTCTATAAAATATGATATAATGTCTTCATATGACAAAAGAAGAGGGATAAAAAATGAAAAATAAAAAATTGGCAATAGGAATTGTGGCAGCACTTATTGTTTTTCTACTGGCAATACTGTATGTGGTATTTTTTGATTACTATGTTGACTTTAAGGGACTTGACTCTGAAAAGATTACAGTAGAATATGGTGATAAATTTACCCAGCCGAAGGTTACGGCCTTGGGAAAAGGACATGTCCTCAATAGAAAAGGTACAAAGCTTGATTTGACCTGTAAGGGTGAAGTTGATGATACAAAGCTTGGTGATTATAAGCTGGAATATTCTGCAACCTATAGGAATAAGACAACGACAAAGATAATTACTGTTTCTGTTGTGGATACTACAGAACCAAAGCTTACGCTTGTTGGTGATAAGGAGGTATCTGTAGAGATTGGTGGTACATATAGTGAATCAGGGTGTTCGGCCGAGGATATATATGATGGTGATCTTACTTCGAAGATAGAGATTTCCGGTGAAGTTGACAGTTCGAAGGTTCAGGATTGCGTGATTACTTACAAAGTAACTGATTCAAATGGCAATGTTGGAAAAATCAAAAGAAAAGTTCATGTTGTAGATAAAACAGCACCGGAAATTGCCTTAAATGGTGATTCTACAATCTATATTGAGAAAGATAAGAAATTTGAGGATCCTGGGTGTAGTGCAACAGACAACTGTGATGGAGATATATCTGAGCAGGTATCGGTATCAGGAGAGGTGGATATGGAAAAAGCTGGTGTATATACACTTACTTATTCTGTAACTGATAAGTCAGGAAATGTTGCAACTGTAGACAGAACTGTAAGAGTTTATGCTCCAATGAGTTCAAATACAGTAAATCCAGGTGACAAGGTAATATATCTGACTTTTGATGATGGACCGGGAGAATATACACAGCAGCTTTTAGATGTGTTGGATAAATATAATGTAAAGGTAACTTTTTTCGTTACAAATAGATTTTCAAAATATACATATCTCATAGGAGAGGAATCAAGACGTGGTCATACAGTTGCAGTTCATACTGCTTCACATGATTATGCAAAAATTTACTCAAGCGTTGATGCTTATTTTGAAGATTTTAATTTGATGAATGATGTAATTACACAGCAGACTGGAAAGAGCGCGACATTGTGCAGATTCCCAGGTGGAACTTCAAATACTGTTAGCCGAAAGTACTGTTCAGGTATTATGACAACTCTTTCCCAGGAAGTAACAGCAAGAGGATTTAGATATTGCGACTGGAATGTATCAAGTGGAGACGCGGGAGAGACAACTGATACACAGCAGGTAGTTGCTAATGTAATTGAAGGATGTAAAAATCACAATGTATCAATTGTTCTGCAGCATGATATAAAAGGCTTTAGTGTAAATGCTGTAGAGCAGATTATTCAGTGGGGATTATCTGAAGGATATACATTTTTGCCGATCACAGATACTACTCCATTAGTACAGCAGAAGATAAATAATTAAACGGGGCGTTTTTATGAATAGATCAAAGGCTATAATTGTACAAATAATTTTTTATATTTTATTTGCAATACTTGTTCTTGCTTTTGTTCCGAATGAAAGTGGCAACCAGTATCAGTCTTTGAAAGATTGTAGACTTTATGAGGATGACTGGAAGGCGTGGTCGAAGTCGACAAGTCAGAATTTTGATAAGCTACCCACATTCTATGATGCGAAAGCTGATGAGCAGGATGTGTGGTTTAGCAAGAAGCTTGTTAATATTTCGGAGAATGACTGTATTGCGTTCTTTTCTTTTCAGCAGCAGGTAGAGGTATTTTTAGATGATGAAGAGGTATATTCATTTATTCCAAATGAAAACACCAGAAGTTCAACACCGGGAAATAAATGGAATTTTATTCCATTGAACAAGTCCGATGAAGGACGCGAGATTACAATTCATATCTATCAATGCTACAATAAAGGAAGAATTACTTTTCCTGATATATACATAGGAACACAGGCTGGCATAGTGATTACTTATATGACAGTTCAGATTCCAAGGCTATATCTTAGTGTTATAATGATTTTTATTGGAATTCTTATCGGGCTGTTTACTGTGATTAAGGGTAGTAAAACTACACTTGCGGATCCACTTAAATGGTTGGCACTGTTTTCTATTTTCAGGGGAATTTGGGGATTTATTGAGAGTAATACATACTCATTTTTTACAGATAGACTTTTGCTGATTAGTCAGCTTTCGTATATGAGTCTAAAAATTGCTGTTCCATTATATTTGCAGTTTATAAATGAACTGGTATTTAGTGGAAATAATAAGATGATTAAGATTCTTTGCCGTATTTCTATTGGCGAGTTTTTCTTAACCGCATTTTTGCAGTTTGCAAATATTGCGGATTTTGCATCTACGATTTTTATCACACATGCTATCTTGCTTATTGGTGGTCTTTATACATGTGGTGATATAGCCTATACACTTTATCGAAGAAGCAAGGAGTCAAAGGGCATAGTAAAGAAGTATTCAAGAAGTATAGCTTCTCTTGTTTGTGCAATAACAATTATCATATCCTCGCTTATTGATATGTATCGTTATTACACAACGAATTCTCCTGACGTTGCGAGATTTTGCAGATTTGGTGATTTGTTCTTTGTTCTTGTAATGGCGTTTGGTGTGTTTAAGGATTTTGTATACTTGCTTAAGATGGGAGAGAACGCAGCTGTTATAAAAGAGCAGGCGTCACTTGATTCCATGACAAAGTTATTAAACAGAACTTGCTTCGAGAGAGATATAGCAAGAGGAAACAAGCATTTGTGGAAGAATCGTGGAATAATTGTTTTGGATTTAAATAATCTAAAATACTTTAATGATAAGATGGGACACGATGCTGGTGATCAGTATATTATCTTTGCAGCAGGTCTGATAGATGAGACATTTGGTGGTTTTGGAAATGTATACAGAATTGGTGGAGATGAATTTTGTGTTATCACAAAAAATATAACCAGTTCACATTTTGAAAAGCTTCGAGATTTATTAGAGATTAAAGTTTCAAGAGAAGAAGCATCTAGAAGCGATATTTCAATGGCTATTGCCTGTGGATATGCCATTTTTGATTCTTCGAAGGATGAGAACTTGCACGATACTATGAAGCGTGCTGATGAACAGATGTATATCAGAAAAGAGGAAATAAAAAAAGGGGAGTAAATTACTTCCCTTTTTGCATATTTATATGGACTGTGTGGTGAGGGCGATTCGTTCCTGCGGACGGCATTAGGGGGTGGAGGAGGTAGTCTGCATTTCGCGAGAATTACGTAAATTTGTCAGGTGTTGAATTTCGGCTCAATGTTTGTGTACATTCACAAGGCGAACACTTCAGCGCGGATGTACGGCTAGGGTATACACTCTTAAGTTTCCTGCGTCTAGTGCAAGTAAATGCTGCTATCAGTTACGTCTATTATGCCGCGAGAAATCCAAAACGCGCTACGCTTGAACGAGGATTTCTCGGGCAATCTTTAACTGATAGCGGCATATAACTTGCACACGACTCGTCAA
>JBGVHH010000081.1:0-2584 GCA_045122195.1 Agathobacter sp.
TAATCCGTCAAGTGCTCCAGGAATTTGATTGATATTACATCAAGTGAAATGTAACTGTTAACAGATAACAGTGAAGTAGTACTATCATATAAAAGGAATTACGAGAGGAGAAGTGATGTATGTTTAGAGTTGAATTAGGAAAGATAATGACAAATGTTGCTTTTTACCTGTGCATAGCATCGGTTGTGGCATTGTTGTTGGCGGGAGAGCTGTTTGTGGATGCCACTACAGGTGAAGAGTTCAATATCGTAAATCTGCTTATGAGTGACAATGCATCGGAGCTTATGGAACAACATGAACTGCATGCAACAGATGTGATAGTCAGAGGGGTAGGCGGATATCTTGATATGTTTACACCTATTATAGTTGCTGTGCCATTTATTATGATTGTGTGTGGTGAAAAGAAAAACAGCAATGCCAGATTTGAGATTTACAGAGTCGGGAAAAACAGGTTTCTCTTTGGAAAGTTTCTGGCTGCAATAGTCTCAGGGGGGCTGGCACTGATGATAGGGTACATGATTTTTTCAGGACTCATATTTGCAGTACTGCCGGGAAAAACCGGAACACTGATGGAAATTCAATATAACTTTTGGAGGGAAACAGATTCCTTTCACAAGTGGTTTTTTGACAGTATGGGAGCAGGCGGCATGATTGGACTGAAGTTTTTGAGAATGTTTGTCTATGGGGCGGTTAGTGCAGTTCCGGCATTTGGATTGTCCATGTTTATCAAAAACAGATACATAATCATTTCCATACCATTTATGTTCTTTTATCTGTTTGACAAGTTTGCGGTTAAGCAGAATATTGAGATGCTGTTGAAATCAAGGGTGGCAAACATATCAAATGCTTTGGACCCGAGAGTTAAGGATATGGCTTTGATTTTTGGAATAGCCATAGTAGTGATAGTCGCATTGTGCAGAGTATATTTGGGAAGGAAGTGTGACTGTGGAGAAGAATAAAAAGAAAAATGAAAAAAATAAAGAGTTAAAAATTTCTTTAAGAAAAATTTTCAATGTGGCAAAAATAGAGTACACCAAGTGGATTTTCAATCCAAGGATGATTATTCTTATTGTGATGTTTACCTTCATGTATGATTACATTATTGAAGAACTGCTAAACGCAGCGGACAAGATGAATTCCCTTATAATGATTTATGAACCCTTTATAGCCATGGCAAACTCTCAGCTTCTGCTGATGATTATTCCGGCAGTATTTATCGTGTTAATCAGTGATTTCCCAAAGACTGACGGAAATACCATGTTTTATATTTCCAGGGTTGGAAAGCTCAACTGGATGTTTGGGCAGATGGTATTTGCCATAGCATCTGCCGTTACGTACCTTGTGGGAATACTTGTCATATCCATGACACTTGTGGTGCAGAAGGGATATTCGAAAAATGTATGGAGTCCGGTTATCACAGAGTATACCAGGAATTTTCCAAATGATGTAAAATCAAGGATACCTCAGCTTATAAATGGAAGGCTTTATAACAACATGACCCCAAATCAGGCATTGTTATTAACACTCTCTCTTATACTGCTTATGCTGGTAATGATAGAGATGATGCTGCTGTTGGGATTCTCTCTTGGAAAAAGAATACTTGGAATGCTTTTTGCATATATGGTGATAGGAATAGGAAGCAGTCTTTCACTTGTTGAGAGTGGATTTAGGTGGGCATTTCCTTCGGCACATTCAATTGCCTGGGTACATTTCGACCCTGTACTTAAGATACAGAAGGTCAAAATAACCACTTCATATCTGTATTTTGCAATTATTCTGGTGGTTATGTTTATTGTCAGCTTAATAACCATGAAGCATTATGATTTTTCAAAGGTAACGGATATGGAGGATTAAACATTTGCAATTTCTACATCATGAAATGATGATGCGCCTTTTTGATGAACATGTTAGCATTAATGAAAGTTTTAATATGTAATTCAGCAAGGCACATTGATACATATATTTGGTAGTCCCATACACATCTTCTTTCATTTTTATCTGTTCAGAGTTTTTTTGAGAGCCAGCCCATTTAACGTTTTTGCTTTCGCAAAAGGGGCCGGCCTACGTAGTGTCAAGTTTTTTATAAAAACTTGACACTACCGTCAGTTGTCTGGCAACGGGTAATTTATTTCAAACGCTAACAACGGTTGAAAATCGTTTGCTTTATAAACTGGCGCTTGGCTCTGAACAGAAACTTTCTCTTTATGTATGGGAGCAGACGCATTGTATACGGGCTATGCTCGTTGCGTCTGCATAGATTTAATATGAATAAAAAAGCAAAAAATTAATAGACAAAAGTGAAAAGGGTCAAAAAAAAACAAAAGTAAAAATGACAAAGTTAAAAAAGATAAAACGAAACAGGGAGGTTATGGTTTATTATGAGTGGAAACGATACAAATATAAAAGCAAATAAAGAAAATGAGGTACAGGATTATATCATAAAAGTAAATGATGTAGGTCTGGTCATAAAAAAAGATACTATTCTTTCAAATGTAAATATGCAATTGGAAAAAGGAAAAATACACGGTCTGGTAGGTCGAAACGGTTCAGGCAAGACCATGCTCATGAAGTGTATCTGTGGTTT
>JBGVHH010000082.1:0-3092 GCA_045122195.1 Agathobacter sp.
GGCTTGTCCATTGACCAGCCGAAAGCAATTCGACCGATTGATAAAAAAGTAAAAAGGTCATTTTAATATGTGCAATATGTAGAAAATAAAATTTCGTGAATAACCGTTTTTTGTAAAAACAAGAATGGTTATCCACATCAATGCTCTGAAAGTTCTTCCCTGCTGTTGGAATGATTGTTTTCAGGGCATTGATGTGGATAACATACCTAAAAAAAGATGAAAATCATAGGATTATCAAGTTTTTTTGAAATGTTATACACCGTCAAAATGACGATAGAGGTTCGGGCGCATATTTGTCAATCCTTCTAACATTTTTTATAATGATTATAAGAAAAATGTCAGGAGGTGCGAGATGTCGCTACAAGATGAAGTAAAACAATTAAAACAGATAAATGAAATGCAAGCATCTCGCATCGAGGAGCAGGAAAAGACGATAGAAGACCTTCGAATGGTGATAGATGAGTTGCGTTCTATAAAAGCGAACCTGGAGGAGACTCTGGAAGAATTCAAACGTCAGATATTTGGCGTTCGTAGTGAAAAAACTTCTGCATCAAAAGCAACAGAGGAACCAAAAAAGGAAGAGACCAAAAAGATCCATGTGAAAGCGCATACAAAAGAACGAAAGCCAAAAGCTACAAGAGATGATCTGTATAAAGATTTACCGATCAGAGAGATTTTGTGTAAGGTTCCAGATGATGAGCGTTTCTGTGAATGGTGTAATTCGGAAATGATTCCAATGGCTTCTACATTTATACGAGAAGAGATCCGTATTACGCCAGCTAAGGTGGAGCGTATTCATTTCATGCAGGAAGTGTTGATCTGTCCCGAGTGTAAGAAGGATCATGATGGTTCATTCAAAAAAGGAGTTGCGCCGGCAGCTTTGATCCCGCATAGTCCAGCATCTGCGTCTGCAGTTGCTTATATTATGTTTCAAAAATGTTTTATGGGATTACCATACTATCGTTTAGAAGCAGCCATGAAACAGTTGGGTGTAAAAATCCCAAGAGAAACCATGGCAAATTGGTGTATTTTGTCTACTGATAAATATCTGAAGGCAATCTACGAATGTTTGCATGAAGCGCTCTTATCAAGAGAAGTGATCCATGCAGATGAGACAACCTGCCAGGTATTACGAGAAGATGGAAAGACACCACAATCAACCTCTTACATGTGGATTTATACGTCTGGAAGCGATGGACTTCCTAAGATTGTATTGTATGAATACCAACCAGGAAGAGGTGGCGTTTATCCTCAGCAGTTCCTAAAAGGATTTCAAGGAATGCTACAGTGTGATGGCTATCAAGGCTATAACAAGGTAGAGGATGTCCTTTTGGCATGTTGCATGGCTCATTGTAGAAGAAAGTTTTTTGAGGCATTGCCAGCAGAGCGAAAAAAATCTATTAAGCTGTTAGATATCCATTCGCCAGAAGCAATCAATGAGCCCGAAATTCCACAGAATGATCTTGAAAAGTACATTCCTGCGGAGATTGGAGTTGCTTATTGCAACAAACTGTTCTATTTGGAGCGAGAATTCAAAGAATTGTCCTTCGAAGAACGAAAAAAGAAAAGATTAGAACAAGAAGTTCCTATTTGGGAGAACTTTTTTGCATGGATCGACTCGCTAGTACCTACAAAAGGCAGCAAGTTCGAGAAGGCGGTGAAGTACGCCCAAAATCATAGGGAAAGTCTACGCACCTATCTGCAGGATGGACGATGTGAGCTTTCGAACAATGCAGCCGAGCGATGTGCTAAGAGCTACGCAATTGGTAGAAAGAATTCGCTATTCCATACATCTGTTGATGGAGCTGTAGCAAGTAGTATCATATACAGTCTGGTAGAGACTGCAAAAGCCAATGATCTAAATGTGTATCAATATCTCTATACATTATTGTTGTACATGCCGGGCTGTTTAAAAGGTGGGTCCGAAGGTATTGAACAACTGATGCCATGGAGTGATTTTATCAAAGAACGATGCACTGGATTGATTGACGTTGAAAATATAGCATCGGATAAGCTTGAGGACCTACCACATTAATTAAAACATAAGCGATGAATTATACAATACGCTGTGTTATTCATCGCTTACATATTATCATTTCGAATGATGGGATACTAAAATTATTGGATTTTGGAATTGCCAGAAAATACGATTCGAAAAAACAGTCTGATACTGTCATTATGGGAACAGCAGGGTATGCAGCACCAGAACAATATGGATTTTTACAAACCAGTAAAAAAAGTGATATCTATTCTCTGGGGGTATTAATGAATGTAATGTTGACAGGAGAGCTGCCTGCAAAGAAATTAGCCGTCCAGAAACCATTTCGTTCCATTATTCAAAAATGTATACAAATGGATGCAAAAAATCGTTATGAATCGGTAGAAGAAATACAATTAGAATTAACAAACAAAGAAAAGACTATGTCTCAAAAAATTTTCAATATTGTAAGGAAAATACCAGGTTTTCGAAGTGGAGAATTTCGCAAGGAACTTGTTGCATGTGCTTATTATTTTATCGTTATACCATATATGTTTTCAGATGTTTTTAAGTACTGGAATACGTCTAAATTTGCCATAGCATGGTTTGCAGATCTATTAATATTTGTTGGCCCGTATTTATTTGCATTTAATATATTTGGCATCGATGATAAGTTATTTAATGGTGCCAAGAAGCATGAACGCAAGGGCTTTACTATAACACTGGCAGTTTTATGTGTTTTTGTGGGTGCTTATCTTGCTGGTTCCATATTAAACAAATAGGTAGGTGATTGTTCAGAAGTATAAACAGTTAAGTTACAGATTTTATTTCCATTTTGTGTGCAGCCAGCACACCAATTCTTCTTCGAAATTGTTTATCATAACAAATATGATGTTACGTGTAAAAGATTCTGAATAAAAAAAAATTTTCTTTCGCATGGACATTATAAGATTACATGATAAGAGGAGGATACAGTATGAAGGAAAAGAAACCTTTATGGAAGAAATGGTGGTTTTGGGTGATTGTAGTCATTTTTGTTGGGGTAATCGGAACAAGTGCTACAAATAATGATGAACCTAAGAAAAAGGAAAATACAACGCAACAGCAGGCGAAA
>JBGVHH010000083.1:0-85579 GCA_045122195.1 Agathobacter sp.
ATCAGACACTTTGATGTCTGTCAAGAACTTTTTTAAATATTTTTTATTCCTATCTGCCCCGGAAATCTCCAAATCAATGCGTCTCACGAGTCAGCTTCTGTATAATATCATCCTGCACTATCAAAGTCAACAGTAAATTCGAAAAATTAAAATAGACGTAAAATTTTGTCGAATTGTGTAAATTGTCTGATTTTTTAATACAATTTAAAAAATGACGCGAGTTAACCCGCGTCATGAAAATATTTCCATCGCTTCTTTTACATTTCTTACCCCAATTAACTTTATTCCATCAATTTTTTTCATAGAATCAACGCACACTTTAGGAAGAACACATGTCTCAAAACCCATTTTTTTAGCTTCTAGGACTCTCTGTTCAGCCATTGTAACTCCTCGAACCTCTCCACTTAATCCTACTTCCCCAAAACAAATAGTCTTCTCATCAATTACTATATCCTTTTTACTTGATATTATTGCAAGCACAATCCCTAAATCAATTGCTGGTTCATTCATTTTAATCCCACCAGCTATATTAATGTACGCATCACAATCCGATAACTGCATATTAATTCTTTTTTCCAAAACAGCCATCAGCAGATTAACTTTATTATAATCAGTTCCATTTGCAGTTCTTCGTGGGTTATTAAAAAAGCTATGACATACTAACGCCTGAATTTCCAGCAGAATAGGGCGACTCCCTTCCATAGAACATGCCACTACCGATCCTGATGCATTTTTGGGTTTCCCACTAAGCATGAATTCTGATGCATTTTCAACTTCTACAAGTCCTTCATTTTTCATTTCAAATACGCCTATTTCATTCGTTGAACCAAATCTGTTTTTTACACCACGAAGTATTCTGTATGACTCGTACCGATCACCCTCAAAATAAAGAACCGTATCAACCATATGCTCCAATGTTCTTGGTCCAGCAACCGCACCTTCTTTTGTTACATGACCTACAATAAAAATAGTTATGCCTAACACCTTGGAAATTTGCATAAAAATTCCTGTAGATTCCCTTACCTGAGACACACTTCCCGGTGCAGAAGCAATATTTTCACTATACATAGTCTGTATAGAATCAATTATAACAACAGCTGGTTTTTTTCGCTCAATTACATCCTTAATTGTCTCAAGATTTGTCTCACACAAAACTTCTAAGCTATCAGTAAATTTACCAATCCTTTCAGAACGCATTTTTATCTGATGTAAAGATTCTTCTCCTGAAACATACAACACAGGAATATTTTTTTCAGATATATTCTTACATACTTGTAGTAACAGAGTAGACTTTCCTATTCCAGGATCTCCTCCTACAAGCACTAAGGATCCCTTAACAATCCCACCCCCTAGAACTCGATCAAACTCCCGAATATCAGTTTTCGTCCTTTCTTCTTCAGAAGATTCTATCGCAGATAATGGCAGTGGTTTTGCTTCCTTTTTCTCTGTTCGAATTTTTCCAGATGAACTTATACTTTTTTTATCAATCACTTCTTCTACAAACGTATTCCATGATTTGCACCCTGGACATTGCCCCATCCATTTTGAAGACTCATATCCACATTCCTGACAAAAATACGTTGTCACTTTTCCCTTCGCCATACTTTCACTCCTCTTCCCTGTAGTGATAAAAAGAGCCCGGCAATTAGCCGAGCACTTTTAGAATTATTTCTTGATTACTTTTATTGCTACAGTATCAGCATCCTCAAGCTCAACACTGAGACTTAATTTTCCCCCAAGATTAGTCTTCATTGTTCCAACATTTTCGCCACCAATAGTTATTTCATATTCATTCTCTTCTTCAAGTCCCAATGTAATCTGTGCATCTTCTGGACCTTCAACTGTAAACGAAACTTCTGCCTCTGTTTCATTAAAATCAACTACTGTCGTACCTGGAACAGACTCATAAACAAACAACCCATTCTTTTCTAATTTTGTTATTTCCTTAAACGTTTTTACTTTATAGACATCTCCATCCTTCTGAAAATTATCCAACTTAGCTTTTGTAGCTAAAGAATAATCCCCAAAACTAAGTTTTCCGTTTTCTTCTGTACGAATCAATTCACTAATTACAGCCATTTTTATCCTCCCGTAGCCATCCTTTATGATAGTATAATTATATCGTCTTTATCACTCAACCGTCAACGAAATTTGTTTGTTTTTAGTAGAAATAATTACCTTGTCTCCACGCTTAATTTTACCATTAATAATTTCTTCCGACATCAAATCTTCTATCTCTTCTTGAATCTTTCTCTTGAGTGGTCTTGCACCATATTTTCTATCAAAAGAATTTTCAACAATAAATGCCTTTGCAGAGTCTCTTACTGTAAGCTCAATAGACAACTGCTCTATGCATCGTTTTTGTAAGTCCTTAATCAAAATAGACACAATCTGCTTCATATCTTCTTTGTTAAGAGTTCTAAAGACTATTGTCTCATCAATTCTATTAAGAAATTCCGGTTTGAAAATGCGGCGAACTTCTTCCATCACGCTTGATTTCATTCTCTCATGATCCTGCTTTTCGTCCTCTGTACTTCCAAATCCCAGTCGCTTTGGTTCTATAATAGAAGATGCACCTGCATTGCTTGTCATGATAATAATTGTATTCTTAAAATCTACAACTCGTCCCTGTGAATCTGTTATTCTTCCATCATCAAGAACCTGTAACAAAATATTAAACACGTCAGGATGTGCTTTTTCTATCTCATCAAATAAAATAACCGAAAACGGATTTCTTCTAACTTTTTCACTAAGCTGGCCTCCATCTTCATGACCTACATATCCCGGTGGTGATCCAATCATTTTAGAAACACTATGCTTCTCCATGTATTCCGACATATCGACTCTTATCATTGCATCTTCTTTTCCAAAAACAGCTTCGGCTAGAGCCTTAGTGATTTCTGTTTTACCAACACCAGTTGGTCCAAGAAACAGGAATGAGCCTATTGGTTTTCTTGGATCCTTCAGACCTACTCTTCCCCTTCTAACAGCTTTTGAAACTGCCGTTACTGCTTCTTCCTGACCAATAACTCTCTTATGAAGAATAGACTCCAACTTTGCAAGTCTGCTAGCTTCACTTTCAGTGAGTTTGCTAACTGGAATTTTTGTCCATCCAGCAACCACATCCGCAATCTCATTTTCTCCAACAAAAGGAATTTTGTTTTTGGAAACCCTGTGATTCTTTTTATAGAGCTTATCCTTTTTATTTTCTAATTGTTCTTTTTGTTCTTTTAATTTCTTTGCAAGTTCTATATCCCCATTACAAAGTGCATTTTCAATTTCTTCCTGTATATCATGAATTTTAATTCTCAATTCATTCATCTCGTCAGGAGAACCCAAATGCTTTAATCTGATTTTAGCCGCAGCTTCATCCATCAAATCAATCGCTTTATCTGGTAAAAATCTATCATTTATATATCTGGCCGATAGATTTACAGCTGCTTCTACAGCATCATCCGAAATCTTCACCATATGATGATCCTCATACAGATGCTTTAATCCTATTAATATCTGAACAGACTCTTCAATAGAAGGTTCCTCTACAGTAACAGGCTGAAATCGTCTTTCTAAAGCAGCGTCTTTTTCAATATACTTTCTATACTCTTCAATTGTAGTTGCACCGATTAACTGAACTTCGCCCCTTGCCAATGCAGGCTTCAATATATTTGAAGCATCAAGAGCACCCTCTGCTCCTCCAGCACCAATAATTGTGTGCAATTCATCTATAAAAAGCAAAATATTACCAGCCGCTGTAACCTCGCTGATTACTTTTTTAATCCGCTCCTCAAACTCGCCTCTATACTTTGACTTTGCAACAAGTCCAGACATATCAAGGGAAACCAATCTCTTATCTGCAACTATTTCAGGTACAGTACCACTTACAATACTCTGTGCAATCCCTTCTACAATTGCAGTTTTTCCCACTCCCGGTTCACCGATCAAGCAAGGATTGTTTTTCCCTCTTCTACATAAAATTTGAATTACTCGTTCAGTTTCAGCAGTTCTTCCAATTACAGGATCAAGCTCTCCATTGCGTGCCATTTCAGTCAAATCTCTTGAGTATTGATCCAATGTTGGCGTAAGACCTCGGTCACCATTTCTGTTTTTCTGGAGTTCTTCTTTGTATTTTGCCGGGTCTTCTCCCATTGCAGACAAAATATCCACACACATCTTCTGAACATTTACACCCAATGTATTAAGCAATCTTGCCGCCGCACAATCTCCCTGAGATAATATTGCCAACAAAATGTGTTCTGTACCAATCTCATCGTAATGAAGACGATTAGCTTCCTCATTTGCTCTTTCAAGAACCATTTGAGTCCTTGGTGTTTTTCCATCTCTATCTAAAACAATGGTATCACTTGAAGGTGAGATCAGTTCTTCAATCATCTTAAGTAATTTGTCTAGTTCAACATTGTTTGCCTTTAATACTTCCGAAGCGACTCCCGTCCCTTCTTTAAGCAGTCCTGCCAAAACATGTTCCGTTCCGACATAATTATACTTCATACTTTTTGACAAACGTGAAGCTAAATCTAATGCCCTTTTAGCTTTGCTTGTAAATGGTTTCAAGTTCAATTCCTCCAGTCTTATAAATCTATAAATTTAATATCATTAGAAGCATCATCTTCTTTAATCAACTCAGGTGTCTTCTCCGCTGTAAGTGCCTCAACTTCAGCTGCAAGTTTACTAATTATTTCAGAGCTAAGTTGCTCATTTTCATCGTTTGTTAAATCAGCATTTATTTCTTGATTTAATTCCTGATTTAATTTTTTAGCAATTTCTTCCTCAATAAGAACTTTTTCTTCGTCCGGATTCATATCTATATTTGAGTCTACATCTTCACCTGGGTCACTCTCATTTTCTGAAGCTTCTTCACAATCTTGAGCAACCTCGTCTATAATTTGCTGTTCAACAAGTTCTTGTTCCTCATCATCTTCGTCGTTATTTTCATCGTTATTTTCATCGAAATCATCTTCTAAATCTTCATCAACGTTTTTTAATTTTCTAATAAGAGTAACAATTATATACAGAAAAATCAATACAATAAATGCTAATGAAAAAATTGCAATCATAAAAATTTTATTATCTGATTTTTTTTCAACTACAGGAGCATCCTCCTGAACATTTTCTGTTTCTGCCAATTCACATCTAATATATGTTCCCTCAACAGAATCATACATATACCAATTCTTTTTACCACTATCATTCATGGCGTATATGTAATAAAAATCTAAATCTGATATTTCATCTGCAAAAATCACCTCTTGAGAAAACAAATCAAAGAAGCCTACTCCCTCACCTTCAGTATTATCAGGCGATTCAGGGTCGTTATTTGTTTTATCTCGATTTAATTTTTGCCCATTTTCTATCTTCTGGTATGCTGTTATGATACCTTTCCCCTCAATAGACAGTGTCTCTTCCACATACCCCTCTGGAACTTCATCCACAGTGGGTAACAACGGTACAATAAAATGTTGCTCAGACGATATTTTCACAAATTCATATGCAGTATCCTGTTTCTGATCATATATAAAATATGAAAACCCACTTCCATCCTCAGTTGCCATATATAATAGCACAAGATCTCCAAATGTAGCATTTAAGCAAACAAACTCCTGATTCTGTACCACAATAGTAGACATCTCGAATCCCTCTGGAGTATTGTCCTGAGGAATTTCATTTTTCACAACCCAGTTATTACCATTTACAGAATATACAACCGGCTCAACATTTACATCTGTATTCTCCGGGTCATCTTCTGTTCTTCTGGTAACTGTTATTGTATATGTACCAGTAGTTCCATTCTCTGCTTTTACAACAATCTTTATTGTATTCTCGCCAACCTCAAGATTTTCATTTCCTGAAACAGATGCAACTGTAGCATTAGCATGAGTTGGAGAAGCAGAGATTGAAATGCTGGTTACGCTATAATCTACTTTTGTGCTGTAATTCTTTGTTGAACTTGAAAACGCTGGTTCAAGTGTTCCATTTGAAATATATAATGACTTCAAAGTGGTATCTGATGATTTAGAATCATCCGCCTGATTATCAGTGGTATCTGTATTCCCAGTTGAACTATTTCCTGCGGAACCATTTCCGTTAGAAACATTAACCGAAGCAGAACCACCTGATACAGACACATCATTCATATCTGCATCATATGCCTCGCTTACACTAGCTGAAAATGAGCATGTGCCCTCCGATGTAACAGTATAGGTAAACGACATTGAATTCGTCTGTCCTGCCGGAGTACCAAGTGTAAAAATCTGATCTCCTGAAGGAGATGCACCTCCACTCACTGAAACATACCCCTGAGCAGCATACCCATCAGTAATACTGACTGTAACGGTCACTTTGTCTCCAACACTTGCATTAGTTTTACTTACAGACACACTAACCGCCGGCGCAGCATATACAACTGTTGATACCGGTATAATTGCCGCCACCATCAAAGCTATTGCACAAATAATACTAACAAACTTTTTCATAAAATATAATACTCCTATTGTTTAATAGATGATTTTCCAAGAATACTATTATTTATTACAATCATATCCTTTATACTAACTTTTCCATCTTTACTTGCATCAGCTGCCATTAATTTGCATCCTGAGACCTTACTCTTATTAAGAATATGTCTATTAATGGCAATCAAATCCTTAATACTAATATTTCCATCTTCAGTAACATCACCATAAATCACAACCTCATATGTACGCTGTAATTTTCCAGCTTGATCATACACAACAACCTTGTTACCAGTACCTACCTTGCCTTTATTTTCTGTACCACCTGATGTCAGTAATTTTACTGTTCCATTAGATGATATATTGGATAAAAATGTAGAAGCAGTTGTTCCTGGTGCAATTCCTGTTATATATTCACCCACAGAATATTTATTCGACGTAACTGTATAATTCGTCTGATTTAAAGGCGGATTCTGAGGTGTATCCGGCGTCGACGGTGTAGTATTGGCCGCTGCCTGCCTGTTAATTGTGATTGTGTATGTTCTTACAGGACCACTCTTAGCTTTACAATTAACCTTTATCACATTATTTCCAACCGACAATGTATATGTTCCAGTTCCAGAAACAGTTGATGTAGAAGTAACTGCTGAAGCAGAAATATTAACTGAGCTGGTTGAATTCGGTACTACTGCAGAATAGCTTGTATTTGCACCACTAAAGCCTGGTGTAAAAGCCACTCCGGAAACTGATAATGATTTCAAATAATTATTAGGATTTCCACTTGCTCCAAATGTGACAGCAGATGCCGGCATATTATTGTAAACAGGTATTCTAAAGGTAAAATTCTGATTTTTATCAGAATATCCTTTGGCTGTATTTTGTGCCTCTGAAATTGCCGCCTGAACATTAGCCATATACTGATGTCCATAAAGATTAGATGTATTTACCACATTAAATTTTTGAAAATACAAGGTATTCTGACCTTTATTAATGTAATTTGCTCCTATCAGAGACGCCCCGCCACTTATTGACTTGGCTCTTGTATTCCACCCCTGTGTCTTCGCATAAGAAAGTCCATTTCTATAAATAATGTCCTTTGTTGAACCGTATGCTCTAAAATTGAAAAAATTATAGTATCCCTCATATCCCGAATAGGTTCCAGAAATAAGTGGACTGGTTCCATTAACACCTTGCTCCTGTCTGAGTCTAGATGCCAAATGGTATGCACTAACGCCTGAAGACTTTGCAGAATCAAGAACAGTCTGTGAATAATTAATAGTCTCGTTGCTATAAGTCTTGGTGCCTTCCATAAAGGAGCCTTTTAAAATATTCTGAACTCCCGAAAGATTTTCATTCGCACTATATGATAAACTCAAAAACTGAAAAATATTGGTATCATCCAGGAAATTTCTAGGATCCATAACATACGCCAAATACTCAGGGCTTACAGAAACCCAACCGGTCTCATACTCAGTCCATGTATTCGTATCCCAGTTATAAGCACCAGCTGCAGTAGATTTCTTAGAATCATCTGCGCTTTTTGAAATAAGATTAAGTCCATTTTTACTTTCATTTGAAATAACAGTGTTCCAATCTAAATTAACCTTTACCGGTTCAAATTTCCAATTCGGATACCTTGTATGTAATGCTACAAGATTATTGATATAACTCTCCGGAAAACCTGCGCTTCTCAGGGAATTTGCATAATCCGTATCACTCACACCGTTATATGTAACATTTATGTATGTACTAATAGTCCATCCTGAAAACGGAGTTCCGTTTTTTGTACCAGTAACATTGTACCAAACTACTCCCGATACAGTAGTCTGACCTATAATATCTACCGTATGTCCTCTGTCAAGCGATACAATTTTTGTGGTTCCTGATGTTCCAGCTGCATTTCTGACATATACATTTACACCATTAATAACACCTGTCGCATACACCGATGATGTGGATTCAACAGTTGATGGTGGCTGAGCCTGTGTTTCTCCACTAAAATCAACAAAATCCGATCTGACATAGCTCACGCATTCTGAATTATCAACTATTAAATTGTATTTTATTTTATACCAGGTCTTTCCATCAGCCCCTTTGCTTTCATCGATAACTGTAATATCTTTTCCATTCGAAAGCTTATGTTCAATCGCGTACTCTGTCCCAGGTCCACTTCGTGCTGCCACCCAATTTCCAGGTGTACACGTAATATTAGCCTTCCTATCAGCGGCATAAATAACCTCTGTATCGAACCCCACAAAACCAACACAGACAACTGATATCATAAGTATAATTAAAAATAGTATTTTATGCTTACTTCTCATCAACATGTATTCTCCATAACTATTTTCTTATGTTTATTTATATCTATACATAGTTAATTATAATAGAACACATACTTTGTCGCAAGGAAAATAGTCCTAGTTTTTCCCAGTTGAATTATTAATTTTTGATAAAAAAAGTATACAAAACAGTATACCTGCAACACCAAATGTCATAACAACCATACTAACAGAACTCACCTGTAAAAAAAGGCTCTTAAATATAGCCACCATAAAGCCAATCACCCCTATTGCCCCCATAAGCGACATAACAATCATAACTAACATTGTATCTTTCTTCATAATAAAAACTCCTTTCATCCAAGTAAATTAATAAATTCATCTCTTGTTGAAAGGAGTTTCTCATATTAGGTGTCCAATAAACAGAACACTATTTTTTATCTCTATCTTTCTTTTTCTCTTTTTTCTCTTTTGCAGGCATGCTGTATTTTTCAGCATATTCATCGAAGAGTTTAAGATACCCTCTGTCCTTTAGCTCTTTTATATCCTTCAGATACTCATGAGTATCATATTCTGACATTTCAATCTCAACCATTGCAATAGCAACATTCGAACAGTGTGCACCAATTCTTTCAAAGTTTGTAATCAAATCATTGAACGGGAAGCCTTGCTGAATGTCACATTTTCCAGACTGAAGTCTATCAATATGTCTGAGTTTTAACTCATTACACAACATAACAATAACCTGTCTAAGTGGCTCAACCCTTTTGGCTTCCTCCAAATCATCATTGATAAATGCAGATACTGTAAGGTCAACAACTGCCTCAACCGCATCCTGTGTTACTTTTATCTGCGGTATCGCCTCCTCTGAAAATTCAATTTTCTTCTCATAGAGTTCTTTTGCAATCTTAGAAATAGCAGATGCATGGTCACCAATTCGTTCAAAATCGCTCATTGTATGAAGGAATTTTGATGCCTCTTTTGTCTGAGCCTCATTCATTTCTTTTCGAGTAAGCTGCATCAGATATGTACCAAGCTTATCTTCATACTTATCAATCAAATTCTCTTTTTCCTGAATCTTTTTAAACTTGTCCTCTGAGTAATTATCCATTATAGAAAAAGCCCTAAGAAGATTCTTTCTGGCCTTTTTAGCCATTCCATTCATAGCTGTATGACTCTGAGCCACTGCAAGGTCAGGATAATCAAGGAATCTTTCCTCAAGCAAATCAAAATCTGCCTGATCTTCTATATCTTCCTCGGAATCTTTTACAAGTTTATATGTAAGTTTTTCTATACTCTTAATAAATGGAGCAAGAACAATAATTGTAAGCACTCTGAAAACAGTATTCATAAGTGCTACAGAAACTGGTCTCATTTCATAATCCATAAACCCAAAATGTACAATTGCATTCACTGAATAAAACGCTATAGACCAGAATATCATTCCAAACAAATCATTTAGCAAATAAATAAGAGCAGTTCTTTTTCCATTTTTATTAGTTCCAATTGCCGAAAGAAGAACAGGACATGCCGCGCCAACGCCAATTCCCATTGTAATAGGCAATGCAGTTGCAAAGGAAATTCCTATCTGGCTTGAAAGAGCAATCAAAACTCCCACTGATGCAGATGCACTTTGAAGTATTGCAGTAAAAACTATACCTACAAGTATTCCAAGTATAGGGTTAGAAAACATCGAAAGAATATCTGTAAAATGTGGATTATCTTTTAATGGTGAAACAGCACCACTCATAGTCTGCATGCCTACCATCAACACCGCAAATCCAAGCATTATATCACCAACATAGTGATACGAATCCTTCTTCATAAATGTTTTAAAAATAATACCAATAATAGCCACAACTGCAGAAATAGTTGCAGTAGAAAGGAGTTTTGCAATTCCTTCCTGACCATCAATATATGACAAACACAAAATCCATCCTGTTATACTGGTACCAATATTTGCGCCCATGATAATACCGATTGCCTGAGCAACCTTCATCATTCCAGCATTAACAAAACCAACAACCATTACCGTTGTTGCCGACGAAGACTGAATCACTGCTGTAACACCAGTTCCTAACAAGATTCCCTTTAACGGTGTGTTTGTTAGCTTATAAAGAAGTGCTTCTAGCTTATTTCCAGCAACTTTCTTTAATCCGTCTCCCATGACAGACATTCCATAAAGAAATAAAGCCACACCCAATAAAAGTGATAAAATAATCGTTGTGATTTCCATACTTTTTTTACCTCATATAAAAACATATAGTAGCGTCTATGCATTTGTTACAAAGCACACACGCCACTATTATAAATCACTTTATATGGATTTTACAAACATTTTATTATATTTTACCTAATATTTACTAAAATAAACTTACTATTTTATCCCATAAATCTGAAAAGAAATCACAAATTGTCTCCCATATACCTGAATCTTCGAGCTGTTTACCAATTTCAGAAGCCCAATCCGATGCCTGGTTTGCAATAGATTCCCAATCCACATCAACATCCTTTAATTTCATAAGTAAATCCAAAAGCTTTTGAATATCCTCATCACTCAACTCCAAATCATACTCTTTTGCTGTTTCTTCAATTGCCTTTCTTATCTCATCCTCTGTAGCCAGATCCCCATCTGCAAGCTGACTTTTTAAGTCAGCAATCATGGCCTCAACCGTTTCAGAATCACCATCAATACTCTCATTTAATTCACCTGTTGTAACAAGCTCATCCAGCGAAGCATCAACAACATCCTCATCAAGTTCTTCTCCTGTCATCTCTTCATATGCCTTAAAGGTTCCGACTAGAGCAGCTGTACCAGAAATAGGAGTTGGTCCCGCAACAATTATTTTTGCATCTGTAACACCGGCTGTAGCTAAAGCATTTTTGTACATTCCAACCGTACAATAATTAATGTTATAAGTCGAAATACTAATTCCAGAACCACTTTCTCCTTTTGTAATAACAACTGAAGAAAGTGATTTGGTTCCAATCTCACTGGAGCTGATATATGCATCAAGATACTTGTGTTCTTCTTCGTTATTCACATAAACAACATCATAACCGTCTAACTTGCTCTCATCTATTCCCATTAATTCAAGAACTGTTTTTCTCTGTTCATTCGTCAAATCCTCACCTAAAGATAAGTATGGCTTATCGTCCTCTTCGATTACTACATCATCATTAGTCTCTGTAGCCCAAATATTAAGCGGCATAGTAAAAAGCATTGTACATGACATAAACAAAGCCATTGATGTTCTAATTCTATTCTTCATTTTCTAGTCCTCCAAAAAATATTCCACGCTAAATTCACCATTATTAAATCTAGATACAACTTTTGCGCCAGTAATTATTGGCATCATTGGGGAGAGATGACCAATATCCAAATCCATAATAATAGGCACATTATACTCTTCCAGTAAATCAGTGACAGCTCTGTACTGATCAATTCCAAATGCCTCCTGTCCATACAGCATTGGTCTTCCAAAAAGAAATCCTTTTAGGTATTTGAACCATCCAGCATTTTTCATCTGCCAGATTGCCCTTCTGATAGACATAACATTAAGTTCACAGGCTTCTAAGAACCAGATAAATCCGTCTTCCTTATATCGTTCATTAAAATCACTAACTTTATCGAAAGAAGTCCCCAGAAGATTCACCAGGCAATCCATACATCCACCTATCAGTCTTCCTGATATTTCAATATTATCTTCATTGTTGAAAGTAACAATTTTAGTCTCTTCCGTCAAATTGTAAGGAACAAGTGGATGTTCTTCATCCTTTAAACTCTCCTTCTCCCATTTATCATAATTATAAAAAATCTTCTTCTTGCCAGTCAAAAGATCAAACGCATCCGAAATAGACTCATGCCAGGGGTCCATCCCAAAAGAAGAAACGCATGGACCATATATTGCAGCTGTATCTGCTAATGTCACAGATAAAAAAGTAAAATTCGTATTGTCTGAATATCCCATATACCACTTCGGTTTTGACCACTTAACAATTTCAAAATCAATATATGGAATAACTTCACACATAAGCTCCCCGCCACCACACGAAATAAGCACGTCACTATTTTCTGAAGCATACTCTTTATTAAGTTCATCCCCACAGGCTTGTGGAGTATTGCTTATCCCTATACCTTTTTCAACTCTGCAATTTGGACCCTCATATGTTCTATAACCCATTTTATTAAATCTAGATATAGCATTATCAAAAGATGAAAGGTATGGTTCCGAAGCACATCCAAACGATGGAGCCACAAATCCAATCGTCTGCCCCGGTTTCAAAAACTCTGGATATCTCATTTATTCTCCTCACTGTTTACATATTTGAAAAAGGAACCATGTAATAACATGATTCCTTTATTATCATACCACTTTTGTTTTAATTTAAAAACTAAATTGATACTTATATTTAATTTTGTGTTTGTAATAAAACATATATGACTTAATTGTTTTAGACAAAGTAAATTCCTTGTGATAATTAAATCTCGTGTTGTACGATATTCCCTGTCTATTGCACCAGTTATATATATCGTTTACCCCAAGATGTTTTACATTCCTAATATTTCCCATAAATATCTCTATCTTCGATAATTCAGTCCCGTCATTTACATATAAATGGAAAATTGTATTCGGACATTCAATCATTATCTGTCCCAAATTTCCTTTTCTCATTTTGCCACCCTCATAAATACAGTTACTATGCTCCCTTTCCGTGTTACTATAGTACTATATTTTCCCATAAATTTCCAGTACTTTTTTTATTATTGTTTTAACTTGCACAATATAAGTTTTGCGACTAAAATAAAAGTAACTATGATTTTTGATAAGGAGTAAAGAATGAATCAAAAAAATTGTATTGTCGCTCAATCAGGCGGCCCAACTGTTGCAATCAACGCATCACTTGCCGGAGTAATTTCTGGAGTAATGAATTCAAAAAATTATGATGTCTGTTACGGTTCTGTTAATGGTATTCTTGGAATTTTAAACGAGAACTATTTAAACCTCTCTGAGATTTTTGCAGATGAGAACGAACTCGAAGTACTCAAGACTACTCCAGCCATGTATCTTGGTTCTTGTCGCCACAAGCTTCCGGATTATAAAGACGATGATTCACCATATGTGTTTATTTTCCACCAGTTTGATAAATTAAATATCAAAGCCTTTTTCTACATCGGCGGAAATGATTCAATGGATACTGTTTTGAAGTTGTCTGAATATGCCGAAAAAGTCGGAAGTGATGTTCGTATTATTGGTATTCCAAAAACAATTGATAATGATTTATGTATGACCGACCACACACCAGGCTTCGGTTCAGCAGCAAAATATATTGCTACATGTCTTCGAGAAATTGCACATGATACCTTTATTTATGCTGTAAAGAGTGTCACTATCGTCGAAATCATGGGTCGTGACGCAGGTTGGCTTACCGCAGCTGCAGCATTAGCAAGAAACGAATACAATGATGCACCACATTTTATTTATCTTCCAGAAGTTGATTTCGATACAGATCAATTTGTGGCAGATATTAAATCAGCACTTAACAAAACAAACAATGTGATTGTAGCTGTATCAGAAGGTATTCATGATTCAAACGGTTCATATATCACTTCTTCCGAATCTGTTGCTGATCAGTTTGGACATCAGCAATTAAGCGGAGCCGGAAAAGCTATTGAATTTATTGTAAAAGAAAATATTGGTGTCAAAGTTCGTTCAGTTGAGATTAATGTTCTTCAGAGATGCGCTTCTCACCTTGCTTCTCTTACTGACATTGAAGAATCTTTCAATCAAGGTAAAAAAGGTGTATCTCTCGCTGAAGAAGGTATTACAGCCTCAATGGTATGTCTCACAAGAACATCAAACAGCCCATACACAGTGGAGTACTCTCATGCACCAATAAAAAATATTGCAAATGAAGCAAAATCTATTCCTAGAGAATGGATAAATGAAGCAGGAAATGATATCAAACCAGAGCTTATCGAATATCTCACACCACTTATTCAAGGTGAGATTCCTGTACGCTTTAAAAATGGTGTTCCTGATTACATGGATGTGTCTCATTTGCGAAAATGCTAACTAACGGAGGACACAAATGAATAAAAAATTTATAATAGCAGGTGCAATTCTTGGTTTGCTATTAGTTATATATTTTGGTTTTGTTATTTTTTTCTCTTCACACTATCTATGGAATACAACTGTTGGTTCTGTTGAATGCGGAGGGAAATCATCAGACTACGTAGTTGAAGCAAACAAATCGTTGGCTGATAACTACAACCTTAATATCACAGACCGCGAAGGAACAGTTTTCACCATAAACGGAAAGGATATTTCATACAAATATGTTCCAAATGGTGAGGAAGAAAATATTTTAAAAAGTCAAAATGCATTTAGCTGGCCAATCAGCATCTTCAAATCTCACAAGTACGAATTATCCGCTTCTGTTGATTATGATGCGGATATATTTTCTGGTATATTTGATTCAATGGCACTTTTCAGTTCTGACTACATCGAGGATCCTGAAAATGCAAAAATTGAAATCAACGAGACAGATTATAAAGTAGTAAATGAAATAAATGGCAACAAGCCAATCCGTGATGAGATATACAATGAAGTCACAGAAGCGCTGAACAACCAGTTCGAAGAAATAACGCTTGGCAAAAAATGTTATGTTGAGCCAGATGTAAAAGCCGATGATGATATAATCAAAAATGCTACAACAGCAATTGATAACTACACTTCGGCTAATATTCATTATCTGATTGATGGCGTTGATGAAAATCTTTCCTCTGAAAAAATTCTTCAGATGCTTACAATAAGTGATGACTTTACTGTATCAATAAATGAGGAAAAAGTTGCGGAATATGTGCAGTACCTGGCAACCACTTACAATACATACGGTGACACAAGAGCATTTCATACAAGTTCAGGTGATGTTGTAAATATTGGTGGTGGTGACTATGGATGGGTAATCAGTAAATCAAAAGAAAAAGCTCAAATACTTACTGATTTACAAAACGGTTCGCCGGTAGAAAGAGAACCAGTATATGAACAGACAGCCCGAAAAAGCGGAACTGACGATATAGGAAATACATACATTGAAATCGATTATGGCAGGCAGCATTTATGGTTTTATAAGGAAGGCTCACTAGTAGTAGAAAGCGATATTGTTTCAGGAAACATAAGCCAGCAAAATGGCTCAGTTGATGGAATATTCAAAATTGTTTACAAGGAAAAAGATGCTACTCTTGTCGGCGAAAACTATGCTTCCAATGTTAAATATTTCATGCCATTCGCATATAATATCGGTATACATGACGCCAGCTGGCGAGATAAATTCGGAGGTGATATCTACAAAACCTCCGGTTCTCATGGTTGCATAAATGTACCTGAATCAGTAGCAGTAACCATATTTGAAAACGTAGAAGTTGGCACTCCAGTTGTTGCCTACTACCGCGAACCAGTTACACTGACCAACAACGCCGCAGCCCAGTCTAACGCATATTCATATGTCAAACCAGGACAACCATAATTCAATAACGCCTTGGCGTTATTGTTGCGGACTGAGATAAAAAACACGGTTTTGTTAAACCGTGTTTTTATTTTATGAAAATTGGCTGTTGTACAAGTTTGCATAGAAACCATTATCTTTTAACAGACTTTCATGATTACCCTGTTCAATTATCTTTCCATCCTTCATAACTAGAATAATATCAGCTTCTCTAATTGTTGAAAGACGATGTGCTACGATAAAACTTGTTCTTCCATTCATCATTGTCTGAAATGCTTCCTGAATCTTTGTCTCAGTTCTTGTATCTATTGAAGAAGTAGCCTCATCTAAAATAAGCATTGGTGGTAAACAAAGCATAACTCTTGCAATACACAATAACTGTTTTTGTCCCTGAGAAAGATTTGAACCATCTTCCGACAAAACAGTATCATATCCGTTTGGAAGTCTTCGAATAAAGCCATGTGCATGTGCCGCCTTAGCCGCTGCAATCACTTCCTCATCTGTCGCAGCTTCCTTTCCCATCACGATATTGTCACGGACCGTTCCATTTTTAAGCCATGTATCTTGAAGAACCATTCCATAATTAGCTCTGAGACTATTTCTCTTAATATTGTCTATTCCAACACCATCAACTGATATTTGACCACTGTTTACATCATAAAACCTCATCAGTAAATTAATTACAGTTGTCTTACCACATCCAGTAGGCCCTACAATTGCCACTCTTTGTCCCGGTTTTACATGAAGATTAAAATCTTCGATTAGTTTTTTATCAGGTACATATGAGAAGCTAACATCATCAATATTAATTTCACCTTTAACATTTTGAAGTTCAACCGCATCTTCGCTATCAGGTGATTCAGCTTCCGCCTCTATAAGTTCAAAAATTCTTCCTGCACATGCCAAAGCATTTTGAAGTTCTGTTATAACTCCTGATATCTCATTGAACGGCTTTGTATACTGGTTCGCATAAGATAAAAAGCAAGACATTTGACCAACTGAAAGGTGCCCTGTAATTACAGAAAACGCTCCGAAAATTCCTACTCCTGCATAAACCAGACTGTTTACAAACCTGGTTGAAGGATTTGTTAAGCTTGAAAAGAATATCGCTCTAAGAGAGTATTTTTGTAATCGTTCATTTATCTCGTCAAAATCACGTAACGCTTCATCTTCATGATTAAATGCCTGAACTACTTTTTGATGACCAATAATCTCATTTATAAGTGCAGTCTGTTCTCCTCTGGTCTGTGACTGAAGCATAAACATAGAGAACGTCTTTTTCGCAATAAAACTTGCCACAAACAACGACAAAGGCGTAATTACTACAACAATAATAGTGATTTTCACATCAATTGTAAGCATAAAAACAAGTGTACCAAGAATTGTTGCAACGCCTATAAATAACTGGGTAAATCCCATTAACAGTCCTTCTGAGAAGGTATCAACATCTGCAATCACCCTGCTCACCAAGTCTCCATGTGAATGGCTGTCCAAATACGAAACAGGAAGATTCTGAATATTCAAAAAAGCATCTCTTCTAATGTCTCGAACAATATTGTACGTCATTCTATTATTGCAAATATTTGTAATCCACTGAGCAATGGCTGCTATAAGAACAACTATAGTTGCTTTAAAAGCTATATGCCCAATTGCATCAAAATCCACCTTGCCCTTCTCAATAATGACATCAATTGCATCTCCCGTTAAAATAGGAAAATACAACGTCATTGCTACTGTCACAACAGATAGCATCAGTGATAAAATTAAAAGTGGAATATATTTTCTCATATAAATGAGAACTTTTTTCATTGTGTTTATTCTCTTCTTATGCATTATTTATTCCTCCATTCTGTGTTTCTTTTTTAAACTGTGAGGAATAAATTTCTCTATAAACATCACATTTAACTATGAGCTCATTGTGAGAACCAAGACCTACCATCTCTCCGTCATCAAGAACAACTATTTTGTTTGCAAATTGAATTGATGAAGTTCTCTGTGAAACGATAAAAATCGTCATCTTTCCACGAAGCTTTTCTAACGCATTTCTAAGTTTTTTATCTGTTGCAAAATCGAGAGCTGACGCACTGTCATCCAAAATTAATATCTCAGGCTTTTTAACAAGCGCTCTTGCAATTGTAAGTCTCTGACGCTGTCCACCAGACAAATTTCTTCCTTCCTGTTCAACCATATGATCAAGACCATCTTCTTTAGCCCTGACAACATCTGCAGCCTGTGCTATTTCAAGAGCTTCCCAAAGCTCTTCATCTGAAGCATTCGGATTTCCCCATCTAAGATTCTCTGCAATAGTACCAGCAAAAAGAACTGCTTTTTGCGGTACAACTCCAATCATATCTCTAAGCTGAATAACAGGATATTCCTTTACATCCACACCATTCACTTTTACAACGCCTTTACTTGCATCATAAAAACGAGGAATCATATTTACCAAAGTAGATTTACCCGAACCAGTTCCACCAATTATTCCGATAATCTGTCCCTTTTCTGCCTTAAAATCAATATCTGTAAGTGCCTCATCAGCTGCACCTTCATAAGTCATACACACCTTATCAAATACTACGTGTTCCTCAGGTGAGCTTGCATTTACAGCATTTTCGTTCTTCTCAATTAGAGAACTTTCCATCTCTAAAATATCACCAATTCTATTTCCACTGGCAATTGATTTTGTGATATTAACAATTAGATTTGCAAGCTTAATCAACTCCACAAGTATCTGAGACATCAGATTCACAAGCGCAACCACCTGTCCCTGAGTAATATTTCCAATATAGGTCTGCTTACCTCCTACGTAAATCACAATAAGGGTTGCACAGTTTACTATTACAAAAGTAAGAGGATTAGTAAGTGCCGATATTTTTCCTACTGCAATCTGAAAGCCAGTAAGTGATTCATTATCTTCACAATAATCCTCTATCTCTTTATCCTGTCTGATAAATGCTCGAACAACCCTGACACCTTCAAGGTTCTCCCTTGTATGACCCAAAACCCTGTCTAGGCCAGCCTGCACCCTTTTATACATAGGAATGGTAATAACCATTACAGTAAACACTACGATTGAAAGTAGTGGAATTGTAACAACAAAAACTATAGCAGCCGGAACACTTATGGTGAACGCCATAATCATTGCACCAAATACAATAAACGGAGATCTAAGGAACAATCGAAGAACCATGTTTACTCCTGACTGAACCTGATTTACGTCACTTGTCATTCTTGTAATAAGTGTAGAATTTCCAACCGTATCCATCTGAGAAAATGACAGTGATTCTATTTTTTCAAAAAGTGCATGTCTAAGTTTTGTTGAAAAACCAACTGCTGCCTTTGCTGCAAAATACTGTGCAGTGGTAGCACTGGCAAAGCCAATTGCTGCAAAAAGTAATAGTACGCCTCCCATTGCAATAATATACTTTTTATTCTCCATTGCAATTCCATTATCAATTATAGCAGCCATCACAAATGGTACTACTAATTCAAATGATGCTTCTAAAAGCTTAAACAACGGAGCCAGCACACATTCCTTTTTGTAATCTTTTAAATACCTAAGAACTTTTTTCATCATTAAACACTTTCTAACAAACCTTTATTGCATTTTATCTACTGCCTTTTTTATTGCTTCAAAGGACTGAGCACTAATAACATGCTCAACCCTGCATGCATCCTCAGCAGCTATTTCTTCATCTACCCCCAATTTAACGAGACATGCGGTAAGAATCTGATGTCTTTCATATATCATCTCTGCAATCTCTTTTCCCGATTCAGTAAGTGTGATAAACCCAGCATCACTGACTGTAATATGGTTTTTCAATCTCAGATTCTTCATAGCAATACTAACACTTGATTTTTTAAAACCAAGTTCATTTGCTATATCTACTGAACGAACCACAGGAAGTCTCTTGCTAAGAATATGTATCGTCTCCAAATAATTTTCTGAAGATTCATTTTTTTGCATAATTCTTTCCTCTCTGTAACCAATATTCACGCGAATTATAGCATAAGCTTAATCCCTTTTTCAATGTACCATTAGTCTTATGTAATTATGTTTTACTTTATAATAAACTTTTCCATAAATTCCTCAGGTTCACATGGCTTACTATAATAATATCCCTGAATGTAGTTGGGAAGCATTACATTGAGCTTATCTAATTCTTCACTTGTTTCAACTCCTTCAAGACAAATCCTTAGGTTGATACTGTGAACAAGTTCTATAATATTCGCCATCAGCTGATTCTCATACGAATTACTTAGAGCCTTCATAGTAAAGGCTCTATCAATCTTAACTATATCCGGTCGAAGCTTACTGATGCTTGAAAGATTTGAATATCCTGTTCCAAAATCGTCAATCGCAATAAGCACTCCAAACTTCTTGAAATTATTCCATACCCTCTTAACTCGTGGACTATCCTCAAGATATCCACTTTCAGTCATCTCCATAATAATGCTTTCCGGCTTTAAGCTGTATTTGGCTATAGCATTAAAAACCTCTTTTTGAATTGCACTTTTCAAAATCTGCACATAAGAAAGATTTATGGTAATTTTAAAATCAGGATTATATTTTTGGCATTCCTTGCACATCTTAAAGGCTGTATCTATAATCCATCTTCCTACTGGAATAATTAGTCCACTCTCCTCAAGAATTGGTACAAATTCATAAGGCGTCAAAAATTCACCTTCTGACGTGGTAAATCTAACCAGTGTTTCTGCAGCATAAAGCTTTCCACCATTCTCGCCACCAGTCATAATAGGTTGGAAAACCAATCTAAATCCTTCATAGTTATTTGCAATTGATTTCCTCATCTCTACAAGAATTTTTCTTCTGCGTAGAAAAACGTCATAATCATTTTTGTCAAAAATATATGCCTGGTTCTTTCCTAGATTTTTAGCCTCTGCCAAAGCAAATTCAGAATACTTCATTACATTAGAATAAGTTGGATTTTCCATATCATCAGTCACAACTATTCCACCTGAAATTGTATAGATTGCTTCATAATTATTGATTTCAATCTGGTGATCAATTTCTCTTCTTATCTTACGATAAAGTTCATGCATCTCCTCTTCATCGCTGACTGAAAAAGTATCAACAACAAGATACTCATCAGAAACTACATGATAAGCCTTATATCTTTCACCAATACAATTAGTAATAGACTTTGCAACATCTCTTAAAACCTTATCGCCGTATTTGTTTCCAAACGTCTCATTTACACTCTTGAACCCGTCCACACCAATTCTAAGAACAGCAGAAACATTTAACTTATCAGAATCTCCTACGCACATATCCGTAAGAGCAGTACTCTGCAAAAATCCACTCAGATTGTCAGCTCTTGCTTCTAATCCGATTTCATTCACACAGCCGACCATAAAACGAGGTTTACCCTTTTTATCTTTTAAAATTCGCCCTCTGCAATTAATCCATACAGGTTTGTTTTCTTTATCAACCCATCTGTATTCGAGATTATGATGATCTTTTACTCCTGCAATCATCTCCTCCAAATCCATCTGAAGCATATCAAAATCCTGTTCATAGACAAATAATCTGTGCATATTTACAACGTCAGAAAATTCACTTGTCGGGACCGCGAATCTCTTTACTGCCTTTTCCGAAATAAAATATCTATCATTCTGTAAATCCATTACGTATGGATAATCATCCATACAATCAGAAAACACTGATATGGAAGTACATAACTGTTCAAAGTCATAATGCCCTTCTCTCATAAAACCCTCCAAATAAATACACTCTTACATCTCCCATTATAATACATTTATCGCTTAAAATATATATAAATAATTATATTTTTAGCGAATCTATTACATTCTTAAGGCTTTCTGCTGACGCTTTTAACTTTAATGCTTCCTCTCCATTTAACTCTATTGGAACATCGGATTCTACTCCGCCTGAACCTACTATTGCCGGCATACTTAAAACAATATCATCAATGCCATATACATTGTGAACAAGGTGAGAAACAGGCAAAATCGATTTCTCATCTCGCATTATCACTTCGCATATTCTCTTTATCGACATTGCAATTCCATAATATGTCGCCTTCTTTCTCTCGATAATCTCATATGCACTGTTTTTTACTTTTTTTGCAATCTCATCAGTGTGCTCCCTGTGCGAAAAATGACCTCTCATCTCGCAGAAATCACTCAATTCTATTCCTGAAACATTTGCACTTGACCACGCAACAACCTCACTATCTCCATGCTCTCCTATTATAAAAGCATGCACACTCCTACTATCAACAGCAAGATGTTCTCCTAACTGATATTTTAATCTGGCTGAATCCAGTACGGTTCCAGAACCAATTACCTTTTCCTCTTTTAATCCCGAAAGCTTAATAGCTACCTGGGTCAGAATATCAACCGGATTAGAAACAATGAGCAATATTCCATCGAAACCACTCTTTGTAATCTCAGGAATGATTGACTTAAAAATCTCAACATTTTTGTGTACCAGATCAAGTCTTGTCTCCCCGGGCTTTTGTCCCGCCCCCGCTGATACTATTACAATCGACGCGTCAGAAATATCTCTATACTCTCCCGCATATATCTTCATAGGACTCGAAAAAGGTATTCCATGACTGATATCCATAGCCTCACCGATTGCCTTTTCTTTGTCGGCATCAATTAGCACAATTTCCGAAAACAGTCCACTTTGCATAAGCGCAAAAACCGATGCTGAGCCTACAAAACCGCATCCTACCATAGCCGCTTTTCTTGGATTAATTTTTGTCTTTTTCATTTTGTCCTCCATCTGATTTTTATTTTTAGTATGACCAGATTGAGAAATAATATTAAAAAAGCACTTCCAATCGGAAGTGCTCTTTTTATTCATCCAATAACGCTCTAACGTTCTTGCTGAGGCTTGTATCATTATTTGTTTAGGTATACTTGGCAATACATTCAATTATTTTATCTGGATCAAAAGGCTTTACAATAAAATCTTTTGCACCGCTTGCAATAGCCTCAAAAACCTTCGCCTGCTGCCCCATGGCTGATACCATAATAACTGTTGCCTGTGGGTCAAAAGTTGTAATCTCTTTTGTAGCAGCCAATCCATCTTTCTCCGGCATAGTAATATCCATAAGTACAACATCTGGATGCAAATCTACATATTGTCTAAAGGCTTCTATCCCATTGGCGGCCTCCCCTATTGGTTCATGTCCCGCTTCTTTTAATATTTTCATAAGACTCATTCTAATGAACGCAGCATCATCACACACTAATACTGTTGCCATATCTGTACCTCTCAATAATCATTTACTGTCGTACTTTAGTACCATTATATCATGATTTTATATGATTACAAGATTTTTTTATTTACTGCTGCTACTTCTATACTCAAGTGGGGTCATTCCAAATAACTTTTTAAACTGTCTGTTAAAATGCTCAACATTCTGATAACCAGCCTCGTAAGCTATGTTTTCAACTGTCATTATGCTATTTCTGAGCAAAGTTCTTGCTTTTTTCATCTTTGCATTTGTAACAAGCTCTCCAAAGGTCTTACCAGATTTCTCTTTAATATATTTTGAAATATATGGCTCAGTAAGATGAAAAGTCTCTGACATATCAGTAAGTGATACTGTCTTGTAATTTGCCTGAATAAAATTAAGCATTGCAATATATCTTTCATCCTTTACAGATTCGATTTTGATATCTGACATTAGATGATTTACTGCAACAACAAGTGCACTTATTGAAGCTTTTATAATATCCTCATCTGTTCCAATTCCCCAGAACATCTTATTCTGATATGTGATTCCCACATAAGCCATAGCCTTTGAAGATGAACCATGTGAAAGGGAATGTTCCTCATAAACAGTAAGCTCAAAGCTTATATCAAAGTACTGTTTAATAATATTGCAGACAGCATCAAGTCTTCCGTTTCCATTTGCATCCACTTTTCTTGAACTGTCATTTTGAGAAATTACCGCTTCAGCAAAAATACCATTTACCTGCTTAAAATGACATTCAGGAATTGAGAAAAACGGGTGATGATCAACATAATTATCAATAAGTATCTCTCTTATCCACTCTGGCGAAAGTTCTTTATGCTCTTTATCTGAAACCTGTTTTACAAGATATCCCAATTCTTCTTTCATTTTTTCCGGAATACTGATTCCGTAGTTTTGCTTAAGAATATAGGCCACTCCACCTTTTCCAGACTGGCTGTTGATTCTTATAACATCACCTTCATAGGTTCTTCCAACATCCTTTGGATCAATTGGAATATATGGAACATTCCACTTATCAAGATGCTTTTCCTCTCTCCAGTTCATCCCCTTGGAAATAGCATCCTGATGTGAACCAGAAAAAGCTGTAAATACTAAATCACCAGCATATGGATGTCTCTCATGAACCTTCATCCTTGTCAAGCGCTCGTATTTTTCTTTTATTTCCGGCATATTTGAAAAATCAAGTTCCGGGTCTACGCCATGTGAAAACATATTCATTGCAAGTGTAATCACATCTACGTTTCCAGTTCTCTCACCATTTCCAAATAAGGTTCCCTCGATTTCCTGCGCTCCGGCTAATACACCAAGCTCTGCATCACTTACACCACTTCCCCTATCGTTGTGTGGATGAAGGCAAAGAACCACACCATCCCTGTATTTAAGGTTTTTATTAATATACTCAACCTGGGTTGCAAAAACATGTGGCATTGCATTCTCAACGGTTGTAGGGATGTTGATTATAGCCTTGTTGTCCGGCTTAGGCTGCCACACATCAAGCACTGCATTGCAAACCTCCACTGCATAATCAACTTCAGTTCCCGGAAAGCTTTCAGGGCTGTACTGGAATCTAAAATTTCCCTTTGTCTCCTCAGCAAGCTCTTTTAAAAGAATTGCACCACTTACTGCAATTTCTTTTACTTCTTCCTTTGATTTTCTAAACACCTGCTCCCTTTGAGCAACAGAAGTGGAATTGTAAAGATGAACAACTGCAGAAGGAGCTCCCTCAAGACTCTCAAAAGTTTTTCTGATAATATGCTCTCTTGACTGTGTAAGTACATGAATTGTCACATCATCAGGAATCATTTTTTTCTCAATTAGAGCTCTGGTAAAATTGTATTCTGTCTCTGAAGCAGCCGGAAATCCAACCTCGATTTCCTTAAAACCTATATCTACAAGCATCTGAAAGAACTCAAGCTTTTCCTCTAGACTCATTGGCTCAATTAATGCCTGATTACCATCACGCAAATCAACTGAACACCAAACAGGTGCTTTATCAATATAGTCCTTCTTCACCCAATCATAGGTACACTCCGGTGGCATAAAATATGCACGCTCGTATTTCTCATATCCTTTCATAGCCATTACCTCTTTTCTATCTGCTTATAAACCCAATTCGCATCTGGTTCTAGCATGATTTATAATGATGTAATGGTATCAAAAGTAAAAAGCGATTTGAATGATTAAATTTAATCACTTTTATTGACTTTTCTTATTATTTCATTAAAAATTAGTCAATTAGTTTGATTTATTTAGTCTTCTCTTTTCTTTCCCCAGAAAAATAACGCTACTGTACCAGGGCCGGTGTGACTTCCTATAGTTGTTCCAATGTCAAAAATCTGTACTTTTCCTGACATTTTGGGAAATGTAGTTTCTATTAAATCAGCCAAGGCTTTCGCATCTTCAAAACAAGCCGAATGAGAAATAAATACTTTATCAGAATAATCTGTTCCCTTCTCACACAGTTCAAGCATTTTTGAATTCATCTCTTTGATTACTTTTTTCTTGGTACGAATCTTGTCTCTTACGATGAGTTCGCCCTTGTCACTTACATTTAAAAGCGGGCAAATATTTAACACTCCACCGATGAATCCCGCTGATTTGGATACTCTTCCTCCACGAATAAAGAATGTCAAATCTGAAGAGAAGAACCAATGATTTACTTCGAGCTTATGAGCTTCTGCCCATTTTGCAAGTGTATCTACATCCATTCCTTCATCTCTTAAATCCGCCAGTTTATCCATCAATAATCCAAAACCAGAAGATGCAGCAAGCGAATCTATTACATAGATTTTTCTATCTGGATATTCTTCCTCCAAATCCACTTTTGCAAGTCTTGCTGAATTTACTGTACCTGATATTCCCGAGCTAAGTGAAAGATGAACAATATCTTTTCCCTCTTCCAAAAAAGTCCTGAAATAATCCTTATATTCTTCCATATTTATCTGTGAGGTTTTTGTCATGGCACCATCCACCATTGCCTTATAAAAATCCTCTATTGCCATGGACTGTCCAAGGTCATCTAAATACTGTTTTCCGTCAAGCTCATAATGAAAACATGTATACTTGATATCTCTTGATTCCATATATTCTTTTGATAAATCTGCTGTAGAACAGCAACTAATTACATACTCACCCATATACTATTTTTTTCCTTTCAGAAACTCCTCTTGTCTATATTTATTAACTATATGATTATACATCGTTCTAACTGCCGGTGCCACATAATTTGTATTTAATATGGCAATTCCAATCACTCGGCTTGCATCAGGCTTTATTCTGTATGTATCAACCTCATATGGAATATCCTGCATTACAAGCTCAGGCATCAGACAGATTCCAAAGCCTTTTTCCACAAGACGAACTGTTGACAAATCATCCACCACATGATAATTCGACTGAATACTGAGGTTATTTTCCTTCAGGAAGTTCTGAATATCAGCATCAGTACTCTCTCTTTGAGTTACGAACGAAAGATTTCTCATACTCTCAATATCCATCACTCCATCATCATCGTCAACCTCCATTCCCTTTGGAAGCACGCACAAAAGAGGATCCCTGTACAAAGGTTCTATTGGAATATCCTTTGCACTTGAAATAGATAAAAAGCCAAGATCAACCACACCGGTTTTTATCCAGTCTGCCACATCATCATAGGTTCCCTGATACACCTCTATACTGATATTTTCATATTTTCTTTTAAATGAACTTAGTATATCCGGAAGCCAGCTTGTACATACACTGGAAAACACGCCAATTTTCACTCGGCCAATCTGTAAGCCGTTCATCTCTGATATTACCTGTCTTAAGGTCTCATCACTGTTTAATACAGCATTAACATATGGCAATAGATTCTCTCCATAATTGGTGAGACTAATGCCATTTTTGCTTCTGTTTAAAACGGTAAAACCAAGCTCTTTTTCCATGTTTGTAATTGCATGACTAATTGCAGAAGGTGTTAAACCTAAAATATCGGCAGCCTTATGAAAACTGCCGATATCTGCAACTGTCTTAAAAACCTGATAAGTTAATAAAGTCATTGCTATTTCCCCATATAAATTAATTCTATATTAATTATTTCTACTACATTTGTATAATAAATCTTCCCATCTTCTGTCTACTTCAGCCTGGAACTGCTCGATTAAATGCTCATTTCCCGGTTTAAAAAGATGCTTGAATCTTCCCTGCTCACGAAGGAAATCTTCGATTGGAAGCTTCTTCTTTGGCTCATATGTAAGTGTCCACTTTCCATGCTCCACCTCAAACATTGGCCAGTAGCAGGTATCTACTGCAAGCTGACAGATTTTCATGATATCAGCTGAATCATATCTCCATCCTCTTGGACATGGAGTCATAATATTTAAAAAGCATGCACCCTCTGTGTAGATTGCTTTTTTTGCCTTAAGATGAAGGTCTTTAAAATCCTTTGTAAATGTAGACTGTCCTACGTATGGAACATCGTGATCTGCTATGATGGATGCTAAATCTTTTCTGTTCTGCATCTTTCCATCAGACTCCGATCCTACTGGTGTTGTTGTTGTATCTGCATACATTGGTGTAGCTGATGAACGCTGAATTCCTGTGTTCATGTATGCTCCATTGTCATAGCATACATACACCATATCGTGTCCTCTTTCCATCGCACCTGAAAGAGACTGGAATCCGATATCATATGTACCACCGTCACCACCAAAAGTGATAAATTTATAATTTACATCCTCAGGAATTTTTCCTTTTTTCTTTAATGCCTTGTATGCTGTCTCAACACCAGAAAGTGTTGCTCCTGCGTTCTCAAAAGCATTGTGGATGTAGCTGTCCTCCCATGCACTGTATGGATACATAAAAGATGATACCTCAAGACATCCTGTTGCATTTCCGATTACAGCCCTGTCATTTTCCTCAAGTGCTCTAAGTACTGCTCTAACTCCGATTGTTGCTCCACATCCGGCACACATACGATGTCCAGGTGCAAGACGCTCCGGCTTATTTAATTCCTCTTTTAAACTGTAGTTGCTCATTTTTATTCTCCCGCTAATATTACTCTCTTAATCCTATATATTTGAACTGCTCGATTTCTTTTCCATTTACAACAGAATCTTCAAGTTCATCAAAGATATTGTAAACATCCTCTACAGTGAAATCTCTTCCTGCAAGACCGTAAATATAATTCACGGCTGTAATCATTACTTTTTTTCTAAAGAGTCCGGCCATTACCTCACTTCCAAGAGGTCCACCATTACCGTTGTAGCTCTCACATCTGTCCATAATAGCTACTGCTTTTGCATTTTTCATAGCTTCTGCAAGTTCAACTGCTGGGAATGGACGGAATACTCTTAGCTTGATTACTCCAACTTTTTTTCCTTTTGCACGAAGATCATCTACTGCCTGTTTTGCAGTTCCTGCGGCAGAACCAATAAGGAGCATGATATAATCTGCATCCTCTGTTTTATATTCTTCAAATAATCCGTATTTTCTTCCTGATAATTTTTCAAATTTCTCAGCAACCTCAAGGATTACTTCTTTTGCATTTTCAAGTGCAACTTCCTGATTTTTCTTTGCTTCCATTGCATAGTTAGAAACCGAATATGGACCAACTGCAATTGGTTTATCAGGGTTTAATAAAAATTCTTCCGGCTCATATTCTCCAACAAAATCTTTTACTTCCTGATCCTCAAGAAGTTCTATATTCATCACAGCATGACTTGTGATAAATCCGTCCTGACAAATCATAATCGGAAGATGAACTCTTGGATCCTCTGCTATTGGATATGCCTGAATAAAGTTATCATAAGCTTCCTGATTGCTTTCAGCGTAAATCTGAATCCAGCCTGTATCTCTTGCTCCCATTCCATCAGAGTGGTCACAGTTAATGTTGATTGGGCCTGACAAAGTTCTGTTTACAAGAGCAAGCGCGCAAGGCATTCTATTACTTGCAGCAAGAAGAAGTTCCTCCCACATAAGTGCAAGTCCTGCTGATGAAGTTGCTGTAAGGCTTCTTGCACCAGCCGCCTGAGCTCCAATTGTAGCAGACATTGATGAATGTTCACTTTCTACTGGAATAAATTCTGTATCCATCTGTCCATTTGCAATATAGTTGGAAACCATCTGTGGAATCTCTGTTGATGGTGTGATTGGGAAAGCTGGCATTACATCCGGATTTATCTGTTTGATAGCGTATGATACTGCCTCATTTCCTGACATTCTATCTTTTCTAGCCATTTTATTTTCCCTCCTTCATCTCAAGTGCACCGAAAGGACAGGATTTTACACAGATACCGCATCCCTTACAATGATTATAGTCAAAATCTAATCGTTTTCCATCTTTTACAGGAATACTGCTATCTGGACAAACTGGAACACAAAGTAAACACTGTTTACAAAGGTCAGCTTTGAAAATCGGTGTGTTTGTTCTCCACTCGCCTGTGTTAAACTCCTTTGATGTTCCTGCATTAAAAAGCATCAAGCCTTCTGTAAGGCCTTGATGCGGTGTAGTTTCATTTATTTTCTTTATATCTGTTCTCATTTTAGTAATCGTCTCTCATTCTATTATTTTTTCAGGTTTATCTTTTCTCTAGGCTGTTTTCTTATCTGCAACCTCAAGGTCATCTTTTAAAGCTTCAAGAGTCATTGTAAGTGCTTTCATGTTTCCTTCAATAACTTCTGGTTTTTTTGCAAATTTATGCTGATATGAAGCTCTCATCTCTCTGATAAAATCGTCCTGATCCATAACACCTGAAACTGCAACTGCTGCTGCAAGCATAGGTGAATTTGGGAAATATTTTCCAAGGGCTTCTACAGAGATTGCTCTTGCATCTACTGTATAAACAGCTCCCTTATATCCATTTAAATGTGGAAGAATCTCTTCTTTTGACTTTGGAGTATTGACAATAATAGCTCCGTTTACTTTAAGTCCAGCTGTAACATCTACTGATTCAAGTAACGTCTCATCAACAACCACCACAAGGTCTGGAGTATAAATATTAGAATGAACACGTATCTCTTTTCTGCTGATTCTGTTGTATGCTGTAATTGGAGCCCCCATTCTTTCTGGACCGTACTCTGGGAATCCCTGTACATAAGCACCTGTTTTAAATGCAACGTCAGCTAAAAGTAAAGCAGCAGTTTTTGCACCCTGTCCGCCTCTTCCATGCCATCTGATTTCAATACCTTTATTCATTTCATTCACTCTCCTGTGTAAAAGTTTTCATTTATAAATTGATATTATTTCAACTTTCTTTATTATATGCTTATTTTTAATAAAGTAAAGTGAAAGTGTAAACTCTTACTCATCTCTGAGGTGAATAATATTCATCGTTAATTTTCTTTCCACTATGCCTCATTCAATCTCGAAATAATTGCAAGCTGATCATTTAAATTAAATATCTCCTGAGGTTGCTGAAGAAAATCACATAACTCTCTTGTACCAATTATTTCGTATGGCAAAGTTGCTTTTTTGTAAACAATCATATCTTTTTTAGGAAGAACAACAACCGGATGTACCTTTAATAGCAAATCTCCTGCAAAATCTTCTATAAATCTCTTTTCTTCGAGAACCTGAAGGGTTGGGCTTTCAAGATTTTGCATATCATTTCCTATTCGAATACTCCACTTGTCTCCTTTTTCTATATATAACTCGCAATTTATGTACTGTTCTGTAAACTCTTCCATTCCAAAACTCTTTGTCTCAAGTACAAACACACCATTATCATTGACAACAATATGGTCAAAACGTCTCTTTTCCTCTCCGTTTGTCAGATAAATATTGTTAAACACATGGTTTCTCTTTAAATCTAATCCCATGCTTAATACATCAGCAACCATTGTTTCTGCTTTACGTTTGATTGCTCTTTGCCTGTCCTTTAGCTGATCATTTGATTCCTTTTGTACGATTGGCTTTTCAAAATCCTCATAACTTGGACGATACTCTACCCTTGGTGCACCTAATCTCTGAATTAAATGTCTAAAATCTTCCTTTGTCTTCAAAGATACAAATTTATTACTAACAATAACTTCGAGAAATAGCCTACTCAAATCATCCTTTTCCTGCGTAGAATATGCCTGAAGAACAATTTTTCCACCACTTTTTTTAATGTATCCACCTTTATATGTAGACAGAAAATGCATAAACACATGTAAAGTCTCTTCTGTACATCTAGATCTAATAATGCTAATCTGCTCATTAAAGGCATCTGTATCAATCCATGTATATTTTTTTACTGTATGTCCCACTATCAATCTAATGACAATGTATATAATTGCAGCAATTAATAAAACCGCAACACCCTTTTGTACTATTGTTTCAAACATTTTAGCCTCTCCTTCTTATTATTCACTTCAATTCTCTTCCCACTTGCATATAATATAGCACATTTTGTTGAATTAGCCAAAAATATTTGTATTTTTTTACATGATATTGTAATATTTTTTTAGGAGGTTATTACTATGAAACATACAGCTTTTGAACATCAACAACTGATTAGTGATTCGGGCATAGTTGAAAAGCAAGATTTTTTGGGAAAAGCAGTGATTATTATTTGCATTCTTGTTATCATCGCGCTCGTCACACTTGGGGTATTAACACTATTTTTTTAAGGGGTTTTACAAATGAAAACAGAGAATTTTAAACGCAGAATTTATGAGATAGTGGAAGTCTCAAAAGAGAACGATGCTGCCAGCAAAACCTACGATTTAATGATTCTCGTAGCAATAATTGTTGGACTTATTCCACTTACTATGAAAAATGAAAGTCCCTATGCAAAAGCTATTGATGTACTTACGGCTCTCATTTTTCTTTGTGACTATTCAATTAGATTATTTACTTCTGATTACAAAATGGGAGTAAAAAGCTATAAGGCTTACCTTGCATATATGCTGACTCCTCTCGCAATCATAGATCTCATGGCAGTAGTTCCGCTTCTGTCCTTTTTTATCAGGTCAACTTCCCTAATTGGAATATTCAGATTATTTAGGGTTGCACTTGTATTAAAATTTGTCAGATATTCAAAAACAATGCGTCTTATCCGAAATGTATTAAGGCGAGTAAAAAAACAACTATTAGCGGTTTTGATACTGACAGGATTGTACATATTTGCATCAGCAGTTTTTATTTTTCAGCTAGAACCAAATTTATTCAACCATTTTTTCGATGCACTATATTGGGCTACAATCTCGATTACAACCATCGGCTATGGTGATATCTCGCCTGTCACAACAGTTGGAAGGCTAATAACCATGGTATCTGCACTAGTGGGAGTTGCCATCATCGCTCTGCCTTCAGGTATCATCACCGCTGCATACATGGAAGAAATCAAACGCAAAAAAAGTAAATTCGAACTATGATTTCAGGAGGAGTATATGAAAACACAAACAAAAAAGAAAAAAAGTATTATCCGCTGGATGTTAACATGTAATTTTCTATCCATACTCTTTATTGGCTGTGTACTTGCAATAATGAGTGGTATCTTAATAGACATGCAGACCAGCGACGACTATCAGACTATTGCAAAAACAGCCTGTACCCATATGAAAAGCATGTTTGATGAAATTGATGGTGATTTTTCTTACGATGAAGAATCTGGAAAACTATACAAAGGGAAAACAGAAATTACTGACAAAGCATTTTCTACACTTCAAGCTGAGGATAGTAACATTCATCACACAATCTTCTGGGGCGACACCCGAATCATCAGTGATTTAAAAGATAACAATGGAGATTCAGTAGTAGGTACAACATTAAATAATCCATCTATCATATCAGCCGTTGAAAAAGATGGAATTTTCTGTGACGATAAGGTAGAACTATATGGCACTAAATATTCTGTTTGCTACTATCCATTAAAGAATGGCGACAAGCTTGTTGGTATGATTTTTGTAGGAGTTAATCAAAGTACTGTTACGGTCATCATAGTACGAAATATACTTATTGCATGTGGAGTAGCTTTAGTACTTACAATTATCATCATTTGTCTTATTATAAATGCAATCAAGAAAAAAGGACTTTCGTTTGAAGATACTCTCTCTCAAGCTTCTGATGTTGCCGAGGAGAAAAAATCTTCAGTTACAGATCTTGGAAAACAAACCGTTGAGAACATGGCCCAGATCAACATTGCTATAGATCAGGTGTCTCAAGCTGTAACAAAACAAGCCAGTCATACAGAAGAAATCATGGGAAGCATGGAAGAATTTGGAAGCAGCCTTGATGTTATCATGAATCATGTAAATGAAACATCTGCCATCTCCGCTGAAAGCATTGATTCAATTGAAGAGTTAAAACTCCAGCTAGACCAACTTGAGAAGTTATCCAGCGAAAACAGTGAAGAAATCCAAAATATTTCCAAACAAATCGAAGAGGATAGTAATGCAGTCCTTAGTATTGATAAGATTATTGAAGTAATAAACGATATTGCATTCCAGATTACAATTTTAAGCTTTAACGCTTCAGTTGAAGCAGCAAGAGCCGGAGATGCCGGAAGAGGTTTTGCTGTTGTAGCAGATAGCATCAAGGACTTAAGTGACAAAACCAAAGAAAGTCTTGAAGAAGTAACTACAATTGTTCAGTCAGTCAATGACAAAATGGTTGAGACAACTCAGGCTTCTGATATTCTAATCGAGAAAAACAACAACGTAATACAATCACTTGTTGATACAAGAGAAAGACTTGATGGTGTAACAAAATCCTTCAACAAAATTTCCGAAAATATCACAAATATTACTGATGAATCGATTGCTGTTATTGACAGCAAGAATCAGGTAATAGAAACCGTAGCAGCTCTTGCAGCTGCATCTGAAGAAAATGCTGCAATGAGTGAAGAAATCAAAGCCACATCCGACGAAGTTATTGATTCAACACATGGATTGCTAGAGGAAATTGACCGATTACATGAAATTACTCAAATCATTGATGACGTAAAAAATCTTTTTATGGACATGTAATATAATCGATACAACTTTCCTATAACGTAAAAAATCCCAATTGGCACATTTGCCAGTTGGGATTTTTATATTACTGATACATATGATAGCTTGCAAGAACTGATTCCATCAAATCTTCCTGAGAAGAATCTGATAACGAATATTCAATACATACATAATGAACAACCTGATTTACATCATCATCAAACACATATTCCTCTAACCATACTCCATCAGTAAAATATGCTGTGATACAATATGCTCCATCATAAATGTAATCTGCATTTGAACAATATGTCGAAACACATTCTGGATCATCCAGATATGCCTGTTCTAAAGCTGCTGACCAGTTTTCTGCTGTATATCCTTCTTGATATGAATGATAATTTGTTGAATATACACTTGATGGACAAGCTGTGTTGTATGCCTGCTTAAATGTAGAATCAGAATTTGTCTGTTCAAAACCAGCAGGTAAATTTACATATCCATAATTGGCATCACCTGTACGAGTTCCGTCAGCAGCATCAGCTATAAACGAAAAATCAATATCTCCTGCAGCTGCTACAGCAGAATTAGATGTTCCTGATGTTCCAACAATCTCTGCGTCCGTCTCTTCCAAACTTGCAAGATACCATTCTCCATCTACTCTAACAGTTACAGCGTCATATTTATCAATTACATCATATGTCACACCATTAACAGTCTGTTCCATTGGAACTTCAACCTTCACAGAATACGCTAACTCAACATCAGCACCTGTATCTTTTTGGAAATCTGTCACAGCTAAATCTGATGTTGAAATCTTAGTATTATCATACTCAATCGAAATCCAATCTATTTCAGTATACGAATCAATACTAACTGCCTGTGCATAATTGTTAGCTACATCAGAATCAATACCACTATATGTTGGATAGAAACAATCTCTTATTCCATCTTCATCACAACAATCAAAAGCAAAAAAGAAATCCTCTATAACCATATTTGAGCCATCTTCATCATCTTCATCATCATCAACGTCAACGTCAACATCTGGTTTCTGAGATATTGTATTTGGTTTATTACTAGTACGTGGTTTATTTGAATTACTTCCGCCCCTTCCAAAAATCAAAAATAATACTAAACCAATAATAATAAGTCCAACTGGAATCGAAATTGATAAAGCAATAATTAATCCTTTATGGCTTTTCTTAGGTGGCTGTGGAATTCCCATTCCAGGATTCATTCCCATCTCCGGATTCATCCCCATTTCCGGGTTCATTGGCATACCCTGATTTACTGGCATGCCCTGATTTGCTGGCATACTCTGATTTGCTGGCATGCCCTGATTTACTGGCATGCCCTGATTTACCGGCATGCCCTGATTTACTGGCATGCCCTGATTTACTGGCATGCCCTGATTTACTGGCATGCCCTGATTTACTGGCATGCCCTGATTCATTGGTTGCCCCATCTCTGGGTTCATTGGATTGTTCTCGTACATTTCATTCTCCTTCTTAATAATATTTTCATGTTATTGTTTATCTGTTATTAACAATAATATACTATGCATCTTTTTCTGTCAACATATTTTTTAATTTTATAATAAAAATTGTAAGTAATGTAAATAGTTCTGATGATATAAACGAAAACCAAATTCCTCTCATACCCAGATTAGACAAAATCAAAGCAAAACCAGTTATTGCAATTACCCCTCTTAACATTGAACCTATAAAAACTGGTTTTGTATTATTAGTTGCTGCAAAATACGACAATAGTAAAATATTAATTCCAGCAATCAAAAATCCTGCACAATAAATTCGAATTCCATCTCTTGCATACATTAATAGTTGCACGTCACCTTCACTATTAAATATTCCAATCAAAGAATCGGTAAACATCCATGCAACAAATTGAATTATTAGTTCAAGAATAATCGTAAAGCACACGCCTGTCTTCAAATAATAGGAAAGTTTGTTTCTCTCCCCTTTTCCATAAGAATCACTCAGCAGTGGTTGGATTCCCTGAGCTACACCATTAAATATTGCATTTGCTACCAATGCAATATTTGCAATCACACCATAAGCTGCCACTCCAATATTTCCAGCCAGATTCAATATCAGGAAATTAAAAACTATTGTCGTAACAGCAGATGACAACTCATTAATAAATGCGGAGGTTCCCAATGCGCATATCTTTTTTAGATGAGAAAACGACAATCTTTTTCTACCAAAGCCAATTGTATTGTTCCCACTAAAAAAATGTATACAACATATACTCATTGTAACAATCGGACTTAACGCAGTTGCCAGTGCTGCGCCTGCCAGTCCCATTCCTACTGGAAACATAAGTATATAATCAAAAACTATATTAAAGCCACTTCCAATTAACGAACCAATCATAGCAATAGATGGTGCATTGTCATTTCTCACAAAGGCAGTAAATGTATAGTTCATCATAAATGCAGGGGCAAAAATCATCATTATCCTTATATAATCATGACCAATTCTAATAATTTTCTCATCTGCGCCTAGTAACCCCAGAACCATATCCGGTGCAAAAATTCCAAGAAGAACAAAAATAACTGAAGCAATCAGACACCATTGCAAGGACTGGAAAAAATAGAAATCAGTATTCTTTTTTGAGGCTTTCTGGATTCCATAATAAATAGCAGATCCCATTCCAATCATAGCCCCAATAGCAAACACCAGGCCATACAAAGGCAATATCAGATTAAGCACCGTAAGTCCATCACTTCCATTGCATAAAGAGATGAAAAAAGTATCCGCTAAAATGTATATAGATATCCCAATCATCCCAGCCACACTTTGTGATATATATCTTATAAAATTCTTAAACACAATCCCCAATCCTTTCTTCTATAATAAAAGCTTTTCAAATAATGCAAAAAGCATTCGAAAAAAATCGAATGCTTTTTGTATCACATCTCTGGGACAATAAACTCTTCCAAATCGTCTAATAATGTCTCAAACTCTTCGTCAGACGCATTTGTCTCCAACTTAAACGGTTCTGAAATATTGCCACTTAAAATTCCAACAACCGATTTCGCATCAAGGTAAGTATGCTTCCCAGAAACAAGATCAATCTCGTAAGGGAGCTCTTTTACAATCTTCTGAAACCTACCTATCTTTGCTACTGAGTTCAGTAAAACCATTGTACTCATTGCCAACTCTCCACATATGTATTTATACTATCCTTATGTCGGCAAAACCGTCTCCTAAAAAGAACAGTTTCCATTTATTCCCCCGACAAGTTAGTATATTACAGCATTTCGCTTGTTTCTACAAGTATAAAAAACACATCAGTTTCCTGCTTTTATTGTATATTTTGTAGACTTTCCAAATCTATTTCATTCACATATCCTTCAATCATAGACACTTTTTCTAATTCCCGTGGAGACAATTCAGTTTCTTTAAGCATTTTTACCAATCTTTCTGCTGTAGGAAAGTCATAGTTCAAGGCAGCATTAATAATTTCTTTACATGACTTATCAAAATCAATACCATTTACATTCGTTCTTCTTTCTCCAACAACAGTATCTTTCTGCAATTTTCTTTCAATTTCATTCAGTAATCTTTCAAATTTTCTTTCAAAGATAGCATAATTACTTTTTATATACTCATAGTCCTTTTCCTTGGCTGCTTTCTCAAGCTTTTTAGCATCTTCACCACATTCAAAAGCACCAATATTCTGGCACATTCCCTTGCATCCATGAATGTCAATCAAAAAATCCTCCAAATCATCCGTCATTTTCCGTGGCATTACCTTCAAATAATCATTCCCTGAAGAAACTGTGATTTTTAACACCTCCAGATATGCTTCCATATCCCCACCACAATTTTTTATTCCACGGGTAGTGTCCACTCCGAAAATAGCAAGAGTTTCCATATTGTTATTTTTCTCAACGCTAATTTGACTCTCAGGAATAAACCTCGAAAGCACTTTTTCTAATTGGTCAAATTCCATAGGTTTCTTTAGATATTCATCAAATCCAAGACCTACAAGTTCTTCTCTTACTCCTTTTATAGCATTAGCTGTAAGTGCAACAATTTTTGCTTTTCCACCTTTTGAATAAAAATCAGATATCATCCTAATATGCTGCATTGCAACGACACCATCCATCTCAGGCATCATCTGATCCATAAAAACAATAGGATATTCTTTCTCCTTGCACATATTTATAGCCCTTATTCCACTATCTGCTATATCTACAGAAAGGCCATAACACTCAAGTGTTTTCGAGATAACTTTCAAATTCACCTTGTTATCATCTACTACAAGAACGCATGTATCCTCAATCTTAATATCTCCTATACTTGATTTTTCATCGATATGAGCATCAACCTCAAACGTACCAATAGGAGTTTCTTCAATAATCTTTTGTGGAACTCTCACAATAAAGGTTGAACCTTCGTTAAACTTACTTTCTACATCAATTGTACCATTCATCAGCTTTACATATCCGTTTACAATGGAGAGTCCAAGACCTGTTCCTTCAATACCGCTATTGAGTTTCATATTAACCTGTTCAAAAGCATTAAAGATTTTGCTTATATCTTCCTGTTTTATTCCTTTACCAGTATCAATTACCCTAGTTTCAACTTCTATCTCATCTTCGGCAATTTTACCATTATTTCTAATTTCAAGCCTCACAGACCCTTTCTCAGTGTATTTAACAGCATTGTTTAACAGATTAATTAGTACCTCTCCAATCCTGGTTTCATCACCATACATTACGCTAGGCAGGCTACTGTCTACATCAACAATAAATTTAAGACCTTTCTTTTCTGCAAAAGGCTGAATCTGTCTGATTGTGTTTAGAACCAGATCTTCGGAATTGAAATTGCTTTTTACTAACTGCAGTTTTCCAGATTCTATTTTTGAAATATCAAGAACATCATTAATAATAGCAAGCAATCCATATGAAGAATTTTTAATATTCTCTACATAATCAATCAATTCTTCTTGTGGTAGCTCCTTCTTTAAGATTATTTCAGAAAACCCAATGATTGCATTCATAGGCGTTCTAATTTCATGTGACATATTCGCTAGGAAGCTACTCTTTGCCTGATTTGAGGCATCTGCTTCTTCCCTTGCCAGCTTTAACTCTTCAATATATTTTTGCCTCTCTGATACATCTTTTACTACAACAATATATCCGATTACATCATTATATCTGTCATCAATTCTACTGGCAGAAATATTACATGGTGTGTTTTTCCCCTTAGAAGTACAATCAAAATTAATATGACTTTTTCCAATAAAAACAAGGTTTTCCTTTTTTATATCAAAAAAATCCACTAGCTTTTTATCTTTTATATCTTCTATTATACCATCATTTTTTAAAAACTCATTTGCAGACTCATTTGCAATTTTAAGCCTGTTTTTATCATCAAATACAAAAATTGGATCACCAAAAGAATAGTAAATGTACTCTGACATATTTGCTACATTTACCTCGTTCTTATCTCTTACAAACAAAGCATATCTGACAATTAATATTCCCCAGAACTGTGTGACGTTGCTTCCCGGCAAGGCTGGAAATCCAAGAACCGGAAAAACCATATCAAGCACTGTTCCAAGCATAATAAGTGTCGTAACCAGCAAAAAATGTTTAGCGAAAGTTTTCTTACGTTCTAGCTTTGAAAAACGCATCATATAAATGATTATAATAATAATATTTGCGGCTATTAGAATAAAATATCCTGAATAAATATTACTTATTAGTCCAGGTTTGAACTGATAAGTCATTCCAAACTTTGAATTAATATATTTTGTTTGATTTTTATTAATTGAAAGAATATAAACCGGTATTCCAAGTAGAGCTACCGTATTAAAAAAAGTAGCTATTCTACCCTTTAATCCTGACATTTTACATACCAGATACTCTGCGGAAATGATGTACATTACGGTTCCAAAGACAGCAAAACAGCGCCAGAAATGAGCGGTATCTGTATTAGTCTGGTTTACAAGCATTGCAAAACCAAAACTCCAGATACTGCTTGAAAAAGCAAACATTGTAAAAAGAACATCCTGTGCTTTTATATGCTTAAATTTCTTGTGATTAAACATAATAAGTAGAATTGCACATTCTGCATTAAACATAAACAAGTATGATAAAATGCTTTTCATCTTATGGCCCCCCAAATGCACATTACGCAACAAGAACGCTGAAGCGTTCTTGAATTATTATAGCACCACATAGTACTTTATGTCTAATTTATTTACATTTTAGACCCGAGAGTTTTTGCATATCCTTAACCACAAGACATCCTTTTTCAAAGGAAACTATCCCCATTCTCCTTAAGTCTGACACCTCCCTTGATACAGATTCTCTTTTTGCGCCAAGCATCATAGAAAGCATTTTTACTGATACCTCAAAATCAACTTTTCTTCCCTCATGGTTGTTTACACCATAGTCTTTTGCAAGCTTCCATATCTTTACTGCCACATGCTTTTTAAGTGGATAAACTCCACTGTCATTTCCCGTCTGATGATACAATCTTCTTGTTTTACTGCTTAATGATTCCAAAAGCTTCTCTGAAAAATCTTTATGCTCTGCCATAATCTGCTTTATCAGATTTCCTCTGACCTGTAAGAGACACACATCACTTACAGCTTTTGCTAAGACACATGAAATTCCACAGGTTACAACCAATTCATTTAGAATCTCGTTTTTTGCACAGATAAAGATTATTCTGTCTTCTCCGTAACGACTTGCTCTGTAAATTGACACGTATCCTTTTAGGACAAAATACAGATTATCACTTTCATTTTCATCAAAAATTTGCTCACCCTTTTTAAGCTCAAGGATTTCCCCATTTTCTTTAAGCTTTTCCAAACAGCTTTCTGAAATATCATCCAGCACACTGTGTTTCATATATTTCTCCTTTTACATTTAAGTTTTAAAAGAATTTGCGCGCCTTTATGTTAAAACAAACCACAGACATAACCTACCATAAGTCCGAGATAATTACCTATTACATATCCTAAACTTCCAATCAAAAGTGCGGGTCCTACAAGTTCATCCCACCCCTTTGCAATTGCCATACTGGCGGCCGTTGTAGGACCACCCACATTTGCATTTGATGCAATTATCAAGGTTTTTCTGTCAAACTTTAATAATTTTCCACCAGCAAAGGTAAAAATCATATTAAATAGAACAATTATCATTGCAAACACCAATAGATATGGTGAATTTTTTATAATTTCACTAATAGATGCCGGTGCTCCTATTACAAACATAAAGCAGTAAATAAAAAATGTTCCAAGTTCCTGAAGTCCTGCAATTTTACCAAAAACATTTGGAAATAGTGTGGCACATGCTACAGATAAAGTAGTTATCCACAAATACTGATTACCAATAATGTTTCCTAGTTTCTGCGAGGCTGCAACAATTATTACGGCAGAAGCTATTCCAATTGCAAGACTTGTGAGTGAAATCTCTTTTTTCTCAGCTTCTTTAGGCTGCGATTCTGTTTTTTTATCAATACTCATTTTCACAGGAATTGATAATAGTATAAAAAAGTAGACCGCCATATTCAGATTATCTGCGATAGTAGCCGCAGAAACCATTTTTTTCGGCACATCAAAGGACACACTAAGTGCTGCAAAATTTACGCTTCCGCCGGTGTATGTACCTGTAAACATAGCTGTAAGTCCCGGGAGTACTCTTAATGCCTTGTAAAAAGCTAAATACGCAACGAAACTTCCTACAACAGTTCCCAAAGTCCCTATCAGAAAAGCTATAAGCATCCTTCCAGATTCTTTACAGATTTTTTTAAGGTCTGCTCTAAACAACAAAAACGCAAGGGCAAGCGGAACCAGATAATCAGTTACCACATCATATACCCCTGAGGATTTTGGAATCACTCTCACATTCGATAAGACAATTCCAAGCACTAGCACAATTACAAGTGCCGAAAGCTTAGCCGCCCACTTGACACGACTTTCAAGCCATACACTAAGTGCAACTGCAAAAGTTATTATCCCCCACAAAACCCATATGTTATTTTCTAAAACTAATGTCATCTATTGTTCCTCTCTAAGCCATCTTGCTACATCTAATGCGTGGTACGTAATAATAGCAGTAGCGCCGGCTCTCTTAAGTCCTACCATATTTTCCATAACAATTTTTTTCTCATCTATCCAGCCGTTTTGTGCTGCTGCCTTTACCATGGCATACTCTCCACTTACGTTGTAAGCAACAATTGGAATATTGTAATTTAGGGCTATTTCCTTAATCACATCCATATATGCAAGGGCTGGCTTTGCGATAATAAAATCAGCCCCCTCTAATATATCTTCCTCAACTTCACGAAGTGCCTCTCTTCCGTTTGCCGGATCCATCTGATATGTTTTTCTGTCCCCAAAGCCCGGAGCTGAATGAGCCGCATCTCTAAAAGGTCCATAGTATCCAGATGCAAATTTTGCACTGTAGGAAAGAATTGGTACATCCTTGCAGTCTGCTTCATCTAAAGCTTCTCTTATTGCAGCAACCCTAAAATCCATCATGTCACTTGGTGCAATAATATCAGCCCCTGCCTGCGCATATACCACTGCCGCTTTTGCCAAAAGTGGCAGTGTCTCATCATTTAAAATTGTTCCATCCTTTATAAGCCCACAGTGACCATGTGAAGTATATTCACACAGACAAACATCAGCAATAACAAGTAAATCAGGATACTCATTCTTTATAAGGTCAATCGCTCTTGGAATTATTCCATCCTCTGCATATGCCGAGCTTCCAACCTCATCCTTATGTAGCGGAATGCCAAATAAAAGCACAGCATTTATTCCAAGCTCTACTGCTCGTCCTATTTCTTCAAGCAAATGGTCCAGGGAATACTGGCAAATTCCAGGCATTGACTCAATTGGATTTATCTGATTTTTGCCTTCAACAACAAAAACCGGGTAAATAAGTTCATCAATTCTGACCGCATTCTCCCTCACCAAACTTCTTAGTTTTTCACTATTTCTTAGTCTTCTTGTTCTAATCATTTGTTCTTCCCTTTATTTCGTTTATTACATATACAACAATACCGAGTGTGATTTATATCACACTCGGTATTCTATCACTAAAATATTCGCTTATCAATAGTTTCCTATCATTTTAGTAGGAATTATTTATTCCTACCAATAACCATGTCAATTAAGCCCTTATAATTGTGCTCTTTTGCCTCTTCAAACTCAGTAATTCCATGCTTTTCTACTTCCATAGAACAACTCGGTCCAATAGAAAAAACCTTCTTTGGTCTTGTTCCATCCGAAAGACTAAGCGACCTTCTTACAGATGATGCACTTGTGAAAACAACTCCATCATAATCCTCATAATGAATTACAGTTCCCTCATTCGAGACGACTTCATTTACATAGCATACCTGTTTTGTTAGTTCATTATTATCTGATAACATCGCCTCTATTTCTGGACTGGATTCTTTTCCTGAGAAAAATGTAATTTTTTGATTGCCATTCAACAAATCAATCAATGCCTCACACAAGGCTTTTGCCGTCTGCTTTTCCGGAATCAAATCTGCGCATATACCGAATTTCTCCAGGCACTGCTTAGTACGGCTTCCAACAACAGCAATCTTAGCATCTCTTATCGCCCTTGCATCTAGTCCGTTTTGTCTTAGATTCCAGAAGAATGAATTAACTGCATTTTGACTTGTGAAGATAATCCAGTCTGACTGCAGTAGATTTATAAGAACCGGCTTTTCAATTTCAACAGGCTTGATTTTTCCTATCAAAAGAGTATCTACATGTGCCCCATTTTTCCTAAGGGTCACTTCAAGCTTAGAATCAAAGTAATCCTCCTTTTTTTCAGGAATAATCCCCTTTGAAAAATCAAACTTAAAGGACTCAATATATGGAACTAAAATCTTTTGTCCAAACAGTACTCTTTTTTCAAAAAAATTGAGCTTGTCAGATAAGGTAACCACTTGGCCCACAACAATAATTGCTGGGGAAGGTAACTTATCTCTTTCCACAAGTTCTGCAATATTTTCAAGTGTTCCCACAGACTTTCTCTGTCTGGCAGTGGTTCCGTTTGATACAACTGCTGCAGGAGTATTTTTGTCTCTTCCCGCTTCAATTAATCCGTTTGCAATTTCCCTTACATGGGAAAGCCCCATCAAAAACACATACGTCACTGTGGGGTCCATCAGCTGTGAATAATCAATCTCTGCCGGCTTATCCTTTCTACTGTGGCCTGTAATAACCTGAAAGCCCTTCGACAGACCTCTGTGGGTAATTGGAATACCGGCATCAGCAAGTGCCGCAATGGAAGAGCTTATTCCGGAAACCACTTCCACTTCAATATTTCTTTCTATGAGAAAAAGAGCCTCCTCTCCACCTCTTCCAAACACATAAGGGTCTCCGCCCTTCAATCGGACAATATCTTTCCCCAAAAGTGCCTTCTGATACAGAAGTTCATTAATATCGTCCTGCTTCATTGTATGATGGTGGTTCTCTTTTCCAACATATATAAATTCACAGTCCTTTTTTGCATAGCCTAACAGCTTTGGTGATGCAAGCCTGTCATAGATAATGCAATCCGCCTGTTCAATTTTTTCTTTTCCTTTGATTGTAAGCAAATCCGGATTTCCCGGACCTGCTCCAATAAGCGCAACTTTTCCTGTCATCTATTCATCCTCAAGCTGCAGTTTTATTTCCTTTACAGCCTTTTGTACTGCGTTATTAATATCCTCTTTTGACTTGCCCCTTAACTCTATAACAGTCTGTGCCAATTTTGTACCACTTTCGTTTCCAAAAAGAGCCATCAGCTCATTTCGTTCATTAAGGTATGCACCGATTGGTAAATGGCAGTCTCCTCCTATTGCCTTTAAAAAACCTCTCTCCACATCCACAGCAAGCTGACTTTGACTATCAGATAATGCGTTAAGCTTCTCAAGCAATGTTATATTATCCTCTTTTACCTCCAGCGCAAGAGTTCCCTGTGCCGGTGCAGGAATCATCTTATCAGGCTCTAAATACTGTGTAATCTCAGACTCTCTTCCGATTCTTTTTAGACCTGCTGCAGCAAGTACAATACCATCAAGCTTCTCATTTTCGTCATAAAGCTTTTTGATTCTTGTATCTACATTTCCTCTTATTCCAACAATTCTTATATCCGGTCGAATTATATTAAGCTGATATGCTCTTCTTTTGCTTCCTGTGGCAATTGTAGAGCCAGCTGGAAGCTCATACAGACTTTTATAATTCTTTAATATAAGTACATCCCTTGGATCTTCTCTCTTCCACGCTTTTGAAAAAGCAAGTCCCTCCTGTGGGGTATCCGGCATATCCTTCATGGAATGGACTGCCATTGCAATTTCACCTGATAAAAGTTCCTTTTCTATTTCATCTGTAAAAAGACCTTTTGAACCAATCTTATCTAGCGCCTGTATCTGATTTTTATCCCCGGTTGTTTTAATTATTTTTATAGAAAAAGAATCTTTGGGATAAGCCTTTTTTAATTTTTCCATTACTGATTCAGTCTGCAAAAGTGCAAGCTTTGAACCTCTTGTTCCGATAATATAATGCATTTTTTACCTGTTTCCTATTTCATCTTATATTTCTTCCAGAAGGGCTTTTTCTAAGATTTCTTTAAATGCCGCTTTTCTTTGCTTTTCATCATCGTATTTTTCAATGATTTCCTGACGAATTGCACCAAGATAATCATTTATCTCTCCAAGTCTTGGAGTAAGTATCTCTTTTTCTTTTTTCTTTAGGTACTGGGCTGTAACAGGGCTTTTTCCACTGCTTGAAAAAGCGGCCACAAGCTCCCTCTCCTTGACATATGCCGGAAAAATAAAATAGCAGTCTTCTATCTGATCAACCGCATTAACCGGAATATTCTTCTGTGATGCCAGCATTGAAACCCTATGGTTTAGCTCCTTTTGATTCGTTGCAGCAACCACAAGAAAACGTTTTTCTATATCCTTATCTTTAAATTCTCTCTCAAGAACTGTAATTTTTCCTTCATCCTCTAAGGTCTTTATCTGCTCACAGACCTCCTCTGCTACAACACAGACTTTTGCCTTAAAATCAAGTAGCACTTCAACCTTGCGAAGTGCTACTTTTCCACCGCCTACAATCAGGCAGTCCTTATTCGTTATATCAACATACATTGGAAAATATGCCATATCTAATCCTCATATCACACTTACAATTTTTTCTAATAATAGCATATTCTCTCTAGAAAAAATATTCTTTTGAATAAATTCGTAAATCTTCTTTTTCCCATTCTCCGTTTTCAATATGAAAAGCATTAAGAACAGGATTATCTGCCATCAAAGATAAAATCAGATATCTTGCATTTTTATCATATGCAAGCTTAACATCTTCTACTGATGGTCTTGATGGAGACTCTGGATGAGAATGCCAGTTGCCTAAAGGTTTAATGGAATTCTCCCTCATATCTTTTATTGCTGTCATCTGATCCTTGGGACTTAATGTAAAATGTTCGTTTGAGTGGTCTGTGTTCTCAAGAAAATATACTTTTTTGATCTCACAGTTTCCTTCTTCATCTTCCACTCCTGCAATAAGCCCGCAAGCCTCCTCGGGAAGATTTTCCTTTGCATATCTTACAATATCATCATACAGATGATACTCTATTCTAATTATTCCCATTTGATATTCCTCTTAAAATTACTGTTTGTCTCTCTGCTCAAACCTTCCTGCAGTTTCCTCACAAACCTCCTGCTCATAGTCAATTAGCTCAACGATAGTCGGATTGTCTCCGCAGACTGCACATCCGCTTGTATTCTTTGGAAGCTTAACTGTGTGAAATTCCATTGTAAGCGCATCATATGTAAGAAGCTTTCCTGTTAAAAGCTCACCTACTCCAATTATGTATTTAATTGCTTCCATTGCCTGAAGTGAACCAATCACTCCACCCATGGCTCCAATTACACCAGCCTGCTTACATGTTGGAACTGCATCCTTTGGTGGTGGATTTTTAAATACACATCTGTAGCATGGTCCTTCTCCTGGCACATAGGTCATAAGCTGTCCCTTGAAACGAATGATACCGGCATGTGAAAATGGTTTTTTCTCCATTACACAGGCATCGTTAATTAGAAACTTAGCCGGAAAATTATCTGTTCCATCAATCACAAAATCATATTCTCTGATAAGCTCTCTGATATTTGTGGAATCCACGAACATTCTGTATGTATTAACTGTCACATCAGGATTCATTGCATTAATTGTCTCTTTTGCTGATTTTACTTTTGCCTTTCCGATGTCGTTAGTTCCGTGAATAATCTGTCTTTGTAAATTGGAAAGATCAACCTCATCTGCATCAACAATTCCAATTGTTCCAACACCTGCTGCAGCAAGATACATAGCTGCCGGTGCTCCAAGTCCGCCTGCACCAATAATAAGAACCTTTGCATTTAAAAGCTTTTTCTGACCTTTTGCTCCAACTTCTTTTAAGATGATATGGCGCGAATAACGCTCAATCTGTTCATCAGTCATTGCCATTTTTACTGTCCTCCTCCCATGAAGTATAGGAATTCAACATTGTCTCCCTCTTTTAAGACAGTGCTCTCCTTCTTGTCACTCTCAACGAATTCTTCATTAATAGAAACTGAAACATACTCTGGCATCTCAACATTTTCTGCCTCAATTAACTCAGGAAGAGTAAGTCCATCCTTGTATTCTTTTTTAACACCTGCAACTGTAATAGTCATGATATATCTCCTTTTTTAACTAAATATTTTCTTTTATCCATGAATTTAATTCATCAGGTCTTAATGCTCCGACCTTTCTGTCAATAACTTGTCCACCTTTTACAAATAAAATTGTAGGATTTGCAGTCACCTCATATTGCTGTGCCAGTTCGGCATCAAAATTGGTATTTACCTTATACACATAAATACTCTCTTCAAAATCATCCTCGGCCTGTCCAAGCACCGGTGCAAGTCTTTTGCATGCCACACAGGAATCTGAGTAAAAATCTACAAGAACCGGCTTATCTGCCTTTAATACTTTTGCCTCAAATTCATCTCCTGAAATTCTTGCTGCCATACTAATCCTCCACCTTTCTCACATAAAGTGTATAAGTTCCATCTTCATTGTCTGATAGCTTTAGAATCTGATGTCCCTCTTCTTTTATACTTCTTGGAACATTTTGTACCGGCTCACCATCATTCATTCTGATTGCAAGAACCTCTCCATCATCTAATTCATCAAGTGTGACCTTTGCTTTTACAAAAGTAAGCGGGCAAACCTTATCTGTGATATCAACCTCATCGTCTATTTTAAAATCTAATTCTGCCATTTATCTATTCCTCTCATTTCTATATTTTATGCTTCATTTCCTTCGTATGCTGCCTGAACCCTTTTCTTTAACTCCTCATCTCCAACTCTTTGAAGTGTTGCTCTAAATCTCTCTCCAGAATTTGCATAATCCTCAAAAAATCCTATTGCAGCATCTGCAACTCTAAATAATGTCTCTTTATCTTTTATGATTGGAAGAAGTTCTTCTCCCTTATAAATCTTGTTTCCAAATGTTCCACCAAAGGATACGATATATCCAGGCTCGCCCTTCCATGCGTCTACCGGACAGCTCTTAACACATCTTGCACAATGGTTACATTTGCTCTCCTCTAAAACAGGTTTTCCATCTACCATTGTGATAGCACCTTCGCGACAAGCCTTTGCACAGACACTACAGCCAATACAGCTATCAGTGTCACAGTTTACAACCATTCCACCTTTTACTCCGAAATCATTTTCCTCTGTTTTAAGACAGTTATTCTGACATCCAGTCACACCGAACTTAAACTTATGTGGAAGCTCTCTTCCGAAGTATCTCTCGTCAAATTCCTTGGCAAGAGTGTATGTATCAATACATCCACTAGGACAAATCTCAGAGCCCTGACAGGCTGTAACTGTTCTAACTCTTGGTCCACATACTCCCGGCTTTACTCCACCCTGAGCAAGAATATCTCTTACATCTTCCACATCATCAAATTGAATAAATGGAATTTCGACACTCTGGCGGGATGTCATGTGTACATATCCATGTCCATATTTTTCTGCCACATCTGCAACAACCTTCAGCTGCTCTGCAGTCATATTTCCTCCAACAACTGCAAGACGAAGAGAAAAATTATTTTTCTGTTTTTGTCTCATGAAACCACCTTTTTTTAACGAAGCATAATCAACTTTCTTCTTTTCCACGTTATTATCTGCCATAATTCCTTTATTCCTCCTTAACTTTCCAATAACTAATTCAATTTCAAAATGGCCTGTTTAAAATCTTCTATCAAATCATCCACATCTTCTATACCTACACTTATTCTGATAAGATCATCAAATACTCCAGCCTCTTCTTGCTGTTTTTTCGTACTGTGAAGACTGATGGTTGATGCCGGATGAATAACCAGTGTTTTGGTATCTCCAATATTGGATAGCTTGTACGCAATCTTTAGATTATCAATAAGCTTAAATGCATTTTCCTTGGTCTTTACTCTTAAAGTAATGATTGCACCATATCCATTCTTAAACTGTCTGTCTGCTATTTCATACCACGGACTGCTCTTTAATCCCGGAAAATTCACTTCAAATTCCGGATATTCACTGTCTAACCAGCTCGCCAGTTTTATTGCATTACTACACTGTCTTTCCATTCGGAGTCCCAAAGTTTCAAGTCCCAGCTGATTTAAAAACGCATTCTGCGGTGCCAGACAGGCACCTGTATTTCTAAATAATCCATTGCGAAGCTTTGCTGTAAAAGCAAATGGTCCGAATTTTGCATATGGTGCCAAAAGCGGATATTTTTCCTTATCCCATTTGAACTTACCGGAATCCGTCAACACTCCACTGATTGAGTTACTGCTTCCATTTATATATTTGGAAGAAGAATTTACTACGATGTCAGCTCCGTGCTCTAATGGCTTATAAAGATAAGCAGTTGCAACTGTATTGTCTACAATAAGTGGAACATTATGCTTATGACAGATATCCGCAAGCTTTTCTACATCTGTCACATCAAGTCTTGGATTTCCAATTGTCTCTGCAAAAAAAGCCCTGGTATTTTCATTAAAGGCTGCTTCTATCTCCTCCCAGTTGTTGTTCTCGACATATCTGGTTGTGATTCCAAAAGCCTCCAAATCAGTAAACAAATCTATCGTTCCACCATAGAGACTGGCACTTGAGATAATCTCATTTCCGCTTTGAACAATATTGGTAATGGAATTAAATATTGCTGCCATTCCTGAAGCGCACGCTATAGTTGCCACTCCATTCTCAAGCTTTGTGATTCTGTTTTCAAAAGCAGTAATTGTTGGATTACCTACTCGTGTATAACAGTATCCTGGAGATTTATTATTAAAAATATTTTCCAAATCTGCTGCCGTGGACTGTTCAAATGCACTTGACTGATAGATAGGAGTAAGGGTCGCTCCTTTGCATTCATTTCTGTCTACACCAGCATGTAATAAACTAGTGTTAAAATTCATATTTCCCTCTCTTTGCATTTCCTAGTATCTCCATAGGTTTTATCTGTATAGAATTATAGGACATATTTTTTCCTTCGTCCAATACTGTTTACTTATGATGAGTTATAAATAATATTTATAACAAACTTGTCACTTATATTTTTTTATAGGGACGGACTGAAACGCAGCCGGGACCCCTTATTATCTATATTTTTGACGAGCCGTGTGCAAGTTATATGCTGATTATCAGCTTATGATTGCCTGGGAAAGCCTCGTTTAAGCGTAGCGCGTTTTGGCTTTCCCGCGGCATAATAAACATAGCTGATAACAGCATTTACTTGCACTAGGCTAAGGAAACTTTATAGATAATAAGGGGTCCCGGCTGCCTTTCTGTCCATCCCTCAACAATCATAAATAAGTGAAAAATTTAAGAGTACAAATACTCCTCTACACTTGAAACCGCATTGGCTCCATCAGATACAGCTGTCACAACCTGACGAAGTTTCTTGGTTCGTACATCACCTGCCACAAACAGTCCCTCATTGTCAGTTTTTCCATCCTCACCTGCTACTACATATCCACTTTCATCAAGTGAGGTAAGTGTAGAAATCAGCTTTGTTGACGGTGCCTGTCCGATTGCTTCAAAAATACCTGAAACTTCTATTTTTCTTCCATCTTCTAGAAGGATTCCTGTTACAAGCTTTTCTCCCTCAATTTCTTTTACTGAGGCATTAAGAATAATTTCTACATTTTCTTTTTGCTTTACCAGTTCTACTGTTTTTTTTGATGCTCTAAATTCATCTCTTCTGTGAATCAGATATACCTTCTGTGCAATATCAGAAAGCAATAGTGCATCATCTACTGCTGTATTTCCTCCACCAATTACTGCAACGGTTTTATCTTTATAAAAGGCTCCATCACATACTGCACAAAATGAAATTCCTTTTCCAAGAAGCTGTTTTTCTCCTTTTACTCCAAGCTTTCTTGGAGAGGCTCCTGTTGCATAGATTATTGTTTTTGACTGAAGCTTTTCCTTGTTTTCAAGACTTACTTCCCATATTTGGTCTTTATTCTTTTCAAGTTCTACCACCTCATGTTCAATGAAGGGTACCTCCAGTCTAAGTGCATGCTCTCTGAATTTTTCTCCCAGATCATAACCACTTATCTCGGGAAATCCCGGATAATTGTCAACTTTTTCACTCTCTGCAATCTGTCCTGTTCCTGCATATTCTTTTTCAATAACTGCCACTTTTAAATTCGCTCTTTTTGAATAGATTGCGGCAGATAGTCCAGCTGGACCACTGCCGATAATTAAAACGTCATACATGGTTTTTACCTCTAAATATAATCTCCTACTGTAGACACTTCTCCATGTATTCCTGAAACCTTATACACAAAATCTAGCGCTTCTTCCACAGTAATGTCTTCCTTTTCAATCCAATTACTGTAATAAGTTCTCGTCTCATTAAATACAGAAGTATCTATCTCATCGTTTACTGCAAGAAGAACAACAATACCGGCATTATTAAGATGCTCTACAACCAGCTTGACATCATCTGTCTTCTTTGGCTCGTAAAGGTATGTGTGTCTTCCCTCGTTGCTAAGTGCCTTTTCAACTTTTGCAACAAAATCATGTGTCACTCCATTTTTGCCAATATTAAATTCTACTGTTACTGAGCGCTGCCCCTTCCAGTTGCTTCTTGCTTCCCTGTCAATTTCACTTCCAAGATCTATGTCATTTTTTCTAAGCTCTGTAACAACACCGCAGGCTGCTGTCATGTTAGTTACTCGGTCTATAAGAATAAGCTCACCAAGTGCTTTATGGTTTTCAAATAAATCAACTACAATTGAGTCAGCAAAGAGAATCTCACATTTTGCAATCTCATTTTTGCTTAGTGTTGTTGTCTCTTTTTTCTCTCCTGTGTTTACATCAATAGTGTGATTTATCTTTGTAACAGTTCCAGGGATAAGCTTTGTTCCAAGCTTTATAAAAAAGTTCTTTCCTTCAAGAAGCTCCACATCATCCATCCAAAGAAGTGTCGCCTCAACTGAATTTGTAACCGATACTCCTGAATCCACTGTAAAAACACAGCCTCTTGATACATCCACCTCACGGTCTAACTGAATAGTTACCGGCTGTCCTTCAGATGCTTCAACCACTTCAGTTGATGCTACATGAAGACTCTTTACTTTGGCTTTTTCGTTGCTTGGTAAAGTAGTGATTTCATCGCCTACCTTAATGCTTCCATTTTCAATCTGCCCCTGAAAACCTCTGAAAGTATGATTTGGACGACATACTCTCTGTACTGGCATATAGAAGCCTTTTTCGCGACTGTTCTCCTTTATATCCACCTGTTCTAAGTATTCCAATAAAACCGGTCCTTTATACCAGTCAATTTTATCAGAACGTTTTGTTACATTGTCTCCCTCAGTTGCTGATACAGGAATGATAACCACATTTGAAAGTCCAAGCTCTTCTTTTAGTTCATTAATCTGTTCTTCAATTTCATTAAATCGATTTTGGCTATAGTCAACAAGGTCCATTTTATTTACTGCAAAAACAAAGTATTTTATACCCATAAGAGCACAGATTCTTGCGTGACGTTTTGTCTGAACAAGCACTCCCTGTTTTGCATCGATAAGAATAATAGATAAATCTGCAAACGATGCTCCTACTGCCATGTTTCTTGTATATTCTTCATGTCCAGGAGTATCTGCTACGATAAAGCTTCTGTTGTCTGTTGTAAAATATCTGTAAGCAACATCAATTGTGATACCCTGCTCACGCTCTGCCATAAGTCCATCAAGAAGGAGTGAGTAATCGATTTTTCCCTCACGACTTCCTACCTTTGAATCTAACTCCAAAGCTTTTTCTTGATCTGCGTATAAAAGCTTTGAATCATATAATATATGTCCGATAAGTGTTGACTTTCCGTCATCCACACTTCCACATGTAATAAATTTAAGTAACTGCATTTTTATTCCCCTTTCTAGAAGTATCCCTCACGTTTACGTCTTTCCATTGATCCTGCTGCTTCGTTGTCAATTACTCTTGTTGTTCTCTCACTTGAAACAGCGCTAAGTGTCTCGTCAATAATGGCATCTAATGTATCTGCATCAGACTCCACACCTCCTGTAAGAGGATAGCAGCCTAGTGTACGGAAACGTACCTTTTTATTTACAATCTCCTCACCAGGAAGAAGTCTTTCCTTTAATCTGTCGTCATCAACCATGATGATGTTTCCATCTCTTTCAATAACAGGTCTTTCTTTTGCAAAATAAAGAGATGGTATCTCGATATTTTCTCTTTGTATGTACTGCCAGATATCTTTTTCTGTCCAGTTTGAAAGTGGGAAGACTCTAACCTCCTCACCCTTGAAAAGCTTGGTATTAAAAAGCTTCCACATTTCTGGTCTCTGGTTTTTAGGGTCCCATGCATGTGCTGAATTTCTAAATGAGAAAATTCTTTCCTTGGCACGTGATTTCTCCTCGTCTCTTCGTCCACCACCAAAGGCAGCTGTAAATCCATATTTATCAAGCGCCTGTTTTAATGCCTGTGTCTTCATGATATCTGTATAAGCTGAACCATGGTCAAAAGGATTAATGCCCTGTTTAACTCCATCCTCATTGATGTATTCAAGCATTTCAAGTCCGTATTTTTCCGCCACATGATCCCTAAACTCAATCATCTCCTTGAATTTCCAGGTTGTATTTACATGTAAAAATGGAAATGGTGGTCTCTCAGGATAAAATGCCTTAAGTGCCAGATGAAGCATTACAGAACTGTCTTTTCCTATTGAATAAAGCATTACCGGTTTCTCACATTCTGCCGCTACTTCTCTCATAATATATATAGCTTCCGCTTCGAGTTCATCTAAGTGTGATAAATTACTCATTTCTAATTCCTCCAAAATCTTAGTATTTATTTGATTCTTTTGTGTTGATTTCTATTGTCTGTTGGCTTCCATCTATTCCTGTAACAGTCCATATTCGAAGGTCGCCTTTTTTCTCAACTGATAGTGTACTTCCTTTTCCACCGATATCTGCTCCAAGGAAAAACTGTATCGCACCTGTATTACATTCTTTAAGGCATGATGTACATCCCCAGCAATCCTTTGGCTTTTTAATCACGGCTCTGCCATCAATGATTTTTATCAGGTTTCCCGGACAAACCTCAGCACATCGGCCACAGCCTACGCAGGATTTATTTTTAATTGCTATGCTCATATGTCTGTCCTCCTGTCACTAAATCTCTAAAAATAATCTCTATATCATGGCCCTTTTTCACTGAGTTTACGTATTTAAGCCATTTGTCACTGCTGTTTGGATAATCCATATTTTCTGCAAAGCTGTTCCATCTTGTCTCTTTTCTTGCCTTAAGATGTGCGATAACTGTTATACAGCAGGTTAATCTGTCTTTGATTTCATAGATTGAAAGTAGTTCATCCATATCGTCTGCATGAAGCTTATCAACCACCTCAAAAAGACTTTTTATCTTCTCATCTGCAAGCTCAAGCTGACTCTCATTGAACTGATAGCTGTTTGAAATTCCGCCTGCATATTGGTCCATAATTTTTTGCATTGTTTCTTCAACCTGTTCAATTGTCAGTAATGAAGGTTCATTATCAAAAAACTGCTTATATTCTGAAAGCTTATCGACATCAGCAAAGTCCCCATCGCCGTCAGCAACATTAGTTTGAATTTCCAAATACTTCATAATTGACTCTGCTGCAATTTCTCCTTCAGCTAAAGCTCCTGTTACATATTTTTGTGGTGCTCCACCAGCCACATCTCCTGCGGCATAAAGTCCTTTGATTGTAGTAGCTCTACTATTGTCTACCCAATAACCACTTGCTGTATGACCACCTACTATATATGGCTCAGTTCCCTCAATCTCAACATTTTGCTCTGATGGACCTTTTCCTGCTTCAAGCCATTTTAGTGTCTGACTTGGTGCCATGTTAAGGTATGCCTTGTACAAATCCTTTTCCTGTTCTTTTGTAATCTCATCAGTTTTCAGATAACAAGGTCCTCTGCCCTCCTGATTCTCCTTTGTAGTTCCGTAACATCTCTCACAGGTTGCAATACCATAGTCAGTCTCATATATCTGTCCCTTTGAATTCATCTGCTTCGCATGTACACCCTGCGCAATTGTACCTGTTGGTGCAATCGTGTCTTTACAGCGAAGTGCGATAAATCTCATTTCAAAAGTAGTCATCTCTGCTCCGGCATTTATTCCCATCGCATATCCAGCTCCGGTATTAAATGGCGGATACCACATTTTATGTCTTGAAAAGCCCGGATTATTTGGTCTGTAAAGACCGGCAGCTCCACCTGTTGCAATAAGAACTGCTTTGGCATGAATCTCATACGCCCTTTCTTCATTTACATCAAACCCATAGGCTCCATAAATTCTGTTGTCTTTTACTATGTAATCTGTAATGTTTACATGATTTAAAACTGTGACATTTTCCTGTTTTTCTGCTGCCTCTGCAAGAATCGGTTTAATGTTTTCACCATTAATCTTGATGTTCCTGTTTCCTCTAGTTACGTATTTACCATTTTCGTCCTTTAAAATCACAAGCCCAAGCGCTTCCATCACTTCAGTCACATGGTTTAATCTTTCTGACAAGGATAAAAGTAAATCCTCTCTTACTATTCCCTTTGCATCAGCCTTACAGTAATCCACATAATCCTGAGGCTTTCTTCCCTCAGTTATGTATGCATTAATCGCATTTACTCCGGCGGCAAGACATCCGCTTCTTTTAATATTCGCCTTTTCTGCAATAAGCACATTAATATTTTTATTCTTACCTAATGTATAAGCGGCAAAGCAGCCTGCTGTACCACCACCTATAATAAGTACATCTGTATATAGCTTTTTTAATTCCATTTTTTCTCTCCTAGATAAATGTATAATCTTCACTAATCAGTATTCCGTTTTGAACATTAAAGGCTGTTTCACCTTTAAGCGCATACATAGAATGAATAAATACATTTACTTTTTCTCCCTTTTCTATAGGGGCTTCATTTAACTGTCGGTTTGCAACGAGCTCCTGACCTCTCACATCAAGTGTAAGCTCAAGAGAATTTCCTCTGAATGAAACTCTTTTTACAGTTGCCTCTTCACTTGTAACTGCATATTTACACTCCTCATTTTTCTTTGAAACTGTAATAAATTCAGGTCTTATCAAAGCATCTATTCCCGGCTCCACATGACTAAATCCCTTAAACTGTGAAGGGTTTTCAAGATGATTTGGATGACCGATAAACTGTGCCACAAAAGCAGACTTCGGATTCTGGTAAATCTCAAGAGGTGTTCCTATCTGCTCAATTTTCCCTTTGTTGGTGATGATGATTTCATCCGCAACTTCAATTGCTTCATCCTGATCATGTGTGACAAAAATACTTGTAATTCCCACTGTACTTATCAATTCCCTAAGCCAGCTTCTAAGCTCCTGTCTAACCTTTGCATCAATTGCGGCAAATGGCTCATCCAAAAGCAAAAGCTGTGGCTGTACAGCAAGTGCTCTGGCAAATGCAACTCTCTGTCGCTGACCTCCTGATAACTGATTGGGATATCTCTTCTCCATTCCTTTTAATCCCACAAGCTCAATCAGTTCATCAACTCTCTCTTTAATGTCAGCCTTTTTCCACTTTGCTATTTTCAATCCAAACGCAATATTTTCAAACACCGTCTTGTATCTAAAAAGTGCATAGCTTTGGAAAACAAAGCCTATCCCTCTCTCACTTGCCGGCGTATCATTTACTCTTTTTCCATCGATGAATATATCTCCTGAATCAGCATTTTCAAGTCCTGCCAGCATTCTAAGAATTGTTGTTTTTCCACTTCCTGATGGTCCGAGAAGTGCCACAAGTTTTCCTTTTTCTATATCAAAATTTACGTTTCTTGATGCCTTGTAGTCACCGTAATTTTTATTTATATCCCGCATACTCACATATGCATTTTCGTTTCCACTCATTTCTACTCCTCTGCTTTCCTGCCTCTGTTTTCCAATACGTTTCTTAGAATCAGAATAATCACTGCCATGATCACAAGTATTGATGACATTGCAAACGCTCCTGTAAAATCATATCCCTGATAGAGAAGCTCCACGTAAAGAGGCATTGTATTGGTAAGTCCCTGAAGATGTCCTGACAAAACCGATACCGCACCGAACTCTCCCATCGCTCTTGCCGCACAAAGGACAACTCCATATAAAAGCGCCCATTTTATATGTGGAAAAGTAATTTCCCTAAAAATTCTAAAAACGCCAGCTCCCATAAGAGCTGCTGCTTCCTCCTCATCCTTTCCCTGCGAGGTTAATACAGGAATAAGTTCTCTTGAGATAAAAGGAAAAGTAACAAAAACCGTCGCCATCACAATTCCCGGTACCGCAAACACAATATGTATCTTTAGATTGTGAAGAACCGGATATAAAATACTTTGTCTTCCATATGTCAAAAGGAAAATCAGACCTGCTATTACAGGAGATATTGTAAGTGGAAGATCGATTAGTGTTGATATTATTTTTTTCCCTTTAAAAGTAAATTTAGTAATCGTCCATGCAGCAAAAAGTCCAAAAACTGTATTTACTACAACAGCAATCACTGTGGCTTCAATTGTAAGAAGCACTGACTTTAATGCATATTTATCTGTAACAGCTGCTACAAATGGTCCAAGTCCCTCGCGAAGCGCTGTGTATAACACATATACAAGTGGAAGTATCAGCATTACTGTTAAGAACAAAACACTGATTCCAATAAGCAGCCATTTGACAAATCCTTTATTGTTTCTTAGTTCCATCTTTTTCTCCTATTCTAGTCCGCTTACAACTTTTGATGTAAAGCTTTGCAGTATGGCGTTTATAAACAAAATCACAAATGCAATAAGGAGCATCATCAGTGCAATTGCTGTTGCACTTGCATAGTCAAATTCTTCAAGTTCTGTCATGATAAGAAGTGGTGTAATCTCTGTCTTATATGGCATATTTCCTGCGATAAAAACCACGCTTCCATATTCTCCTAAGCCCCTTGCAAAAGCCATTGTAAAACCAGCCACAAGAGCTGGAATTATCTCAGGTACAATCACCTTGAAAAATATCTGAATTCTGTTTGCTCCCATTATACTTGCAGCTTCCTCATAGTCAGGCTCTACTCTCTCAAGCACCGGCTGAATACTTCTTACCACAAAAGGAATCCCGATAAAAATAAGTGCAATTGTTATTCCAAATTTCGTGTAAGCCACATCTATTCCAAATACTCCAAAAAACTTTCCAATCCAACCCTCGGGAACACACAAATGAGTAAGTGCAATTCCTGCTACCGCAGTTGGAAGTGCAAATGGAAGTTCAATCATTCCATCCATAACTTTCTTACCTGGGAAATCATATCTGACAAGAACCCACGCTATTATTACTCCCATTACTGCATTTACTATAGCTGCAAGAAACGAAGTAAGAAGACTTACCCCATAGCTTGCCAACGCTCTTTTTCTGGTAACTATTTCAAAAAACTCCGTTGGGCTTAGCTTCGCCGAATATACAATCAGTGAACAAATTGGTATCAGAACAACTATCGAAAGAATAGAAACTGTCACGCCAAGGGATAATCTAAATCCTGGTATTATTCTTTTGTTGTTACTTTTCTTATTCATAAATCTCATCAAAAATAGCTCCTTCATCAAAGAATTTATCTGATGCTTTTTCCCATCCACCAAAATGACTTATATCAGTCAAATCAATACTATCTACCAGCCATCTTCCATCCTGTGGTATTTCTTTTATCACATTGCCTTCGTCTTCTCTTGTAATAGTCTTTGCAACCTGATCATCAACGGGTCTGTAGTAATTCTCACCAATTATTTTCTGCGCTTCCTTGGAATACAGATATTCAAGATATTCACGGGCCACCTCTTCGGTACCATGCTCATATACCACATCATCTACAACAGCAACTGTAGGCTGGCATAAAATTGATGCTGAAGGAACTATTATCTCATATTCTCCCGGTTCCTCAGTCATAGCAAGAAACGCTTCGTTCTCCCATGCAATTAACACATCACCCTGACCATTTTCCGTAAAAGAAGTAGTTGAACCTCTGGCTCCCGAATCAAGCACCACTACATTTTTATATAAGCTTTTCATGTTTCCTTTGATTTCATCTTCATTTAGTCCCTTACTCTCGAAATAGTACCAGGCTGCAAGATAATTCCATCTGGCACCTCCCGAAGTCTTAGGATTAGGTGTAATTACTCCAATATCCTCTTTAATCAAATCATCCCAGTCATTAATTCCTTTTGGGTTTCCTTTTCTCACCAGAAAAACTATTGTTGAGGTATAAGGTGCACTATCATTCTTAAACTCATCTGTAAATCCTTCATCTATAAGTCCCTGGCTTGCTATTGAATCCACATCCTTTTCAAGCGCAAGAGTAACCACATCTGCGGGAAGCCCATTCGAAACCTCAAGTGCCTGTTTTCCTGAGCCTCCATGAGACTGAACAATCTCAATTTCCTGACCTGTTTTTTCTTTCCAGTACTTTGAAAAAAGTTCATTGTAATCCTGATACAATTCTCTGGTTGGGTCATAAGAAACATTTATAAGGGTTACCGAATCATTTCCAAGGCCACAACCGGATAAAATCATTGAAGCTACAAGCATCATTAAACCAATTAGTTGAATCCGTTTTCTATTCATAACTTAACCTCTTTATCATACAGTTCGGTAGGATATTACTGTAAAAAATATTCCTTTTCTCTTTTTCTATGTAATAAGGCAGATGCGACTGATATTGCCGTAAATACAACAATAATTATTCCTAACGCAACTAAGCTTTCTTGTGTGGTGTGAATCATTTTATTATCTCCTTTTCCTATCGCATTACTAGGTTTTACAGTATAATAGCATATCTTTTATGTTTTGAAATATATTTATTTTTTATCATTCGTTATAAATTCTTTTTATAGCAAAATAAAAAACTGTACTTATGAGATTTTTCCCATAAGTACAGTCATTATTTTGTAAACAATATTTTTTATAAAGAAGCCACTTTTTCCTTTGATTTTTGGAAAAGCTTTTTGAAGCTGTTTGATAAATTGCAAAGCTTCTCATATAAGTCAAATGAAAGCTCTGTAGATGGTGCCACCTGCATGTATGAGAACATCATCTTTACAAGCATATAGCTATCAACAAACGCTGTTTTTAAGCAGATTGCAATAAAAAGTGCAATGAAAAATGCAATAAGCAGGTTCCATCCTAAAGCACCAAAAATTGGTAAAAGAATTACAAGTGGTACAATTGAAATTGCAAATGTTGATGCGATTACAATCAATGAAGTAACAGCTGCGTTTTTAAGTAAATGTTTTGCATTCTGGAAATAGATTACTACTCCATCACATCCAGCTTCAAAAGCATTTTTGTCTTTGTTTATAAAAGTATATCCTAAGCAACATTCATCTACATATCCTAATGATATCCCAATAAATGTCTGAAGAATATTTGTAATACTGCTCATTCCAGGAACAAAATCAAGTGCGCCCCCTACAGCTCCAACTGCTTTTTGAAGCTGTTTTACTGCTCCACTTACAAGCTTATCAAGAACAAAATATACATTTGACTCAACAAATCTTTCTTTTACCATGTTCTTTCCAGTTTCAACCATGTTCTCTGGAATCTGTCCAGTTGTAACAGCCTGAGAGATTACAGCAACGTGAGCAGCTTTTATCATGTATCCCACATAATACATAAGCAACTTATATGTAATTGATGTTCCAACAATCCATATTAAAATCATCATCCATGTTACCCCTGGATTATTACATAAAAAAGTAATTCCTCCACACAGTAACAACAGTACTAATGAAATACCAATAACTGCTGCCCCTAACCCTAATTTGATAAGGTTAAATTTCATTGTCTTTAAATATACGTCTTTTACATTCATAACATTTCCTCCGTTTGTTTTTTGTGTATCTGACAAATACAACTATAACGGAGTGGCCTACTACATTCTACCAATCAGACTTTGCAGTTTTTCGCAACCATAAGTTGTTTATTTTATATACATCTACTGTATATTCATCTTCTGTTTTATCTCATTTATGATACTTGCAATTGCATCAAGTGTATCAATGATTCCATCCATTCGTACCTTTTCCTCATCATCAATTACACCATCTTTTACAATATCCAAAAGCTCTTTTGAAATAACATCCATATCCTGAGCTGAGCTTAAGAATTTAATTACCACCCTGTCAAGACTTTCATTTTCATTAAGCTTAATGTTATCTTTCAATAATGAGTCAATGCTGACATCAAAGGTATCACTTATTGTAATGATTTTCTCTGTGTCCGGCATTGCTGTTCCAAGCTCCCACTTTGAAATTGCCTGTCGGCTTACTCCCAGCTTTTCTGCCAGGCTTTCCTGTGAATAACCATACTGAGTTCTAAGTGCATACAATTTCTCTGAAAAAGTCATAATTAATATTTCTCCTTAGTATTTTTCCGCAACGAATAGTTGCACTATTATTTTTCTATATGTTTTTTACTGATAGCATTTGGATAAATTTTCATCAACGTTTCATCATCATATTTTTCGTCTAACAGTTTCTGCCATGATTGTGTGGCCGGAATATCTTTGCTTCTTTGTGTACTTCTAATAAGTGCAAGACTTGATACAACCATGTTTGCACACATAAATATTATTGCAACATACGAGATAATTTTTCCGATTTTAATCGGAACCTTCTCAATAAGTGCAGAGATAATTGGATATATCCCCTTAATCCACACTACTGCTGCAAATCCCCAAAAAAAGCAAAACAATAGATTTATTCGTCCACCAAGATTATATTTAAGGTGGCTGTAATCCCAAAAAACTTTACCAAATACAATCTCAGTAAACACACTACAAATATATTCGTATGCTCCACCTAAAAGTGTTCCTGCCAAAAAGATATTTCTGTCCGGTCTTTCCCGATATCTGTGCAAAAGCAAGGTCGCCATCACAATGGCAAGCCCCCAGACAATGCTAAATGGTCCCCAGACAACACTGCTTCTGCTCATCCATTTGCCAGCTGTTATTCTGCAGAAAATGGTTTCTGTGATATCACCAAGAAATGAACCAATAATAAACAACCACACCAGTTTGTGAATTGAACATCCATAGGCGAATACATTTTCTTCTTCACGTGGCTCTTCTATATCTTTTACCTGTGGATAAGCTTTTCTAATTCGCTTATCAATAAACTTATATACCTTCTGATTAAGTGAATCTGTAAATCCTGAGACATTTTTTGATATTCTATGTAATATTTTGAATCTATGTTCTTTTCCATGATATGCCAAAACTGTTGCAGCAATATCAACAGAAACAAGACTAACCAATATCCAAATAATAATCCCCTGAATATTTTGTGGAACAGAATCAAATAAAAATAATAAAAAGCCATTTACCCAGGTTTTCATTACGACAGCAAGCACTGCCAAAATGACTGAATCAATTAATGATACATAACCTCCAATATTAAATAATCTGTTTGAATAATCCCACCATTTTTCGTGATAGATTCTCTCAATCAGATAACCTGCAATCCACTTAAACACCGTAATTATAATTGCAGAACCAATAAATAACCAGACTCCGCGAAGTTCTCTTCCAAAAACAGTTATAAACACAGCTACCATACCATATAATATGCAAAATGGAAGGGTAATTGCACCTCTGTTTACAAGTCTTTTTTGCCTGACCGCAGCATAGGCCGCTTCAAGCATCCATCCAATAAATGAATATGTAAAAAACAACCACAGTATCTCAAAACCTGAATAATTCATATCCCCATATCCTTATGTAAAAAATGTCTTACTGACCTGGAATTTTCCTAAATCAATAAGACATTATAACATAAGGATATCGTTTTAAAAAGATTATTAATTGTTTGAATCTATGCTTTATGAATTAACTATATTGTAGTACTCGCGTGATGTCAGAAGATATACTATTACATAAAGTACTGAAAATACTACGCAGGTTGCTATAAAGCTTAGAATAAAGGTTGGCATATGAACAATAACTACCATTTTTAAGCAATTTGCTACAAGCTTAAGTGCGAAAGCAGCGTGAACAATTGCCGTTACAAGTGGAAGAAAAAATACCAGTAAAATCTGTGAATGTATTGTCTTTCTTATCTCTCTTTTTGTCAGTCCTACCTTCTGCATGATTTCAAATCTTGAATTATCCTCATATCCTTCTGAAATCTGTTTGTAATAGATAATCATAGCTGTTGACATAATAAACAATAAACCAAGAATTGCTCCAATAAAAATTATGCCTCCATAAATGGAATTAAATGTATCTTGCGCCTCTGACTTACATGCCACAAGTCCTGTTATATCATTCTCTGATAATTTCGAATCAATATTCTTTGTAAATTCTGTTACTTCATCGTCGCTTTCATTCATATTAAACTGAATATACACAACTGAGCTCATTTCATCCGATGTATAATTTGTTGCAGTAGCAGTCATCTCCTTTGCTGTATCAACACTGTCTGTTACAATAAGAATCTTTGAAAAAAGAGTCATAGTTGGATCCTGAATATATTCAATCACATCAGATTTTGCCTCTGACACGATATTATATTCTTTTCCATTTAATTTTACTTTACTGTCAAATTCCCATTCACCATTCTGTGCTAAAAGAATCTCATTTTCATTAAGTGAAACATTCTGCCCACTTATTCTGTTGTATTCGTCTTGCGAAATAACATATACATCAGGTATTGAACCAAAATCCATTGTATTATTTTTGTCTATTCCCTTAAACTCATTGCCCTCAATTTCAAATAATCCTGTATAATAAACAACTTCGTCCCTATCCAAAAGTTCATATTTTTTTGAATTCTGCTGGTTTATAATGTCTGAAACTATCCCCTTGCTATCTCCTGCTACTCTGATCTGAACATCTTTTGGATACATTTCATTAATACTTTTCTGTCCGTTTGCATACAAAGCAGTTCCTGCTGAAAGTACTACGATGGCAGATGTTGAAAGAATACATATTGTTGCAAGTCCTGCAGCATTCTGCTTCATTCTGTACAAAAGTCCTGAAATACTGATAAAATGTCTTGTCTTGTAATAATACTTTTTATTTGACTTAAGTGCTTTTAATACTGCAATTGTGCCTGCTGTAAAAAGAATATATGTTGCAATTATCACAAGAAATGCAGCTGGGAAGAAATACTTTATTCCATCAAACGCATTATTTGGAATATGTGCAATAATATATCCTGCAACAAGAATTACAACTCCCAAAAACGCTAAAACAATTCTGTTTTTTGGCTCACGCTCTCCTTTTTTATCGCTCTTTAATAAATCAATGTCCTTTGTTCTTACAATTGTGATAAAACTTACAAACATTACAATAACAGCTATGAAAACTGCAAGTTTTACAGAATCAGATATTGCAGCTACATTGATGTAGAAACCACTTGGTGCTTTTTTGCCGATTATTCTAAAAAGTCCTGAAAGCATAAGCTTATCAAGAAGAATTCCTGATAATACACCTACTACAAGTCCCATTCCATAGATGAAAAAATTCTCTAAAAAAATAAGACGTACCATATGCTTTCTTTCCATGCCAAGAACACGGTAAAGTCCCAATTGCTTTTTCTGATTTTTCAGCACAAAGCTATTGGCATACAGTAAAAAGATTGTTGCAAAAAGTGATGTTACACCTTTTCCTGTAACAAGCACCATACTTAAAAGTGATGCTCCTTTAAATGCCTCAACCTGTGTAGTTCTATCATAAATAAGAGTATTCGAACTAAGGGAAGTAAGGATAAAGAAAAACAAAATACTTCCACAGATTGTCAGAAAATATGGTAAATACATTTTCTTGTTCTTTGAAAAATTTGTTAAAGAAAGCCTTGTGTAAATATGCTTATTCATTATCCTCACCTCCTACTAAAAGAGCTGAAAGAGAATCATTGATTTTCCTGTACATCTCTTCTCTAGTAGAATCTCCTTTATATATCTGGTTATATACAACACCGTCTTTTATAAATAATACTCTTGAGGCATGGCTTGCAGCCTTAACACTATGAGTAACCATAAGTATTGTCTGACCGTTTTTGTTAATTTCTTCAAACTTATCTAAAAGCTTGTCACTTGCTTTTGAATCTAATGCTCCGGTAGGCTCGTCAGCTAGAAGAAGCTTTGGCTCCGTGATTAATGCTCTTACAACTGCCGCTCTTTGTTTTTGTCCACCGGATACCTCATAAGGATATTTATTTAGGATTTCCTCTATTCCAAGTGCCTTTGCAAGTGGCTCGATTCTCTTTTTCATCTCTCTATACCCTGTATCTGATAATACAAGTGGAAGGAAAATATTATCCTCCAATGTAAAATTATCAAGAAGGTTAAAATCCTGAAATACAAACCCTAGGTTGTTACGTCTAAATGCTGCTCTTTGTTTTTCTTTGATATTTGAAAATGGTTGATTTTCCAGATACACCTCACCGGATGTTGGAACATCAAGTGCAGCTAAGATATTTAGCATAGTTGACTTTCCGCTTCCTGACTCACCCATGATTGCAATGAACTCTCCCTCTTCTACGGAGAAGCTTATGTCACTTAATGCCTCAACCTGGTTCGTTCCCATCTTTGATTTATATATTTTCTTAATGTTTTCTGCCTTTAAAATTGTCATGTCGTTAACTCCTTTGCTCATTTGATGATACTAGTTTAACACGCAAATTTCCAGCTTACCTTAGATTTATCTTACAAAAAAGGATGTTAACCTTACAATTTTGTAAGGTTAACACCCTTATTATTTACTCAACAAGCAATTCCGTAAATTCTATTATTACTTTTGTTCCAACACCTGGTTCAGATTCGATAATAAGCTTATGCCCTAATTTGCTTATTATTTTATCACTTAGATACAATCCTAAACCACTTGCTTTTTTATCAACTCGTCCATTATAACCTGTAAATGCTCTCTCACAAATCCTTGACAAATCCTCTTTTGATATACCAATCCCAGTATCTTCTAGAATAAGCTGTGTTGTTATTTGCTTGTCGGTACGTGTCTGGTTTGAATAAATACTTATCTTTCCCTGTGGTGTGTACTTTATTGCATTTGATAGGACCTGCTCAAGTACTATTAATATCCACTTTTCATCTGTAAGAACACTATCACCTAATTCCTTCTTTTCTAATGAAAGATGACTCTTAATAAAAAGTGGTGCATATTTTCTTAGTGCCTGCTTTACTATATCCTCTAAGGAATAATGCTTTAATGTAAGATCGTTATTTAAATCATCCATTCTAAGATACCCTAAGATAATATCTACATATCTTTCAATCTTAAACAGCTCGCTTTTCATATCAGAAGTATTATCCGTTGATGTCTGTAAAAGCAAATCGAGTGCAGCAATTGGTGTCTTTATCTGATGCACCCAAAGAGTGTAAAAGTCGGATATTTCCTTTTCCTTCTTTGCTTTGTCTTCATTTACGTTTCTTACTTCCTTTAATAAGACTTCAATTATCTCCTGATATTTTTCTTCTTCTTTAGTCTCTGGTTTTATGTACTCAGAAATTGTTTCACTTACAAATGGAGTATATCGTGCTAATAGTTTTATTTTCTTGCGTCTTCTTGCAAGTTCTACAAGCTCATATATTATTAAGCAAATTGCAAAAATAATCAGAGCATATAAAACTGGTTCTAAACTTTCCCCATAGGCAATCAATACAATAACATTAATAACACAATATAAAAGCGCTAACAGTAAATACTTTAATTCTCTCATTCTAGTATGTACCCCAAACCTTTTTTTGTCTTGATATAGTCATTGCAACCAATCTCACCAAGCTTTTTTCTAAGTCTAGTCATGTTTACTGTTAGTGTATTGTCATCAACAAATTCATCATTTCCCCAAAGTGCTTCCATGATTTCTTCTCTGCTTACTACCTTGTTATTATTCTCAATTAACAGCTTAAGTATAAGGTATTCATTCTTAGTCAATGAAATATCTTTGTCTTTGCCAGAAAGGTTAGTCGAGTTGACATCTAACGTAATATCCTTATATGTACACTTGTCAGTCTTTGGAACCAGACCGTATGCTCTTCGTAAAAGTGCCTGTATCTTGGCTGTAAGTACATTTAAATCAAATGGCTTCTCAATGTACTCATCTCCCCCCATATTCATTGCCATTACAATATTCATGTTGTCTGAAATAGATGATACAAACATAATAGGCACATTTGACTTTTGCCTTATCAACTGACACCAATGAAATCCATTGTAATATGGAAGTGTTACATCCATAAGAACCAACTCAGGACTAAACGCCTCAAATTCTTCAAGAACATTCTGAAAATCCTCAATATATTTTGTTTCGAATTGCCACTTTTCAAGATGCATACATATTGATTTTGCTATTGTAATGTCATCTTCTACTACTAATATTTTGTTCATGATATTTCCTTCTTATTTTTCTTCTGGATAAACCAATCCCCAGTCTTTTCTAATCTGAGTCATCATTGACATAACATCCACAGTATAATCAAGATACATTAAATCAGTACCCTCTATAATAGTTTTTTCCATATCAGCCACTTCGTACTTAAGTGCATTTTCTGTAAGCCCATCCTCTATCACTTCCTGATGGCCATCCTTCGTATATGTGATTACAGCCTTTTGCGCTCTTGGATATTCATACAACTCAATATAGCCTTTATCAAAGGCTACCATTCCTCTCTTCGGTTGCTTTGCATGAAGAGAAAGTGCAACTGTTGCCATTTCTCCGGCTGGATTCATGAGAAGTATTCCTGCCTGCTCATCAACTCCACTTGGTGCCAACCTAACCTGTGAAATCACCTGATTAGGCTTTTCTGACATGAACCATCTTATGAAAGAAAGTGCATACACACCAATGTCAAGTAATGCTCCACCTGCAAGTGAAGGATTAAAAAAACGATTATTCATATCATAATCTTTGTAGCTTCCGAAGTTCATCTGAATCATTTGAAGCTCACCTAGTGCCTCACTTTTTACAAGTTCCTCAAGCTTTTTATAAACTGGCATATGATATATTGTCATAGCCTCTGCCAAAATCACATTGTTTTCTTCTGCAAGCTTTTTTGCCTCATGCAATTCTTCTGAATTCAATGTGATAGATTTTTCACAAAGTACGTGCTTTTTATGCTTTAATGCCTCACGTAAAAAATTAATGTGTGTATTGTGAGGCGTTGATATATAGATAATGTCTACATTCTCATCTTCATAGACATCCTCATAATTTTCATATACTTTTTCAACATTATATTTTTTTGCAAAATCCTGTGCCTTACTGTATGTTCTGTTAGCAATTCCGTAGAGTCTTCTTCCCTCTTTCTGCATCGCCATTGCCAGTTCATTTGCAATTACCCCACAGCCTAATGAAACCCAATTGTATGTCTTCATGTTCTCCTCCATTATTCGTAATTATTTTTTATCATACCATAACTTTGCTATACTGTAAAAAAACAGACACCATATTTATGATGTCTGTTTTAAAATTTATGTATTAGTTACTGCAAGCCTCAAATACCCACTTCTGGTTTGTATTCTGATAGAATGTCCACTGACATACATTTGCTCCATCTGATGTTCCGAAGTTGTATACATCAAGACTCTTTGCATCTGAAGAAACCTTTGTTAAGATTCCATACTGGTTATTTCCAAGAGATTTAATCTTGAATTTCTGAGCATCTGCTCCGTTACTCTGATATGTCTGGATATTTGTTCCATCTGAGTTTGTACCATACTGAATGTCAAGCATGTATCCCTGACCATTCTTTAATGTAACATATCCGTCACCTGTATTTGTAACATACCATTTCTGGCCCTTTACTCCTGTTCCTGTTCCAATTTCTACATTCTGTCCGTTTGCACCAACATTGTTTTGTACCTGAAGATACTTCTGTGCATTTACGTTCTTGATGTAGTACCAGCCATCTGATAATGTACCCTGATTTGATGAAGATGTACTAACCTTCTCAAATGTCCAAAGCTGGTTTGTTCCGCCCCAATAACTGTACTGCTGAACATTTGTACCATCAGCTGTTCCCTTATTTGAAGCATCAAGACCTTTTTCTCCACTACTAACCTTTGTTACAATTGCGTACTGGTTATTGCCATTTGACTTTAACATAAACTGCTGTGGGTTACCATTGTTCTCTGACCAGATTTCAATGTTTGTACCATTTTCATTCTTACCGCCTGTAACATCAAGCATATATCCAAGAGAACTCTTTAATGTTATTACTCCATTTCCCTTGTTTGTAAGATACCATTTCTGTCCATTTGAACCATTTCCGGTTCCAAGTTCAACATTCTGTCCGCTCTTTCCTGTGTTTCCCTGCACCTGAAGATACTTCTGTGCGTTTACATTCTTGATGTAGTACCATCCGTCTGATAATGTTGAGTAACTGCTGCTTGAGCTTCCTGAGTTGCTTGAGCTTCCTGAGTTGCTTGAGCTACTAAATCCAGTTTCGCTATATGCCTGAAGGAATTTATAATATGATTCCTTTGGTACATTAAGTGATGAGAATAATAATGGATATTTGCTTGCTGAAATCCATGATACATCATCAGAAATACCCCAAAGTGTTACACCTGTAATATTTCCACCGGCTTTTTTAATACTGTTTACTTTTTTCATTAACTGATAAGCATAATTTGCCTGATCAGAACTTGAGCTACTTGAAAAATCAAGCTCTGTAATCTGTACCTCAAATCCTGCATTTACAAATGACTGTAATGCTGATGCATAATAATCAGCACTTGGAAATGTTGTTCCAACATGTGACTGCATTCCTACACCATTACAAATCTTTTTGTCTGAGTTAATGTAATTAATCATTGTAATTACATCATTTACTTCCATATAAGTATTATAGTCATTATAAAAAAGAGATACCTTATTTGTTAATCCATAATACGAAAGGCAATCGTATGCATACTGGAAGGCCTTCTTTACAAATGCTGGTTTTGTAGTAACACTTCCATAAATATACTGCCAACCTGAATTACTTGCATGTAAATACTCATTAACAACATCCCATGCATATACACAGCTTCCATACTGGCTAGAGTATACATGATTCATTACGGATTTAATATAAAACTCCATTCTTGCATCCATCATAGACTGAGAAACATATCCATTAGAAGAAGAATATCCGTATTTGAAAAACCAACTTGGTGTCTGACTATGCCATACAAGAGTATGTGCTCTCATACCGATATTGTTTTCATAGCAGATTTTCATTACTTTATCAATTGTATCAAAATTTAACTTTGGTACAGTTGACTCAGTATAGTTGCTTGGAATGTAATATCCAAGACTTTTTGCCTGTGAGACTGAAATCTGATTTGCATAGCTTCCCATAATTGCATCAGGTTTCATCTCATTTTCCAATGTAATACTGTTGTACTGTGACTTTACATGATTAAGCACAGTCTGATTTGTGAGCTGGCTGTAATTAATACATGTTCCAACTCTTCCATATGTCTTACCATATGTTGTAAGCAGAGTTTCATCTGCCCTTGCGTCGATAGGTGTCATTCCCATCATCATTGTTACCACCAAAACTACACATAAAACTTTGGCGATAAAATTCTTGCACATTTTCATAACCATCCTCCATTTTTGTTATTTTGACGTAATCATAATAGTCTCAAGGATGTTTTCTGTCAATATGTACATAAAAACTTTTTTATTCAGTTTGGTTTTTGTTACCTTTGCACTATTCGAGTACGGTACTTAGATAATATCCTTACTTATATCTTTAGTTCTAAATACTATTTTATCCCTTTACAGCTCCATCTGAAATTCCGCTTACCATATTTTTCACAAGACAAAAATACAAAACTACAATAGGAACAGCGATAAACACACTTCCCGCAGCAAATCTTGCAAACTCTGTTTCATCCAGACTCATTAGTCCAACAGCAACTGTGTAGAAATCTCTTTCTTTTAGCAACAGTTTTGGCAAAATAAAATCACTCCATGGCCAGGTAAACGATGTCAAAGCTGTATACACGATAATAGGTTTTGAAAGAGGCAGATTTATTTTGGTAAAAATCTGAAAATTCGTAGCTCCGTCAATTTTTGCCGCCTCATCAATTGCTTTTGGTATCGTATCAAAAAATCCCTTTTGTGTCAGATACCCCATAGGCGCACCTGCTGCATAAATAAGTATAAGTCCCCAGCTTTGATTGATTAGCCCAAACTGTGTCATCAAAAGATATACCGCTGTCATACTCATAAAGGAAGGAAACATACCTAAAATCATAGTGATTTTCATCATCGGTTTTCTCATTTTAAATGTAAACCTTGACATGGTATATGCTGTAAGAATAGTCAAAAATGTTCCTAACACACAGCTTCCAGTGGCAATAAACAATGTATTCATAAACCACTTCGGATAATTGTAAAGAGTAGTATCCGTAAATAATCTTTTAAATGTATCAATGCTAAAAGAGGATGGAAAAAATCCATCGAAGGAGTATATACTTCCGGATGATGAAAAAGCAGCCATAATAAGCCACAGACATGGGAAGAAAAAAATCACAGCAACAATAATCAATATTAAATATGTAACTCCCGTGTCAAGTGCCTTTGAAATTGCAAATTTATTTTTCATTGAAATGTATCCTCCTCTCTGTATGATGATGAACGAACATAAACAATTAACGAAAGTGTCGATGTAATTAGGAAAATAACAAGACTGATTGCTGCACCTATTGCATAATAATTATTGTCAATTGACAGATTGTACAACCAGTTTATAAGTAAGTCTGTATCGCTTGAGAGAAAATATCCATCCACATACAAACCACCTCTTAGGAAATAGAAAATTCCAAAGTTGTTAAAGTTTCCAATAAACTGTCCTAACAAAACCGGTGTTGTGGCAAATAGCATAAATGGAACAGTAAGCTTTCTAAACTGCTGAAAAGAAGTCGCTCCATCAATTCTTGCAGCCTCATACAATGACATATCACGATTTGATAAATGCCCTGTAGCAAGAAGCATGATAGACGGTACGCTAATCCAGCAATTGACTAAAAGTCCAATTCCTCTTGCCATCCAGCCTGCATCCAAATCGAGAAATCCTATTGCCTTTCCTCCAGAATCGACTATCATCTGATTTATTGGTCCTCCGTAAGAGAACATAAACTTGAATGCCACAAGAGTAATAAAACCCGGAATTGCATATGCAAGCACCGGAAACGCTCTCCAGAATGCTTTTCCTTTTACACACTTCTTATCTAAAAGTAATGCCAGCCCCAGTCCGGCAAAATAATTAAGTCCTGTAGCTATAACTGCCCAAAGCAGGTTCCAGGCAAGGATTTTGAAAAAAGTTGGGGCAAACTGCGATAGTGTCACAATCTTTTTAAAGTTCCCTAATCCAACCCAGTCCACCAACTCAGGGGGAACAATAGTACCTCCATAATTGGTAAATGCGATTAAAATCATAAACACAATTGGAAGAATACAAAACACACACACTCCCAAAACCGGAAGAAAAAGCACAGTCTTATAAAATTTTTTATCAAGAAACTGGCTCAGTTCTTCTCTAAATGACAATGCTTTCTTTCCACTTTCAATTCTAAGCTGCAAAGAATAAGCATCCCTTAGACTAACCACCCAAAGAGCTATAAATAGTGCAACAATAATCCATGCAAATATTCCCATAAGAAGCATTACAACTGAATTGTCCCCTTCTACTCCAAGCCATGGGTCAGCCTTAACTGTTCCAAGTGTAAAAAATCCTATAATATCTGAAAAGCCGCGAAAAAAGAAATACCCTAACATTGCTATCTCAGACAATAAATATAATGCACCTTTTATTCTGCTTCCATATAGAAACTGCGCACTTCCAAATAATACTGCAGAAAGCCTAACCTGAATGCTACTATGCTTTACTGCCTGTAAAAAACCTTTCCATTTCTTCATTTCCCCTACTCCTATTGCTGCAACGTAAATATTGCATCATATATTTCCTTATCAACCGATTCAAGTCCAGTCTTCATGGATGGAAGATCCTTATACTTTTTCTCACCGTCACTTCTAAAGCCATCCTTTGCCAAATCTGTAAAAAATGTCTGTCCCGGAGTCCAGATTTGTCCCACTTCGGTAATAGAAGGCATAAGAACAATATTGCCTGATTCCATATTTGAGTAAAGCATTTCCGATGTACCGCCTGCCTCTTTTGCTACATCCTCCCTTGCAGGTGCAATTCCAAGCATCTCACATCTTTTTTTCATCATCTTATAGCTTGTTGCAAAATCCACAAATGCAAGACTTGCATTTGGAGCCTTTGTATAGGCACTAATGGCATATCCATTTATTCCGCCCATGGATTTCATATCAATGAGCTTTGGATTCTCCTCAGATAAATCTCCGCTTTCAGGTAACTGAGGTAATGTAGTCATAACAAGATTTTCTTTAGCTTTTGCCTTTGCATCTGCTTCAGATAATCCTTCCTTCTGATAATTTAAAACCATCTCATCTAAAAATGATGTGTACAAATCCGGTGTTGTAATTGTGGCAAAATATGTACCATCACCAATTTTGCTATATGAATTTACTGTAATGGTGTCGTCGATACACTCCTCATTCATATTCTCAACCAGCTGACTTAACACCCATGCACCTTTTTCAGATTCCCCTGCTGAAAAACCTATATCCTCAGGGTTGGTATTGTTGTCTCCAAACACATATGCTCCATAAGAAAACAAAAATCCACTTGAAAAATAAACATCATATATTGATTTCATATATCCATATTGCTCTGGATTATTTGCATGTCGCTCTGCTGAGAATTTGTACATATCATTCCAGTTTTCTACCATGTCAGGTACATCATTTCCGTTATCATCCCAGTTTGTTTTCCAATCCTCTGGAAGCAAATCTTTTCGATAAAAAAGCATACCTGATTGAACATTCACAGGAACACCACATGTATAATTTTTTCCATCAATTTCTGTGTTATAAGCATTCCATGCAGCCTCTGGAATCTGCTCATAACATTCTAATTTTTCAACTGGAATCGGATATACATGTTTTCCATCAACATATTTCATTATTACGTCATTTGCCTGATAAAGAACATCCGGTCCATATCCATAAGGTCCGTCATTTGCCAGATCAAGATACTGGTCCATGTTGGCATCTACTGCCACGATTCCATATTCTTTATATTCTTCATTAAACGCCTCGATTAGCTCATCAAAATAGCCTTTTGAAATAGCTGTATCATTTTCTAACACACGAATTGTAACATTGTGTTCAAGTTCTCCATTAAAAACACCATTTTCCACTCCCGTTGTGCCTGATGCTTCAGAACTACTTTCATTTCCTCCACATCCACTAATCAAACTCGTCCCCATAACAAGAACTAAAAAATACGATAATAATTTTTTTCTCATTTTATTCCCTCCTGTTTTTTAATTCACACTTATAGAAGTTGGATTCTTCTTAGACTAAGATAACAAATCCTCCATCCTGTAACACTGCGTCATTAAAATTGTTACTACATAAAATATCCTGTTTCTTCGCCTTGTTGTCAAATGTTACAGTTTTTCCACTTAGGTTTATAAACAGACTTACCGATTGATTATCAAAGGTTCGCACCAGTTTTAACATTCCCCTGTCTTCATCTAAGATAACATTTCCTTCTTTAAGTTCTGCTCTTTTTCGTAAACTGGTCAATGAACGAATCATCTCCATCACATTCGTATCCCAATGAGACTCGTCCCAGTCAAAGCACCTTCTTGAATCAGGATCATATCCACCCTCCATACAGATTTCTGTTCCATAGTAGATACAAGGTGCTCCCGGAAACATTACCTCTAAGGCTATTGCTGCTAACAGCTTATTTTTATCCTTTGAAACCTCTGTAAAAAATCTATGTGTATCATGAGTATCCAAAAGGTTTAGCATCATTTGATTTACCTGCTTTGTATTTCGCATGAGATTCGAACTAAGCTTTTCTGCCATCTGCTTTGCATCAATATATCCTCTCGCAAAGTAATCAAGACATGCCTTGGTAAATGAATAGTTCATTATGCTGTCATACTGATCACCCATCAGATACGGATATGCATCATGCCAGTTTTCTCCAATGATAACACAATCAGGCTTTTCTTTCTTTACTACTTCACGAAAACGTCTCCAAAATGCATGTGATACTTCATCAGATACATCTAATCTCCAGCCATCAATGTCAAATTCCCTAATCCAGTAGCATGCAATTTCTAATAAAAACTCCTGCGTTTTGGGATTGGCAGTATTAAGCTTAGGCATATAATTACATGCTGCAAAACATTCATAATTAACATTTTCAGGTGTTGGGTAATCTCCATCAATTATAAACCAGTCATAATAAGGCGATTGTTTTCCATTTTTTAACACATCCTGAAATTGTTCAAGCTGCATGCTACAATGATTAAACACTGCATCTAACACAATTCTTATGCCTCTTTTGTGCGCCTGTTCTACAAGCTTTTTAAAATCTTCTTTGCATCCAAATCGTGAATCTATTTCCATATAGTTTTTTATGTCGTACTTATGATTTGAGATAGATTCAAATATAGGCGTCAGGTACAAAACATTTACTCCGAGTCCACGAATATAGTCAAGCTTTTCAATTATTCCTTTTATGTCACCACCTGCAAAGCTTTTTGGATTTGGAATATCTCCCCAGTCCATATTTATGTATGACATATCTTTTTGCATATCGCCGATATTAAATCGTTCTACGAAAATCTGATAAAATACTGCGTCTTTCATCCAGTCAACTACAGGCATACAGTCATTGCTATTAATATACGGCATCTGAAAAAAGTTATAAAAGCTTTCCTCAAATCTGTATTCCTTTGTAAGTCCATCCTCACTGAAATAATATGTATCGCCATGCTGATGAAATTCAAAAATATATGCAAATCTTACATCCTCTAACGTAATATGCAGCTCATAGTAATCAAATAATCGATCACTGTAACTAATTTGCATTAATTTTTTTTCTCTTTTTTCATGGAATTCATATTTAGGAGCATAGATTAGATACACCTGTGCATCCCTGTCTTCTTTTGATGTTCTAAGTCGTATTACCAGTTCTTTTTGTCCTACTGCAAAGCAATATCTTGAATCCGGTATATGCATTAATGCATACTCATTCATTATGTTAATTTCTCCTTTTCACTTATTGACAAATCCCCCTAAATTCTTTATAACTTGTGATAAGAACGACGAAAAATGGGGGAGGAAATTAAATTGAATCGTAGAATTACCATTAAGGACGTAGCCCGTGAAGCAGGGGTTTCAGTTGCAACTGTATCATATGTGATGAACAATCGTACTGACCTTCGCATCAGTGATGCTACCCGTAAAAAAGTATTACAGATTAGCAACCTCTTGGGCTACACTCCTAATCAGGCTGCTCAGGCATTAGCTACTAGCCGAAAACGCGTTGTAGCATTCTACGTTTCACCTGAAGTTTCTGTACTGAAACTTGCTGAGCAGATGTATGTTATCAATTATCTTTCGTCGTTTTTTCATGATCAAAACTATAGCCTGACATATCTTAGCAGTTCCTATACAGAACGCTTTGATCATGCAGATGCTATTATCTGTTTTGATACTACTTCAGAATATTTTTGTGAAATTGGTGATCGCAATTATATACCTCTTTTGGCATTAGACTGCCTGGTTCCTGGAAATGGGCTCTTTTTTCAAATCAATTCTGATTATGTGCGAATTGCAAAAGAAGCTGAAAAGTTTTTTGATGGAGCTTCATATAAGCTCCTCTTACTTACACCATCTAATCAGGAACGTAAAACAATACTCGAAAAAGTATTTCCAGATGTTATCTATATTGATTCACCAAATCAACTTACAAAATTCTCGAACGAGCGACTGCTCATTCTAGAACATTCCATTTATACAGGAATGGCAGATGCGAACAATGCATCAAATCAAATCTGCTATCAGCCTGTTATAACAGCGCAAAAGGCTAACGCTCTCTTTACATGCATGGAGTATGCATTAGAGAGAACAAAAGATGTAGCGCATGATGTCCGCATCTGATTGCTGGAATGGCAGTTTATGAACGCTAAAGCGTTCTTCAACTAATTTTACTGGCAGGATGCCTGCAATACCTTTGTCTTTGGATCGTATGTAAAAGTGTACTTTCCATCTTTTGCAGCTACCATATTTGCGCTACTTCCTTCCGAAATACATGCAAGAGTATCCTTGTCATCTGCAGCAATGTTGGTAAATCTCACATACTCATTTCCAACACTTTGGTTTTCGCCACTTGTTAGTAATGTGGTAAACAAGAACTCATCATCTTTTGTCAAATCAATTGTTAATGTGTATATTCCGTCCTTCTCTGTAAATTTTGTCTCATCTGAATAAACATCTTTCCAGTCTGTAATCACAGCACCTTTTATGTAATAATCTGTCTGACACTCAACTCCTGCGGAAGAAGATTCTCCATTATATGTCCATGTAATACAGTCATAATTACTATAATTAAAGCTTTCCTTTGACTCTTCTTTGTAGTACTCATCCTCTGTATCATAGTAATCTTCAGAAGGATATGTAGTTAATGTAAATGTATAATTTCCTGGCACAGCAACTTTGATATTTGCTTTTTTAACTTTGGCATCACCAAGACTTCCAGAATTTTCAAAATACTCCACGCCATCTTTTTCTATTCCATCTAAATATCCAAAGCCTCTTTGATCACTCCATGATTCATCAATGGCAAACTGAAATTCATCTCCCTCCATTAAATCAAGAGTAATTGTGTATTCATTAACGCCCTCTACATCTTCCTTTTTCAAAGTCTGCGCGTCATTTATTACTTTTCCCCAGTTTGATTCAAGCAATGCCTGACTGCTACCGCTACCTACAATAGCCCATCTTCTTGTATCCTCCTGATAAGAAACAAATCCACCAAACACTGATGTATCTGATGTAATTTTCGTTGAAAAATCAAAACGATGATTCATCTGTGGAGTAGCATACCATCCTACAAATGTACTGTCTCCTTTTTCTGGTTCAAATTCTTCAACACATTCTCCTGCTTTTACTTCTTTTGTGTCTAATACTGTTTTTCCATCCGAATCGTAAAAAGTAACTGTATACTTTTCTCCTACCTGGCTTTGTGCTTCTGTACTATCGCTGTTTGAGGAATTTCCACCTCCACAGCCTCCAAGCATTGCTGCCGCCAACATTGTTGCAATCCATACTTTAGTTTTTCCCTTTTTCATACCTTCTTCTTCCTTTCTTTTTCAATTTTTGATAACTTAATCTACATTTGCTTAACCGTTTAAATTAACTAGTATTTTTTAAGCAAACCATTTATTTACGGTTTGCTTAAACGATTAAACTATATTAAGCGTAGCACTTGACAGCGCTAAAGTCAATACTATATGTAATTTCTATTTTTACCCTTCCTTCACATCCACAATTACATATTCAGACTTACATCCTGTCTTGAATTTCAATCTCCAGTCTGCAATACCTGACGTAACGACAAAATATGTATCTTTAATATTTTCCATTCCATAAGAAAGCTCATTTAATCCCGTCCACTCACCTGTATATGCACCTGGAAATAACTGTCCTCCATGAGTATGACCTGAAAGCACCAGATCCACACCGCTTTCATACTCTGCTTTGTAATCATTGGGTTGATGGTCAACAACTATCATATATTTTGACTCATCAAGACCAGAAACCATTTCTTCCATAGATTTTCTTTCACTTCCAATGGCAAACTCCGATTTATCTTTTCGTCCCAAGATATAAAATCTGTCATCTATCAGAACACACTCATCCTCTAAAACATTGATTTCATTCTTCTCAAATTCAATTTTCAAATCATTGTATGTAAAATCTCTGTAGCTATAGTAACCTCTGTCATGATTTCCAGGTGAATAGTACACACCATATTTGCATTCTAGCTTTCCTAATGCTTTACAGCATTTTTCCACATCTTCTCTTTTGGAGTCATCATCTACAAAATCCCCTGCGATAATCACCACGTCTGGATTTGCTTCCTGTATTCTTTCAACATGTTTTTCAAACCCATCTCCATCGAATAATGCACCAATGTGCGCATCTGCCAGCAATACCACTCGAATACTTCCTACATTCTTATCTGTTTTTATCTGATATGTAGTTTCATCAACATGGTATGCATGATACACACCAGTCAAGATATATACAGTTGAAATGGAAAATGCAATCAGAGTAGCCACCCACCTTTTTGCTTCCTTGCCAGTTATTCGTTTGCGAATAAACATGATAAAATCAACCAGCATCCAGAAAACACATAAATGAATGAAAATCAGTATTGTGTTTATAAAATCAAGCCATAGTACAAATACAGTAAACACTACAGCAAATCCAACAATGCTTAGTATCACGCTGAGCCATTTTTTATCTTTACATATGTGCTGCATAAATTCTATTCGCGATAAGCCTCTTATCATGTACAGGGCCACCGTCACAAATATAAGCCCTGCAATAACCAGTATATAAGTCCACATAATTATCTCCTGTAATTTCTTTTTATATTATTATACATCATTTTTTACAATAAGTTTCAAATATTCAAGAGCGCTCAAGCGTTCTTGCTACGGAATGTACGTCAGCTTTGCTGACATCTTCTTCTGTTCATTCCTGCTAGTGAAAAAAGTAATTGACTATCATAATATTTTTGACTAATATAAAATCATACTTTACATTAGCCTCAGAAAGGTGGAATAGAAGATGGCATATATACAAAGAGCTATTACATCTATACTAAAAAAAAGAATTTCTACAACTAAGTGCACCCTTATAACAGGGGCAAGGCAGGTTGGTAAATCAACTCTAATAAAACATGAATTTCCAGAATACAACAAGGTAAACTTTGACGATAAACTTACAAGACTGCAAGCAAAAGAAGAACCCAAACTCTTTTTCCTTAATAATCCTTGTCCGTTATTTATTGACGAAGTTCAAAAAGAAAACAGTATCTTAGAGGATATTAAGCTTAAGGTTGATGAAACTGACCAACGCGGTATGTTTATCCTATCCGGTTCTCAAAAACTTGAGCTAATGAAAGGAATGAGTGAATCGCTTGCTGGAAGAGTATCTATTACAGAGCTTTCTGGGCTTTCACTGCGCGAGATTCATGGCGTAGAATTCAATCAGCATTTTGTTCCTACAGATGACTACATTAACGAACGTGAAAAAGAAATAAAATCATATATTAACCTGTGGGAAATTATACACAAGGGTTCCTACCCTGAGTTATATGATATCGACAGAGACTGGCAGGAATATTATTCTTCCTATGTCTCAACATATATTGAAAGAGATATCAATGAACTGATTTCTGCAGATAGCATCACGTTCACTAAATTTCTTACAGTTGTAGCAGCAAGAACCGGTGAATTACTTAACTATGCCAATATTGCAGGCGAAGTTGGTGTAAGCGAGCCAACAATCAAGAATTGGATATCCATTCTTGAGAGAACTGGCATTGTTTATCTATTGCAACCTTATAGTGCAAGTGCATTAAACAGAGCCATCAAAACTCCAAAGATCTATTTTAGAGATACCGGACTTGCATGTTATCTCACCCGATGGCTAACTGCTGATGCCCTCAAATGTTCAGCTGTCGCTGGAAATATGTTTGAGACCTTTGTTGTATCTGAAATACTAAAATCATATACAAATGAAGGAAAAGATTATAAGTTTAACATCTTTTATTATAGAGGAAAAGACAAAAATACCTCTAGTGAAAATGAGATAGACCTTATTATTGAAGAAAATGGTGTTTTGTATCCAATTGAAATCAAAATGTCTGGTAATCCAAAGGCAAGTATGGGAGCAACTAATCCTGTTCTTGATAAGGTTACAGACAAGTCACGGGGTCTCGGAGTAATACTCTGTCTCATAGATAAAAAAACATATCTGAGAGAGAATCTTGTCGCTCTACCTATTGAATATATATAAAAAATTATAGCAAATATGCGACCAATCTAAAATCAAAATTCATATTGGTCGCATATTTTATCTCTTCTAATTAATCGGCGCTATGCCTTCTTTTCTTACATTATGTGTCTGGTTCTGATTTTCTACTTTATTCTTTTGAGTAATGCTATTGAATTTATTATGAGCTTTTTGCCCTTGTAATTCTTTTTGTTGCTTCTTTTCCAATTATATCACCTCAAAATTAGTTTTCACTTTTTATGAAGTTTTATGCAATCAAATATGTTTTAATGACATTATATTATTGAAAGCAAGTTCATCGATGAAAAACTTTTTAATTATTAAGGAAATAGTATGAATGTAAGACAGATTGAAAAATACATAACTGAATATGGGAATGATGTTTACAGATTCTGCTATTATCTAACTCGTAATAAAGAATTAGCTGATGATTTGTATCAGGACTGTTTTCTTACAGTAATGGAAAAAGAAACCATTGTACTGCAGGGAAAGGAAAAGAATTATCTCATAGGAGTAGCTGCTAATATATGGAAAAATAAATGGCGCAAGGAAAAACGTCGACAAGAATTCATAATTCAAGCAGAATTTAATGATGATTACATGTCTGATAAAAATAACCTGGAATTGTTATATTCAAAGGATCCATTAGATTTTTGCGTTGATAATGAAACAGCTTTATTAGTTTCAGAAGTAGTCGATAGTTTGCCAGAACAATATAGAATCGTTGTTCTAATGTATTATAGCGCAGAAATGTCAACATTAGATATAGCTAAAGAATTACATATGAGTAAAGGTACTGTTACAAGTAGGTTAATGCGAGCACGAAAATTAATCAAAAAAGGTTTGGAGGCAAAAGGATATGAAAGATAACTTAGATGAATTATTATATCAAACATTTCAAAAAGAAATACAACCAGCTGCTTCTTTAAACCAAAGAGTTTTAAACATTGCAAAGGAGCAGGAAAATATGAAAAAAAATGAGCATAGTAATAGAATCATCAAATTTGTCAGAACTAAAAGTTTAGCAAGAATTGCAGTTTTTGCTGTTGCCATACTTCTAACCGCTGGCGGAACAGTTTATGCTGCAGTAAATATAATCTACAATAATTCATTAGCTATTGATGATAAAAATATTTCTCATGATGTAGAAAGTGTTACTGTGAAAAAATTGGACGCAGGTGAATTAGATGCAAAATATTCTACTATCACAGAAGTCGAAGATGTTCTGGGAATAAAATTGCTTAAAAGCGATAAAGCATATAAGTCACCAATAGCTAAAATAGTAATTTCAGAATTTCAGGATGAGTCAAGTACATCATATACCATCTCAGATATAAATTATTTTGCAAATGACTTAGACATTGATTTAAGTCAGGACAAAGAAGGAAATGTTTGGAAGAATACAGGAGACAGACCTTATCTAATCAGTTATAACGCAAGACTGTATACGACATCAGAACAAGGAGATGGATTTGTAGATCAGTATGATAATTCTTCCTGGGTAGAAAAGTACGAAGCTACTAATGGCTTAGAAGCTAATATTTTTAAATTTGAAGGGGAGTATAATGCTCTTGTTATAAAGGACAATATTGTATATACCTTCACTGTCAGCTCAAGTTTTAGTGAAAAAGCATGTCTACAAGAAATGGAATCTTTCATAGATTCGCTGTATTAATTTTTCAGGCAAGATCAACCTGGTTGGTCTTGCCTAAAAGATTATGTTTTTATATTACAAGCAAATTTATTCCAACTCTGTCATTCCGCCCAGCAGAATCTGAACATTTTCTGAATATATTTTATCAAACTGATTCATTGAAAGAGGATTTATTCCTTTCCCCGCTTCAATCGTATAGCCTGGTTTGTCAAATTCTTTTATAAACCAATCTTTATATCCTGCATAGGCTGAAGCCATCGGAGTCTCCTCCAGACTATATCCGCTGACACTCGAAAAATACTGTGCAATCCTATACGCATCTTTAGGATTATAATCAAGATATCTCCAGTAGATAACCTCTCCCTGTGTGTGGTATGCAAGTATCAAAGAAAAATTATGCCTTCTGGTGAAATTGTACATGGCAATACTCTCTGGTTCGCTTAAAGGTCCTATCCCAACATAATCGCGCGGTGCAGGTTTAACAAATCCCTGTGCGTATTTTATTCGCTTTGCCTCTTCCCAGCCTGCCGGAAACTGCAGATTTAAATCCACCCCCTGTATATTTGCTTTCCATCCCTGTGGGAAAGGTATTTGCGGAAATGACTGCGCTATTCTTTCCGCCTGCCTGTAATAATTATCATCATCAAGTACTCCGTTGACCAAATCCACACCATCAGGATTTACAAGTGGAATCAGATAAAGAGTAAATTCCTCAAACAGATGCTGTGTATATACATCCAAATAAGTTTGTACTTTTGTATATGCATCTAAAAGATTTTCTGCAAACTTTAAAAGTAATGGAGTTGTAATATTTTCATTTGCATGAAAAGAGGCATTATACGAGACTTCTATGGGACCTTTTCCCAGCTTTAAATACCATAATGGTCTTCCCATTACACTTCGTCCTATCTCACCAATTTCAAGATACGGGTAACGCGCTTTAAGCCCTTCCACTACCCACTCCACCATTTGAGAAGAATATGGTACATCCGTAGAAACAAGTGGAAAAGAGGTGCGGGATACATCTCCCTTCAAATACGGAAGGAGAAGTTTCCATTGTGCATCTTCAACTACACAGCTTACACTGCTACCCGTAACCTGCTTTAGAGCCTCACAAGTCTTCGGACCAAAGATTCCGTCCAGTGCTATCTTCTGTCCGGCTCTGCGCAAAGCCAGCTGAAGATATTTCACCCAAGTTCCCTGATCCCCCTGATATAAATATTTCATTTTATATTATTCCGCCTTATTATCATTTACATTATTTTATGTGTATATAAGGCTGATTGATACTTAGGCAGTGGGGACGCTCTTCGATACAGGAGAACCGTCCCCACTAGATGCCCACTAGATGAATGACTAATTTCCTGTACTCTGATATCGTTTTACACTGATTCTCCAGAAAATATACGCGGCACCATATATAATCACACCAACAATTGGTGCCATATACATGTAGACTACTGGATACTGTGCCATATCCGGTTTTCGTAACAGATACTGTGCCGGGAAATAATTAACGAACGCAAACGGCACGACATAAATCATAATTGTCTGAATCAGCTTGTTATAGATGCTAATTGGATAGCCTGCAAACTTTCGCATATTCCAGTAAAAGATATCTTGGATACTGTTCGTTTCCACAAAGTAAAAACAAAGTGATGAGAAGATGATAAACATTCCTCCCTGAATCAGCACACCACCGATGATGGTTGCGACGTAATATGTAATTGTTGGGATGTTCCACTCGATTCCGACCTTTCCCGCCGATACAACAAATAACAAAATTCCCAATGTACCATGACCAATGCTAGCAATGACATCTGCATTGTTCAATATCAGTTGAAATAACAGTCCTCTAGGTCTAAGCATTAGTCTATCAAACCGCCCAGTACGTGTCATATCCGAAAACTGTCTTAGATCTGCAAAAAGTGACACTACAAATGCATAGGTCAAAAACAGTAAGCTGAACAAAAACAGCATTTCATTCAC
>JBGVHH010000084.1:0-19152 GCA_045122195.1 Agathobacter sp.
CTCATCTTGTCTCCAAGTCCCATCTGGTTAACTGCTGCTGCTGAATCTCCACCACCGATAATAGTTGTTGCATCTGCCTTAGCGAGTGCCTCTGCTACTGCAAGAGTACCAGCTGCAAGTGTTGGGTTCTCGAATACACCCATTGGTCCGTTCCAAACAACTGTCTTAGCTGAAGCTACTGCATCTGCGAAGAGCTCACGTGTTTTTGGTCCGATATCACATCCCTCACGGTCTGCCGGCATAGCTGTGATATCACATACTTCTGTCTCAACAGGTCCATCGATTGGGTTAGGGAAATCTTTGATTGTAACAGCATCAACTGGAAGAAGAATCTTCTTTCCAAGCTTCTCAGCTTTAGCCATCATTTCATTACAGTAGTCAAGCTTTGTCTCATCTAACATTGAGATACCGATTTCTTTTCCCTGTGCTTTAAGGAATGTATAAGCCATTCCACCACCGATGATAAGTGTATCAGCCTTCTCAAGAAGGTTGTCGATCACATTAAGCTTGTCAGCTACTTTTGCTCCACCAAGGATTGCTACGAATGGACGAACCGGGTTCTCTACTGCATTTCCAAGGAAGTCAATTTCCTTCTGCATTAAGTATCCAACTACATTCTCTCCACCCTTTGCTGTGATATATTTTGTAACAACAGCAACTGAAGCATGTGCTCTATGAGCAGAACCGAAAGCGTCACATACATATACGTCAGCAAGGTCAGCTAACTCTTTTGCGAATTCCTCTCCGGCTTCTGTTGGTTTTGTCTCTTCTTTTCCACGGAAACGTGTATTCTGAAGAAGAACAACATCTCCTTCGTTCATTGCTGCAACAGCTGCTGTAGCAGCCTCACCTGTTACATTGTCATCATTTACGAATGTAACCTTTTTACCAAGCTTCTCCTCAAGAGCTACAGCTACAGGAGCAAGTGACTCACCTTCGTTTGGTCCGTTTTTAACTTTTCCAAGGTGTGAGCAAAGAATTACTTTTCCACCATCATTTATTAATTTCTGAATTGTTGGAAGAGCTCCCTTGATACGGTTATCATCTGTGATTTTTCCATCTTTAAGTGGTACGTTAAAGTCACATCTTACAAGGACTCTTTTTCCTTTTACGTTGATATCATCAACTGACTTCTTGTTTAATGACATATTAATGTCCTCCTTATTTATATCGTTTAAAAAAGGCCCGGTCCATACGGACCGGACCCTTAATTAAAGTCTAAGTTTTAAGCTAAATAGCTAATCTTATGCTAACTCAGAGAAGTACTTGATTGTACGAACCATCTGAGATGTGTAGCTGTTCTCGTTGTCATACCAAGAAACAACCTGTACTAAGTTATCCTCTCCAACCATTGTCTGTGTAGCATCGAAGATTGAACCATATGTGCTTCCTACGATATCTGAAGAAACGATTTCGTCCTCGTTGTATCCGAAAGACTCTGTAGCTGCTGCTTTCATAGCTGCATTGATTTCTTCTTTTGTTACAGACTTCTCAACTGTTGCAACAAGGATTGTTGTAGATCCTGTTGGAGTTGGAACACGCTGAGCAGATCCGATAAGTTTTCCGTTTAACTCTGGAATTACAAGACCGATAGCCTTAGCAGCTCCTGTTGAGTTAGGAACGATATTTACAGCGCCTGCGCGTGAACGACGAAGGTCACCTTTTCTCTGTGGTCCGTCAAGAATCATCTGATCTCCTGTGTAAGCATGAATTGTGCTCATGATACCAGATTTGATTCCTGCTAAGTCGTTTAATGCTTTAGCCATTGGAGCTAAGCAGTTTGTTGTACAAGAAGCTGCTGAGATAATTGTATCTTCTGGCTTAAGTGTTGTGTGGTTTACATTGTAAACGATTGTTGGAAGGTCATTTCCAGCTGGTGCAGAAATAACTACTTTACGAGCTCCAGCATTGATATGAGCCTGAGCTTTCTCTTTGCTTGTGTAGAATCCTGAACACTCAAGAACTACGTCTACTTTAAGCTCTCCCCATGGGCAATTGTTTGCATCTGGGAATGCATAAATTTTAATTGTCTGTCCATCAACTGTGATAGAATCATCTGATGCAGAAACTGTATCAGCTAATGCGTATTTTCCCTGTGATGAATCATACTTTAATAAGTGTGCTAACATCTTAGGACTTGTTAAATCGTTGATTGCTACTACTTCGTATCCTTCTGCTCCGAACATCTGTCTGAATGCAAGACGACCGATACGACCGAATCCGTTAATTGCTACTCTTACTGCCATTTTAATTCCTCCTAGAATTGTTAAAAAGTTTTTAGGGCTTGACCCTAAGCTTTCTTAATTGTACAAAATTATTTTACAAAGTTCAAGTCTTTTTATTATAGTTTGTTAATTTTTTCACTATATGCACATTATCTTATCTTTTTTCAATGAATATTTGCACCATTTAACAATGTACTGTAATATAAATTTGAAAAATTGATTATTGAAAGGAGTGACAATATGATTTGGGATCAGCATATGCACTGCGAATTTTCCGGAGACGGTGACTCAACTATACAATCTATGATAGAAGCCAGCATCCAAAAAGGTTTACCCGGACTTTGTTTTACAGATCATCTCGACTTCGACTACAAAGAATCTCCTCATCTTTTCGATTTGGATGTTGATAGCTACTATAAATCAGTAACTGAAATGAAAGAAAAATATAAAGATAAAATTGATATTCATTGTGGAATAGAAATAGGCCTTCAACCACACATCAACGAAGACAACCGTTTGGTTACCCAAAAATATCCCTTTGATTTTGTCATTGGTTCTTCTCATGTTGTAAACTCAATGGACCCATATTATCCAGAATATTACAAAGGAAAAACTGAAGACGAAGCTTATATGGAATATTTTGAATCAATTATTTCAAACTTGAATACTAACCCAGACTTTGATGTATATGGTCATATTGATTATGTAGTAAGATACGGTCCAAATAAGAATCAGTATTACTCTTATAAAAAATTTGCTGACATTATTGATGAGATTTTAAAAAGACTCATAGAGACCGGCAAAGGCATTGAAATTAATACAGGTGGTTTTAAATATGGACTTGGACACCCAAATCCTACTGAAGATATCATCCTACGCTACAAAGAGCTTGGCGGTGAAATAATCACAATTGGCGCAGATGCACATAAACCAGAGCATATTGCGTATGATTTTGAGAAAATACCTGCAATCCTAAAGAATAGCGGTTTTTATTATTATTGCGTATTCAAGAATAGAAAACCCAAATTCATAAAACTGTAAATCCAAATATGTACACGTTAAAGGAGCTATCTGATTTTTCTTTTATCTAATCAGGTAGCTCCTACAACATTGGTTCCGTAAGTTTCACTTTATAACCTCCTTTATTTATTTTTCTTTCTCTGGCGTTCTCTTTACTTTTCTTCCTATAAGAACTCTTTCAACGATTATTTTTATTTTCTAATATATCTGTTCGATTACTGCTCTTTGGCTCGATTTCCAGACTTCTTACCGTTCTATTATTCCTATAAGTATTCTGATTTTCTATCCTATCCCATTGGACTGTACCTCTTTTCTTAGATTTTTTCTTCCTTTTTATTATTTAATTTTGTTTTATTTGATAATTGAATATTACACCCATTTTACTTGTTTGTCAACAAGTTTTTTGATATTTTTTATAAAAATTTAAAATTGTCAGTTTTTATTAAAATTGTATAACAAATTGACGCAAAAAAACCCAGAGCCGCAGCCCTGGGTTTTCTCTATTCAGCATCACTTACTTCTAATGTTTTATATACAGTTTCAAGCTGTGCATTCATAACATCTTCAACTTCTGTTCCAATGAATTTACTATCATATTCCGCAGTTACAACTCCATAACCAAAATACTTGTCCTCATCCACATACACGTAAGCTGTTCTTTTTACACTTGCCTCTGTTTTATTTTCTGTGTTATTGTATACAATCTTATATTTAAATAGATCATCATCAAGTTCTTCAACCGTTTCCTTTGTCTTTTCACCATTTAAATATTTTTCTATAATATCATACTCGTATTCAATTTCATCATAAAAATTTATCTGTTGCCAACTATATCCATCGTATACATCTTCGTTGTGCCACATATAACAACAATCCACTTCACCCGCTCCACAATCACCTTCATCCACGAAGCGAGAGTCCAAATCAAAAGAGTATGTTTTTTTCTCATCATCTAGAGTATATACATCAAATTCTGCTTTATCCAAATCTAATTTTACATTTGTTTTTTTATCATCAGATTCATTATTCTTAGTATTTCCCTTTGAATCCTGCTTTGAATCCTGTTTTACATTCTGGTTTGCTCCCTGCTTTGAATCCTTATTTCCATCATTACATCCCGTTAATAAAAAACATAATGATGTTGCTAATAACACCGATACTAATCTTAATTTCTTTTTCATATTTTCCTTTTTCCCTTTCCTAACAAAGGGGCACCAGTCCCACGACAGGTACCCCAAACACTATTACCTAATTATTTAAAATAGTTTACTCCACTTTCGAAGATCTTCATATCCTGCTCTCCATAAATATTGATTGCAACTGAATCTCCTCTTCTTTCTGAGTGAGCCATCTTTCCAAGAACTCTTCCATCTGGTGATGTGATTCCTTCGATAGCCATGTATGAACCATTTACATTCCACTCTTCATCCATAGTTGGCTGACCAGCTTCGTTTACATACTGTGTAGCAACCTGTCCATTCTCGAATAACTTATCAAGCCACTCTTTTGGTGCAACAAAACGTCCTTCACCATGTGATGCAGGGTTACAATATGTCTTTCCAAGCTCTGCTCCCTGTAACCATGGACTCTTATTTGTAACAACCTTTGTGTAAACCATCTTTGAGATATGACGGTTGATTGTGTTGTATGTAAGAGTTGGAGAATTCTCATCCTGCTGACGAATCTCGCCATATGGTACAAGACCAAGCTTGATAAGTGCCTGGAAACCATTACAGATTCCAAGAGCAAGACCATCTCTCTCATTGATAAGCTTGTTAACAGCCTCTGTCATCTTTGTATTTCTAAATGCTGTTGCAAAGAATTTAGCTGATCCCTCTGGCTCATCTCCTGCTGAGAATCCACCTGGGAACATGATAATCTGTGACTGATCGATTGCTTTTACAAACTCATCTACAGAATCACGGATATCTGATGCTGTAAGATTTTTAAATACTTTAACAATTGTATCTGCACCTGCACGTTCAAACGCTCTTGCACTGTCATACTCACAGTTTGTTCCTGGGAATACAGGAATAAATACTGTAGGTTTTGCAATTTTATTCTTGCATACATAAATGTTCTTTGTATCATATACATCTGTCTTTACGTCAGAAGTATCATCTGTTGATTTTGTATGGAATACACTCTCCAGTGTTCCGGTCCATGCTGCAATTGCCTCTTCGATTGGAAGAACCATATCATCGCACTCGATTGTCTGCTTGTCGTTTACATAACCAACAACAGCCTCAACTCCATTAAGTCCTGCTGCATCAAGAATCTCTCTTACAACAGAAAGCTTGTCTACAGGAATCTCAGCAACAATATTACCAAATCCTGGCGCAAAAAGAACATCACTTGTCACATCGTCTTCAATTGTAACACCAAGCTTATTTCCAAATGCCATCTTTGAAACTGCTGCTGCAAGTCCTTTTCCATCAAGAGCATATGCAGAAACAATTGCACCCTTTTGAATCATTTCATGGATTGCATCATATAATTTCATAACCTGAGCATATACCGGCAAATCATACTCATCTTTCTCGATTGAGAATGTAACAAGCTGATTTCCTACAGCTTTGAGCTCTGGAGTAATTACATCCTTTTCTCTTGCAACATCAACTGCAAATGAAACAAGTGTTGGTGGTACATCGATTTCGTTGAATGTACCAGACATTGAATCTTTTCCACCGATTGAAGGAAGTCCGAATCCAATCTGAGCATCATAAGCTCCAAGTAAAGCAGCAAATGGCTGGCTCCAGCGTTTTGGATCCTCGTTCATTCTACGGAAGTATTCCTGATATGTCATACGAATCTTCTTGTAATCTCCACCTGCAGTAACGATTCTTGAAATAGACTCAAGTACTGCATAAATAGAACCATGATATGGACTCCATGATGAAAGATATGGATCAAATCCGTAAGACATCATTGTAACCGCATCACATTTTCCTTTGAGCACTGGAAGTTTTGCCACCATTGACTGAGTCTCTGTGAGCTGATAACGACCACCGTAAGGCATATAAACGCTTCCTGCTCCAATAGATCCGTCAAACATCTCTACGAGACCTTTCTGTGAACATACATTAAGGTCAGAGATTTCTGCAAGCCATGCACCCTTCATATCTCCTTCTTCAACCTTCTTTGCTACTGCAGGAGTGTTGATTTTTGAAAGATAGTTTTCAGCCTCTGCTGGCATCTCAACTTCAACATCAGTCTCCTGATGTGCTCCGTTTGTATCAAGGAAAGCACGTGAAAGATTTACAATTTCTTTTCCTCTCCATTCAAGAACAAGTCTTGGCTCCTCAGTTACAACAGCAACCTCGATTGCCTCTAAGTTTTCTTCTTTTGCATATGCCATAAACTGTTCTACATCTTTAGGGTCAACTACAACTGCCATTCTCTCCTGAGACTCAGAAATAGCAAGCTCTGTTCCATCAAGACCAGCATATTTCTTAGGTACCTTGTCAAGCTGAACGCGAAGTCCATCTGCAAGCTCACCAATTGCAACTGATACACCGCCGGCACCAAAGTCGTTACACTTCTTAACAAGACAAGTAACTTCTTCTCTACGGAATAATCTCTGGATTTTTCTCTCTGTTGGGGCATTACCCTTCTGAACCTCAGCACCACAAACGGCTGTTGACTCTGTGTTGTGCGCCTTAGAAGAACCAGTTGCTCCTCCGATACCATCACGACCTGTACGTCCACCAAGGTATATAATTACATCTCCCGGATCAGATGTAAGTCTCTGAACTGCGCGTCTAGGAGCAGCTCCCATTACAGCACCAATCTCCATACGTTTTGCAACATAATCTGGGTGATATACCTCTTTTACATATCCTGTTGCAAGACCAATCTGGTTACCATATGAGCTATATCCATGAGCAGCCTCACGAACAATCTTCTTCTGTGGAAGTTTTCCTTCTATAGTCTGTGAATTTGGAACTGTAGGATCTGCAGCTCCAGTCACACGCATTGCCTGATATACATATGTACGTCCTGAAAGTGGATCACGAATTGCTCCACCAAGACATGTAGCAGCTCCACCGAAAGGCTCGATTTCTGTTGGATGGTTGTGTGTCTCATTTTTGAAGTTTACAAGCCACTCTTCTATCTGTCCATCAACCTCAACCGGTACTACGATTGAACATGCATTAATCTCATCTGACTCTTCCTGGTCATCAAGCTTTCCTTCTATTTTAAGACGCTTCATAGCAAGAAGAGCTAAATCCATAAGACATACGAATTTATCATCTCTGTCTTTGTATAACACTTTAAATGAATCAAGATAGTCATTATAAGTCTTCTCGATTGGTGCACGATAAAATCCATCATCAAATTTTACATTCTTAAGCTCTGTTGAGAATGTAGTATGACGACAGTGATCTGACCAGTATGTGTCAAGAACACGAATCTCTGTCATAGATGGATCACGGTCTTCTTCGTTTTTAAAATAATTCTGAATATGAAGAAAATCTTTAAATGTCATAGCAAGATTTAATGAATCATATAAATCCTTTAATTCTTTCTCTGGCATTGACTTGAATCCGTCAAAGATCATTACATCTTCTGGTTCGTCAAAATTCTGTACTAATGTCTCTGGTTTTTCCATTCCAATTGTACGAGAATCTACAGGGTTAACACAATGTTTCTGAATAGCTGCAAACTGCTCGTCAGAAATATCTCCCTCAATTACATAAGTAATTGCACTCCTGATAATTGGCTCTTCATTTTCATTGAGAAGTTTTACACACTGCTCAGCGGAATCAGCTCTCTGATCGAACTGTCCAGGCAAGAACTCTACTGTAAATACTTTTGCATTTCCATATTCAAAGTTTTCCTCATAGATATTATCTACAGGTGGCTCAGAGAAAACTGTATATAAAGCTTTCTTATATGTCTCCTCTGAAATATTTTCAACATCGTATCTTATAAGAACACGAACTGCATCAACAGTTGTAATATCAAGATAGTGTTTAATTTCATGCTTTAATTCCTTTGCTTTTACAGCAAAATCAGGTTTCTTCTCTACATATACGCGACGTACGTTACTCATAGAATCTCCTTCCTAAATGTATACGTTTTCAACTAATACTTTGTAAGCTAACAAAAACAGTATAACACTCGCAAAATAATAAGTATAATTAATATATTTAATCTGTTTTATAAGTTGTATTAATTAGTGTTAATATATATAATAAAATATAGAAACTATAAATATGCTAATTTCAAATCGAGGAATATAAATGGATATTAATTACGAACTATATAAAGTATTTTATTATGTATCAACCTCTCTAAGCTTTTCTGAAGCGAGTAAAAAACTATATATATCACAGTCTGCTGTAAGCCAGTCAATAAAAACTCTAGAAAAAAAGCTGGGACAGCCACTTTTTATACGAAGCACAAAAAAGGTTCAGCTTACTCCGGCTGGAAGTCTATTATTAAAACACATAGAGCCAGCCATGAATCTTATTGCGCGTGGAGAATCCCAGCTACTTGATTCTGGTACACTTGGGCTTGGACAGCTTCACATCGGAGCAAGTGATACAATATGCCGATATTTACTTGTTCCATACCTTCAGGAATTTCACAAAAAATTTCCAAATGTTCCAATCAAGGTTACAAACGCTACCTCTATACAGTGTGTAGACCTTCTTGAGCAACGAAAGGTTGATTTAATCGTTACAAACTTTCCAAACTCACATTTAAATCCATCATACAAGCAGAAAAACATCTGTAATTTTTCTGATGTATTTATAGCGAATCCAAACTACTTCGATTTAGGTGAAAAAGAAATCTCATTTTCTGAGCTCAAACAACATCCTATTATGATGCTTGACAGAAACAGCACAACGAGTGAGTTTCTCCACAATCTTTTTTTACAGCATCAACTGGAATTGATTCCAGAGGTTGAATTAAGCAGTAACGATCTTCTGATAGACCTGGCAAAAATTGGTCTAGGCATAGCATTTGTTCCTGATTATTGTGCAAAACATGCCAAAGATTTAATTATAATAAAAACAAAAGAAAAAATGCCCAAACGCCAGATTGTTGTGTCTGCTAATACAACCCTTCCAAACTCAGCTTCTACAGAAGAATTCTTAAATCTTCTCCCAGAAGTCATTGACTAATTCTTCAACATTGTCTATATCACAAACTAGTCGATCTTTCCATTCTCTTGGATACAATTTATCATAATCCTTTTGAAGGAATCTTTCGTCAAGAAGAACAATCACTCCCTGGTCCTCCGTTGTTCGGATTACTCTCCCCGCAGCCTGGAGGACTTTATTTATTCCAGGATACCTAAATGCATAATCAAAACCCTGACCATCTATTCTGTCATAATAATTCTTCAGTATTTCTTTCTCATTACTAATCTGTGGAAGCCCTGTTCCAAAAATTAGTGTTCCAATCAATTTTTCATTCTTTAAATCTATTCCCTCTCCAAAAATTCCTCCCAACACACAAAACGCTACAAGTGAATCATCTTTTTCATTATCAAATGAGGACAGGAACTCTTCGCGTTCATTTTCCTTCATTCCACTTTCCTGAATAATTACCGAAATATTCTCATCACTTTCAGACAACATATTCAAAAAAATGTCATAAACGTCTCTCATCATCTTGTAAGAAGGGAAAAAGGCCATGTAATTCCCTTTTTTACAGTTTACTGTTTTTAAAATATATCTGGCCATCTTCTCATATTCTTCATAATTTCTTCTGGTATATTTAGTACTAACATCTTTTCCGAACACAAGTAATCTCTTATCAGCATCAAATGTACTTTTCGCATAAACAGCATAATTGTCAGCAACAGTACTAAGTAATCTCTTATAATAAAAAATAGGTAATAAGGTAGCAGAAAAATACACTGTAGAATTTGCTTTGTCAATCCGCTCTTGTATATTAAGCGACGGATCTACGCAAAACAGTCTAACCATAAATCTTCCATCTTCAGTTAATTCGGAATAAATCACATAATGCTCGTCAACAAGGTCATAAATATTCATAAAGTTTCGAACTTCAAAATAAAAATCTACCACATCTTTTCTTCCTGAAAATTCAATTGGCTTTTGCAAAAATTCATCTAACTCAGAAACCAGTCTCATTAATGAAAACAAAAAGCTTCCAAGGTTCTCATAAATAACATACTTTTCACATTCTCTCTTGTATTCCAAAAGGGACTTATTGCATTTTTCCAATAATTTTTCAAGCTTTTTGCTATACGGTTTTATTATTTTCTTTACAGCCAAAAAATCTTCTTTATAAAGACTCGCACTATACATTTCCCTGCTTCTTTCCACAAGATTGTGGGCCTCATCTACCAGAAAAATATAATCACCCTTTGTTCCCTCCTGAAAAAACCTTTTAAGATAAACATTCGGATCAAAAACATAATTGTAATCGCATATTATATCATCACACCAGGTTGCAGTATCCAGGCACATTTCAAATGGACAAACCATATATTTTTCTGCCTGCTTAAGAAGTAATTCTCTTGTAATCAAGTCATTGTTTTCTATAAGGTCAAATACAGCATCATTTACCCTGTCATAATGTCCCTTTGCATATGGACAGTGAACAGGATTACAATCCATCTCTTCACAAAAACACATTTTTTCTTTTGCCGTTATCGTAACAATTTTCGAACGAAGCCCCTTTTTTGAAAAAAGCTCAAACGTATCCTTTGCGACTGTTCCAGTAATAGTCTTTGCCGTCAAATAAAAAATCCTATCTGCCAACCCCTCACCAACAGCTTTTACAGCAGGAAATAATGTTGATATGGTTTTTCCCACTCCAGTTGGCGCTTGCAAAAATAAGTTTTTTCTTCTTAAAATTGTTCTATAAACATCACTAACTAACTGCTTCTGACCATCTCTATATTCAAATGGAAACTCCAATTCTTTAATACTTTTATTTCTAATTAATTTGAACTCACACTGAAAATCAGCCCATTTCTTATACTCTTTAATCAAACGTTCAAACCATTGTTTCAATTCATCAAAGGCAAACTGTTCTCTAAAATGCTTTATCTGTTCATTCTCAAGATTACAGTATGTCATCTGAACTCCAATATTTGTCAATTCATTTTGCATTGCAAAAATATATGCATAACACATAGCTTGAGCTTTATGAACAAAAACCGGCTCGTGAAACAATTCGACTTTTCGATACATCCCCTTTATCTCATCAATCCACACAGTATCATCTTCGACGAATATTCCATCAGCTCGACCTTCAACTGTTAATAAATATAATTTCTCGTCAATTTCAAGCTTAAGTGGGACTTCTGCAAGATAGTCTTTTCCCATACTTTTCTGAATCTTCCTGTGTATCCTTGTTCCTTCCATCATTGCGTCGGCATTTTGAATCTTTCCAGCACGATTATCTATATCACCTTCACGAAAAATGAATTCCACTAGATTTCTGACAGAAATATGAAGTTTTGTTTTTATTTCATTCTCCATATAAACCTCAATAAATAAGAGTTTGATTTTCCTATACAGTAAAAAAGAGAGTTTCCAAAGAAACTCTCTCATACTCCAATACGAATCAAAACTAACAATCTTTTGATACAGTAAATTTATCCAATACATTCTCAAACAGTTTATTATCGCCTGCATAACATACTGTAAAATCATTCTGCATCCCTATACCGATTACCCCTAAAAGAGATTTGGCATCAATAAAGATTTGTTTATATTTTAAATCAATATCAAAATCGCATTTCGAAGCAGCCTGTACAAATTCATAAGCATCATCTAGCGATGATAATTTAACTAAAATTTCCTTTTCATACATAAAAAACACCTACCTTTTAATAAAGGAAACCAAATACATCGGTTTCAGTTTCGTCTATTATAGCATCCCAAATTAGTTTGTCAAAAGTTTCGTTTTTTTTCGTAGTGCACTAAATTCTTTCAATTTTATGTAGTTTTTAGTACATAATCAATAAAAATAGACTATTATTTCGTTTTGTATTTCAATAAAAACAATGTTTATTATGTATATTTACTAGTTTATTGATGTATTTGCTTCAAAAATACCAAAAAGTAGACAAATTTCTTCAACTTTATTAAAAATAAACCTATCGTTTATAGTACTTTATTTTCATAGTTTTTAAGTTCATTTATATAGATTTCACCTAGAGCACTTAATTTCGCACCCTTATGTTTAATATATCCTATACGCATTTTTTCGCTTTCTACAAGAGGTATCGCCAGATAATCGTCACCATTTAATTCCTCTGAAATAATACCCGAACACAAAGTATATCCATTTAATCCAACCATAAGATTTAGCATGGTAGCTCGATCATCAGCTTTAATTATTCTCTTATATTCGTATACACTCATCATCTCTTCTGCTAGATAGAATGAATTATTTACACCTTGTTCAAACGATAAACAAGGATACTCAGCCAATTCATCCAACGAAATGGCTTTCTTATTAGCAAGGGGATGTTTGTTCCACAAATAGACATATGTATCACAATCAAATAAATGGATATATTCCAGATCATTCTCCTTAAATATTTTACGAAGAACTTTTTCATTAAAATCGCTAAGATATACTACACCCAGTTCACTTTTCATTTTTCTGACATTCTCAATTACCTGCCGTGTCTGAGTTTCATGAACTGCAAATTCATATTCATCCATTCCAACCTGCTTTGCCAGTTCTACAAAAGCCTGAACGGCAAATGAATAATGCTGCATAGAAACTGAAAATTTCTTCTTTGTAGTCCCCGCATTAAGATACTTATTCTCTAATAGATTATATTGCTCTATTACCTGTTTTGCATAACCTAAAAATTCCTCACCTTCAGCCGTAATACTAATACCACGATTATTTCTCACAAAAATGTTAATTCCAGCTTCCGCTTCCACATCTCTTACTGTAGCCGATAGATTGGGTTGAGAAACATATAAAAGCTTTGCAGCTTCATTCATTGAGCCTGCATTTGCAATTGTAATCATCTGTCTTAATTGTTGAAGTGTCATAGCATCCCGCTCCTTAAATTGTTAATATAATTCTATCCATAGATTACAATAAAATCAAATGATTTATTATTTTTATTTCACAAAAAACTCTATCATATTTTCTCTATACCACTTCGGACATAAATTTCTCTGACACTCTTCGTTGTGTCGATCTTTAATTTCCATATTTTCAAAATAAATCTTCCACAATTTTTCAAAATCATCTTCAGGCAAGATATCTGTCATTCCTGCTTGACTCAGTTCCTCTCCAGTCACATAAAAGCAATCACTAAATCTAGGATGCACTACAGCATAATTTCTATTTTTATCCCAAATAATAAAATTCTCCCCAGGAAATCTATCTGAAAAATGCCACATTATTGTGGGTATCAAATTGCATTTCGGATTAATCTCAGACAACATAAAAGTTCCTACATCTCTAAATCTCAAAAAACCATTCATCTTTTGTTCTTCATTATTAACTTTTCTGTAAAGTTCCATGGTCCTCATAACATATTTATCAGATAAGTCCTCCACAATGATGCTACCACGTTCAAAGGCTCTAATAAGAAACCCTAACACCACACTTCCCCTGTCATCATCAAAATGGCATAGCGCTTTAAAAACCATGTCATAGATATTAAATCCCAATTTTCTCTTTATTGCCTGAATAGTTTTCTCTGCCTTATCATAATCTGTATCCACTTCAATTATTTGAGAAAATAAGTCATATTCAATATAGTCATCTATTTTAATCTGTATGGAATCATCATATGAATCTCTCATTTTATTTTTCAATTCAAATGCATAATAAATCGTTGAAAAAATACTCTCCAAATCATCTTTACATTTTAAAATATATTTTTCACCCATCTGCAAAATTCATCTTTCCTAATTAAATATCATATACCAAAATCAGCCAGATTCATCTGTTCATATATCACATTCCCCATGGTTTTATCCTCCAGTAAACCCGGTTTCTCATTATAAATTAGATGTCTCACAATATAGTCTTCCTCAAGCTTTGTTGAATACATCATCCTACCTGAACATGTAATAAAAAAAATAGCTCGCTTTAATACAACCCCCATTTTCTTCAAATCGTCAAAGGAAAGATTAGAATGCTTTCTAGCCATAATTATTCTACGTGCACTTTTGGTTCCAATTCCAGGAACCCTCAATAAAGTATAATAGTCTGCCTTTGCTATTTCGACTGGAAACTCTTCTAGATGAGTTACTGCCCACTGACACTTTGGATCAATAAACTCATTAAAATTCGGTCTTTTTTCAGATAACAGTTCATTGGCCCTAAATCCATAAAACCTCAACAAAAAATCAGCCTGATATAGTCGATGTTCTCTTTTCAACGGGGGCGCAGATAAAAAACCAGGTAGCTGTTCATCACCATTTACATTAATAAAAGCAGAATAGAATACTCTTTTCATATCAAATTTCTCATACAAAGCTTCTGTAACGGACATTATTTCATAATCAGTCTCTCCCGTTGCTCCTATGATCATCTGTGTGCTTTGTCCAGCCGGCACGAAATATCTATCAGGTCTTGATAGACTTCTTTTCGTCTGAGAAAGCTTATTACTATGCTTATCAATTGCCCAACATTTTTCCGCAGTCTGTTTTGACTTATTTGCTTCTTCTATATATTTGATCTTTTTGTGATATTCCAAAAGTCTACTTTTACTATCTGATATTTCAGCCATTTGCTCATAATATGTCTTTTCATCAAGATACATTCGACTTTTCATACTTGAATTTCCATGAAAGAAACGACTTTCCTTTATACCATTTTGAATTTGCCTCATAGGAGAAAGAATATTCGCGCGTACTTTATTCGGAGCCATTGCTTTTAATCCCGCTGCAGTTGGCAATTCTAAATTTATACTCATCCTGTCACATAGATATCCTATCATCTCTACAATATCAGAAGATGCTCCCGGAATGCCTTTAATATGAATATATCCATTAAATTTGTACTTAGTCCTTAACATATACAATGTCTCATATAAAAGTCCCATTGTATAATCAGGTGATTCAATAATGCCTGAACTTAAAAATAATCCTTCAATATAATTTCTTCTATAAAATTCTACAGTCAATTTACATACTTCATCCGGTGAAAAAGATACTCTTTTTACATCGTTACTACTTCTATTAATACAATACTTGCAGTTATATATACATTCATTTGTAAAAAGGATTTTTAATAATGAAATGCATCGTCCATCAGCTGTGAAAGTATGACAAATTCCTCCTGCACTGGCATTTCCAAGATTCTTACCATCACCAGATCTTGAAACCCCACTTGATGTACATGCTACATCATATTTTGCCGCATCTGACAATATAGTCAATTTCTCCATAATTTGTTCTGATAATGCTTCCATCTTTCACCTCCGAACTTTTGTTCTAGTATATCACCATTTCGTTGCCAAGTCAAGAACATTTGTTCTTTTTGTGTTCAAAAAAAGGACACATCTTATTGATATGTCCTTTAGCTCATTTACTTATTATTTTAATGAATCGTATGAATCTTTAATATCATCTAAAATCTTTGAAATACTATTAATTGCCTTGAAATACTCTTCTGATACTTCATTTGCCTGATTAATTGATTCTGTGATTGTGTTTAAATGCTCTGTAATCTGATTCAATGTAATACTGATTTGTTTCGCCGAAGATCCACTTACATTAGCCAATTTTCCCATTTCTGAAGCGACAACTGCGAAGCCTCTTCCGGCCTCTCCACTTCTAGCAGCCTCGATTGAAGCATTCAACGCAAGAATATTTGAACGTGATGCATTTGAATCAATTGAACTTACAATGGTAGCTGCTGAATTTACATCTTCATCTATTCCGCTTGTCACACCAACCAAATTGCTGAAAATCTCAGACATATTTTCAAGTCCAGCCAAAATAGGTTCAATGTAGTTATTCATATCGCTTATTGATTCTTCAACCTTTTGCACGACATCATTTAACTTTTTCTCAGAATCAACAGAATATGCATAGCTTACCACGCCAACTATTGAACTTCCATCTTTGATTGCAAAAAATGCACAATGCATATTTGCCCCCATATAAGAATCATCCAGTAAGAACTGACGTCTTCTACCATCTCTAAAAACAGCTTTAAGTAGTCCACCCTTATCATCTTCATATCTATCACCTACACGATAATATGATTTTTCTCCTTCGGGTACATAATATCCTTGAACAACATAATCAGAATCAATAACCGTAATAAAAACATCGTTATCAAAAAAATTTGTCATTAAAGGTAATAAATCAATGATTTGCTCTAATTTTTCATTCATAATGCTCTCCCATCATACATTTCCTTCACCAATATAGTAATATGGTACCACATTATTTTTCATTTATAAAGTACTATTTTATTATTTTTTTGTACTCTACTTTTATTACTTTTTCAATATCATTAACTGCAATTTTTACCTGCATTCCAATTTTTCCAGCACTAAAATAAATCTCCTCAAAATCTTTTGCAGAAATATCTATTACGGTGGTAAAAAACTTTTTCATCCCAATTGGAGAGCACCCTCCATGTACATAACCTGTAAGTGGTAACAAATCCTTTTGTTTAAGCATTTCTATTGACTTTTCCCCTACAGCTTTTGCAGCTGCTTTTAAATCCAGTTCTCCATTAACTGGAACAACAAAAACATAATGATTATTTGATTTTCCGGTTGTAACAAGTGTCTTAAACGCCTGATTAGGATTTTCGCCCAACCTCTCTGCAATTTCTACACCATTTAATCCTTCGGCACCTTCTAAACAGAACTGTTCGAATGAAATTTTCTTTTGCGTTAATAATCTGATTACATTTGTTTTTTCATCTTTTTTTGCCATTATTTTTTCCTCATATAAAGCTTGATTTTTTCAAAAAAATATATAAAATTTGTTATTATAATCTATAAATAATAAGGAGATTTTCTATGATAACAGAATTTAATATTGAAGCAACACCTGAACAAGTAGAACAACTTGATACTTATTCGTTTGATTATGGACTTGATGACTATATCTGGTTTGAAAATTCAAATACCAAAATATGTACTGAAAACGAGAAGGCTGTAGTACATCTCCAAGAAATTTTAAATGAATTAGAAATAGAATTTACCACGACTAAAAGAGACTAGTCGTGGTCTTTTTATTCTTCAGCAGGATATACTTTTACTACTTCCTGCGTATCCAAATCAATTGCTCGAAAAGCATCACAAGTTTTAAAAATATCTACATGATCATGTGCATAAAGGTCAACCTCTTTTATTGCAGCATCTAATGTTTCTATTTTTCCTTGTGGTTTCCATTTGCTATCAACTAATTTTTCAATCTGATACATATTTTTCCTCTTTTATTACTATACTAAACAATATCATAACCAATATAATATTTTTATTCAATAAAAAATGAGATCTAGGCTACGTAAATTTATTGTCGGAAAACATAGAATAGAACTATCCTATGGCTTTGTGATAAGATTATTAGATGTCGTTATTCTATCATAGTTTCCGATTGATGAATAGCTTGAATTTGTCGACAACAATTTTTAGCGTTCTACAAATAATCCTTCGTTTGCTTATTAACAAGCAAATGAAGAATTAGTTTTGTATCATCCACCACGTTTTCTCTTTAAATCCAACGGTTTGTATAAAAATAGTATTGTTTTCTTCTTTGTAAATCTAAGCTTGCGCTCATTGCGTCAGAATACTTGGCATACTCCTGCTGAAGTTTTGTTCTAGGACGTTGTTCTGACTTTAACATTTCTGATGCACTTATAGTAAGTTCTTCAGCTCCAGCAGCCATAGGTAATACTTGCTTTTGGTATTTTGCTAGTTCTAGCATGTTGCCCTTATTGAAATGATACTCTAGTAGTCTAGCCATCTGATCTGCTCCATGTCTACTCCAGCCAAGCGGATCCGTACTCATGCGTTTTGATAAGATATGATACACATGCCCTTCTGTACTGCTTCCGACAATTCCGTTTTCTTTGTTAAGTCGCGCTTTTGCCGCCGCCCAGTTATTCGATATGTATTCTGTTCCCTCTTCAATTCTTTTTAGTGTTCCTCTATCGTCAGTATACCCTTTTAAGCGCTCAGAAAGTTCAATAAACGATTTTTTGTTTTCAGAACGAATCGTTTTGTATACTTCGGCTCTGGCATCATCCTCCGTATCCGACATATGCCTGACCATTTTTGATACATACTTGCTTAAATGAAATTCATCAAGAACAAACTTTGCTCCTATAATGCTTTTTACTCCTTCTTTTATCCAAGATCCACCATCTGAATTTATGTAGATTTTCTTAACCCTTTCAAGGTCATATGTTGATTCTAGATAATCGCAGATTTCTCTCCATAAATCCTGATTAGACTGTTTCGTCCCACGGCAAAAATAATGAACTCCTACAAGTTTATTACGTTTACTTCCAGGCTTTTCCGGAACAATTCCCTCATGTACGTATATTAGTTTTGTAATAGCTCCATTATTCTTGCGATTATTATCCCCAATAACAAGGTCTCCCTTTTTTTTCTGAAACTGAAGGTGGAAATGGTCTTCATCAGCCTCGATATATAGGTAATCCACAACCTTCTTCTCCTCCGGAGCAACGTAATTGGGCGGAAACTGTGTCTTATGCAACAAATCTTTTACTGCTGACTTACTAATCTTATCCTTCTTACTTACAGTTTCTCCTCCACGACGATATGAAGTTTGAACTGCCTCTTCATAAATTTGAGCTATTACTGTTAAAAATTCCATGAGTTGTCACAGATTTACTCTCACTCCCTGTCACAACCTTATTCACTTTCTTGTCACTGATTCCGGGGCAATCGCCCCGGATTTTTAGTCTATTCCACCAACCATCTCATGGTCGGCTACAAATC
>JBGVHH010000085.1:0-167306 GCA_045122195.1 Agathobacter sp.
TAGATCCTGGAATGCATCGACTCGCCAAAGAAGAAGATTCCGGGATCTCTTTCTTTTTATTCTCTGGTGACAGTATATCGGTTAATTCCGTGACAGGCAATCAAATCCGTTGAAAGTCAGGCTGAGAGGGGCGCAACAATATTCTGTCATATCTTTTATTGCTATCGTTGCGGCAGTATCATTAGACAAATCCAACATCGTATTGGTTTTATATTCTATCGGATTCTGAAAAAGAGTTTCGACTTGTAAATCGAGATACATATTATTTTGTATACTAAAACAACTTACCTCATCAACAGTTATATAGCCTTTTGTCGCTTCTTTTAAATTAGCAACATCTTTTTCATATACTTTTAAGTAGTCTTCTAATACTCTTTTTAATTCATTGTAGGTTGATATAAATTTATTAATTCCTTCTGATTTACTTGATATCTCGGTTTTTATTTCTGATAATTCTACAGAATGTTCTGACATATTATCAAATACTTGATCTTCTGAAAATATAATTTTGTCTATTGTTGTATAGTCCATTTTTGCTCCTGTTTTATCTATTAATACTTACTTTATTTTTCACTATCCCTCTACTCCATTTATAAAATTATCTATATTATCATATCCAATTTGATTTATCTTTTGTTGTATTTCCTGGCATGTCGTATCAATCGAATCTATAAGTGATAAATACTTCTTTCCCAATTCACCCGTTGAACAACTTGTATAGATTTGTTCTGCTACTACTCCTTTCCAATAATCCTCATAATTATCTGAAAGGCCACTAATATCTCCATATATATCCGATATATCAGTTTTTGCAATACCAATTCTATCATATGCATCTTCTAATAATTCTACTTTTTTAGCATTATCCATTTCTATTTCTCCTACATTATACAATTGTACTTACTTCATTTATCACTTCCTGTGTATCCGCATGCTTAAGTTCCATCCTGTTATAGGCACTATTTATATTTTCAATCATGATTTTATCATCGTCATCTGAATATCCTTCATGTACTACTTTATAGATATCTGAATGCTGGAAATACATTACTCTATCTCCAATAACACCTTCTGGATACAGACAGGCACCATAATCAAAAAAGTGATTTTTTCCTTTCACGTTTATCTGAATCCCTCTTGCAAGAATCATATATTTTCTAAAACCGCCTTTTATTACTACAATACTTCCTAATGGTAAATATTCTATTTCTTCTCTCATAACCTTAATCCTCTATTCCATATAAAACATTTTATTCTCTTTTCTTTTTCCCATTTATGCTTATTCAAATAAAAATCGACTGCAATTTCCCAAATTGGAGATTGCAGCCGATCTGTCATTTCATTAAATTCATGTTTTAGACTCTGGCTTTGCGACCCTACGTTTCCATAAGTGTGCCCCATATTCTTTTAATGATTTAATATTGTATATTATATGGGTGTTACTGTCAAATTATAATAATTTTTGACGCCGTATAGATACTCGGAGCTTAGGTCTTTGACACTTTCATAACAACATATTTTCTATTTTGTATATACTATTTTCTATATACTAATCTATTCCATATCTTTGAGAAGTCCGTGCTTTTCATATGAAGTAACACGGGAAACATGGTTATCATCGTCCACAAAAACAACTCGTGGCTTGTAATCCTTTACTTCTTCAGGAGTCATCTGGGCATAAGCCATGATTATGATTTTGTCACCTGTACTTACACAGCGGGCTGCTGCCCCATTTAAGCAAATCATTCCTGAACCGCGCTCTCCTGCAATAGTATATGTCTCAAAACGGCTTCCGTTATTTACATCTACAATCTGAACCTTCTCGTACTCATAGATTCCTGACTCATCTAAGAGATCCTGATCAACAGTGATTGAACCAACGTAATCCAATTCAGCCTGTACTACGGTTGCTCTGTGAATTTTTCCTTTTAACATCTCTACTAACATCTTATTACTCCTCTACAATAAAGTTGTCTATAAGTCTTGTCTTTCCAATGTATACAGCCATTGCTACTAATACGCAGCCTTCGATTTTATCTACCGGCATCATTGTCACACCATCAACTGCTGATACATAATCAATCTTTGCAAGTGGCTCCTGGCTGATATTTGAAATCATAGCATCAACGATTTTATTTGCATCCTTTTCGCCGTCTTCTACCATCTTTTCTCCAAGTCTGATACTCTTGGATAATACAAGCGCAGCTTTTCTTTCTTCTTCACTTAAGTATGTGTTTCTAGAAGATTTTGCAAGTCCGTCTTCCTCACGAATAATTGGACATCCTACAATTTCAATTCCGTATGACAGGTCACGTACCATTCTCTTTATGATTGCAAGCTGCTGTGCATCCTTCTGTCCGAAAAATGCTTTATCCGGTGATACAATGTTAAAAAGCTTTGCTACAACTGTACATACACCTCTAAAGTGAATTGGGCGCGTTTTTCCACAAAGCTGTTTTGGCATATCTGACTGAATCTCTACATATGTAGCCGCATCTTCAAAGTACATCTCTGATACTTCCGGATGGAATACCATATCACATCCATGCTCTTCTAAAAGCTTACAGTCATGGTCAAAATCTCTTGGATATGTCTCTAAGTCTTCATTCGGTCCAAACTGTGTTGGATTTACAAATACAGATGCTACCACTTTGTCACACTGTGAAACAGCCTTGTCAACAAGGCTTGCGTGCCCCTCATGTAAATATCCCATTGTTGGAACAAGCCCAACTGTAAGTCCTTCTTTTTTCCATTGAGCGACCTGTGCTCTTACTTCTGCTATAGTTATTGCTACTTTCATTTCATCCTCCTTGGTTTTGGCGGCTGCCACCAATAAAGGTAGCCGTTTCAATTTGATTATTTTTATAATGTTGCTAAAAATTCGTCTGAGCAGTCACTCTTTACATATGCCTGCTCTGGAGTTGGGAATGTCTTAGCTTTTACTTCGCCATCGTATGCTTTGAATGCTTCCTTCATGGCTTCTCCAACTTCACCAAATCTCTTAACAAATTTTGGTACGTAATCACCTGTCATTCCAAGCATATCCTGATATACAAGAACCTGTCCGTCACATTCTGTTCCGGCTCCGATTCCTATAGTAATAATATCAAGCTTCTTTGTAATTAATGCTGCAAGCTTTGGTGGAACACACTCTAAAGTAACTGCAAATGCTCCAGCCTCCTGTACTGCAAGTGCATCTGCTAAAACTCTTTTGGCATTCTCCTCGCCTTTACCCTGAACCTTAAATCCACCCATGGCATTTACTGACTGTGGTGTCATTCCAACATGGGCTACTACTGGGATTCCAGCGTTTGTTATTGCTTTAATCTGTGGACAAACCTCAACTCCACCTTCAAGCTTAACTGCGCTTGCTCCAGTCTCTTTCATAATTCTTCCGGCGTTCATAAGCGCCTGCTCAACGGATACCTGATAACTCATAAATGGCATGTCCACCACTACAAAAGTATCTTCACATGCTCTTTGAACACTTCTTCCATATACAATCATCTCATCTACTGTGACTGGAAGCGTATCCTTGTATCCCTGCATTGTCATTCCAAGACTGTCTCCAACAAGAATCATATTGATTCCAGAAGCCTCTACAAGTCGTGCTGTTGTGTAATCATAACATGTAACCTGAGAAATTTTTTCTCCGTTTGCTTTCATCTGAGCTAATGTCAAAACTGTGTTCTTCATCTAATCTAATCCTCCACCAACTTAATTGATAACTTTTCCCATAGAACTGTAATCTACATCCGGATGTCTTTCCTTTGCTATTTTAACCAAGCATCTTGATACGGCTCTATACATTCGTTCTTGTTCTTCATTGACAAAACAATCTAAATGTTTACTGACCGTCTCAACATCACATCTTTCAACTGGACCTGTAAGTGCATCTTTTGGTCCAACTTCAAATATCTTGTTTATGTTACTCTTTGCAAGTGGCATAAGTGCCTGCAATGCTTCCTCTTCGGAAAACCCACATTCTGATAAAAGAGAAATGCTTTCCGATATAAGAGCGCACACCAGATTACTGGATATTGCACAGGCTGCATGATATGCAGTTTTTTTCGCCCTGTCGATTACCCTGGTTGGATTTCCAAAACTTTGAAACAACTCCATCCATTTGCCAAGATATTTCTCATCCCCTTCAAGACAAAAAAAAGCATCCTTCAATTCCCTGTACGATTCGTATTTACTACTAACAGGAAAAAGCGGATGTATCGAATATCCAAAAGCCCCATGCTCTGCTATATCGCTAAAAGCTTCCCTAGCAGTCATAGCGCCACTGCAATGACATATCTGTTTATTTTTTATATTCAGTTTCCTTATCTCATCATATACTGATGAAATCTGTCCATCTGGTACTGTTACAAAAATCGCGTCGCTTTGCTCAACCAACTTTGAAACATCATCAAAAAATTTTGTCTTTGTAAAATTCGCTGCATCCTGTGCAGATTCTGGGTGTCTGCTATAGTAGCCGATCACCGGAACTTGTCGTTCTACAAAATATCTTCCCAGGGAACAACCAACCTTCCCTGCTCCAATAAAACCTATTTTCATCGTATCACCCTACTTTCCTTGAGATGACGCGATTACCAGATAACTCTGAATATACTATCTATGCCGGTACAGTTTCCATTTGGAATACCATCCGTTAACTTTGACATTGTAGCACCATGCTAAAAAAATGTAAAGAAAAACATATTTGTAAATACTTGGTTTAGATGATATACTTGTGACATAAGTACCATTTTGATATAGGAGGAAAAGCCATGTTTAATGCTCTTTTAGCTATTCAGTTTTTAGGTATTATCATATTGATCATTCAAACAGCTTATGTGTTTAATCAAAAGCCTTCCAGCGAGCAGAAGTGGGTTATTCTTATTTCAATATCAACGCTGATTAATGTTATAGGATACTCTCTTGAAATGTGTGCTTCCTCTCCTGAAGTAGCATATATGTCTGTTAAATTTATATATCTAGGAAAGCCTTTTATTATTTTAAGTACATTCTTTTTTTGTATGAAATATTTTAAGGTCAGATTACCAAAATGGTCATGTGCGCTTATTTGCTTTGTTCAAGTTCTAATAGTAGTTCTGGTAAATACAAATGAATTTCACCACCTATATTACAGTGATCAGGAATATACACAGGAAGGACTTTTTCCTCATTTTGTGTTTTCCCATGGCCCGGCATACTTTGGATACATGGGATTAATCATGGTATATATGATTATTCTAATTACACTGGGTATTAAAAATACTATCTGTTCAAAAAGTAAGGTGGACCGCCTGCGTGCAATTTTCCTCACATTTATTGTACTTCAGTCATTTTTCTGTCTGATTTTATTCTATACAGGAATTACAAACGGATACGATTGTACCGTTTTGTCATATGTTTTTGGTACAGTGTGTCTATTCTTCTGTATGGTAAAATACGATATACTTGATGCAGTTGGAATTGCCCGGGAAAGTATTCTTGATGAGTTCCCAGATGGTCTTCTCGTATTAGATAAGGATAAAAAGATTGCTTACATTAATGACAAGCTTATATCAATTTATCCCAAAATACAGGGTACTCATTTTAACAGGAACTTAAAAGTCATCGAGGAAACATTTGAAAATAACGGTGAAATAAAGCGAGACAACTATATTTATAATGTAAGCAAGAAAGACCTCTATCAAAAAGGTATTTACTGTGGAATCATGTATATGATAAAGGACGTTACTTCTCAAAAGAAATACGAAATCAGTTTAAAAGAACAGGCTAGAATTGCAAATGAAGCCAACAAAGCAAAATCTGATTTTCTTGCAAAAATGTCCCACGAGATTCGAACTCCTATTAATTCAATAATGGGAATGAACGAAATGATTCTTCGAGAGTCTACTCAAGATGAAATCAAGGAATATGCATATGATGTAAAAAAATCTTCTTCCGCTTTGCTTTCGATAATTAATGCTATTTTGGACAGTTCCAAAATTGAATCTGGAAAAATGGAACTTGTTCCTGTTGAATACAAGCTCGACAGTTTCATCGCAGATTTGGCAAGTCTTCTGACAATAAAGGCAAAAGATAAAAACCTTGATTTTATTTTAGACATTGACCAACATATTCCAAACACGCTGTATGGAGATGATAATAAGCTTCACCAGATACTTATAAATATAGTAAACAATGCTATCAAATATACGGAAAATGGTTATGTAAAGCTTAGTATTTCAGGTCAGGTTGTTGATAATAAAATAAAACTATTTTTTGCTGTAGAAGACACTGGAATCGGAATCAAAGAAACAGATTTGCCGAAATTATTGCATGCCTACGAAAGAATTGACGAAAAACGTAATCGCAATATTGAAGGAACCGGACTTGGCATGAATATAGTTATCGGATTACTCACTCTTATGGATTCCGAGATAAAAGTGGAAAGTACCTATGGAAAAGGCAGCACTTTCTCATTTGAGGTTTTACAGGACATTATCGATTGTACTCCTATTGGAAAATTCGACCGAGACTTTTCTGTTGTCGGTGAAGAGATTGACTATTCACCAGCATTTATTGCGCCATCTGCCAATATTCTAGTGGTTGATGACAATGAAATTAATAGAAAAATTATTCTTAATCTCCTCAAACAGACTAAAATTAAGTTTGACGAAGCAGCCTCAGGAATGGAATGTATCTACAAAATAAAATCTCATCATTATGACCTTATTTTTATGGATCAGATGATGCCTGATTTAGACGGCGAAAAGACTTTTGAAATGATATGTGCTGATAAAACGCATATGTGTCAGGATGTACCAGTTGTAATATTGACTGCAAACGCTGTGGTTGGTGAGAAAGAAAGATTCCTCGGTTTAGGTTTTAACGATTATCTTTCAAAGCCGGTGGAGCCTGATAAACTTGAAAGTGTTATCGAAAAGCTTCTTCCTGCTAATCTAATTTATTCCGAAGAAGAAACCGGTTCGCAAGAAATAAACACTCAAGATGAAACTATTTCTCTTCCTGAAATAAATAACATTGATTGGGATAGTGCAATTAAATTTTTCCCCGATGAAGAGTTAATGCTTGAGACTGCACAAATGGTTGCAGATGGTATTGATGACGATATATTAAGTCTGTGTAAATTCAATGACGATATTTCAAACAGTTGTCATGACTATGCCATTAAAGTGCATGCTGTAAAAAGCACCACAAATATGATTGGTGCAATAATGGTTTCAAAACTTGCACTTCTTTTGGAAATGGCAGCTAAAACTGAAAACTATGCGCGTATTGAAGCTCTTCATCCTATTCTTATTGAGGAGCTAAGAATATTAAAATCAGATATTCAAAAAGCATTTGATGAGTAATATTATGTATGGTATTATTATTCTGGGTTTAGAAAATTATTAAAATGTATAGGAGATAAAAATGGATAATAATTACTATCAGAATAATAATCATCAGATGAATCAGCCAGTTAATCAGCCGGTTCAGAATCAAAGCGGATATCGTTCACCAAACTTTCCGCAGAATAATACTAGTGCAGGATTTAATCAACCTAACATGGGTCAAGGATTATATCAACCTAACGTAACCCCTGGCGTACCACAGACATCAAATTTCTCTGCTATGAACCTTCCACCAATTGGAAGCACACCAAACTCACCAGTTCAGGGTGGTAACGGTATGGCAACAGCAGCTCTTATTCTTGGAATATTTGGTCTGGTATCTTCCGTTCTTGGGGGAATACTTTTTGGTGTTATCGGTGCCGGATTTAGTATAATTTTCTCAATAATCGGTACTATATTAAGTATTAATACCAAAAAGAACTCAAATGGTCAGAAGGGCACAGCTGCCATGATTTGTTCAATTATCGGCCTTAGCCTTGGAGGCTTTTTCTTAGTTAGTTGCATAACAATGGGTATCTATGGAGATTCAGTTAACGCATTCGGCTTTGTTCCTACATGGATTAATTTTGTAAACAACTGCTATGGTTGCTAATTTTTTGAGTTATATTAAAAGAGAGTGACTAATTATTCTTAGCCACTCTCTTATCTTTATTATAATTATATGTTCAATGACACATTCTCTATTCTAATGTAATATCTAATCTGTCAAAACACTCTCTTGCGGACTCTTCCGATACATCGTTTCCAATTAATACTCCTGTATTGGAATCCTCAATAAGGATTAAGTAATCATACTCATATCCATCAGTCCACATTACATACTCACATTCACCCTTTTGTCCATCTTCAAGAATCTCAACATCAGAGTCATATACTTCATCGTAATACGCATAATATCCATCAAGCGTAATAAAAGTTCCCTGACTAAGTGTCTCTCCATCTTTTGAAACCTCAAATGGAAGGCTTGAAGATAACTTATAACCACCAGTTGTGTTGAGCTGAACCTTAACAGTATCCCCTGTGTCTACATTGTATGTGAACGACATGTTGGTATTACATCCACTACATGCACATACAACCGCCCCAAGCAATAACATTGACAAAACTTTCTTCTTCATTTCTTTCTCCTTTCAATTCATAACATTTCAATTCTAAACACCTATTTTACCAACTAATAGTACTATATAATAACACTCTTTTCAACAGTTCTTTCAAGCATTCCTTTGGAGAAGAACAACTGTCTCAACATGACTGGTAAATGGAAAACAGTCAAATGGTGTAGCCTTTTTTACACGATATCCATGCTTCGTAAGATATTTCAAATCTCTTGCAAGACTTTCTGGTCCACATGAGACATATACCACTCTATCAGGAGACAACTTCTCAATTGATGACAGGAATTCTTCACTGCTTCCCGATCTTGGTGGATCCATAATCACAACATCAGCCTTTTCTCCCTTTGTGGCCATTTCCACCATAAACCTTCCTGCATCGTCATTATAAAATTTGATGTTTTTTGCACTATTGTGCTTTGCGTTTATTATGGCATCTTTGATTGCTTCTTTGTTTAGCTCAACGCCAATTACCTCCTTGGCGTTCTTGCTGGCAATCAATCCTATTGTTCCTGTCCCACAGTACGCATCTATTACTTTTTCTTTTCCTGTTAGATGTGCATACTTAATAGCTTTTTGATATAACAGCTCAGTTTGCACCGGATTAACCTGATAAAATGAATTCGGCGATATTCTGAATGTACATCCACAAAGTTTATCCTCAATAAATCCTTTTCCATATACAACTATGTTTCGCTCACCCAAAACCATACTGGTCTTTTTGTCATTTACATTAATTACTACTGTGCTAATGTTGGGATGCTTTTTTCTGAGCGCCTTTACAAAATTATTCTTTGAAGGAAGTATTGGTGAACCCAGGACTAATACAACCATAATCTGACCAGTTGCATATCCTTTCCTGATAAGCACATGCCGTAAAAGACCATAACCAGTATCCTCATCATAGGTCTTTATCTTAAATGACTTTAATAGCTCCTTGATATCTCTAATAATCTGGTCTGATTCCATATCCTCTATCTGACAGCTTTCAATATCTACCACATCATGAGTGTTTTTGCGATATACACCAGCTACTATCTTGCCTCTACCTACACAATCAAATGCAGCATGAACCTTATGCCTATAATTATATGGATTTTTCATTCCAACAATTGGTTCAACCTTACAAAACGGCTCAAGCAGTTTCTTCATATATTTTTGCTTTTTCTTCAACTGCTCTTTATATTCAATTCCCTGATAATCACATCCACCACACTTCTTTGCATATTGGCATGGCTTATATTCGTTGTTTTCCATAGTTCCACCTAATTTGATTATTTTCCATAGTTCCACCTAATTTGATTATTTTGCATATGTAGCATATAAATTCGCATGATCGTAAATACATTGCCATCCACTGGATGCAGAGCCAGTAACACATATATATGTCTTCTTAGAAGCGCCTTCTGCATAACTAACAGCGCAATTTCCTGACTGGTTTACAAATCCTGTTTTACCACCTAATACTGTAGCTCCACCAAGCTCCTGATCCTCAATTCTTCTTAGGAATAAATTCGAGATTGTGATTCCCTCTGGACTCTGCTCTGTGGCTGTAGTTTTATATGTATGCTTTGTAAGTGCTTCCCTACAAATATCATTGTCCATTGCTGCCTGCATTATTACTGCCATATCATATGGAGTTGTATATAAGTTTTCATCATATATTCCAACAGAATTTGTAAAGTGTGATGTCTCAGACAATCCCAGCTCATCAATTTTTTCATTCATTAATTCTACAAAATTCTCAATTGAGCCAGCTGAATAAAGCGCCAACTGATAAGCAGATTCTCCACCAGAAGGAAGAATTGTTCCATAGAATAAATCTTTAACGGTTACAGTCTCATCCTTTTTAAATCCTGTCACACTACAATCATTCACATATGCGTAATCTGTAGCTTCAAAAGTGATTGTAACCACATCATCCAAATCCTCTTCCTCTATCTGCTCAGCAGCCACCAATACAGTAAGAACTTTTGTCATAGATGCCGGAACCATTCTTGAATGAGCATTTTTCTCTGCGATAATTGTACCTTCCTGCTCATCTATCAAAATCACATAATCACTATCAATTTCTTCACCCAAACCAACAGTTGCATCATTTTCTGATGCAGTAAATAACGGCTTCTTTGGCTTCTCTTCTTCCGTATTCTCTGTATCCACAGAATTATCTTTTATAGATATCTCTGTGTTCCTTTTAGAATTCCCTCCACAATTTATAGCAGAAAATAATGTCTTTCCTGCGTAAATTATTACTGCTATTGCTATTAAGTATGCTATTAATTTCTTCACTGAACTCTCTTCCTTTTCTTTTTGCTTTACATAGTATACATTCCATACTATTTATTGTGCAAGCATTATTATGACTTAATTATATAAATTCGTACTTAAGAAAATATTTAGAAAAAAAACTAGATAAGTTTTCGCATAGAAGAAAACTTATCTAGTCATTATTTTATATATACTTTTTATTTAACAGCTCCGTCAACCATTCCTCCCATAATCTGCTTCTGAGCAAATAAGAAAAGAATAATCATAGGAATAATTGCGAGGAACGCCGCAGTAAGAATCAAATCCCACTGTTTTACATACGAACCTACAAATGCCTGTACTGCAACTGGAAGAGTTTTAACCTTACCATTATGTCCAAGCATAAGTGATGGTAAAAGGTAATCGTTCCAAATCCACATTCCGTTTAGGATTGTAACAGTTACAATTGGTGGCTTAAGAAGAGGAAAAATAATCTCGAAGTATGTACGTTCTGGCGAACATCCATCGATAGCAGCTGCCTCCTCAAGCTCATAAGGTACAGTTTTAATAAATCCTGTAAGAATAAATACTGTCATCGCTCCACCAAATCCGAGGTAAGCAAAAATGATACCTGGGAATGACTGAAGCATATCAATTCCGATAAATTTTCCTACATCTCTGAAAGTAGCGATAAGTGGAAGCATAACAACCTGGAATGGAATAATCATTGATGCAATAAATGTCATGTAGATTACTGTTGACCATTTTGTCTTGTTTCTACAAATAACCCAAGCAGCCATTCCTCCAAACAACCCTAAGAGGATAAGTGATGCTATTGTAACTAAAGCTGATGTACCAAATGCTGACCAAAAACTAAAGTTTGAGTTATTTACTACCTTACTAAAGTTCTCCTGAAGCTGAGCAAATGACATTCCCTCCACACTAACAGGATTCTGAACAATGTATGATGCTTTTCTAAATACGTTAATTACAACTAACGCAAAAGGAAACAGAACATATAATGCAACTAATACTGCAAGAATTCTTACTATTATTGTTAATGGAGTAAGCTTCTTTACCATTACATTTCCACCTCCTTAGAATTTGATACTCGTACCTGAATAATAGATACGATTGAAAGGATAATAAAGAATATTACCGCTTTTGACTGAGCAAGAGAATAATTATTCTTTGCAATTGCTGTGTTATAAATATTCAATGAGAGCATCTGAGTACCATTTGTCAGATACTGTCCCATGAAATCCTGTACAGATCCTGTACCATTTGTCAAAGACATATTAACATCGAACTGTTTAAATGCCGACTGAAGTGTAAGGAATGTACAAATTGTAATTGTTGAAGCAATCATTGGAAGCTTAATCTTGAAGAATGTCTGGATTCCTGTAGCTCCATCAATTGCCGCTGCCTCGAGAACATCTCCTGGAATTGTTGTAAGACCAGTGATGTAAATCATCATTATGTATCCTGCATACTGCCATACATATACTATTACAATAGCTACGAAGGCTGTATTAGTTTTTGAAAGCATTGAAGAATTATATCCAAATGCACTTATTGTCCACTTTAACAAAACATTGTTGAATACAAACTGCCAGATGTAACCAAGTACGATACCACCAATAAGGTTTGGTAAGAAATATGCTGCACGGAAGAATCCGATTGCTTTCATCTTACTTGTACAAAGAACTGCAAGCGCAAGTCCAACAACGTTGATTACAATCATATTAATTACTACGAAAAGCACTGTAATGATAAGTGACCATAAGAATGGTACCTGTGTAAACATTGCTTTATAATTATCAAGTCCAACAAATTCAGTTAATCTAATTCCATTCCAGTCTGTTGTTGAATAATACAAACCTAAAGCAAATGGGATAATTACTGTTACCACGAAACATAATAAAAGTGGGAACAAGAATAAAAAGTTTATAATTGATCTATGTTTTTTCTCTGTAGGAATAAAGTATAGTCCAGCCAAAAATCCTATTGCGCCTACTATAAGTAAAGCACCCCTATACGAAGCATCAGATCCTGTAAAATCAAGATATAATGCTGTAATTAGCAAGACAACTCCTGCTATTAAGAGAATTGCGGATAAGGCCATTTTGCTTTTTTTATTGCCTTTCATTCGTAAGACTCCTTTCTCTTAGACAAATGATGGACTACCATAGGTAGCCCATCATAATTATTAATAATTACTGAGCATATGCAGCTTTTGTAACTTCCTCATATTTCTCAATGAATCCAGCTTTATCGATTGTTCCCTGAGCAAAGTCAGCGTAAAGCTGTCCTGTAGAGTTCTGTGCATATCCTTCTACCATTCCTAACCAATGCCAAGCAGATGTCTTTCCTTCTTTTGTGTAATCAGAAATTGTCTGAGCAAATGGATCTTCAGCTACATATGTACATGACTTGAATGGGCTTACGAAACCAGCTTCTTTTACAAGAACTTCCTGTCCCTCGTCACCTGATAACCACTGTAAGAATTTCTTTGCTTCATCAACATTACCATCTTTGTAAACTGCCCACCATGATGGAGAGTTTGTAAGGATTGTGTCAATTCCTTCTTCAAATGCATATGGAATCATTCCACACTCGAAGTTTCCAGCCTCAGCGTAAGCATCAGCACAATCACCTGTCATTGTAGCACCAATCCAAGATCCCTGTGTTACGAATGCATATTTTCCAGCTGCGAAGTTAGCAACCTGCTGATCGTATGTTCCAGAAACAAGCATTTCCTGATCTGCATATTTGTTGAATAACTCAACCATATCTGCGAAATCTGCAAATCTGTCTGCATCAAGTTTTCCACCGTCACTTAACATATCGATGTATGTTGTATCATCTCTGTCAAGACCAGCATCAAGATAGTTAGCGAATACGTGGTTACCTGTTGACCAGTAAAGGTTAACTGGCTCTGCATAGTATCCGATTACAGCTGTAAGTCCAAGCTCATCTTTCTTAGAATCAAGTGTCTCGAAAGCAGCTTTCATTGACTCTGGACCTGTGATAGATGCAGGATCGATTCCAGCTTTCTCAAGAATATCAGCATTGTATGCAAGACCAACTGCCTCTGTTGTATAAGGGAAACCAACTGTTCCTTCATCATTAATATAAGCAGCATCTGTGTCTTTTGCCCAGTCTTCATCGCTCATGTCCTCAAGAAGACCTTCCCAGTTAGCGAAATCTGTCTCACCACCACATACGAAGATGTCTGGCATATTATCTGACTGGTAGTATCCTTTTAACTCACCCTGGATATCAACTCCACCACCCATAGACTCGATTTCTACGTGTACTCCTGTCTCTTCCTCGTACTTCTCAGCTAATTTCTTAAGCTGTGAATCTACCTCGATTTTTCCGTTTACGAGACGGATTCCGTCTGAAGATCCTGATTTCTCTGTGCTGTCATCAGATCCCCCACAAGCTGTAAGGCCAGCTACCATTGCTCCTACAAGAACAAGTGATAATACTTTTCTTTTCATATTTTCCTCTCCTTTATTATGAAAAAATTTATTTTCAAAGAGCTTATGCTCAATGATTCAAATTAAAATGTGGGACTAAATCTCCCAAACTGCTGCAAACCATGGTTCAAGCTTCATATTTCTTTCTAATTTTGCTGACTCATAGTTGCTAATCAAAGTTTTATTAGCTTCTGTATCAATGTTGTCTGGAATACTATATTCAACAACCTTGTCTGTCATGTTACAAACAACAAGTAATTTCTTTCCATCAAGTGTTCTCACAAATGAGAAAATATTTTCATCATCGGGATCAAGCAAATCATATTTTCCATAAACGATTATGTCTGACCACTCACTTCTTCTACGAAGTTCGATGAGCTTCTGATAGTAATAAAATACTGAATTCTCATCTGCCAACTCAGCCTCGGCATTGATTTCAACGTAATTAGGATTAACCATAATCCAAGGTGTACCAGTTGTAAATCCTGCATTCTCTGATGCATCCCACTGAACTGGTGTTCTTGCGTTATCTCTGCTCTTTGCTGCAATACCAGCCATTAGTTCCTCTGGATCTCTAAGGCCTGCTTCTGTTAATTCTTTGTAAGCATTAAGACTTTCGATATCTCTGTAATTATCAATTGAACCGAATGGACAATTTGTCATTCCAAGTTCTTCACCCTGATATATATAAGGTGTTCCCTGCATCATGTGAAGCACTGTTGCAATACATTTTGCAGAAAGTGGCGAATCATCTCCAAGTCTTGAAACGATTCTTGGTTGATCATGATTATCCCAGTAAAGTGAATTCCATGCTGTCTCATCAAGCTCCTTCTGCCATTTCGAAAGATTTTTCTTTAAGTCTGGCAGATAAAATCTCTTTGTTGTCCATTTACCATTTTCGTCATGATCTAAGCTTGTGTGCTCAAACTGGAATACCATGTTCAGCTCTGTACCTTTTGCATTGGCATATTTTTTGGCCTCTTCAATAGTAACTCCTGCACACTCACCAACTGTAATAAGATTGTATTTTGAAAGGACTCTTTCATTCATCTCCTGTAAGTACTCATGTACATGAGGTCCATTACATGTAAGAGATGTATCACCGTAAAGACTGCCTTCGTGCATTTCGCCATCTGGAAGACCTTCCGGTTTTGAAATCATGGAAATTACATCCATTCTGAATCCATCAATTCCTTTGTCACACCACCAAGTCATCATATTGAATACTTCATCTCTGACTTTTGGGTTGTCCCAGTTTAAATCTGGCTGTTTCTTTGAGAAGAGATGTAAGTAATACATCTGTGTGGTCTCATCCCACTCCCAGGCTGAACCTGAAAAGCAACTTCCCCAGTTATTTGGTTCATGGCCATCAACAGCCTCTCTCCAAATGTAGTAGTCTCTCTTATCATTGTCTTTTGATGAACGACTTTCCATAAACCATTTATGTTCATCTGAAGTATGATTAACTACCAAATCCATAACAATTCGAATACCATGTTCATGAGCTTCCTTTAACAGAAGATCAAAATCTTCCATTGTTCCGAATTCGTCCATAATGTCCTGATAATCGGAAATATCATATCCGTTATCATCATTTGGTGATTTGTATACTGGGCTTAGCCAGATTACATTAATTCCAAGTTTCTGTAAGTAATCGAGTTTCCCACGAATACCATTCAAATCTCCTATTCCGTCTCCATTAGAATCACAGAAGGATCTAGGATAAATCTGATAAATTACACTTTCTTTCCACCATGCCATCTTCATAGTGCCCTTCTCCTTATCTCCAAACGTTTCCCCCGTTGGCATGTATATACAATACCAAATTATGTACAATTCGTAAACAGGTTATGAACATAACCTATAAAACGCACTTAATATTATTCCATTTTTTGTTACTTTTGACGGTTTTTTTGTGAACTTTTCATATTCTTTGTTCATATATTTGACTTTCTTTTCCTTATTACTATTGTTATAATCTTTTTAGAAATCAAATTATACTATTAGGAGAAGTAAAAATGGTAACCATAAAAGAGATTGCCGAAAGAGCAGGGGTAAGTACAACTACTGTTTCCAATGTTATTCATCACAACACCAAAAAAGTTTCCCCTGAGAACATTGAAAAGATTAATAAGCTCATCCAGGAAATGGGATATATTCAAAGAAAAGGCTTTAATGTCCTGAGAAATGACAAGTCACAGCTCATTGCTGTTGTCGTCAATTCTCACAAAACATATGAGGAGTCTCTTCTGGCAGACCCATTTTACGGAGAGATAATTGGTTTTATTGAGAGTCGACTTCGTGAAGCCGGATATTACATGATGTTTTATTCAGCCTCTGACATTGATGACATTTTTCATATGATAATGACCTGGGATGTTGATGGTGTTATAGCTATCACCTTTTCTGCTACAAACTGTGAGAAGCTTCGCCATTTTGTCGACAAACCAATTATTGCCATTGACTCGCATTGCCAGCCATCTGTGTCTAGCAGTGTTCCTGATATAGGAATTGATAACAGACAAGGTGGCTATATCATGACTAAGCATTTGCTTCAAAAGGGCTATGAGAACATTCTTGTCTGCGCCTGCAAAGACTACGGTAATGACCACATGCGCTGGGAGGGTGTTCAGGATGCGTGGAGAGAATGCAATTATCCAACCCAGAAAAAGCTTCAGCTTGATATCATAGGCACTACCTGGGAATATAGAAAACAGTATTATCGTGAATTAAGCAAACACATTCCTTTTAAAAATAAAACTGTTGCTTTCTTTATGTCTGACTATTTTGCACTCGAAGCAATTGGGTATCTGACAAGCAAGGGCTTTAAAATTCCTGATGATTTAGGAATAGCCGGTTTTGATGATTTAGTTTATTCTACACGCTGGACTTCTCCGGCACTTACAACCATTAAACAGGATATTCGAAAAAAAGCAGAGCTTGCTGTTGATGAAATGGTTAAGATGATAAATGATTCGGAATATGAACCTAAAACAATCGTTCTTCCGACCACTCTTATTGAAAGAGATTCTGTTTAATTATTTTTCACAAATGGCGCCCACAAAACTGTATGTTTTGTGGGTTTTTTCATAACCTTCTTTTTTGCTCTATCATTCTGGGCTATTTTTCCTATATAATAGGTTTGTGTCAGGGGGGCCTGACAAAACATAATTTTCTATTATAGTTAATTTAAGGAGAGGTAAAATATGAAGAAACAATGGTGGCATGGAAAAACAGCTTACCAGATTTATCCAAAGAGCTTTTTGGATACTAATGGTGACGGAATTGGTGACTTACGTGGAGTAATTAACAAGCTTGATTATCTAAAGGATTTGGGAATTGATATTATATGGCTTTCTCCGATATACTGTTCTCCTCTTGCAGATCAGGGTTATGATATCTCCGATTACTACAATATCGACCCACGCTTTGGAACTATGGAGGACATGGAAGAACTCATTGCTGAGGGTAAGAAACGAGGCATTTCTATTTTAATGGATCTCGTTGTTAATCACTGCTCAGATGAACATGAATGGTTTAAAAAAGCATGTGAAGATCCTGATGGACCTTATGGAAAATATTTTTATATTGAGGATTATAAAGAAGGCGAAAAACTTCCTTGCAACTGGAGAAGCGCATTTGGTGGTTCTGTCTGGGATAAGCTTCCTGGACATGACGACAAAGTTTATCTTCACATTTTCCATAAAAAACAGCCTGATTTAAACTGGGAGAATCCTAAGGTTCGTGAAGAAGTTTATAAAAATATTAACTGGTGGCTTGATAAAGGACTTGGTGGATTTAGAATAGATGCCATTATAAATATCAAGAAACGACTTCCTTTCTGCGACTATCCTGCAGACCGTGATGATGGACTTTGTGATATTGGCTGCATGCTTGAAGAAGCTAAAGGCCTGGGGGATTTCCTTACAGAGATGGCTAATGAGACATTTAGAAAACACGATGCATTTTCTGTTGGTGAAGTATTCTACGAAAAAGAAGATGAAATTCCTCTTTTCATCGGGGAAAATGGATATTTTTCTTCTATGTTTGATTTCGCTGAGACAATTATCAATAAGAGTGTAAACGGTTGGTATGATAACAAACCTGTTACTGCTGAGCAGTACAAAAAAGCTATTTTTGATGCTCACAAACGAATTGAAGGTATTGGTTTCCTTTCTAATATTATTGAAAACCATGATGAACCTCGTGGAGTATCTCACTATATTCCTGAGGGCGAACTTACAGATGCCGGTAAAAAAATGCTTGGTGGCATAAACTTCCTAATGCCTGGTATTCCATTTATTTTCCAGGGTCAGGAAATCGGTATGGAAAACTTTGCAAAAATTGACAACATCAATGATATTGATGACTGCTCAACAAAAGATGAATATCAGGTTTCACTTAGAGCCGGACTTTCTGAGGAAGAAGCTCTCAAGGTTGCAGCCAAATTCTCACGTGATAATGGACGTTCGCCTTATCAGTGGAGCGCTGACGAGAATGCAGGATTTACATCTGGAAAACCTTGGCTTATGGTTAACCCAAATTACAAGGATATCAACCTTGAATCTCAGATAAATGATGCTGATTCAGTTTACAATTTCTATAAAAAGCTTATTGCTCTTAGAAAAGATGCTGATTATGCGAATACACTCATTTATGGTGATTTTAAGACTTACAAAGAGGAGCAGAAAAATCTTCTTGCATTCACTCGTTCAGCAGAAAATACTGTTATGGTGATTGCAAACTATCAAAAAGAGGCTCAGACTGTTGAACTTCCTTCTGCTGCAAAGAAGATTCTTCTCAGCAATATAAATAGAACAGATGTTGATGGAACAAACATTGAACTTTCAGGATATGAGTTACTTGTAATTGAAGTTTAAAATAGAAAAATTTACACAGAGGTTATGTATTAAGGGCACCTGGCGTATCCAGGCACTCCTTGTACGGCCCGGGTATTCACTCTTTTTTTGACGTGTCGTGTGCAAGTTATATGCCGTTATCAGTTAAAGTGTGTCCGAGAAATCCTCGTTCAAGCGTAGCGCGTTTTGGATTTCTCGCGGCATAATAAACTTAACTGATAACGGCATTTACTTGCACTAGACTAAGGAAACTTAAGAGTGAATACCCGGGCCGTACAAGGAGTGCCTGGATACGCCAGGTGCCCTTTAAACATAAGTGAAAATTTTTAGTTATCAGACTCTCTTTCCTGCCTGCGGTTATTCTTCATACTGGTGGAGATTGATTTTGCAAGCTGGTTTATTGATTTTGAAAACACATTTTTCTCTTCATCCGAAGATTCAGAATATTTTTTTCTGGCAGCAATCAAATTTTTTACTTTTACTAAATCTTCCAAGGATTCTATATTCTCTTCGTCCAATATTCCAAAAAGTATCCCAACAAATTCCTTTATTTGTTCTGATGTAAGCTTATCTAGCCAGTCATGTATTGCTTCATCGATAATAAAGCTCGCATTTGAGCGTTGCTCCTGTCTTACGATTTTGTTTCCCATAACATTCCAGCTGTATGGTTCGTGTTGAAGAATTCCGTTATTTCTGCTTTCTACTACCTCTACCGGTTCATCATGCTCAAACAACAGTCCTACAATAGAGCTATCCGGCAAAAATGAATAGATTCTGTCTACCAGCCTCTGATACTGTTCGCTTTTAACAAATTCATCACTGAATCCCGGACCATCATAATTGTACACTCCAAGAATTCGGCTCTCGATTTTACTGTCACAGGTTACTGCCGTATAGACCGCCTGATTTCCACCTTTAGAATGTCCACATATTATCAAATTCCCCTCGTATTTAGCCATCTCTTTTTTTAGGAATTTTGCTGCCTGTAGTTGCCCTGGAATTGTATCCATAAATCCCATGTTAAAGTCTTCCTTCCAACCTACAATTGAGTGGTCTGTTCCTCTAAAAACTATTGCAAGAAAATTTTGTTTTAGTTCCAGACAATAAGCTGCAAACTGCATCTCCTTTTCCTTGTCCGTGATTTTTTTAAAGGACAGAATCTTTATGTTTTTAAACCTGTCACATCCAGCCATAGCTTCTATAAGTTTTAAATCATCCTCGGTTCTGATTAGCTTTGCTTTTCTTTTATCTGAAAGTTTCTCTATAGATTGAAATAATTCTTCTATTGTTGCCGGCAGTCTTCCAAGAAATTCTGCTGTGGGCGTGATATATGAAAAAGTCGATAGAATTAGACCATCCACTTCTGTTATAGAATTGTCATAAAACGGGATATCTCCCCTCCACTGAATATAATCAAAAAAATCCGCCATCATTTCTTCTCCTTGTTAGCCAGTTCCTTCTATGTAATTACACTATATTCCTTATTTAGGTGTATTTCAACATATGTAATTCTTATTATTTTTACATTTTTACCAGTTTTTATTTTTCAAAAAAATGGGTTGTTTATACTTATTATATGGTTTATAATCTTTTCAGAAAAAGAATCTTCAGGGCAGGGTGACCTGTTTTTTTCAGGAATTCCCGACCGGCGGTATAGCCCGCGAGCACAGTTGTGCTGATTTGGTGAGTCTTAGACAACTCCAAAGCCGACAGTAAAGTCTGGATGGAAGAAGCATTAATATTTTTCGTCATTTTTGTATATAGAATAACAAAAATTTTGCTTTTTATACCCTGAGATTATTCTCGGGTTTTTTTGTTTTATAATACTTTTTTTGAAGCATATTCGTTGAATTAGAGGTGTCACATGGACAATTTATCCAAAGAAAAATATATGAAGCGTGCCATTTCTCTTGCAAAAAAAGCTGCTGGTTATACAAATCCTAACCCTATGGTAGGATGCGTTGTAGTAAAAGACGGCCGCATCATTAGCGAGGGTTATCACGAGAGATACGGAGAATTTCATGCTGAGAGAAATGCTTTGCTAAACTGCAAGGAAGATGCCACAGGTGCTGAGCTTTTTGTAACCTTAGAGCCTTGCTGCCATCACGGTAAGACCCCTCCATGCACTGAAATCATTATCGAGAAAAAAATTTCAAAGGTTTATGTGGGTAGCATGGATTCAAATCCACTTGTTGGTGGAAAAGGAATTAAACAGCTGATTGATGCCGGAATCGAAGTTGAAACAGGTATTCTTGAAGAGGAATGCCTGAAAATGAATGAAGTTTTTTTCCACTATATAGAAACTTCTCTTCCTTTTGTGGCTATGAAATATGCCATGACACTAGACGGAAAAATTGCTTGTGAAACAGGTGATTCAAAGTGGGTAACTAATGAAAAATCCCGTGCACAGGTGCAAAACCTTAGAAAACTTTACAAGGGAATCATGGTTGGAATAGGCACTGTTTTGGCAGATGATCCAATGCTTAACTGCCGACTTTACGAGAATGCAGATCCTGTCAGAATCATTTGCGACAGTAGGCTAAGAATTCCACTCGACAGTCAGCTTGTAAAGTCAGCACATGAGATTCCTACAATAGTGGCCTGTAACGGCTTTTGGGCAGAAAAAAATCCACAAATTGTAAGTAAACTTGAAGAAGCAGGAATTGAAATAATTGCCACTCCTTACAAATCTGAGAATATGTGCTCTGATAATCTTGATTCTGCTGGTACTGGCGTTGCCAATTCTGTGGACTTGAATTATCTGATGATAGAGCTTGGCAAACGAAAAATCGACAGCATATTACTTGAGGGTGGTGCCACATTAAATGCCTCTGCTCTTGAAGCTGGAATTGTCAACAAGGTCTATGCATTTATTGCACCAAAACTGGTTGGTGGCAAGAATGCTCCTTCCCCTGTTTCCGGTGAGGGAATTTCGCTTATGGCAAACGCCGTTAACCTAGAGAATATCGAGATAGAGCATTTTGATAATGATATCTGTATCATTGGATATCCGCAGAATAATATTGATAATAAAGGTGGTGAATAATTTGTTTACCGGTTTGGTAGAAGAAGTTGGAACAATTCAAAATATAAAAAAGGGACAGCGCTCATGTATTTTGTCTATAGGATGTAAGACTGTTCTTGAAAACACTAAAATTGGTGACAGTATCGCAGTAAATGGTGTCTGTCTTACTGTAACCGCTCTTTCGTCAAATGGATACACTGCTGATGTGATGTCAGAAACTATGAACAGAAGCTCTCTTGGTCTCTTAAAACCTGGCGCTCCTGTCAATCTTGAGAGAGCAATGGCGGCCGATGGTCGTTTTGGCGGACACCTTGTATCGGGACACATTGATGGAACCGGAACAATTAGTTCTATTCAAAAAGACGACAACGCAATCTGGTATACAGTTGATGCTGATTCCTCATTGCTTAAATACATTGTTGAGAAGGGTTCCATTACAATAGACGGAATCAGTCTTACAGTCGCTTATGTTGACGACAGCTGTTTTAAGGTTTCTATTATTCCACATACACAGCAGGTTACAGCACTCAAAAGCAAAGGCGTAGGCGATTTAGTAAACCTCGAGTGTGACATTCTTGGAAAATATGTTGAGAAGCTCTTGGGATTTAATTCCACAGAAAAATCACATGATAAACCACAAAGCAAAATTACCGAAAGCTTTTTAAGCGAACACGGATTTTTTTAACAGATTAATTGATAGTATTTTAGGAGGATACAAATATGGCTAAACAAGTTGGAACAATTGAAGAAGCTCTTTCGGATTTAAGAGCAGGAAAAGTCATTCTTGTAATTGACGACCCTGACCGAGAGAACGAAGGCGATTTTATCTGTGCAGCTGAATTTGCTACACAGGAAAACGTAAACCTTATGGCAAGCGAAGCAAAGGGACTTATCTGTATGCCTATGAGCGGCGAGCTCTGCGATAAGCTTGAGCTTGATGCAATGGTTGCAAACAATACAGACAATCACGGAACAGCTTTTACTGTTTCGATTGATCATGTAGATACCACCACTGGAATCTCTGCAGTTGAGCGTTCACTTACAGCTATGAAAACTGTAGATGACGATGCAAAACCATCTGATTTCAGACGACCTGGTCATATGTTTCCACTCCGTGCAAAAGAAGGTGGTGTTCTTGTAAGAGACGGTCACACTGAGGCTACTGTTGATTTGTGTAAGCTTGCAGGATTAAAGCCTTGTGGACTTTGCTGCGAAATCATGCGTGAAGACGGAACAATGATGAGAACAACAGAGCTTTTAGAACTTGCCGAGAAGCTTGATATGACAGTAATTACTATTGCTGACCTCATTAAATACCGCTTGAAAAACGACAGCCTAATTAAACGTGAAGCATGTGCTAAAATGCCTACAAAATACGGCGAGTTTACAATTGTCGGATATAGAAACACTGTAAACGGTGAGCACCATGTAGCTCTTACAATGGGTGATGTAGCAAACGGCCAACCTGTTTTATGTCGTGTTCACTCTGAGTGTCTCACTGGTGATGTATTTGGTTCGTGCCGCTGTGACTGTGGCGACCAGCTCGACGCAGCCATGAAAGCTATTGCAAAAGAAGGTCGTGGAGTTCTTCTATACCTTCGTCAGGAAGGTCGCGGAATCGGTCTTATCAACAAACTAAAGGCCTATGAGCTTCAGGAACAGGGCTACGATACAGTTGAAGCCAACATCAAACTCGGCTTCCCTGCTGATATGCGTGAGTATGGAATAGGTGCTCAGATTTTGTGTGATATAGGAGCTAAAAAGCTTAGACTTCTCACAAATAACCCTACAAAAATTACTGGTTTATCCGGATATGGAATCACTATTGAAGAGCGTGTTCCAATTCAGATTGAAGCACAGAAATTTGACTATTTCTACCTCAAAACAAAACAGGATAAAATGAATCACATGACAGATTACAAATAAATTTTCCACACATAGTTGATTTGCGGAAAATGATGCTGCCAGAATGAGTGAGGGCAGCATCTCAAAACCCCAATTCAAGTGAAAAATTTCAATATATTATATTAGAGAAAAGGAGAACAATCATGAAAGTATTAGAAGGAAAAGTAGTAGCAGAAGGTATTAAAATCGGAATCGTTGCAGCTCGTTTTAATGAGTTTATCGTTTCTAAGCTTGTTGGAGGTGCAGAGGATGCATTAGTTCGTCACGGTGTCAATGATGATGATATCGATTTAGCCTGGGTTCCAGGTGCTTATGAGCTTCCAATCGTTGCTAAGAAGATGGCTGAGTCAGGAAAATATGATGCTGTTATTTGCCTTGGAGCTGTTATCAAAGGAGCTACAACACATTACGACCTTGTATGCGCCGAGACAAGCAAGGGTATTGCAACAGTTGGTTTACAGACTGGTGTTCCTACATTATTCGGTGTTATCACAACAGACAATATCGAGCAGGCAATTGAGCGTGCCGGAACAAAGGCTGGAAACAAGGGTTATGATGTAGCTTGCTCTGCAATTGAGATGGTTAATCTATTAAAAACAATTTAACATAAACTTCACTATGAACTTCACAATAAACCACACAAAAAGGACGGCATAATAACCGTCCTTTTTTGCTAGAATTGTACTATTAAACCAATACATCGCCTTCTGAAGAAAGCAATAACTCCAACCTGGTACATATCATATGTATTATTGTTGATAATCTCTCAAAAACTCCCATTATAATTTCTACCTCTGATTCTAATTTTCACTTGTTTTGTTATTATCTAATCGCTATTAACATAATGCCCTTTTATTCCCCCCCTGTCAATACCAATGCTATAAGATGTAATAATTTTTCCATATAACATCTTATGCTCATAATTATATTTTATTCTTTTTTTCTTATTTACTTTCTGGACCATCTGCAAAACAAGCATTCTCTTATCTAATTTTTTTAGCATTATATGGACATAACTTTCCAATTACTGCTCCATACACAATTCCATAAAAAAAGCCGTAAATCTCCAAAATTTCATTTTAAAATAAGCTATTTTATCACAAAATTCTGGAAATTTACGGCTTCAATTCATTATTTAGTTATCAGGCTGTAGTTTTGATGAACAAATAGCTAACTATTGACAATGATAGACTAAATTCACTCAATATTTTACTGCCTATGTTTGAATATCTCCTTACAGGTCGTAATTTTCATGTTAAATCAAATTTTAACATTTTAAAATGCTGTTTTTTTACTGCTCCTATGCCAATATTATTTTTGCAACCGTAAACGTAACCAGCCTGCCGATATATGCATGCTATTATCACCATTTGTTCCCTCTTTAGCAACATACTCACCATTCTCTACGATATATTCTCCCTTAATATCCTGAGACTGCTGTTTTGGATCTTCCTGATTGTTATTAAAAATCAGCAATGTAATATCCTTTGGAACTTGTGCTTCCCAAACATTATCCCTACCTTCTACTGCTGTCATGGCTGTTCCCGGCCATCCATCACCTTTGTCACCAACATAGACCATTACTTTGTTCCAGTTCGTCACACTGTTGTCAAAGTATACCGTCATTGTCTCTACCGTGTTTCCACTAGTTGTTTCCGTTGCAAATGCACTTACAGATTGTACAAACATGACAATCATCACAAGCATGCATAAGCAGGTCTTAAAAAACCTTTTTACTCTCTTTTTCATAATTTACTCCTTATTACTTTCACGCAATTTGCGATAATTTGTTCCCAAAATCATCCCCCATTATTCAGAACATTATTAACTCTATCACCTACGTGTAAAGTTCAATAAAAGAGTAAATTTTTATCATGTAAAATTTTTTAAAGTTTTATATAGAGCAAATTTACATTTTCGGACTTCTATTGGTGTTTAAAAAAATTAGACCAAAAACTCAATTGCATCATCAGCCTGTTTACAGATTTTATAGCACATTTTTTCTATTTCTTCTGATGGATATTTTAAATCCGGCACACAAATAACTGGGATATGAGCAGCATATGATGCTTTTATTCCATTTTCTGAATCCTCAAACACCAGTGAATTCTCTGGTGACTGCTTTGCCCTGTCGCACGCTAGAAGGAAGATGTCAGGATTGGGTTTTGAACGCTCAACCATCTCGCCGCCTACCACAAAATCAAAGTATTTATCAAGCTTGGCAAGCTTTAGATACTTTTTTACATACTGACTTTTCGTTGATGAAGCAACACAACATTGTACGTTTTTCTCCTGAAGCCATTTAAGCAATTCTCTTATTCCAGGCTTTACATCAGGCCCATTTCTATCCATATGTTCATTTACTATTTCTCTAGTCTTATGAGAAATTTCAAGCGCCGGATAGTCAGGACCATATATCTCAAATAATTTATCATTTAGCTGTTTTCCTGCAAGTCCGACGGTCTGGATATAATCCGACTCTTTTGCTTCGTATCCATATGCTTCAAGTACAGCCGCTTTCTTATTCATAAAAAGTCTTTCTGTATCAAATATAAGACCATCCATGTCAAAAATAACTAATTTAGGTAAATTCATGTTACACCCTGTCTACTTCAATAATTGTAAAGTAGTTCTTTCCTAATTCCTCTTTAATTAGTTGCTCAGAGTCCTGAACAATTTTATCTTCAGAGTATTTGCAGGAGAATGGAACTTCTATATCAAAAACAAGATTGGTATGGCTCTCTCCCCACACAACTCTAAAGTCATGTATTGATAAATCATTATCAATCTTTACTAGTATATCCTTTATCTGCTTTTTTAAATCCAAAACCCTTGGATCATTTATAACTATTGGGTCCATATGTATTGTGGCAATACACGAAAGCTCTTTGTTGAGCTTTTTTTCAAGGTTATCAATTATGTCATGAAGAACAAGGATGTCTCCATCAGATGGAACCTCTGCGTGAAGTGAAATAAATTTTCTTCCCGGACCGTAATCATGAATCATCAAGTCGTGTACGCCTATAATATTTTCATCAAATTCCACTACCATTTTTCTGATTTTTTCAACATAGCCTTCATCTGGTGGTGTGCCAAGTAAGGGGTCAATTGATTCCTTCAAGGCAGAATATCCAGCAAAAAGAATAACAAGAGAGACGATAAGACCGCCTACACCATCAAGATTAATTCCTGCATATCGTGCGATAAGCATTGTAGCAAGTACAACAGATGTGGCAAGGCAATCTCCTAGTGAGTCACTGGCAACAGCCCTCATGGCTACTGATGAAATCTTCTTTCCTATTATCAGGTTGTAGGTTGCCATGTATGCTTTAACAGCAATCGAAGTAATCATTATGACAACTGCAACAACAGAAAACTCTATATCTGTCGGATGAACTATCTTCATAACAGACTCTTTTAAAAGAGCAAGTCCCATTGCAATGATAACTGCCGAAACAACAAATGCTGAGATATACTCCATTCTTCCATGTCCGTATGGGTGCTTTGAATCAGGCTTTTGTCCGGCAAGCTTAAAGCCAATAAGCGAGATGATTGAAGAACCCGCATCCGATAAGTTATTCAATGCATCTGCCGTTATAGAAACAGAACTGCTAATGATTCCCGCAAAAAGCTTAAATACACAAAGCAGAATATTAAGACATATTCCAAGTGTGCTGCACATGACACCGTATACACCTCTGACTTGTTCCTCTGTCATTGTTTTTTTTATGAAAATCTTTGAAAGTATTTTAATCATTGCTTATCCCTCATTACTTTCCTATTTCAAATAATCTATTTTTCTTCACTTTAATTAACAAAATGAGCGGTAACTTTTACATTACCACTCATTATATATCTATTATTTCACTTGTCAATTGGGAAACCTTTCACATATGGTTGGGTATGAGACTATGTAGGTGATGGATGTTGCTGCCTGAGGGATAGTGGACTGGGTATATTCTCGATTTTTGACGAGTCGTGTGCAAGTTGATGTCGTTATCAGCTAAAGTTTGTCCGGGAAATCCTCGTTCAAGCGTAGCGCGTTTTGGATTTCCCGCGGCATAATAGACGTAGCTGATAACGACATATACTTGCACTAGACGAAGGAAACATGAGAGGGTATACCCAGTCCACTATCCCTCAGGCAGCAACATCCATCATCAAAATACTCTTCTCCCCCAATGTAAAGTTTCCTTAGAACAATACCTTTATCGTAGTACCAACGCCAGGTGCGCTGTCTAATTCAATCTTTGCGTCGTGTAATTCAACAATATGTTTTACGATTGCAAGTCCAAGACCTGTTCCGCCGGTTGCCTTTGAACGGCTCTTGTCAACACGATAAAAGCGTTCAAAAATTCGCTCCTGCTCTGATGCCGGAATTCCTATTCCATTGTCTTTTACCATAAACATGGCTTTTCCATCATTTTCTATTCTTACTATAACTTTTCCACCTGGATTGTTGTAACGGATTGCATTTTGAACAAGATTTTCCACAAGCTCCTTTAACATATCCCGGTTTCCATGTACACTGCAATGTTTTCCTTTAAATGACAGCTCTATTTCACGCTTTCTTGCATTTACCTCAAGCGCCTCCATACATTCCGCTGCCACATCATATAAATCTAGCTCCTCAAAAAGAGGTTCACTTTCACTTCTGTCAAGCTCAGATAATCTGATGATATCATTTATAAGAGCAAGCAAGCGATTTGCATTTTTTTGAATCTCCTGATAAAAATGCTTTTTCCTCTCTTCCTCAACCATATCACCTTCGAGAAGTTCAGCATAACCAGATATGGCCGTAAGTGGAGTCTTTAATTCATGGGATACATTAGCTGTAAAATCCTGTCTCGCCTTTGCCGCCGATAAAATATCTGCATGCTGTTTTCTAATCATATCGCTAAAAGGCTTAAGTTCTTTGTAGGGTACCTTAAATTCTGCATCCTCAAGGTTATCTGCCATTGTCTCAATAGGACGAATGAGCTGCTTGGTCAAAAGATGCGAAATAGCAATACATATTAGCATAATACAAAGTATGATAACTGCAGTCATAGGTGCCACAGACAAAAATACTGAACCCAGACTTTTTGCGTTTTTCGCTACTCGAAGTACTGTCTTATTATCAAGAAGCACTGCATAATAAAATGTGTCCTTGTTCATAGTGTCTGACTTTCTGACAGATTCGCCAACACCATTCTCAAAAGCTTCCTTTATCTCCGGTCTATCCAAATGATTTTCCAAAGTCTCCACGCTTGCATCATTGTCATAGAGAACCTCTCCATCTACGTCAATCCATGTCACGCGTAGTTCATTTATGTCCGTGGATAAAGCAATATCGTCCTTGTCATTGTCCACAGACTCAAAATAATGCGTATCTTTTAAAAGCTTGGCACTTACCTCAAGATCATCTCTGACCTGTTTTTGAAAAAGACTATAATATATAATTGTTATACTTATTACGGTTGAAATAATCGCAAGAATAGTAATACCTGCAAGTCGAATATTTATCTTTTTTTTCATTATTCAATCACATATCCTACGTTTCTTACTGTTCTGATTCTGTTTCCGTATTGACCCAGTTTTTTTCTAAGTGTCTTTACATGCATATCAAGTGTGCGGGACTCACCCTCGTAATTGATTCCCCAGATGTGGTCCATGATGGAATCTCTGTTTAATACAATTCCTTTGTTTGTCAAAAAATATGATAAAAGTTCATATTCCTTGAAGGTAAGTTCAATTACTTCTCCATCAACTGACACCTCGTGTTTGGTGTTATTTACCACTATTCCATCTAAGGTAAGCTCTTTTTCCACCGTAGTCTGGCATCTCCTAAGCATTGCTTTCACGCGTGAAATAAGCTCCATAACAGAAAACGGTTTTTTGATATAATCATCTGCTCCATCCTCGATTCCTTTTACCAGGTCAATCTCGGTTGTCTTGGCTGTTACCATAATAACCGGTAATTTTCTGGTATCCGGATTCTTTCTTAGCCTTCTGACTATCTCATTACCGTTCTCATCAGGAAGCATGATGTCCACAAGACACAAATCTGGAATAATCTGGTCTATTTTATTATAAAAATCCTTTGCACAGGAAAATCCAAGAACCTTGTGCCCTGCATTTATTAGCGCAAATTCTTCAATTTCTCTGATGCTTTCATCATCTTCTATGATGTAAATTAATGCCATTTCCTCTCCCTTTTTTCTATATGTACACTCAGCATCTGTTTTAAAGATTCAAAAAGTACATATATTACTCTTTTATTGTTTCATCATCTTTATTTATACTATATTTCTTTTTAAGTTCTTTATATTCTTCTTTAAAGCGTGCTCTCTCTTCTGGTGACATATCGTCTATATACTCATGCGTTTCATATCCGTTGTTATTTATTGTAAGCATCTCAACTGCAATATTTGAACAGTGATCTGACACTCTCTCAAGATTCGTAAGTACATCCTCTAAAATAATTCCCATCTCAATTGTACATTTGCCCTTCTGCAAACGTTTTACGTGATGGCCTTTAACCTTCTTGGTAAGAGAATCTATCACTTCCTCATGAGGTTCAACGTGAATAGCACTGTCTATGTCGTTTTCTGTAAAGATCCTTGTCACTTTACTAACAATGTCTCCAACAGCCTGACAAAGCACATCCATTTCCTTTCTTGCAGCCTTTGAAAAATCAAGTTCTTTTTTCTTCATCTGCTCTGCGGATTCTACTATATTAATAGCGTGATCAGAAATTCTTTCAAAATCGCTTATGCAGTGAAGCATCTGCGACAAACTAAGGCTATCCTTTGCTGAAAGGTTTTTACCTGAGAGCTTTACGAGATACGAACCCAGTACATCCTCGTAATCATCGATTACATCCTCAAGCTCTAAAACTTCCTGAGCTGATTTCTTGTCGTAGTTTTTCAATACAGAAAGACTAAGGCACAATGCTTCTTTTGTCTTCTGCGCCATCTCAAATGCTTTCTGTCTGCAAATCTCAACTGCAAATGCTGGTGTCTCGAGAAATCTTTCATCAATAACAACTCTGCGTTCTTGTATCTGTTCAATATCTTCCTCGTCACCTCTGTCTGGAATTGTAATCTCAGCAAGTCTTACCAATTTATCGGCAAATGGAAGAAGAACAAGGGTTGCCACCACATTAAACAGACTATGAATGATAGCAATTGACAATTTATTTGCTGTATCTGTAAGGAAGGCAAAGTTCACGAACTGGTTTATTCCGTAGAATACAGCCATAAAAAGTAATGTACCAATAATGTTGAAATACAAATGTATCATAGCTGCTCTTTTAGCATTTTTCTTGGCTCCTACTGACGAAATAATTGATGTAACACAGGTTCCTATATTCTGTCCCATAATAATCGGAATAGATGATCCGATTGTTACAGCACCACTGTCACAAAGATTCTGCAATACTGCTATTGATGCTGATGAGCTTTGAATTATAGCTGTAAGTAGTGCACCTACAATCATTCCAAGTATAGGATTCGAGAACATTGTCATCAGGTTTTTAAACTCTTGATTTCCCTGAAGTCCTGTAACAGAATCACTCATCATTTCCATTCCAAACATAAGGATTGCAAAACCAAGCATGATGTTTCCTACATCCTTCTTTTTTGACTCACCTTTTGCTACCATTGTAAGAATAATTCCTACTGCTGCAAACACCGGTGCAAAAGAAGTAGGTTTCAGAATCTCAATATACCAATTGTCTCCCTCTATTCCCGCAAGCGAAAGAATCCATGAAGTAACTGTAGTTCCTATGTTTGCTCCCATTATGATTCCAACAGCCTGTTTTAATTTCATAATTCCGGAATTTACAAAACCTACAACCATTACAGTTGTAGCAGAAGATGACTGTATTACAGCAGTAACTCCGGCACCAAGAAGAACAGCAAATAGCCTCTTAGATGTAAGTCGTTCAAGAACGCTTTCCATCTTTCCTCCTGCCATTTTTGCCAGACCATCTCCCATTGCATTCATTCCAAATAAGAATAGAGCAAGTCCTCCTACCAGCTTCAAAATATCAAAAATGTCCATAGATTTTACCTCATTTAAATTTATTATTGTTTTTAATTAAAATCAAAGTAAATTATAATTACATAATGTAAAATCCACAGACTTTCTATGTAAATTTTATGTAAAATTTTTCATTTTGTATATAATTATTTTGCTGTTGTTTTTAAAGAATAAATTACCCATTCAGCAATATTGGTTGCATGGTCCCCAATTCTCTCAAAATATTTAGCAACCATTAGTAGGTCTGTTGCTTCCTCACCTTCTCCTGAGTTCGACAAAATAAGCTCAATGATATCTCTCTTTGCTTCATCAAACAGACCATCAACAATATCATCATGAGCAATTACTTCTCTTGCTTTTTCTTCATTTTTTTCTACATATGCCTCGATACTGTGAGTTAGCATAAGCATAGTCTCTGATGCCATTTTGTTTATATGACTAAAACGCTCGATGTGACTGCTGTCGCCCATAAGTATTGTCATTTCTGAGATGTCCGCTGCATGATCTCCAATTCTTTCCATGTCAGTTACCATCTTCATAGCAGCTGTTACTGTTCTTAAATCCTTTGCAACCGGCTGCTGCTGTATAAGTAAATTAAAACAAATTCCTTCTATTTTCTTCTGAAGATTATCTATATGTGAATCTTCTTCCATAATTTTCTTTGCAAGTTCCTGATTCTGCTCACTAAGAGCCTTTATAGCCTTTGAAATTGAATCCACTATTTTGTTTCCCATTTCAACCATTACTTTATTTAATTCCAAAAGCTGCTCATCAAATTTGCTTCTCATACAAGTTCCCTTTCCTGTTTCTAGCCAAATCTTCCTGTTATATAATCTTCTGTCCTCTTGTCCTGAGGATATGAAAAAATAACGTTTGTCTTTCCAAATTCCACCATTTCCCCTACCAGGAAAAATGCGGTGTAATCCGACACTCTAACTGCCTGCTGCATATTGTGAGTTACGACTACGACTGTGTATTTTTTCTTCAGCTCTTCCATCAAATCCTCGATTTTTGTTGTGGAGATTGGGTCAAGTGCTGAAGTTGGTTCATCCATAAGAAGAACCTCCGGTGAAACAGCAAGTGCTCTTGCAATACAGATTCTTTGCTGCTGTCCGCCAGAAAGCCCAAGCGCTGATTTTTTAAGTCTATCCTTTACTTCATCCCAGATGGCAGCCCCTCTTAAGCTCTCTTCCACAATCTGGTCCAGACGTTTTTTATCCTTTATACCATGCACTCTTGGTCCATAGGCAATGTTGTCGTATATGCTCATTGGAAATGGATTAGGCTGCTGGAAAACCATCCCTACTTTTTTTCTAAGAATGGTGGTATCTATACCCTTTTCGTATATATCCTCTCCGTCAAGCTCAACCTTGCCGGTAATACTTACATTGTCCACCAAATCATTCATTCTGTTTAAGGTCTTTAGAAATGTTGATTTTCCACATCCTGACGGTCCGATAAAGGCAGTAATCGCATTTTCCTTTATTTCCATATTTACATTTTTTAGTGCATGATTATCGCCATAATATAAATTTAAGTCATGCACCGATATCTTAGTTTTTTCCATTTATATTTAATCCTTTCTGGTCACATCAAAATGTTTTGCAAATGCTTTTGTCCCCAAATTGATGCATAAAACAATTATCAGAAGTACCACTGCAATTCCAAATGCAGTATCAAAGTCCCCCTCACTAGTCGCTGATAAATACATCTGTATCGTAAGCGTTCCTCCTGACTGAAAAGGTTTATCCAAAAGTCCCTCAAGTCCATTTGGTAAAAGTTTTGCACTTCCTGCCGTAAATAATAGTGCCGCCGATTCTCCCACGATTCTTCCTACTGCAAGTATGGCACCTGTTATGATTCCAGGCATTGCACTTGGAATTAAAATAGTCCTAATCATATGCCATTTTCCGCTTCCAAGACCTATAGCACCACTTCTGTATGTATCTGGAACCGTCTTTAGCGCTTCCTGTGTATTTCTTGTGATAAGTGGCAAAACCATAATTATAAGTGTAAGCGCACCTGTCCAAAGTGAGTAACCAAGCCCCAGCTTCTCACCAAAAAACATCATTCCAAAAAGTCCAAAAATAATTGATGGTATTCCGGATAATGTTTCTGTTGCGTATTCGATAATCGTAACCACTTTTCCCGGTTTTGCGTATTCATTCAGATATATCGCACTTCCTACTCCTATCGGTGTTGCAATAAGCATTGTAAGAAGAATGATAATCAATGTGTTTACAATATTTCCCGCTATTCCAACTGTTCCTTTTAATACACTTGTAACCGATGTAAGAAATGACCAGTTTACAGAAGAAATTCCTTTTACAAATACATACGCAATTATTGCAAGCAAAAGTATTACCGAAAAGGAAGCACATATATATATTAAAAGTCTCATTCCTGCGTCTTTTATTTTTCTCCCTGTCACTGTGCCACCTCTTTCTTTCTGGCTTTAAGTAGTATGAAATTTACAATCATTATAAATATGTAAAGTACAAGTCCTACTGTAAAAAGCACCTGTCTGTGAAGTCCCTGGGCATATCCCATCTCACTTACTATCTGCGTTGTAAGAGTTCTTACTGAGTTGAATGGAAGTGGTATGTTTACCGCCCCTCCTGCAACCATATTTATTGCCATTGCTTCACCTAAAGCTCGTCCAATTCCAAGAACTATTCCTGTTAGTATTCCTGATTTTGCTGCAGGAATTACTACTTTAAATATTGTCTGTTCTTTTGTGGCACCAAGTGCAAGAGATGCACTTCTAAGGTTGTCATTTACTGCCTTCAGTGATGATGTGCTGACGCTTATTACCGTTGGTAAAATCATAATCGCAAGTACAATAATTGCAGAAAGCATATTGGCTCCACCTGTAAACTGATGTGAGCTGTCTCCCTCATAAATTTTCTTTTCCAAACTGTACATAAAAGGATTTAATACCATCATTCCTATAAGTCCATAAATAACAGAAGGTATTGCGGCCAAAAGTTCCACTGCACCGCCTACAATATTTCCAATTTTTTTGCCTGCTATTTCTGAAAGAAATACTGCAGTAAGTAGTCCAATGGGAACACCCAAAAGTACCGATACACCGGTTCCCACAATTGATGCTAATATGATATAAAATATTCCATAGGATGGTTCCTGGGCTGTCGGTTTCCAGATTTCGCTAAAGAGCAAATCAAATGCCCCGACTTCTTTTAAAGCCGGAGCACCCTTTATGAACATATAAACCGTAATTGCACCTACTGCAAAAATAGCTACAACCGCACAAACCAGGAATATTGTCTTTGCTGTTTTTTCTACAACTGCTTTCCTGTTCATATGCTCTCCTACTGTGGAATAATAAGTCCGACCTTTTTAATTACTTCTTTTCCAGCATCTGAATTAATATAGTCAAACCATGCCTGAATAACTTCATTCTGCTGACTTATTTCTCCCTTTGTTGCCATTACGAATGGTCTCTGAAGTACATAGTTACCTGCAAGAATTTCTTCTTCTGTAGGCTCTACACCGTCGATTTTCATTCCGATTACTGAATCATCAACCACATCAAGTGATACATATCCAATTGCTCCCGGTGTTGATGCTACCTTTGCAAGTACTCCACCTGTAGAGTCAAGCTCCTGTGCATATTCACAGTTATCTTTTACCTCAAGAAGCTCTTCAAACGCGTCTCTTGTTCCTGAACCAGCTTCTCTGCCGATTACAACAATTGCTTCATCTTTTCCACCAAGCTCGCTCCAATTTGTGATTTCTCCACTGTATACTTTTGCAAGATCTTCTGAAGAAATATCGTCTACTGTATTGTCCTTTTCTGTGATTACTGCAATTCCGTCGATTGCCACGATATTTTCAACTGCACCGTTTTCTTTTTCCTCGTCCTTTAATCCTCTTGATGCATTTCCTATATCTACTGAGCCACTTGAAAGGGACTCGAGTCCTGCGCTTGAACCTGTATATTCAACAGTTACTGTCACATCAGGATTTTCCTCCATGAAGCTTTCTGACATTGCTTCACATAATTTTTCCATTGATGTTGATCCTGCAAGTGAAATGCTTCCTACTAATTCTTTATTTGTTGTTGAATCTCCTGTGCTGCTCTCGCTTGATTTATCGCTTCCACATCCTGTAACTCCTACAGCCATAAGTGTGCCTGTAAGTACCATTGCCAATATTTTCTTTTTCATAAAACCTTTACCTCTTTCAAACTTAATTTACTTAATTTAAACATTAGCGCTTTTGTTTTTACATATGCATCATATGCCTGTATTGTAAAATCTATAATCTTGACAACGTAAAACTTTTGTAAAGGTTTTGCAAAGTTTTTTCTGTTTTCGAACACTTGTGACAGATATACGCCCCGACAATACACTCTCATGTTTCCTTAGTCTAGTGCAAGTAAATACCGCTATCAGCTAAGTTTATTTTGTCGCGAGAAATCCAAAACGCGCTACGCTTGAACGAGGATTTCTCGGACAACCTTTAGCTGATAGCGGCATATAACTTGCACACGACACGTCAAAAATCGTGTGTATTGCCGGGGCGTATATCTGCCACAAGTGTTCTAGTTTATGAAAAAAACTTAATATGTAATCGGTGTTCTATATAGTGCACTTAGTACACAGTCCACCAGAAACAAAATCAGTACTATCAGGCATAGGAGTCTGACCTTGCGCTGACTTATTTTATTAAATATTCTTTCTGCTATGGGCTCGAGGAAATAATGAAATATCAAGCCCATCACTGCAAAGCTTACTATGCTTCGAAAACAGATTATTCCGTCAAGGTTTAAAAACAGTCCCCTATAATCCCACAATCTTATATGTAAAATATATATTCCCACATAACCTATTACATATTCCACAACCGCTGTTATTAACGAGCAGAATGTGAACAATATAAACGGATTTTTCTTTAGTGGTTTCATGGCATATATTCCCAATGCTCCGACTCCATAGATTGGTAGCCATGGGCCATAGAGTATTCCCCTGTTTCTTAACATTCCTTCTGTTATCCAGTAAAATATTTCCTCATAAATCCATCCAATAAAGCATCCCACCAGAAATATTAAAAACAGATAACAAATATTCTTGTTAATTGCATTTTCTTTTGTATTATTCATTTTTTCCCTCTTTACTTATTTTTTCTGCTTATTTTTCCAGACACCTTGCGGAGCTCACTTGGTGTCATTCCAAACTGTTCCCTGAACATTCGTCTAAATACCTTGTAATTTGTAAAACCATTTCTCTCGAGTATTTCCGTTATGGAATCCTCTGTGGACAGGAGTTCTTCATATATATGGTCAATTCTGACAAGATTGACATATTCTAAAAAAGTCACTCCCATGCAGTGCTTGAACATTCTACAAAAATACTCTGGGTTTAGCGATGCAACATTTGCCACTTCCTGAAGAGAAATTGGTTCACTATAGTTTTCCGTTACATACTGTAGAACTCCCTTCAGCCGAGCAAGCTGCCTTGTGTCCTTCTCAACATTCTCTTCTATATAAGAATAGTTAGAATACAGTATATGCAAAAACTCCTGAAGCTTTGACATAAGTAGAAACTCATATCCTTTTTCCTTTTTGTCATATATCCGCAAAAACATCTTCAAAAGCCTTTTCATATTTGCATATGCTTTATCATCCACTTTCTCATCAAAGCACTGCCTGAAACGCACATGCTCATAATCTTCTATGTACAAATCCATAAAAGAGTATGGAATCTGAATCAACAGTGAACTTATTTTCCCACTGCTTCTCGTTCCGTGAATCTGGTTTGAGTTTACTACGTAAAATTGATTTTTTTGCAGGATATATTCTGTGTCATTACAAGAAATCAGCAGTTCTCCATCTAGCACATAGATTATTTCCAGATGATCATGCCAGTGACTCGGTGTCATCTGCCTGTAAATTTCGTACTGATTACAAAAAATAGGAAGATGAGGTGAAACTTTTACGTTTTCATGTGTATACTGCTGCATAGTCTGTCTCCTTTGTCTACTAAATATATCTTAATCCTCTTTATTCAAAAAAGTCAATATCGACCTATTATAATGTCATTATTGAAATTGCATGTTTCAATTATTTATCATAAAATCCAAGTATATATAAATGATATGCATTGGGAAAACAAATTACACAATTTAAACCATTACAAAACAAGGAGAAGAAAAATGAAAAAATGGTCAAGAATCCGGTTTAATCCAAACCTGCCATTAGGCGAGGATGGAAAACGTGTTACTGGCTCAAAGGAACACATTGAGCTTTCAAAAAATGCTGCAAAAGAAGGTATGGTTCTATTAAAAAATGAGAACAATGTACTGCCACTTAAAAAGGGTACAAAAGTTGCTCTTTTTGGAAAAGGAACCTTTGACTATGTAAAGGGTGGTGGAGGAAGCGGTGATGTCACCGTTGCATATACAAGAAATCTCTATGAGGGATTAAAGCTAAAAAAAGATAAAATCAGCATATTTGAGGAATTATGCGATTACTATAGAAAGGACATCGAGAGTCAGTACGCATCCGGAAGCGTACCTGGTATGACAATCGAGCCTGATGTTCCAATGGATTTATTAAACAAGGCCAAAGAATATACTGATACTGCCATCATTTCCATCTGCCGTTTTTCTGGCGAAGGATGGGACAGAAAATCTGTTATAGACCCTGATAATCCTTCTTTGTGGGAGTTTGAAAGAGAAATGACAGAAGCTTCTGCAAGGCTTTTCAAAAACGGTGACTTCTGCCTTTCTGAAAAAGAACAGGAAATGGTAAACACCGTTAAAGCGAACTTCAGGAATGTTATCGTGGTTTTAAATATCGGTGGAATGTTTGATACATCATGGTTCGTTGATGACGAAAATATCCAGTCTGCACTTTTAGCATTCCAGGGTGGAATGGAAGGTGGTCTCGCTACTGCTGAGCTTTTACTCGGTGAAGGTAATCCTTCCGGTAAGCTTTGTGATACTTTTGCAAAGACTCTTGAGGACTATCCTTCTACTTACAATTTCCATGAATCAAGAGACTATGTGGATTACACAGATGATATTTATGTAGGTTACCGCTTTTTTGAGACAATTCCAGGGGTTGCAGAGAAGGTTAACTATCCATTTGGTTATGGACTTTCTTATACTACTTTTGATGTTGAGACAATTGATGCCAAGTTATGTGACTGTAAGGTTTCTGATAAACAAATTTCTGATAAACAGTTTTCCGACAAAAAGATTTCCGACAAAAGGATCTCTGTTCAGGTTAAAGTTACAAATACTGGTGCCTACTCAGGAAAAGAGGTTGTTCAGGTTTATGTTTCAAAACCTCAGGGTAAGCTTGGAAAACCAGCAAAGGAGCTCGTTGCTTTTGCTAAGACAAGAGAACTTCTCGTTGGGGAAACACAGGTCATAACTCTTAACTGGGATGTTTCATCAATGGCTTCATATGATGACCTTGGGAAAGTTCAGAAATCTGCCTATATCCTCGAGGCTGGAACATACAAATTCTTTGTTGGAACCAGTGTCCGTAATGTAGCTGAACTTGATTTTGATTACTCACTTGATGAGAATGTATTTGTTAATCAGTTAAGCGCTAAGCTTGTTCCTACAAGCCTTGAGAAGAGAATGCTTTCTGACGGCAATTTTGAGGAGCTTCCAATGTCAGAACCTTTTGATACAGATTACTCTGAGATTGGCAATCTCGACAACAGTGTAAAAGAAGGAGTCGCTCCTCAAATTAGAGCAATTCCAAGCTACCAGTTCTGTAATGGAATTCCAAGGACCGGTGAGCACAACCTTATTGATGTAGTTGATGGCAAAATTACTATGGACGATTTTGTTAATCAGCTTACTATCGACGAGCTTATTCATTTACTTGGTGGTCAGCCTAACACAGGTGTTGCAAATACTTTTGGTTTGGGAAATCTTCCTGAATATGATGTTCCATCTGTCATGACTGCTGACGGTCCTGCCGGAGTAAGAATTAACGAGGATGTTGGTATATTCACTACTGCATTCCCTTGTTCAACACTTTTGGCTTGCACCTGGAACCCTGAAATAGTAGAAGCTGTAGGATGCGCCGGTGGCAAGGAGCTTAAAGAAAACAACCTTGGACTTTGGCTTACTCCAGCTATCAACATTCACAGAAGTCCACTTTGCGGAAGAAATTTCGAGTATTACTCTGAGGATCCATTCCTTACAGGTATTCTGGCTGGAGCAATGGTTCGTGGTATCCAGTCTAACAATGTTGGCGCTACTGTTAAACATTTTGCTTTTAACAACAAGGAAACCAATAGAAAAGACAGCGATTCCCGTGTTTCTGAAAGAGCTGCAAGAGAAATTTATCTCAAAGCTTTTGAGATGATTATTAAGACAGAGAAACCTTGGGCAGTTATGTCTTCTTACAATATCATTAATGGTCACAGAGCTTCTGAATGTCGTGAACTGCTCAATGACATCCTGCGCGATGAGTGGGGCTATGAGGGAATGGTTACCACTGACTGGTGGACGTTAGGTGAACACTACAAAGAAACAAAAGCAGGAAATGACCTTAAGATGGGAAATGGATATCCTGAGCGTGTGAAAGAAGCTTATGATAAAGGAGCTATTTCTCGTGAAGAGATTGAGATTTGTGTAAAAAGAATACTTGGTCTTATTATTAAGCTTGATTAAATCATGTCGAACAGGGTCAATTACCCCCTCATTATCTTTTTTTATTATTCAAGCAGTAATTTTTCATCAATTTCTGTTGCATTTTTTCATTTTCTTTTTAAATTACTGCTTTTTCTTTGAACTAAACAAATCAGGCCGTAAAATTTCTCTCTTTTGCGTTTTTTACGCAGAAATTTTACGGCCTATAAATTACTTTCTTATTTCAAGCAGTAAATGCCATGGTTAAGTGTTTTTTCGAGATGTTTTTATACCGTAATGTTTTTATACACATGAACCTTCTCGCATGACTATAAATCCTCATATCTATGCATAAGCACAAATTCTTTAAATCGTGGCAATACAAGCTTTACCTTTCCGTATTCAGAACCATTTAATAGACCTTTGTCCATCAATCTGTTTCTGTATACTGAAAACTTTGATGACTCCATAGATAATAGGTTTCTTATTTCTTTTACTACTGTAACATCATTTTGTGAAATTACTTTTAAAATCTCTTTTTCTTTTGGTGTTAACTCTGACCATATTTTATCATATACAAACTCTGCCAGATACTGGTCAAACACAATAAGTAAATCTTCAAATTCAACAGTTTCGCTTTCACTTAATGCATCCCAATATAAATATCCTAAAGCCTGAAATGCAAAAGAATATCCCTTTGTAAGCCACGCCATATTCTCTGCCTCTTCACGATTAACATGAAATACTTTCTGATAGTCGGCAACAATAGCCGTGATATTTAACGGATCTAAAACATGTTCTTTAGCCCTATATAAAAATGTTAATGACTTATCATTTTTAATCGCTTTAATATTCTCCTTCAATCCAGTCATTAATACGTATATTTCATATCCAGCTCTTGCATATGATGAGAGCGAGTGTGAAAAACTTGCAATTTCTTTACAATAGGTCACCTCATCTATGGTAACCAAAACCTTCTTATTTGCTTTCTTTAAAATTTTCAACATAAAATCAATTGCATCATTCTCATTTGAAGCAATAATATCGGCTTTTTCAATTGATACACCTAGTCCCAATACTGATAGGTCCAATTTTGCTTTTATAAACAAAGCCTTTATCTCTGGGATACGATATAATGCTCTTGCAAGTGAATCTAGAATGTTACCTTCCGGATTTTCAATATCTACAGTAATCCAATCATCTTTTTCTTTCATTATATTTGAAATGTCTGCCATCATAACAGTTTTTCCGCAACCACGGACACCGGTTAAAAAATGCCCTCTAAATGCTGGTACCTTTTTAGTAAGATCATTTATAATCTCCGTGGTCAAATTCTGTCTTGTAATATATTGAGGTGGTATAAAACTAAACTGTAATGTATATGGATTTTCATTCTGACGAAAAATATTTTCTGACATATATTGATCACTCCCCAAAATATCATTTTATAACTTGTTATAACTTTATATCGTATTTATAACTTGTTATAATTTGTTATAACTTTACAATTATTTTATAACTTGTTATAACTTTTGTCTAGCTAAAACTATATTATTATATGGGATAAATTTTTTTCTACTCAACATTTTTGAGTGCATCTTCCATCGGTACCCTCTTTAATCTGCGAAGCTCTATTACCGCAACAACAGCGTATGTAAGAACTCCCACAAAGAACATTTCCACCAATATCATATTCGACAAATCAAGTGGTATCCAGCCTGACATCTCTATCAAAAGCATATAATGAAACAGCTTGAGAATTAAAAACTTCTCTATTGGAAGACTTATCAAAATGAATAGTAGTGTGACCACCGTGGTTGGAAGAATGTATAATTTTGCTATTTCTCCATTCTTGTGGCCAAGGATTTTTGCCATTGAAATTGACTGTTCATTTCTCTCAATGATGATTTTTGAAAGAAGATACATAAGTACAATAAATATTACTATTGCAAAAATATCCACATATGTCATCATTGAGCCCATGGATTTTTCCAACTGGCGCGACACCTTTGTCATGGCATTTTCATCTATCACCGTACCAATATACTCATCATCTATGTCTGTTATTGGAGAATCTGAAAAATATCCGGCAAACATTTCCTTGTCAAAACCAAAGCTCTCATTAAGCTTTTCCCTGCTCATAAATATTGAAACAGCATTGTCGTATTTGTATACACCATCAATTTTGAAGCTGTATTCCTTATCCTCAAACTCCTCCTTCATGGTCACGGTATCGCCAACTTTTTTGCCATATTTATCTGCGTAAGCAGAGGAAACAAAAACCTTTCCATCCTCTACATCAAGGTCAATATACTTGCTGTCCGGTTCAATTCCGTAAATTAAAATATCTTCAACCCGGTAATTTTCCTTTTCTTTTGTCTTTAAAGAATAGATGCTGAATTTTTCTGCATCCTTGTTTTCTGTTTCAATGGCATCCATATATGTTGGCATTTCAAGCATATACTGGTATTTACAAAACATTGAAGAAGTAATATTATCTTCAAAATTATTCAGCAATGCTGGAAATCCCATTCCAAACAAAAGCAGTAAATTTGCAAAAAAGATACCTACTGCAAGCACAGTATAACTGCTTCGATTCTGAAGAAGCACCCTGATCCTGAATCTGCTCATAAATGGAATGCTGTGTGATAAATGTATTGCACCTTTTTTCGTCTTCTTTGTCAGGTCTCTGCGTAAGAACTGCTGCGGAGAAATCTTTAATTTTTTCCTAAGAATGAACCAGTTAATTACCAGCATAATAATAATTGGTCCTACTGTTGTCTGTAAAAAAGCTTCTGCGTTTAACTTCAAAGTGTATTTTGTAAGACTATAGCTTGAATAATATAAATCTTCAATTACATTTTTGAAAAAAGTATATCCAAGTATATTTCCAACTAATGCTCCTACTAATGTAACCAGAATCGGACTTGTCATATAATGACGGATTAATTCCCCTCGCTTATAACCGGATGCCCTAAGAGTTCCTATTACATTGGCCTCTTTTACGATAGTGTTGGAGGTTGTAATTGCAAACACGAATGCCATTATGATTATCATTATGTACAAAAGCATAACCACCATTGTTTTATCGCTTCCCATATCAGTTCCAGTAAAATTAATAGCCTGATTAAGATAACGAGGAACATAATCTTTTGGCACAACTTTCTGACTGAGTGATTTCATAAATTTATCAGAAAGGTCTTTTTCTTCACTTTTATTTTCTGGCTCTTTATCATATTTCCATGCATAGTTAAAAACAATATCTTTTGCGTCATATGATGCAAACGCCTCATCTGATACAATTGCTACACCAAAAAGCAATGAATCAAACATTGAGTCATTATTATTTTCAAAAAGACAGCTGTAATCTGAAAGTGCTACAAGACCTGTAATTGACCAAATCCTGCTTCCACTTTTTATCTTATCTCCCACTTCATATCCATTATTTTCTGCATACATTCGGTCGATTGCAATCTCACCCTCTTTTTGTGGCATTTTTCCAGACATAAGACATACTTTATCCACCTTGTCTCTTTGTGAATAGTTGCTGTCTGCATATATTCTGAGATTGCTTCCATTGTCAATGGACTCTTCTACATATTGAAGATCATATAAGCTCACATCGAGGGACTCTATGTCTTCTATTGTGTCTTTATCAATTTTGTTTTCTGTTTGAAAATGCCCATCCTCTATGTTGTATTTTTCAAAGGATTCATTGTAAGCAGTGATCATACTGTTATCTGCAACCAAAAAACCAGATACCAGACCAATCGTTAACGACAATAACAGAAAAATAACTATGTATTTTGTAAAATCATCTTTTAGCTCACGAAAAATTCTCTTTGAAAGCGGATTATTTCTCTTTTTCATAACATTTCTCACCTACCCCATTACCAGTCAAGCTCTTCTGCCGGAATCTTTGTCTCGTTTACTTTGTTACTTCTTACTCTTCCGTCTCGAAGTTTGACTACTCTGTCAGCCATATCCTTTATCGCATCGTTATGTGTAACCATTACTACAGTGTTTTTATATTTCTGGTTAACGGTTTCTATCAGCTTTAATATTTCTTTGGAAGTGTTGTAATCAAGAGCTCCTGTGGGCTCATCGCAAAGGAGAATATCAGGATTTTTTACAATTGCCCTGCCTATTGACGTTCTCTGCTGCTGTCCCCCTGACAGCTGATTAGGTCTTTTATTTCTATGTTCCCATAGCCCTAAGACATGTAAAAGTTCATCTACATCAAGCGGGTCTTTGCTAAGATATGCACCAACTTCAATGTTTTCACGAACTGTAAGATTTGGAATCAGATTATACATCTGAAAAATATATCCCAGATGACTTCTTCTGTATTCTGTCAGCATCTTCTCATTCATGTCGGCAATTTTTTCACCATTGATTGAGATGTATCCTTCGTCTGCACTGTCAATTCCTCCAATTATATTTAGAAGTGTAGATTTTCCACAACCGGACGGTCCAAGAAGCACACAAAACTCTCCCTTTTCGATTTCTACATCAATTCCGTTAAGTACATTTACGCGGCTATCGCCATCTCCGTAGTGTTTGTGAATATTTTTGATTTCAAGAAACATAATTCATACCTCCCTTTAATATTAATGTACTCTTGTTAAAAGATTCCGAGAGTACATATTAATGTTTGCTCCCAGCTATTTGGGTATAAAAGAAGACCCACGTATGCTCAAAATCATCTGATAAGATATTGAACATACATGAGTCTCATTCTTTAAGATTTGCCAGGCTATTAGCCGGGACTGTTGACAAACCACACTTTCGTGCGAACTACTCCCTCACGAGCAATTATTTTTTTCTTTGTTTTATTTACTATAACAATGCTAATGAGCGTTAGTTAAGTGCAACTTTTTTCCTATGCGTATAACCAGAACTCAAAAACGCCTCCTTATACAAGAAACCTATACTTTCCCTTTCCTGTACCTTCTACCATAACTGTAATTTCTAATTCTTCATACAACCGCTTAATATATTTTGTAGCAGTTGTTTCTGAACAATTCAATATTTCAACAATCCTTGAATTTCCAAAAACCTCTGTTCCTATTTCATGATATATTTTTATTAGGTTCTGTTTTGTTGTGTTTGAATAATCTGAACCCAATATTTTTTGTTTAATATCTTGGGTTTGCCCTCCAATCCCAAGTTTTTTATTGGGTTTCACTCCACTTTTAATTGTTTGATATTCTTCTGAAACGGGGATAACCACAGATGTAACGTTATCCATAGTATCAAAAATCTTATAAAATAAATTTGGCGAACCATTATTTTCAAGTGCTCTTTTAGCTTCTCCTATTCCAGTGCCAAATGACTCGATAATACCTAATGCTTTAAACATATCTCTTATCTCTGGATTCTCTGTATCTCTTTCATTGAAGAACGTTCGCTCATTCAAATCCTGCAGTTTAAGTGGTGGTAAAGGTTTATTGTAATTTACAATATTTATTTGATTTTCTGATACATATATCTGTATTGGTTAGCGATGAATAATGAAAATTAGCAAATTTACGTAACAAATCGTATTCTTCATCAACCCTTGCCAACCTGCTGTCTGATTCTTTTCTTACATATCTTCCTGCTTTTAAGTTAATCTTCTTATCCTTTTCAGCTTTCTCACTTACCATAAAAGGACCACCGGTTTGCCTCCAAACAACAATTAGTAGGTAAAACGTTCCATCGAGATGATTAGTAATTATATCAAATGCAACATTTGGATATAAAAATGGTCTTAAACTGTTAATCTCATTTTTACATTTTTCAAGACTCCCCTCCTCAATCCCAAGATTTTATCAAGCAAACCCAAGATTTTCACGTTTCTGTAAAAATATATTTGGTATATCATCTATTTTTCCTTCTCTCAAAACCAAATATACCGTCGTAAGTGCTACAATATGATTTGAATTGAGAAAACATTGTCATTGGTGAAAATCTCATATTTCCCATTATATTTTTTGATTATCTCAAAAATATTCTGTGTTCCAATTCCATGGTTTGCCCCCCTCTTGGATGTAATCAACTTTCCTTCTTTTATTTCGGCTTTTCCACCCGTTCTATTTGAAACAACAATCATTGTAAAATCATCGTTATGCTTTGTCTGAATTGATATAAATCTATCTTTTTTGCACTTCTCATTTGCCTCTATTGCATTATCAATCAGATTGGAGAAAAGCGTACAGATATCAACATCCTCCATAAATGAGAGCGAATCTAATCCACCATTACACTGAAACTTTATATCCTCCTCTGACATTTTATCTGATTTTATATTCAAAATGATATCAACGATTTCGTTTCCAGTCAGAAATCTGTTGTATTTATAATCAACATTGGCGCCTGTGAGATTATCAAAATACTCTTTTGCCTTTGTATAATCCTCTTTATCAAGCATTGACTGGATTACCATCATATGATTTTTCATATCATGTCTAAATTTTACAATTTCCTTTTGTTCTTTTTTGTAATCCTTGAAATAAGTGTATTCATCGTCAAACTGCTGCTTGTAATTTTCCGACAGTCTTCTGTAATACTGTGCGTTGTTCCGATAAAATAGTCCATAAAATATCACTACGTTTATCACCAGCATTATAACCGCCCACGCTACAGAGTAGGCGTAAAACTGGAATGTGTCTTCCAGATTTTTTAAAGCAAGCTCAATTGCCGGCTCAAAGCAACAAAATACCAAAATAAATACAGATTCGAGAAATTTAATCCTGATATGCGCCCCGTCTTTTTGGATTTTGTAAATAAGATACAATAAGAATACAAACAGTATTGCATCAGATAAGAAATACAATGGAGTATATTCATATTTGTCAATTACTAATGAATACCTTTCCAGACCAAAGATTCTATCAAAAAGCTTAAGAAGATTATTCCACAGGTTATACATAAAATATGCCGGTATCACATAGTACAGTTTCTGCAGCTTATGTGTTTTTGACAATACAACTGGTGCTAAAAACAGGAATAACAATATTGCTATAAACTCTATATCAGAATCCTTACCACATATCATACATAAAACGGTATCAAGCACCAGAAAACTTGCTGCCGTTATGCACATTTTTTTCAATCCAACATCTTCTAATCCAAAAAACAGTTTCATTATCAATATTACATTTACTATGGTAAATGTATTTATCACTACAATAACCATTGACAATAAAAATTCACTCATAAAAGTATATCCTTTCGCATTTCCTGAATTACTGCTTTTTTATATGACATCTTTCGACGACGACTGATTGGCAGTTCAATCCCGCCCTCAAGAATTATGTGTGACTTTCCTAAACTTCTGTGATATGCCATGTTCACCAGATAACTTCTGTGTATTCTATAAAATCCATATGGTGCCAATGTCTTTTCCCAGAAATTTAAACTGTTGCTATCATAAAAATGCTCATTTTTTGAATAGACAACTGAATACTTATCCTCAGATGAAATATATATAATTTCATTCAATGGAACAACACTTTCACCTTCGGCACAGTTTAAATAAAGCTTCTTGGAGTTTATACGTTCATTTAATATATCCGAAAAAACCTCTGCCATCGCTTCTTCTGTAACAGGTTTTATCATATATCTAAAAGCTTTTGCCTCATAGCCTCTAACCGCATATTCAGAATAAGAAGTAAGATAAATAAGCATTACATCCGGTGCAAATTCGCGCAGTCTTTTCCCAAACTCAATTCCGTCCATCTTAGGCATCTCTATATCCATAATTATTAAATCCGGAAAAGAGTTTCCCTGTTCATGCTTTTTTCTAAGCTCCTCTAATAGCGCAACCGATGAACTATACAATTCGTTCCTGGTTTTTCCAATTAACTGATTAGAAACCTTAGATACGACCTTGTCTGTATCTTCTAACAACATTGCCTCGTCATCACAAATTGCTATTCTAAATACCTGTTCAGCTATATCTGATTCAATGATAAGAGGTTCCTGCTTTTTTTCTTCCATCATTTATCTCCAATGTTTTATCGCCAAAATTATACAATATTCTAGCAAATCAAACATTGTCGTTCAAGTAAATTATAGCAAAAAATTCCACTATACAATCATATATTGTATGGTGGAATCCTTAATTATCTTATTCTATTTTTCTTTTATATTATCGAGAGTTCCTTCTGTATAAACTAAATCATAAAAATCTTCGTCTACAAACTCCTGAATTATAGCACCATCATCCCATGCTTCCTTTGAGTAGTATAAGAAATATCCTCCCACAAGCCCCTCTGGACGATATGATTCATCATTGACATTTTTGTAATAATGTACATCAACAAAATTGAAGAAGAATACATACTCATCATATTCATATACCAAATAAATATTTTTGGTAGTCTTTGGCTCATCTGTTTCATCTGGAACACAGGAATTACAAACAGCATATCCACTAGGATTTCCTAATGCATTTACAATAGAATCAAACGACTCATTATCAGCGAATCCCTCTACATTCTTAATTTGGTCCACCTCATATAAATACATAGATGAGCCGTTTACTCCAAATGAACTAATTCTACCACCTTTGTAGTAATATGTCTTTCCGTCTTCATCCTCTCTTATTTCAACGCCTTCAGTATTTTGGATTTGTTCTTCAGTAAAAGGCAAATTTAATGGAACAGAATAACGATTACCATCTTCTCCTAATACACTTAATGAAGCTGTTGTTGGCATAAGCGAAGAATCAAATTTTGAACAATCAAGCTCTGTCAGATAACGTGGAACATAGCTCTCCAATAAACCTGATTCCTTTTCTTCAAAAGAATACTCTCTTATCTCCATTCCGTCATTTGGACCCCCCTTAAAGGTTTCAACCCCGCTTTTTGCAGACTTATCTTTTTTGTCTGATTTGTCAGCTGTAGCTGTCGATTCTTTTGCTGAAGAATCTGATGAATCTGATGAACCACATGCAACACAACCCATTGCAAGAGATGCTCCTAACATAGCAACTAATAGTTTATTTTTTAATCCATTATTTATCATAACATTCTCTCCCGTAAAACTTTTATTTTAGCGATAAAACATATTTAATAAACGTTCAACGAGAATGGTATAATTTTTTTGTAGTGCTATCAAGCCTTTTCCGATAAACGGTCGCTTTTTAGGAATGAACGGTCGCTTTATCATATTGGACACTTCTAACCAAAGACTTTATATCAGCTGTTCAGGAATCTCATTAATTATCTTCTCTTGTATTTTTTTGTTCTTGTATGCATCATTAAGCTTGCTCTTTGAATACTTCAAATATGTATCTTTTGTTTTATCAACTAATAATGCTGTAAAAAAGCGTTCCCAACTCATATATTCCTGACTTTCAATATAGTCGCTTGGATTCTTTTTTCAATGTTTCCATATATTCGATAAAATTCTTGATATGTTTGTTGCAACGTTCCATACTTACCTGAAGATTTTATGCCATAAATTTCATCCACACTATAAGGAAGATTTGGTAATCCTTCGCGAGTAACAATAACATAATAATTATCTGATTTTTTTACTGCCGATGAAAATTCATCTGTTGTAATAAACAAATTTCCCTCATCAATAAAAACAATTGAATCATGAATATTTTCTAACAGTATTTTCCATTGACGTCCTTCTAACACTATACATGTTTTATCGCACTGCAATGAGACACCACTTTGTTCACCATTTTCAAAATATTCTCGAACCATATCAATTAATGTTGTCTTACCTGTCGCACTGTCGCCTTTAATAATTGTTATGTTTCGACGAATTTCAAATTGATATCGAAGGACATTATTTTTTATTGTAACTAAATGTTTTCCTTTCACAATAAATCCTCCTAGATCATCAGACCTGCTATATTAATTAATTCTTTCATGTTTCTAACTATCTGATGAGTATTCATAATCTCAATTTCAAACTCATCACCACCAAAATCCATCAGATGTCTTAAATTAATTATTACATCATCAGTCTCACCTATTTTTAATAACCATTTGGCACAATTATCGCCACAAGTTGAAGCATTAAAAATTTTATTCCTATCTTTATTAATTAATATCAGCGTTTTTACTCCACCAGATAATTCTTTCGGTGAAATAGCTCCAAGAACAGGACTTTCTATTAACCGTGGTCCAATGACATCTGATTTATCTACATCTTTTATCATCTCAACTGATAATTCATCTGTTATCCACTCATCTTGATAAGTATTTTTGAAATACACTGATGTATTATAAATTGCATCTTCACAATTTCCGAATATAATCTTTAACATTGAGCTCTCCTTTTATTATTTCATGATTTAACTCACCCGTTTTCTACGTTAATTCAAAAAACTCTTCCATGTCATACTATTATAGTATAACACAGAAGAGCTATTATTCACCCTATTCTTTTATTTCCAAATCCCCCGGCTCTTTCGAACGTAATAGTACAACTCATTCTCCATCGCCATGACTTTTTCAAGAGGAACGCTCTTGAAGATTTTCATCTTCATTTTTACCTTAATCCAGATTGCCGAATATATGGCAAGTACTAAGAAACAGGCTCCTGTCAAAAGCCATATCATCAGTCGTTCATGAGGGTCACTTGATATATTAAGAATCATATAAAGTGTTCCAACAATTCCGATTATTGGGAAAACAACTCCTCCCGGCACCTTGAAGTTTCGTGGTGCGTTTGGAAGTCTTTTTCTAAATACCAGTAAATCTACATGTGCAAGCACATATGAAATCATCCAGAAAACTGAGCCTGCCAGAATGAGGAAGGAAATCATATCTGCTGAATTTCCACTCAGATATCCGAATAACAAAATTGCTGCACTTACAAATACCTGTCCAAACCATGGCACATTGTGCTTGTTTGTCTTTGCAAAAATTTTTGGAAGCATATTCATTTTTGCCATTCCCTGACAAATTACTGCAAGGGAGTTTACCGTTGAATTCTGCGTGCTTATTACAGCAAGTGCACCAACCATCATCATCCAGACTTTTCCAGCTTTTCCAAGAATTGCAAATCCATATAAGAGGTGTGGTGCAGGGGAATTTGCAAGCTCGCCCCACTCTACGTAATTATGAAAACCTAATACCATAACTGACTGCATTATAAAAATTAGAAACAGACCAATCATCATTCCAAGTGGTACATTTCTCTTTGCATTTTTAACCTCTTTTGAAATTGGTATCGCGTATTCTGCCCCGATGAAAAGCCAGAATGCAACTGCTGTCATAGCTGCAATGTTGCTAAAATCTGCTTCAAGTACGAATGGCTGGTCTACCTTTACACCGGTACCCATGCCAATCATTCCGATAAATCCCATTGCCACAAGGGAACCTACCAAAAGAAATGCCACGATATCCTGTATTTTTGCAAACATATCTACCCCACGCAGATTTGCCAGCAAAATGATTACTGTCATTATTAGTGTGTATACAAAGCTTGGTATATCAAGTCCTATTGTATCTGCCAGTGAAAATGAAAAGATAGATGCCTCTACTCCACATGACATTGTATTACAGATTATGTATCCTCCTACCATGGAGATAAGTGTCGGAAATGGTCCAAGTGCTGCAAGAGTATACTGCGCAAGACCCCCTGTTGTATTTGGCATAAGTGCATTTAGCTCTGACAAAGATGCAACCGTTGTCATGTTAAGGAGCATGGCAATTGCCATTGCCAGTATAAATGTAACTCCCAAAGTACCAGAGCCCTCTCCCAGTGACACAAGACAGCTTGTTGCCACTACCAATCCAACCGATATGGATACTACGTTTCCTAAACCTAATTTTTTTTCATCCATAAGCAACTCCTTTTTCTATTATAAAAAGCATCTACTCTAAAGAGCCTCTGATTTAGAGTGTATCTACTCTAGAGAGCATCTACTCCCTCATCTCCAGTACGTACCCTGATGGCATTGTCGATATCATATACGAATATTTTTCCATCACCAATATGACCTGTGTAGAGTTCTTTTTTTATGATATCAACTATTTTGTCAACCTTACTTTTTTCTACTACGATATTAATCTGCTGCTTTGGAAGAAGCTCCATAACTTCATTTAACTCTATCTCATATTCCTGTGTTCCCATCTGAACACCACAGCCAATAACCTGCATGACTGTAACGCCTTTTACTCCAACCTTGCTAAGCTCCTGAATTAAATTTGTAAGCTTTGACATTCCTGTAATTACTTCTATCTTTGATATATTACTCATGCGCTTTTCCTCCCTGTAATTTACGGTATTGCTGCAGGGTCATTCCTGCGTAATTCTTAAATTCCTTCATCATATGAGCCTCATCAAAATACCCACATTCTAATGCCAGCTCATCGTATGGCATACTGCCTTCCTTCATTTTTTCCAAAACTGTCTGAAATCTCACGTACTGAGCAAACTGCTTGGGTGATATACTGTGATAATTTTTAAATACTCTTCTGAGATAACAGGCAGAATAATTAGTCTCTTCTTCTAAATCTCTTATGTTTATGTGACCTCTGGAACGAATAATTCTACTTACCAGATACTCATTTATTCTCTCCTTGTCAGAAAATTCCGTTCGGCTGTATATCAAAGCTTCATATGCTTTTCTGAATATCTCACTTCGCTCCCTGATATCTTGTGCAAGTGCGATTTTTTCTGTAATGTTGTCTCCAAAAATATTGCCATCGATTTCTATGTCATCATTTACCAGCATATCCATGGTCAAATCCTTTGGAAGCACTCCCTGTCCCGGCTGAAAACGAACACCAAAACACTTATCCGCATCCCCAAGTTCCCATGCTTTTACTCCAAAGACGGTTCCACTTATGTAGGTTGTAACCCTGTCACTTCCTATATTGAAAAGTAAATCAATACTTCCGTCCGGAACTGCCTTTACCTCGTGGGACCTGTTTTGCCCCAGCGAAAACTCGTAAAAATGTGAGATTCCAAGCTTGGGACAGTTTAATTTATTAAGCTCGTCCACTCCCAGTTCAACATATGGCTGATGTGGATTTATAATGGTGTTTTCTTTTTTCATAGATAATCCCCTTTTTTAGAGATATCACTGAATTATTTTCTAATGAAGCTCAGGCTCGTCCCAAAGTGGAAGCTTGATTCCGATGCCAAGCTCTAAGGCTTTTTTATAAATGGTCTCGCCCCATGCAATATCTTCTACCGGCATTCCTCCAACAGAATAAATTATTCTTTGCTTATCGTTATCCCTGCCCGGAAGCTTTCCTGTTATAACATCTGTGATATCAATTATTTCTTCTCTGGTGATTTTCTTGTCATGTAAAAGATCCATGAATTTGCATCCTACAATCTGTACCGGATCATAGCTTGGATATGGATATTCTTCTGCCCATGCCTCGTACAATTTGTAATTATCAACTACCAACTTTGTGTCTTTATCAAGATAAAAGCTTTCATCAAATCTTGCTGCTGATGGCATACAAATCAGTGCGCCTTCCTTTATCCATGCCTCATCGATATATGGGAACAAGGCTTCCTTATCGCCTACACAGGTTGTTGTGCTTACGATGTCACTATCCTTTATAGCTTCTTCCATGGTATCGCATACAATTATGTCTTTTATCTGTGGATACTCTGCTTTTACATATTCTACAAATGAGTCAATTGATTTTTGTCCACGTCCCTTGACTTTTACAGTATCAATACCAGGACATACGCTCATAAATGCAGCGAGACTTGTTCTTCCCATTACACCCGGTCCAATGATGGAAACAACCTTTGAGTCTTTTCTGGCAAGATATTTTGCTCCAACTCCCGGAATTGCCCCTGTTCTATAGGCACTTAAGAGGTTTGCTGACATAAGTGCAAGCGGTGCTCCTGTGTCCTTGTCGTTAAGCATCATCATTAAGATTGAACGAGGAAGACCTTTTTGCTTGTTCTCTGTGTTTGAGCCATACCACTTCATTCCTGCCATCTGGAAATTGCCTCCCAGGTATGCAGGCATTGCCATGAATCGTCTGTCCTCACCATTTTTAGGCATTCCCTCGAACTCAGGATTGTCTGGAAAAGTAACCATGCAGCCGTGTGAGTTGTGATTCTCGCCACCCATTACATAGTCACCTTTTTTTAATGTAATCATCATGTCCTCCATGACCTCTACACATTTTCCCATGTCCTTTACGCCGGCTTTAATCATGTCGGGTTCGCTTAAATATAAAAAATCAATTTTTGCACTCATTTGTTTTCCTCCGTTTCCGCATATAATATGTTATACACACACTACAGAGGATTTAATCACCAAAAAAGGCGCCAACAGCTATACTGTTGACGCCTTTGTCATGTATGTATACTAACATATCCAACTTTTACAGTCCATATGCTTAAGATTATTAATCATATTTATTATTTATTTCTTTTATAATATGATTTTATATCTTGTTTTTTATTCTGTATTGTAAAAAACGATACAACTTACATTATCTGTATCTGTAAGCCATAATGAGTTAAACCTATATACAATATAATTTATTTGTGTGTCCGCATATATTCAGCCTTAACTTTATCAATCGTTTTTCACCAATGCCGAAATTTTTATCTGGTAATTCTTTTATAATGGTTACAAAAATTCTTGTGGTACATTCATAATTTATCATTTCCAACAGTATACTTTTGCCACACGCATGTGTCAACAAATTGCCCCTTTGAACTCAAAAGCTATTTATTTTATTCCAATTATTTTCCTTACAATTGGCATCAACTTTATCAAATGATATGCCAACACTGTGAGTATAAAGCTGCCGATACAAATACAAAACACCTGCACTAATAACACATCACTTATCTGCACAACATAATATGCTAAAGCCACTAATATTGACTGGTGCAAAATATAAATTGAATATGATGACTGATTAAAATATTCTGTAAAACATGTTCTCCAATTCAAAAACTTTTTTCCGGCAACAAGCAAGACCAGAATTGAAATCCATCCAATAAAATTCACCCACAAATCACCATAATATGAAAATCTATAATACAATGCCACCGACACACTTGTCCCAATTAAGCATAAAATAAACAACCATGTTTTGTATCTTTCGAGTTTTTCTATTATCTGCTCATTGCTCAACACATAATATCCTATCAAATATAGCGCAAGATTTTTTCCAAGACTAAAGCCTCCGAAATTTCCCAAATAATACATAATCCATATCGGAATAAATAAAAGAAACACTCCAAACACTTGCACCTTTTCTACTCGGACTGCTAATTTCTCATATGGAACCAAACGAAACAGAATCAAAGCAAACATTGATATTAAAAACAGATAAAGAATAAACCATAAATGACCAGGGGTAAACGCACCATCATATCCACTAAAGTCTGTAAGATGTGTAAAAAAGTATTTCCAATTATCAAGAATACTCCCCTCATAGTTATCAAAGAATTTTCTCGCATACAATGTTTGAAACGGCACGATAAATATCATTCCACAAATAAATGGAATTAACAATTTGCCAACCCTTTGTAGCACAAATTCTTTATTTGTTCTTTTTTCTAGTGCATATCGCGCACTCATACCTGCCAAGACAAAAAGTAATGGCATAAACCACGGATTTATTAACACAATCAATGTACTTAATATTTTGTTTTCTCCCTGCCAAATATAGAAACGGGAACCAAAATCAAATAAACTTTTTATTGCCTTTTGTATAGATAACGACAAAACTTTTTCCCTTTACAATATCTTTCACTTCTACTTTCTCAAAACCTGCCCGTTTTCCCAGTTGAATAAGTTCTTCTGGTTCATATTTCTTAAATCCCTTCTTTGTATAGGCCAATTTATCTAGCCATTCTTTTGTGTAAACTACATTATAAAATGATCTTCCAGGCTTTAGAACTCTACAAATTTCAGATAATCCCTTAACAGTATCGCTCCAAAAGTATATTGTATTTATAGAAGAAACCGCTGAAAACATATCTGCATCATAATCAAGCTGGCAACAGTCACCAACACTCAAATGAAGCTTCTTATCCTTCAATGCTTTACTATTACGTTTCATAGCCTGAAGTTTCATATCTTCTGAAATATCAATCCCGTATAAATCTGCTTTGCATTTTTTATATAATTTCTGCAAAAGATAACCATTTCCATAGCCGATATCAAGCATCCTGTCATCCGATTTAAGTTCAATCAGAGAAATAGTATTTCTATACATAGCCTTGTTTTATCCATCGTCTTCACCCCTACACTAGCCTAAAGTAATAAATGCATCCACTAAACCAAAATCGATTATTATATGAACATAGCCATATAATGCGGTATCGATAATTTTTTATCTACTTCACCAATATTACCAGCCATGATTTTATATGCAATTGAAGGATTATACTTATCAATATATCGATTTAAAGATTTGGTAGCCGTATTTCCAGCCTTGACCTCTATCGGCAATACTTCCCCATCCTTTTCAATGATAAATTCCAACTCATTCTCATCATCAGGCTTATAATAATGAAGGGTATAACCATTTTTAATCAATGTTTCTGCAACAAAATTCTCATAAATCCCACCTTTTGCAAATCCTGTAAGTGTATTATTTAGAATAGCTAATTTCGTGCTAAAACCAAAAAGTGACATTAATAGTCCTGTATCATTTATATAAAGTTTAAATTCATTTTCCTTCTCATTGTATCGTAGTGGAAGACTCGGCGTACGTAAATTCGCACATGAAAATGCCATATTTGCATCAACCAGCCATTGAATGCTATCTCCATATTTCTTTGCTGTTGATTTCTTCTCTACTTCAGAATATTTAAACTTTTTATTCTCTCTTGCAAGCTGATTGGGAATCGTATCATAACATCGTCTTACTTTTGTTTTTTCTACACCTTTAGCATGTTGCGCTATATCGTCCTCATAATCAGATATTAATCTACTCTGGATTTCTTGAACCCGATTAAAATCCTTGTATTCAACAAAGTCAGCAACCACCTCTGGCATTCCTCCGACAACGATAAATTCTCTCACTAACATCTGATATTTCTGATGAATGTCCTGTGGAACAACTTCTCGTTTATCAAATAATTCCTTCAAATATATAATTGCTTCATCTGAATATCCATTTGCCCAAAGAAATTCTTCAAAATCTAACGAATACATCATAATTGGTATTTCATAACCAACGGGGACCGATTCTACCTGTTCGACCTCTTTATCATCATCTCTTCCATATGATAATCCTAATAATGATCCCGATGCAATAACATCAAATCTACCATCTTCAGCTAAAAATTTTAATGAAGTTCTTGCCGCTGCACATTTTTGAATTTCATCTAGAAATATAAGTGTTTTCCCTGGTATCATTTTAATTCCAGGAATACTTGCAGTCATTTTTTTATATATTTCTTCACCCGAAAGACCACCATTAAAAATTTGTTTTAACTCTGGCTGACGAAAGAAATTAATCTCTATAAAACTCTCGTATTCTGCTTCTCCAAAAGCACGAACCAAATATGTTTTACCAACCTGACGCGCACCTTTTATAATAAGACATTTTTTATTTGTGGAATTTTTCCACTCTAACAACTGACTATAAACCTTGCGTTTTAACATACAATATCATTCTCCTATCACAATTAGTATAGCATAAAAACATGAGCAGTCAATTAAATGCCGATTTTAGGATGTTTATTTTATATAAATATGCCGATTTTAGGATGTTCGTTTTATATAAATATGCCGATTTTAGGATGTTTGAACTGAACTAAAAAAGTGAGTTATTATTATAACTCACTTTCGTAAAATATATTCATTCCAGATCCATATACTGGAATATGTGGGGCAAACCCTGGGACATTAGCGACAAGTTTTAAATCTGTCGTATCTAAGTGCACTGATGTCTACTACTGTCTCCTGTCCCTGTACCATCTGGCTTAGCATAAGTCCAACTGCAGGAGCTGTTCCAAAGCCATGACCTGTAAATCCACAGGCAAGTATTAGTCCCGGTGCCTCATCTACCGGGCTTAGGAATGGAACTCCATCGAAAGCATTATCGAGCCATCCACACCAGCTTCTTACAATTTTTGCGTCCTTTAGTGCCGGGATGTATCCCTGAATTGCTCGACAGCTTGCCGAGAGTGTCATGGAATTTGTGATAAGCTTTGAAGGGTCCATACTGTTTGTGGTTGGATCAACCATCTCATCTACTAACTCCCATCCAGAGTCTGAACCAAACACAAATGAACCATGCCTTGTCTGATGTCCGTAGAAGTCAGCAGATGCACATCCAAACATTACATCCATCATATGTGGCTGCATCTCTGTTACTAGACATTCATCGATAAGTCTTGTCATAGGAACATCAACGCCTATTGTTCTTGCGATTTCCCTGCTCTCATAGCCTGCTACAAGAATTACTGTTTCTCCTTCAAATACAGTTCCGTCGTTAAGGATTACTTTTCTTACTTTGCCTTTTACTTTCTGAAGACTTTTTACTGGTGCATCTGTGTAAAATTTTACTCCCATCTCAAGTGCTCTCTTGTAATAGCCTAAGGTTGTTGTAAGAGGATTTGCATGTCCGTCTGTTGGACACCAGCTTGCTCCGATTACATCGTCAGATAGATATGGACAAATCTCTTTTACTTCCTTCTGGTCTATCATTCTTACATCAAGGCCAACGGAATTGGCTGTCTTTGTAAGTCCCTCAAGCTTCTTGATATGCTCTGGTGTTTTTCCCATACGGATGTTTCCCTTCTGGGTATACTCTGTGTCCACACCAAGCTCTTCTGATAATGTAGGCCACATATGCTTTATTCCGTACATTGCATATGGAAGCTCTCTTATATCTCTTCCTGACTGGCGCACACCACCACCGTTTCTGGATGAGCCGCCATGTCCGATACTGTTTGATGCCTCAAGTACGATTACTGACTTTGTGCCGCTTTTTGCAAGATAATATGCTGCTGCACATCCATTTATTCCACCACCGATAATTACAACGTCTGCCACATTACTCATCACAGTCACCTCCGTCTTCTGCAAGTATGCACATCTCAATTGGTCTCATTGGAGCTCTTGAGCTTGCCGGAACCACCTCTGCTGGAGAGACTTTAAGTTCGCCTGCGATTATAGTTTTTACCAGTTTTCCACAGGTCTGTCCCTGACAAAGTCCCATTCCACTTCTTAAGTATCTTCTCATCTCTTCCAATGTAAAAATGCCTTCGTGCACAGCTTTTCTGATTTCTCCTTTTGTTACCTCTTCACATCTGCAAACCAAGAGGTCATCATCTGGTCCTTCCACGAAAGGTCCTATTTCCTTTAATTTTGCCTGAATATCAACCATAATCTAACCTCCTAAGCTTCTTTTTTGAAAAATCTTGCTTTCATCACCATGTCATTTGGTACCTTTATTGTTAGCAGATATGTATGGTCAAAAGCTGGTGCCGTTCTTACCTTTGTAACCTCAGCATCACATACATATTGTCCGTTTCTTCCAAGTGCTACGCCATTGTCTCCAACCTTTGGAACCGGTAAAAATTCATATGGCATGGTCACTTCGCCATAGCCCTCTTCCACGTCCTCTTCTATCAGGAAAATCGACTGACCTGAACACGATGCTACACACATTCCACAGCCTATACATTTTTTCTCAGGGTCAATTGCTGGAAGGGATGTAATATTTTTTCCAATTCTGATACAACCCATCTTGCAAGCATCCTGACATGGGTTACATGGAATGTTCTGTGTACACTCGATTACAGGATGTATTCCTTTTTGATGTGTGACTCCCGGGAATCTTTCGATTTCATCGTCTGCTACAAAGCCTTTGTTCAAAAGGTTCATGGATACTTCGATTCCTTCGTCTGTCTTTTCTACCAGCTTTCCTCTGTTCTTTGGTGCAAACATTCCCTGTCTTAAGGTCTCAAGCTGATTCTCGAGTTCATCAATTCTTGCATCTCTTTCCTCTTCTGACATATATCCAAGGTAGCAGGCAATTGCTGCACCTGACATTCTTCCTTCTATCATTGCTGAGCTTGCTTCTTCAATTCCTGACACATCACCTGCCGCATAGATTCCCGGAACGCTTGTAGCTCCGTACTTGTCACACTCCGGAACATGTCCGCCCTTTGTATCATTCATTTTTACTTCTGCCTGCTTTAAAAGCTGTGACATTGGTGAAAGTCCAACTGCAAGACAAACTGTATCCACATCAAAATGCTTTTCCGTTCCAGGTATTACCTTCCAGTCCGGTCCAACCTCTCCAATAACTACACCTGTTACAAAGTCGTCTCCTTCAACTCTTACAATTGTATGTGAGAGATAAAATGGCACTCCGCATCTTGCAATTTTTGCTGCATGAACTCCATATCCTCCGACTCTTGGTGCTGCATCTGCAAGGGCTACAACCTCACAGCCCGCCTGCATTAACTGGTAGCTTACAACAAGCCCTACATTTCCTGAACCAAGCATGAGAATTTTGTTTCCCGGCTTGATATGATGAAGATTCATCATTGTCTGGGCGGCTCCTGCTCCGATTACCCCCGGCTTTGTCCAGCCTTCGAAGTTTACCATGTTCTCGCTTGCACCAGTTGCCACGAGTACTGCGTCTCCTTTGTAGTGTTTTACGCTGTCACCAACTTTTACAGTTACTTCCTTCTGTGGATATAGACCTACGACTGTGGCATTTAGAATTACCTCTACTCCGTATTCCTCTGCCTCTTTTAACAGTTCTTCTCCGATTTTAAAGCCTCTGACTTTTGCCTTGTGCTCCTTTGAACCAAAGAATTTGTGAATCTGCTTAAAAAGCTGTCCCCCCGGCTTTGCGTTCTCATCAAATACAATTGGTTTTAAGCCCCTTTTTGCTGCCTCAATTGCTGCGGATAAACCAGCCGGGCCGGCGCCAATTACTATCATGTCATATCTTTCTATCTTCATATGCGTATCTTCCTTCCTGATTTTTGTACTGAATAGTTTTTTGAATTACTTCCTTATTCCTCCGGTGTTGCTGATACTCCATACTGTGTCTGAACTACCATTCCGGCTTCAAGTGGAGTGATGCAGGTTCTGATGTTTGGCTTTCCGTCTACAATCATTACACAGTCTGTACATCTTCCTATGGCACAAAAAACGCCTCGTGGCTCATGTGTCTTTGCTGTATATCTGTGAGCCATAACCCCTGCAGCCTTTAATGCAGTAGAAATTGGCTCTCCCTCATAACCTTCTAAAATCTGTCCGTTATAGCTGAATGTTACTTTTTTTCTCTTTGGTGTTTCTCCAAGTATTGGGTGGTTTTCAATTCTATCCATAATCTCATCCTCCTATTTTTCAAATATAACGTGAAAAAAGCGCCAACGACCATGTCGCTGACGCCTTTGTCTAACTCATTTACTGATTAGACTTTATCATTATTTTTTTCCTTCGTATTGTAAAAAACGATACAAATACATTATGCAGTTTTCCTATCATGGATTTCCTGAAATTCTTTAAGCAGTTTCTTCTCACGTTCTGTCAAATTTTTTGGAACATCGACCTGAATAATCACATACTCATCTCCATAGGAATTCTTATTCTTCATAGAGACTATTCCTTTATTCTTCAAACGAAGCTTGCTTCCTGGCTGGCTTCCTGCAGGCACTGTACACCTTACAGTACCATAGAGTGTGTCCACACTTACTTCTCCTCCAAGAGCAGCCGTTGTAAATGGTATATTCTTTTTGATGTATACATCTTTGCCATCTCTTCTAAATCTGCTGTCCTCTCGAATATGAATCTTTATCAGCAAATCTCCAGTCTTTTGATTTATGCCACTTCTTCCTTTTCCCTTGAGTCTTATGCTTTGGCCTTCTGCAATCCCTGCCGGAATTTTTATCTCCAAAGAACCCATTGCTGCATCATCAAATGAAATCCGCTTCTTACAACCAAGGGCTGCTTCCCTAAACGACACTGTTATTTCGCTTGTAATATCTACCGGGCTGCTATCATTAAAGTTATAATCGAAATCAAAATCCCTATTCATTCCCGAACCAAAATGTGCGGAGTATGTTCCTCTTCCACCGCCTCTTCCAAAAAATCCGCCAAATACATCATCAAATATATCATCCATGTTTCCACTATAATAATATTCCCTATGCCTACCATTTCCACTACTTTCATTTCCGAAATGCCCTTCGTAGAAATTGGCAAAATCTTCCGGATTGCTTCCCATACTTCCGTCAAATGCCGCATGTCCAAACTGGTCATATAACTTTCTTTTTTCTTCATCAGAAAGTACATTGTAAGCCTCTGTTACTTCCTTGAAAATTTTCTCTGCCTTTTCATCCCCGGGATTTGTATCTGGATGATATTTCTTCGCAAGTTTTCTGTATGCTTTTTTTATCTCCTGGTCACTGGCCTGTTTTGAAATCCCAAGTACATCGTAATAATCTCTTTTTCCCATCTATCTCACCTCCAGTTTTATATAAATCAAATGTAACTATTCAGAACCCCTTAGCATAATAAAAAGCCTGCTACCTACAGGAGGTAGCAAGCTTTTGTTAGCCTAGAATCAACCTTCTATAGCTATAAACTTGTTTGTATTAACCTTTGGTGTTTCCTTCTTTGGAAAATCAAGTGTAAGCAGTCCATGCTTAAATTTTGCCTTGATGTCTTCCTGTGTAAGATATTCTCCTACGTAGAAGCTTCTCTTGTATTCTCCGCTATATCTCTCTTTTCTGATATAGCGACCTTCCTTCTTAGCCTGCTCTGACTCAGCCTCATTCTGCTCAAGTGCTTTTGCTGCTGTAATTGTAAGGTATCCTTTATCTAATTCAACTGATACATCCTCTTTCTTGAATCCTGGAAGATCAACTACCATCTCATAGCTATCAGCTGTCTCTTTAATGTCTGTGCTCATCATGCTCTTCGCATTTTGTCCATAGAGTTTCTTTTCCACATTCTTGAAATCTCGATTATCAAACCAAGGGCCTCCAAAAACATCATCAAATAAATTAAAATCATCATAGAATAAACTAGGCATCAACATAAGTCATCCTTCCTTTCTTTTTCAATTTCTTTGACGTCTAAACTTCTATTTCCTCCGTCTGATTATGTTATACCACCATTATTAGCACTCGTCAACGGTGAGTGCTAATAAATTTTTATAAACATTATTAACTGTTTATAAATTAAGTTTATGCAGTAGGATGCTTTTTATACATTCAAGAACGCTCCGGCGTTCTTGCTACGGAATGCACGTCAGCTTTGCTGACATCTTCTTCTGCGCATTCCTGCAATCCGCGGTCGGCTTACTTCTTCCAACTCGTTCTCTCTTGATAAGTCTGTAAAAGTCACTTCAACAGAGCCTTATTGCTCGTTTGGAGTGACTTTTCTCAATTTTTCCTCCCTGTTTTCTCTTGATTAAACTGTAAAAGTCACTCCACTTGCGTCTTATTGCTCATTTGGAGTGATTTTACAAATTTTTTTATTAAAAACGCTTGTTACAAAAAGAATAGTTCCTGCTGTCACTATCTCTGCCACAGGAAATGCCCAGAATACGCCCTCGGCGCCTACCAATCTACTGAGGAAATATGCCACGGGAATAATTATCACCGCATACCTTAGCAATGAGATCATAAATGATTCTAAGCCTCTTCCTAATGCCTCTAATACTCCACAATAAGTTACAGACACCGCCGAAAACACAAATCCAATTGAGATGATATGCAAAGCTGTTATTCCCATTGTTATGGTTGATTTTTCTGTTGTAAAAATCCCTATCATCTGACCCGGTATTGTAAATGAAAGCAACACTCCAACCGCCATTACACCCATGGTCAGAATCATTGTTGTTCTAAAAATTAGCTGAACCCTTTTCTTCTCTCCAGCTCCATAGTTATAGCTAATTAGAGGTCGTATCCCCTGAATAATTCCATTTGCTGTTAAATAGATAAATGTCTGAAGTTTGTAATACCCTCCCAATACCAGCACATATTTATCAGGAAAAGATGATAGTATTCCATTCAATGCCACTATAAGTACAGAAGAAAGTGCCATATTTAGCGTTGCCGGTATTCCCACCGAATACAGGCCACATAAGAGTTCCTTGTTTAAAGTGACGCTTTTGATTTTGAATGAAACAGGAATTGGCTGGATATATAAAAACAATAAATACACCAAAAGACTTACGCTTTGTCCAATACCTGTAGCATACGCTGCTCCCGCCATGCCCATTTCAGGAAATGGACCTATTCCAAAAATCATAAGTGGATCTAAAACTATATTTACAATAAATCCGCACATCATACTAATCATGGACACTTTCATTTTGCCTACCGATTGAAATATTTTCTCCAGAGAAATTCCAAACATAATTATCACGGAAAAAAGGAAAGCTCTGTTAGCATATACAAGTCCCATTTCTATTATTTTTTCTTTTTTCGTATACAGTGATAAAAACCATGGCATACCCAGTAAACAAATTACCATTAACACTATTCCATGAACAAAGCTCAGAACCATTCCAGTGGACGCTACCTGGTTGGCATCTTCCTTTTTCCCAGCTCCCAGTGCAAATGCTATTTTCGCATTTAGTGCTATACCAAAACCTACGCCGATTGCTGTGATGAGATTTTGCACCGGATACACAAGTGAAAGCGCAGTCATTGCGTCTTCATTTATTTTTGCCACGAAATAACTGTCTACAATGTTGTATAAAGAATTCACAGCCATTGAAATAACCATTGGCAAAGACATTGAAAGTACAAGTGGCAATATTTTTCTTTCTTTCATGAAATCCTGATTCATATTATCTACCTCCATATCTTCTTTATGTACTCTCGGAATCTTTCGTATTAATTCCTCGGCTATAGATGCAAATGTTCTGTGTCAATTCACAAAAAAAGCCACACAGTATTCAATACTGTGTGGCGAAAAAGACGTCTCTAAAAAATCCACTCCCCTAAGGGTTTTGTGTATTCTCTTTTACAGCCAAATTATAGCATACGCTTTTCTTCCCGTCAATTGGGTCTTTGACAGCATATTCGAGCATTGTTGAGCTTTACGATAACTCATGATTATACAGAAATACTATTCCACCGATAAAACCCAAGAAAAAACCAGGATACCCCACAAAACATATAAATGTTTCAACTCCTGGAAGTATCATCATAAAAGGCAGCCACAATATCATTCCCACAAAGCAAAAAGAAAGCACAGAGCATACTATAAAAATTTTATTTTTAGTAGTCTTGTTCCACGCTTTCTCATTTATCCATTTAAATAATTTTTTACTCATAATACCACCCGCTCTCGATTCTTTCTATTTACGGGTAGTATATCAACTATGTGTAAAATTTATAGAAATGGAAATGTAAATTTCATGTAAAAATCATCTATACTCACCACTTACACAAGTGTGAGCCTCCCCAACTAAGATGAAGTGTGAGCCTTCTTCAACTAGAGATAAAAGCACTCCTGAGAATTTAGGGGAATTTCGTTTATTTTTCTGCTATGATATATTCCATTTGCATCCTGTTCTTTTCCTTTTTCATCATCTTTTAACATAAGATCAAACATGTCTCTAATTCTCTTTTGTATAGTTCTATCATAAATCGGAGTAGCAACTTCCACTCTTCTGACTGTATTTCGTGTCATGAAATCTGCAGAGGCTATATATATTTTCTGTCTTGATACTGGTCCAAAAATATATATCCTTGAATGTTCTAAGAACCTTCCTACAATGCTTATCACACGAATATTCTCAGTTAATCCGGTAACCTGTGGACGAAGGCAGCATATTCCACGAACTATTAAATCAATCTTTACTCCCGCCTGACTAGCTTCGATAAATTTTTCGATTATTACTTTATCTGTCAGGGAATTAATCTTGATACCTATATATGCCTTCTTTCCTTCTTTTGCAAATTGAATCTGCTCATCAATCAAGTCTATTATTTTGTTTTGCAGGCATTTTGGTGCAACGAGTAAATCCGTTGTTTCATCAATAGTTTCACCTTTTTGTAATGCGGCAAATACCTTTGCAGCCTCAGCTCCTATTTCCTGATTTGCTGTCATAAGTGATAGGTCTGTATATAAACGTGCCGTCTTTTCATTATAATTTCCAGTTCCAATCTGAGTGATGTAGGAAAAACCATTTTCCGGATTTGTTCTTGTAATTAAGCATAATTTTGAATGAACCTTATAATTTCCAAGACCATATAAAATCTGACAACCAGCTTCCTCTAATCGTTTTGACACTTCAATATTATTTCCTTCATCAAATCTTGCTCTAAGCTCTACAAGGACAACAACCTCTTTTCCATTTTCAGCTGCTTCAACAAGTGCATCTATAATCTTACTTCTTTCAGCGACACGATAGAGTGTCATTTTTATAGAAACAACACTGTCATCCTCTGCCGCCTCTTCCAACAATCGAATAAATGGCTTCATTGATTCAAATGGGTATGACAGAAGTACGTCCTTTTTCTCAATCTGAGGCATTATGTTCAATTTTAAATCTATTGCCTCAGAATTTTTAGGACTTCTTTTCTCGTAAAACAATTCTGGTTTTTCACTGAGATAGTTCTGAATCTGGAATACAAACGACATATCAAGCGGTGTTTCAACATTGATAAAATGTCCTTTTCCAATCTCAAGATAATTTGATAGTTCCGCCTTCGCTTTGTCATTTATTTTCCTGCTTAATTCTACACGTACCGGTGAAAGCTTATTTCTTTTTTTGATAAGAGTTTCCATCACATCTCTGTAATCTAAATCTTCATCATATACACCACACGCATCTATGTCTGCATTACGTGTGACACGCATGATTGCTTTCTCTCGAATGGTATATTTATTGTATAGTTTTGATACAAAATGAAGAATCAATTCTTCAGAAAGCATAAATGTTCCAGGTCTTGTCGGAATCTCAATCAAGCGCTTAAATACTGTATTTTGACATGGAACTATTCCGATTTTATTTTTTCCTTTTTGTGTTTTAAGCAAAACTATTGCATATAGCTGTTTGTTATTTAAAAACGGAAATGGATGCTGTTTTCCAATTATCATAGGTGACAGGAATGGTGCTATTTGATTGTCAAAATATTTTTCCAATTCTTTTCCTTCATCATTTGATAATTTATTAAAATTAATTATTCTAACCCCTTGAGGCTCTAATTCACCCATTAACTGCTCATATATTTTCGCTTTCTTTTTTTCGAATTCTTTTGTCTGTTTTAGAATTGCTTTTACCTGTTCTTCGCTATCCATGTAGGTTTTATTCTCGATTATTTTTTCTTTCGAGTTCATCTGAGTCATAAGTGTTCCTACTCTGACCATGTAAAACTCATCCATATTTGTCTGGTAAATCGAAGCAAATAATAACCTTTCAGCTAATGGTACCTTTGAATTGGCAGCCTCATCCAATACCCTCTCGTTAAAAGAAAGCCATGACAGTTCTCTATTTGTATAACAATCTTTTTTTTCATTTTTCATCTTGCACATTTCTCCTATTATTTTCTTTATTTTTCTTCCTATTATCTCAAACCACAATAACCTCAATAACCTCATTCATCCCCCAGACATATTCCGAGTGTCCTGACCTCGTCAAGAATTTGAGCATCTTGGGGAACTTTTTTTAGCTTTCCAGCTACATTTTCCAATGGAATTTTTACAATTTTCTGATTTACATATCCCATCATAAATCCATATTCTTTGGACAAGATGCTCATTCCTGCCTTAGCTCCCAATCGTGTTGCAAGGACCCTGTCATATGAGTCCGGCTTTCCACCTCTTTGAGTATGACCTGGTACAGTTACTCTGACTTCTTTCCCTAGTTTCTGTGATATTTCATTTGCTAATTCGTATGAGATAGATGGATATTTAGATTCCTTTTTCTTGTTTCTATAATCCTTCTTGCTCAATTTTGCATCATCCTGTGATATTGCTCCCTCAGCGACTGCTAATATTGTAAATTTTTTCCCCTTTCGTTCTCTTTCTTTTATTGCTGAAATTACATAGTCTATGTTGTACGGAATTTCCGGTATTAATATAATATCTGCACCTCCGGCAATTCCAGCCCAAAGTGTAAGCCATCCTACTTTATGACCCATGACTTCTACGATAAATACTCTTCCGTGTGAAGATGCTGTTGTATGTATACAGTCAATGCAATCCGTAGCAATATCAACAGCACTTTGAAATCCAAAGGTCATGTCCGTTCCCCATAAATCATTGTCTATAGTCTTAGGAAGAGTAATTATATTTAAGCCTTCTTCTCTTAACAGGTTTGCTGTTTTATGGGAACCATTTCCTCCAAGCACAACCAGACAATCAAGCTTTAGCTCTCGATAAGTTTTTTTCATTTCTTTAACCTTATCAATCCCGTCTTCTTTATCTCCTATTGTCTTAAACGGAGTCCTGGAACTTCCTAATATTGTTCCCCCTACAGTTAAAATACCTGAAAAATCCTTTTCTGAAAGCAGTTTGTATTTCCTATGAATCAATCCCTGATATCCGTCAGTAAATCCATATATTTCAACCTTCTTATCACGATTATACAGACATTTTGCAACACCTCTCATTGCGGCATTTAATGCCTGACAATCGCCTCCACTTGTAAGCATTCCAATTCTCATTATTCGCCAGCCTCCATAACATATTTATTCTCACTAAACGCATCTTTTACAAGCAGTTCAAAGATTATTCCTTTTTGAGCCATCTCAACAAGGTTGACACAACTGTTTCCCATACGATCAATATTGTGTAATATTTCATTAAATACTGGTGTCACCTTAGCATTACATTTCTTTTTACCAACTCTTGCTATATGATTACGACGCATTTTTCCATCAAGATCAAGCAACTCATCCTTTATTTTCTCCACATTTTTCAATCTGGCTTCATCACCTTTTTCTATGACTTCAACTGCATATGTATACATGTCTACTATAAGTTTGACAGATTTTTTTAAATCCTTAAGTGCATCCTTTGAAAGCGCTGCTTTTTTACTAACCTGATTCATAATTGCTTCTGTCGTATCCTTGCATAGATATCCTATTCTGTCTATATCACAAAGTACATATAAAAGGCTTGCTGATTCATTTGCTTGTTCTTCTGTCATTACTCCCTCTGAGAACATTGCCGCCAGGTAATCATTTATCTTCTCCGCTAATTTATGTGCCCCATTAGCCTCCTCTACTACTCTGCTTAATTCCTGCTGCTCATTCTTTTCAGATAAATCATTTACTCTTTGAAGAATCTGTCCAACTAACTGGCTTACTCTTATTACCTCTTTTGTCACAAGATGAAGTGCTGCCGATGGCTGGTTAATAAGGTTGCCATCCAGATATTTTGGTTCATCCATTGCAACCTCAACTTTGTCTTTTTTATCAGGAATAATTGTCATTACAATTTTCACCAGCACTGCAATAAGTGGCAGCCATATTAGTGTCATCACAATATTAAATGTTGTGTGGGCGTTTGCAATCTGTCGTGAAATTACCTCTATTTCTGGTCCTTTAGGCGAAATATACTCTATAAATGATGCAAATGGCTTTATTATCCAAATAAACAATAATGCACCGGAAATATTAAACACACTATGTGCAATTGCAGTTCTTTTTGCATCCTTACTTTGTCCAATAGATGCCAGAATTGCTGTAATTGTTGTTCCTATATTATCTCCTAACAAAATAGGTATTGCCCCTGTCAAACCAATAATACTTGTTACTCCATCTGCACCTGCCTGTGATGCAAAATTCTGGAGAACTGCAATTGTTGCACTACTACTTTGAACAACTAAAGTCATAATAGTACCTACACACACACCAAGTACCGGAATACCAGACACCTTTTCCATTAAATCTGTAAAAATCGGACTGCTGGCAAGTGGTTTCATAACACTTCCCATTATCTCTATACCTTCAAATAATAAACCAAAGGAAAAAATGGTCTGACCTAGGTTTTTAATTTTTTCCTTTTTACTAACAAAGAATATTATGAAACCTACTGCAATAAACAAATATATGTAATCTGTTATTTTAAATGCGATAATCTGCGCAGTCATTGTTGTTCCTATATTCGCTCCCAAGATAATGGAAATTGCCTGTGGCAACGACATCAAGCCCGCACCAACAAATCCTATAGCCATTACCGTTGTCGCACTACTACTCTGTAAAACAGCTGTAGTTAACGCTCCTGCCAAGGCTCCAAGCAGTGGATTTTTTGTGAGCATAGCTAAAATATTCTTCATCTTATCGCCGGCTACTTTTTGCAAGCACTCACTCATCATATTCATTCCATAAATAAAAATTGCAAGTCCACCGAATAAGCCAAATAGAATTTTAATGTTTTCATTCATCTTATTTGTCCTCCTTTAAAGATTTCCAATACGTAGTTTTTCCTTCATAAATATCTTCAATTTCCTGTTTTGATAAATATGTAATTGGATTTTCATTGTTTACAATAATTACAATTTCGTTTTCTGTCAGTTTTTCAGTTTGTAACAACTCCTGTTCGTAATCAGTAAGGGTTCTTGACACCATTCCCAGGTTATACTCTCCACTTAAAGTTCCGTTTACACCATCACCGGAATCTGTTGCAACTACTGCAACTGTTGCATTTGAATTCAATCTCATATATTCATCTGCATATTCCTGTATCATATTTGCCATGGAACTTGAACCACCAACTTTAATGACGCCCTGTGATTTGTCTGACAAAAATGACTCCTCTTCTTTAGCTGCGCTTTTTAAATATCTTAAAAAATCATTTTCCACATCAGACAGCTCACCAATGTATACGATATTAAATGGTCTTACAAATTTTTCACCACTATCTACCAAATGACATTCACTTTTTTCCAATGAAGTATCTTTCGAAATATATCCAATTGCATTTTTGTTTTCACCTACGTACTCTACAACATCATCATTTCCATTTGCTTCATGACAGTCCTTTAATATAGTTTCAGAGTCTGCCACCAATTCTGTAAAAGCCTGACGAGTTCCCGATTCTTCTTCACGAACACAAACTGATATTTCTCCTAGTTTTTCCAAATTCATCGCCTGTCGGTCTTCCTTCGAATTACTACTTCCGCATCCCACAAGACATGCTCCTATGATTATGAAGGTCAATATTTTTTTACACCGATTTTTCAAAATATTTCTTCCTTTCCTTTTTTTAAATTAATTACTTACCAAAATCTAAATTCTAATGTTTTTCCTCGCGATATATAAAATATATCAGCACTATGTAAATTCCTTTAGCACTCTTATGTAAAGTCCAAGAAAAATTTATGCAAATTATTTTATAATCTTTTTACAGCATCCATTGCCAGATTTGAGCGCTCACATTCTTCTGCTGATAACTTAATTTGCCAACAGTAGCTGCTTCCCTTCATATACTTTGCCGCATAGCTTAAGCCATTTGTTTTCTCATCCAAAAATGGTTTATCTATCTGTTTTGGATCTCCAAGTAGAATTATCTTTGTTCCTTTTCCTGCCCTTGTAATAATTCCTTTTACCTGATTAGGTGTCATATTCTGTGCCTCATCTATTATAAAATAGGTCTTTACAATTGATCTTCCACGAATAAAATTTAGCGCCTCTGTCTGTATTATTCCCCGTTCAAACACCTCATTTATTTTGTCTGACAACATCTCTTCATCCTAATATCTTTTTTCTGCATCTGAATCTAAAATCTGCTCAAGATTGTCTATAATAGGACGCATTAGTGGTGCGATTTTTTCCTGCTCATCTCCTGGTAGGAATCCAATATCATCATCAAACTGTGCATTAGGTCTGCATACAATTATCCTTCTATATTCATTAGTTGGATTATTATATACTTTCTCAAGTCCAACTGCTAAAGAGTAAAAGGTTTTTGCAGTTCCGGCCATTCCCTGAATAATCACAAGGGGAGCCTGCTCTGCATCCATCATTAGTGCTTCCTGCATAAAATACTGACCTACATTTCTTGGTGAAATTCCATATGGACTACTCTTTTTGTATACTAATGGCACTATTTTTTTACCGGAAACTCTTCCAAGTAAAGTCTTTCTTGTCGATGTATCAGATTTAAGTAAAACAAATTCATTCTCTGTTAATTCCACATGAATAACATTTCCTTCTGCATCTGACTGATATACCTTTTTACAATCAATTCCTTTTTTCTTGAATTCTTTTATCATGTCATCCGGTATATATACCTCAACTCTTCCTGTATAACTTGCATCAACCGTACAAATCTGTTCTGTTGTATAGTCCTCAGCATTTATTCCGATTATCTGAGCCTTTAATCGCAAAACCAAATCCTTTGTCACAAGACACACATATGCCTTTTTATGGTCCTGCTGTAAGCCTTTACACACCTGTAGTATTCTATTGTCAGATTTATCTTCAGGTAAATCCTCAGGTAATTCTACCTGCTTATAATTCTTTTCTACCCTCAATTTTCCCCCTTTTTCTAGCGTTATTCCCTCTAACAGATTTCCGTTATTTCTGTATTTTTCCAGAAGTCTTACTGCGCTCCTGGCATTTACACCCTTTTCTCCGTCAGCTTTCTTGAGTCCATCTAGCTCCTCTACCACTACCAAGGGAATTACAACTGTGTTGTCCTCAAAATTTTCAATTGCATCTGGTGATTGAATCAATACATTTGTGTCAATAACATAAATTTTTTCCATAACCTTCTCCTATAAAACCTTTGCTCCATTTGCTGTTAATTTAAACGTCACGCCAAGTAGTTTTGCCGCTTCTCTACACATCATCATTCGCCCAAGAAAAATATCCAGATACTCATACATAGTACAGATACTTGTATCAAGCTGCAGATTAAGGGCAATCACTTTTTTCTCTGGATTTATTTTTAATTTTGCCTGAGTAACTGCATAATTTACCGTATCGTGTATATCAAAGCTATCCATATCTTTCTCCCTGACACGGTTTCTTCTCACATCTGTTTTGTCAGCTATAATCAGAGCCGCTGATATTGCATCTGTAGCTCCTCCCGTACTTTCATCATGATGTCCAATTGCTGATACAACAGATACTCTTTCAGCACTTGGCATATCAGTTTTTTTTAGGATTTCGTTTGCCAGTATTGCGCCATACTCAGCATGTTTTTCCCTATTTACCGCATTCCCAATATCGTGCATAAAAGCAGCAATTTTTGCTAATTCTATTTCCTTTTTTGAATATCCAAGCTTTTTTAGTATTTGTCCAGCCTTCTCGGCTACAAGCGCACAGTGTATCTGTGAATGATCCGTATATCCCAATACTCCTAGATTTTCATTCCCCTTTTTTATAAACGCGCATATTTCCGCGTCTTTTCTTATCTCTTTATATGTCATTTTGTTCCCATCATCCTTTTCCATCTTTGACTATCCAATTAATTCAACTGAGACAGACATAAGTGGTCTTTCCTTTATATTTCCTTTTTTTGATTTGATTTCTATATATTCATTATTTAATTCCCGATTCGAATAAAATCTTCCTATTTCTTTTCTAAACTGTTGTAATATCAATTGGCTGATTTCATCGAAACGTTTATTTTCTAATATCACTACGCATGAATTTTCATCCAAAATATACATAGCTTCAAAAACATTCAAAGTTCCCCGTACAATATCAAAAAGCGTATGAAAAACTTCTTTTAAACTATCCTCTCCATATTTTTCTGAATAAGCGTCTATTGACTTATAGTCATTAATTGATACTTGACACAATGCATATTTTTTCCCGTTCCATATCACCTTTTTTGACTCATTATTGTCACTCTCTAAAATTGCTTTTTGGGCGTTTTTATTTATTGGCACCAAATCTCGATTTGGTTTTCCGATAAAATAGCCTTGTCCATAACTTACTCCTAACATCATTAGAATCTTTAATTCCTCTTCAGTTTCTATTCCCTCTGCCACAAGTTCAAATGAAGCATGATTTGACATTTCCACAAGACCTCTTACTATAGCCTGTCTCATAGGATCTTTATCTATTCCACGTATCAATGCCATATCTATTTTCAAGTAGTGAGGGGATAAATTTGCAATTACATTTAATCCTGAATAACATGAACCCACATCATCAATTGCGATTTCATATTCCTGTTTCTTGTAATGATTGATGATTTCCTTAAATTCTTGCAGATTATCTATTGTGTTACGTTCTGTAACTTCAATCACTATTTTGTTTGTGTTTATGTCACGCTTTTGCAACTGCTTCTTTGTGTAATTTTGCTTAAACTTTTCATCTTGCATTACAAGTGGGTTAACATTTATAAACAGCTTCCCCTTTTTGCTTTTTTCTGGAAATCCCGCATATGCCTGCAATATCTTTTTTCTACATAGTTTCTCAATTTCCCATGTTTTACCGTACATCACCCCTAATTGAAAAAATTCTTCAATATTTTTTATGCTGGTTTTGGTATCAATTCTAGAAAGTGCCTCATATCCTAGAATTTTTCCATCACGCAAAGATACTATTGGCTGAAAAACCGGATAAATATATTTTTCCCGCAATATTTCTAAAAGTTCCTCTTTCTTTTTCATATTTTTTCCTTTCAATTTACTATCCTAGACAAGTTAATTTTATAAAGGCAATGTAAATCCTATTGTCACGCTTATGTAAATTTCTTGAAAAAAATATCTTTTTCACCTATTACTTTTTACAAATACTCACATTTCATATGGGTAAAATTTGCAAAAGAAAAAGACTTCTCGCTTGTTTTCGAAAAGTCTTTTTCTTTATGCATTACAATAATTTGTTAAGATAGAAACATAGTCTCCCCCTAAGGCATGTATTTCCTTTAGTGATGCTTTAAGTAATCCTGCCGTTTCTACCTGAAAAGAAGCATATGGCGATACTTCTATTTCATTGTTGCCATATTTCATCTGTTCGTACAATTCCTCTACCGTATTTACTGTATTATATAAATTTGTATGAATACAGCCATACTGTAGTGCCTGATGTGTATCACTTCCGCTAATCATTGGAATGCTTAACATTTTTGCAAGTTCTGTTGTATTTTCTTCAAAATATTCTCTGTCGAAGGCAATATCCTTTCCATTTAAGTCCAAAAAATCTAATCGTTTTAACATTTCAAGTGGCAGCTCTGGAATATGGCTTCCATTACGATATGGATGTGCTGCTCCTACAATTACCGGATACTGGTCAAATAAATCCATAAGTTTATCAAATGGCAGAAAATTCTCTATTTTTTTATTTGGCTCTAAACGAGCGTTTAACTCAAGGATATCTTCCGGGGGGCCTATAGATAAAATATGACCGCCCTCCATAATATCAGTTTCCATGCCTGTAAATATTCTTAAGCCATCCTCTGTAATCAGGGTGTCTCCATCTCTTTTACAACTTTCTAACAGATAACCATACAATTTATCAAACTCTAAGGTATTAAAATGCTCTGTCAGACAGATTGCATCCAATCCCGCTAGTCTAGCTTCCCTCATTAGCCAATCTGTATATTCAGTTGAAAATGGCAGTTTTTTTGCCAATTTTCCATGTGTATGAAAATCAATTATCATCATTCTATCCTTCCTAAATATATATCATTATCACATAGACGATTGCAAGCCATAGAAAGGAAAACGCCAGAAAAAGCATATCATCATAGTTTACTTTTAACGATGACAACTTCATCTTTTTTACTTCCTTTTTTTTAATTACTCAATGATGATACTTGTCGAATGTAAAACTTACTATCTGGTAGTTGTAAATTAATAGAAAAATTTTAGCAAAGTTGCATATGTAAATTTTCACACCACTAGCTGGATAAACCTTTTGCAGCAAGACTTAGACTTCAGTTAGTGCAATCTGATATGCTTCGTATTCTGTCTTTGGAAAAGCAAGTGGAATTCCAGCTTCCATTAGAGCAACACCACTATATTCATTTCCTGTAGCGTCATCAATATACATTGATTCATTATTAAGACCTTTGAGCCTGATATAGGTTGCAGCCATATTTCCCTGTACATCAAGTCTGACTACATTCACTAGTGCCTTCTTTTTATCCTCCGATACAAACATCCATGCAGAGCATTCATCAGAAAATGGATTTGAAAGCCTATAATAGTCACCCTGACATATCAATGTTTCAAACTTCTTATATGTATTAATCTGCTCTATGATTTCTGCTCTTTCCTCCTGACTCAAGAGCCCCGGATTCATTTCATACCCAAAGGTACCTGCCATCGCTGTAATTCCTCTGGTATTTAGGCTTGTAATTCTTCCAGTCTGATGATTTGGAACGGCAGACACATGGGAGCCTACTACTGAAACAGGATAGAAAAATGATGAACCATACTGGATTTTGGTTCTGTTTATCGCATCCGTGTTATCACTGCACCAGATTTGTGGAGTATAATACATCATCCCTGCATCAAATCTTCCGCCACCGCCACTGCATCCTTCAATTAAGATGTCTGGATATTTTGATGTCAGTCTTTCAAGAAAATCATATACGCCAAGCACATAATCATAGGTTACATTTCCTGCATATACATCTGCCATGCTTCTGTTCATGTCCCATTTAATATATTCAATATTACCCTGGTCTATAATTGCGCAAATCTGCTCGAATATATAATCCCTTACTTCTTTACGGGAAAAATCAAGAAGCAATTGGTTACGAGATCTGATTGGAGCTCTTTTTTCTATCTTTATCGCCCAATCCGGATGTTCTCTGTAAAGGTCACTATCCTCATTGACCATCTCAGGTTCAATCCAGATTCCAAACCTGACACCCAAACCATTTATTTTTTTAATCAATTCTGACAGAGTGCATCCAAGCTTACCCTCGTTAACATACCAGTCTCCCAGTGACGAATTATCATCGTTTCGATTTCCGAACCATCCATCATCCATAACTACCATGTCAATTCCAAGGTCTGCAGCTTCCTTTGCAAGATTTACAATAGTTTCACCATTAAAGTCAAAGTAAGCAGCCTCCCAACTATTGATAAGTACCGGTCTTGTTGCGTTCACATATTTTCCCCTGCACACATGATTGCGTATGCATGAATGATATCTGTGGGACAACTCTGAAAAACCAGCCTTAGAATATGTCATAATTACTTCCGGCACAGTAAATTCTTCATTTGCATCTAATGGATATGCAAACAGATCATCATTTAGACCCATCAATAATCTGGTCTGATTCACCTGATCTTTTTCCACTTCGCACAAAAAATTTCCACTATACGCAAACAACATTCCGTAACAGCTTCCAAAATCCTCTGTTGCATTTCTGTCTGCTAAAATAACGCCTGGGTTATACTGATGGCTGGAAGTTCCTCTCCTACTTCCGAAGGAGAGAATTCCATGTCCAACCTGCGACCGTTCCATATTACGCTCCATGGCGTGTTTTCCATAGAATTTGACCACATCAAAATCACCTGTAACAAAATCCAGACATGCAGCTGCTGCCTTTTGGATGATCACTGGATTTACACCGGCATTTCTGATGATTGCGCTTCTGGTAATAATGTCATCATCTTCTAAAACGCCATATAAAAGTGTTACCTCCATATTGCTGACCTGGTCTTTTAAGACAATCTCGAGAGTATCTGCTTCATCTTCTTTTGCCCATACCGAAGGAAGCCCTTTCAGGCTATACTTACCCTTCTTGATTTCATAATGAGAAAATTTTAAATCACAGCACTGTGAACCATCACTGTTTTCAATATTAAGGGCATAGCTTCTGTAATCCCCTGTTCCGAGTGTCGGATATTCCTGTGGAAGTGTATCCAAAGAATAAGTTCTGTCATTTCCTGCCACAGAAGGGTTCCCTGAAAATCCCCTGTCAGCATACACCAACATATAATCCATGAAACCACTATTTTTTGCTCCATAATATAAGTGCAATAGATAATCATGTTTATCTACCATCATCTGATAAGTTGTTTCTTTTGTGTGTAAACTAAATATTTTTTTATCTGGATAATAAATAATTGACATATTGTATCTCCTCTATCCTTTTACTGCTCCATTTGCAACACCATTTAAAATCTGTTTTTGACAAATAATGTAGAAAATCAGAATTGGAATCAATGCTAAAATATATGATGCAAATGCAAGATTGTAATTTGTGCCAAACTGTGTCTGGAAATTCAACTGTGCTAATGGCAGTGTATTTTGTCCTGTTCCTGACATAATAACCAAGGGTGTCATAACATCATTCCATGTGCCAAGTGCTGTAAGAATTGCAACAGTGGCATGCATTGGCTTCATCATTGGAAATACTATTTTCCAATAAGTTGCCCAGGTGCTGGCTCCATCAATATCAGCTGCCTCCTCTAGTGCAACTGGAATATTTTTTAAGTAACCTGCATACAAGAGCACGTTCATCGGCATATAAAATACCAGATACAATAATATGACTCCGATACGATTACCAAGTCCCATCTGAGCTGTCTGTTTTACCAATGGCATCATCAGAATAGAGAATGGTACAAACATACCGCTTACAATATAAAGGTAAATAATGCGAAAACTTTTTTTGTGCGCCATTCCTCTTCCAATAACATAACCTGCAATAGAATGGATTAAAATAGCCAATACAATGGTTGTCAGAGTAATAAAAAGACTGTTTCCCAATGAATGCCAGAAATCTGTAACTTCCATCGCCTGCTTGAAATTATCCAAACTCCATTTTGAAGGAAGTGCCAATGCTCCAGCTACATCATTTGTCATCTCGCTTGGCTTTTTAAAAGCAATTATAATTGCCATATATAATGGAAAGAATACTGTAACAGTTCCCAAAATCAGTACGATTGTAAGTACCCAGTTTGTTTTTTTCTTTTCTTTCATCATAACTGTTCCTCCTTTTTATTCATAATTGTCATCTGGAAAATGGAGATTGCTACAATTACAACGAAGAAAAGTACTGCGTTTGCACTCTGGAAGCCAAACTGTCCGCCATCCATTCCATTTTTGTATATGAGATAAGAAATAGATTCTGTACTCTGTGCCGGGCCACCCTTTGTCAATGACATGATCTGGTCAAATACCATAAGGAAGTTTTTCGTACTAAGTACCATATTGATTGTCACAAAAGGCATAACCAGTGGAAGTGTCACCTTCCAAAATTCTTTCCACTTACTAGCGCCATCCAGCATACTCGCTTCATAGACCTCCTGTGGCACTGTCTGAAGCCCGGAAATATATATGATAGTGTTCATTGCAACTGCCTGCCATACACCAACAATAAGCACTCCTATCCACGCATATTTTTCACTGGCAAGAATACTGTTTTGTAAAAATCCTATATTGAAAGTATTCCCAATAACTGGAAGAATGTATGTGAATATGAAACTAAAAATATAACCGATTACCAATCCACCCAAAATGTTTGGTACAAAATAAATCCCTCTGAGTGTACTCTTAAAACGAATGCAACTGTTTAATCCAAGTGCCATAATAAGGCTTAGAACATTGACTAATATGGTTCCTGCCATTGCATATTTAAAAGTAAACAGATAACTTTTTCCTACTCTGGCATCTGTAAAAAGGTCTTGATAATTACGTAATCCAACATAATCATACGAACCATATCCTTTGTAATTTGTAAAGCTGTATATAACACCTTTTATCATTGGTAATGTATTAAAAGTAAAGAATAAAATCAGTACCGGTATAACTACTGCCCAAAATGTCTTTTCGCGATTTGTCATTTTCTTTTTCATTAGACACCATCCTCTTCCTTTTTATATTCCTGCACCTTACGAATCAAATCCCTGTTATAACGTTCCCAGTCGGTATCAAACCTTTCCAGAAAACTATCTACCGCCGTATCACTATCATCCAGTAAAAATGTTTGTATCATAGCATCAACACTCATCTCGCTTGGATAATGATGATCCTGATAATCTGCCATTCTGTCATTCTCAATGTATTCTCTCATTCCCTCTAATTCTTCCGGAATCTCAAAATCTCCCTCTTTACAGGCAACTCCGCCCTGCCCTTCAAGGTATGTCTGAATCGTTTCATCTTCATACAGAAAACGAAGGACCTCATACACAGCTTCCTTGTTCTCACTGTTTTTCATGACGCAAAACTGCAGGTCTATTCCGGAATTTAATACATTATCTTCTTCTGCTTCATTGGCCGGAAATGTAAATGAATCAATATTCATTGAAGGATTTACCGACTTGATCTGTGGTATTGCGTAGCTTCCAATCGGATACATTGCTGACTGCTCTCTTGCAAAAGCTGTGCACGCATCATTATATCCATATGCATATGGATTTGGCTCTGCATAATCAAGCAACACCTTCATCTTTTCAGCAACTTCTCTATACTCTTTTGTAAAAGTTGTATTTCCCAAATTTACTTTGTTGCAGGTATCCGAATCAGTCAGTCCAACTGCCAGTGCATTCCAAGGTGCAAGACATGTCCATGTATCTTTGTATCCTAAATAAAGAGGTTGAATTCCTTCAGCTTCAATTTCATCACACAAAGCAAGAAATTCACTCCATGTTTGTGGGATTTCCCATCCATGCTCCTCAAACATATCCTTGTTATACAAAATTCCTGCTGCATTAGCCGCATACGGTAAAGCATATGTTCCATCCTGGGGTACAAACTCCAATTCTTTATCAATATCAAGATAAGATTGTTTTACCGTTCCGATTTCCTCAAGATCAGAAATGTCCATGAATAAATCTGCATCAAGGAAATTTGAGTAGTTTATATCTCCTCCTATTCCCACAATATCAGGATAATCCTCCCTGATAAATCTCGTCTTTAACACCGTCATAGCTTCATTCGGCGAATCAATTGTCAGGTGGATATCATCATGTGTTTCATTAAAACGTTCTTCAATTTTCTTGAAGGTCTCTACCGCTTCCGGTTTGTAGTTAACCATTTCTACTTCCACTTTTCCACTCGTCGAACTCTGTTTGCATCCAGTAAAATTTGTCATGACCATCATAATTCCAATAGCCACTGACATTACTTTTTTTATGCTTCTTTTTGACATATTTTCTCTCCTTCCAACTATTTTTTTCTTCCGCTTTTTGATAATTTGATTGTAACATACCAATATGCTACCTATAAATAGCGGTATTTTTCATCTTTTATATCCAAATGCTTTATTTTGTGCTATAATATTAAATAATGTCGCATTTGGGTATAAATTATACTGGGAGCTAAAATGAGCAATTTTTTATTTAACATTTTTCCAAACGAGAATTTCATAGATTTATGTATGTACCAATATGGTTTTGAGCAGTGTGAACCTGGGCATTCATTTGGACCTGCAAAGCGAAATCACTATTTATTTCACTATGTTATTTCAGGTACAGGTACGCTCATGGCAGACAATGCAAAGGGAGAAACTCAAACATATTCAATAAAAAGTGGACAGGGATTCTTAATTTTTCCAGAACAGATTACAACTTATTATGCGGATCAAAATCTTCCTTGGGAATATATATGGATTGAATTTGATGGTCTTAAAGTAAAAGAAGCGTTTAGCTTAACGGAGCTTTCTGTCAATACTCCTGTATATCAAGCTAACTCCAAGGATTTGCGAGAACAATTAATGAATGAAATGCTGTATATTGTCCATCATGCAAAGGAATCTCCTTTTCATCTTATTGGACATCTTTATCTTTTTTTTGATTATCTTATCCAGTCTGTAAAATCGACAAAGTTAGTACAGAGTGGCAGGATGAGTGATTACTATATCAAAGAAGCTCTCAACTACATTGAGCAGAATTTTCAGAATGAAATCACTATAGAAGAAATCGCTGCTGTCTGTGGAATTAACCGCAGCTATTTTGGAAAAATTTTTCACAATTCCATTGGATGTTCTCCACAGGAATTTCTAATGAAGTATCGTATGACTAAAGCTACAGAATTATTAAAGCTGACCTCCTTATCCATTGCAGAAATCGGTTCTGCTGTAGGATACGAAAATCAGCTTCATTTTTCACGTGCCTTTAAAAATATAAACGGTGTATCACCAAGAGAATGGCGAAATCAGCATAGATAATTATTTTCAAAAAGCTTTATTTTTTGCTCGCACCTTGCTGCTAACTAATTCCTTCCACATAGCCGGATGTAAAAGTATCAGCAGCGGAAATAGTTCCAATCTTCCTGCCAGCATATCAAACATCAATACATATTTTGTTACAGCAGAGAATCCTCCAAAGTTCTGAGTAGGTCCTACAAGTTCAAGACCAGGACCTATGTTGTTTATCGTAGCGACAACAGCTGTAAAATTTGTGACCAGGTCCTTTCCTTCAAAGGAAACAATAAAAACTGAAATGGAAAAAACAATCATAAAAGTAATAAAATATACGTTTATGGCACGTACCACTTCATGTTCAACCGGCTTGCCGTCAATCTTGATTTTCTTGATGCTCTTCGGATGTATGTATGAGTTTAATTCCTTAATAATAGTTTTGAATAATACTACAAAACGAGAAACCTTGATTCCTCCACCTGTACTTCCTGCACAGGCACCAATAAACATCAACAGTACCAGAATGGTTTTTGACGTCTGAGGCCATAGGTTAAAATCCACAGTAGAAAATCCCGTAGTGGTTATGATGGAGCCAACCTGAAAAGCTGACTTTGTCAAAGCATCAAATATTCCTGCACATTGACTTAATATATCAACAAAAATAATGCCTATTGCTGAAATGACAATCAGAAAATAGCATCGTACTTCCTCCATGGAAAATGCCTTTCTAAAATTGCGAAACAATATAAAATAGTAGGCATTGAAATTGACTCCGAACAAAATCATAAATATAGTTACTACCCACTGCAAATAGGAGGAATAACTCATCAAACTGTCATTTTTTATACCAAATCCACCTGTTCCGGCTGTTCCAAAACTGGTTGTAATTGCATCAAATACCGGCATACCGCCTGCCAACAGGAAAATAAATTCCAGAATTGTAAGCGCCAGATATATTCCATACAATATACGTGCTGTATACTTTACCTTTGGAACCAGTTTTCCAACTGAAGGTCCCGGACTTTCCGCACGCATCAGATTAATGTGTGAGCCTCCACTCATAGGAACTATTGCCAGAAGGAAAACCAGCACTCCCATTCCACCAATCCAATGGGTAAAGCTTCTCCAGAACAATGAGCAATAACTCAAACTCTCAACATCTGATAAAATACTTGCACCAGTTGTGGTAAATCCCGAAATAGTTTCAAACAATGCATCTGTAAAAGAAGGTATCTCCCCGCTTAATACGAACGGAAGACATCCAAACAAACTTAAGAATATCCAGCTCAACGAAGTAATTACGCAACCTTCTTTTAAATAAAAAACTGTATTTTGAGGTTTTCTAAGAGTCATTACAACTCCCAGCAACAGACAAAGCATTGCTACTTCAAGGAAATATACGCCATTTCTCTCACAATAAATAACAGCAACTACACATGGTAAAAGCATCAGGAAGCCTTCGATTTTTAGTACATACCCCAAAATATATCGAATAATCGAACTATTCATGCTTGTTCTCCTTTTTGCTCAAAATATCCTGGATATCATTTAATCCTGTATGAGTAGTCACAATCATGACCGTATCTCCAACCTTGATACAATCCCGTCCACTAGGAATAAAAATCGAACCATTTCTGTTTATAAATGCTATTAGCAGGTTCTTCTTAAGTGGAAGCTCAACAAGAGAAATATTTGTCACTGCAGACTCTTTATCTACACGAAATTCAATGGCTTCTGCTCTATAGTCAAACATATGATACAGAGTCTCAATATTGCTGTTCATGGATGCTTTTTTTGCTCGAACATAAGCAATAATTGCCTCGGATGTAATAATACGTGGGTATATCAGACTTCCCAAATCAAGGTTACTTATTACAACCTTAAAAGTGATACGGTTAATCTTGGTAATCACCTTAGCTTTTGAAACCTGTCTTGCATGAAGTGTCAGCATAATATTTTCTTCATCGATTCCTGTCAGAGGAACAAATGACTCCACATATTCAATGCCTTCTTCTTTTAGTAATTCCGAATCAGTACCATCTCCATTTATGATGATTGCCTTTGGCAGGAGCACACTCAACTCCTCACAACGATCCTTATTCTGCTCGATGATTTTTACCTGGATTCCTGTATTTATAAGCTGTTGTGCAAGGTAATACGCCGCCTTGCCGCCACCAATAATCATGGTGTTTTTTACCTGATTGGTTTTAAATCCTATATCTTTAAGAAACTTCTTTGCCACCTTGTGAGTAGCTGCAAATGATATAATATCCCCTTTTCCCATTATAAAATTTCCTGATGGAATATGAACCTCTCCATTGCGCTCTATGGCGCAAATCAGAATATTAGGTGCTATGTTTTTACCTAAATATGAAATCTCCATTCCATCCAAAGTATTCCCTTCAGGAATTTTGAATTTAATCATCTCTGCCTGTCCATGTGCAAAGGAGTTCACTTCAAGAGCTGTTGGCAAGTACAGTATTCGTGCTGCTTCTTTTGCAGCCTCTAACTCTGGATTAATAATCATGGCAAGCCCAAGCTTTTCACGAAGATATGTTACCTCCATACTGTAATCAGGGTTTCTAACTCTGGCAATGGCCGCACAGTTACCCACACGCTTTGCAACAGTACAACACAATAGATTTAACTCATCAGATTCAGTAACTGCAATAAGCAAATCTGTACTTTCTATTCCTGCCTCCATCTGTACACTATAACTGGCTCCGTTTCCGACAATACCCATAACATCATACATATTCGCCATATTCTGAACTTTTTCAGCATTTTTATCGATAATAATAATGTCATGGCCTTCCTTACTTAACTGCTCTATCAAGGTCGATCCAACCTTTCCACAGCCAACAATAATTATCTTCAGGCCTTGTCTGGCTTCTATTTTGGTCTGAAACATATTATGTACCTCCATGGTATGCAATACTATCCTTTATATTTACACATTACCTTGCTATGACAACTTTTGCAACTACTTTATTTTCCCAAAATTGTCTGGTACAAATCCAGTGTTTTTTCATTGTTTCCTCCAAAAACAAAATAATAATCAATCTGCCTGCTATTGTCACAATTAACATAATTACCGTAAGTTGGAATATTGCAGTACAAAACAGTATCCTCTGCCGCAACCCCAATGCCATAACCTTTTCCTGATAGAATAAAAGGCATTCTAAGATTTTTCCCTCCAAAAGAGATGTATCTGGCTTTAGCTGTTATATCCCTGACGTCAGTCCGAAGAATTCCTCGGGCTTTCAGCTTCTCCCTCTTATCCCAGTCAAAATATGTCCAGTTCTGATTATCCTCTATCTGACGTGGCTCAGTCTTTTTCTCTGATAATAGCAGCTTTCCATCCATGCTAAAAAACTGCACTGCACCGTTTTTCTTCTCGATTACTGCTTTAAGAGATACTGTTGTAATCTCAACCATATCCTTGTTTTCACGAACTTTAAACTGAGTGCCAGGCTTTGCCTTTTTGTCAAAGTAACCAGACTCCATGCTGGCAGACTGACCCTTGCTAAAGGTCACTCTTATGATGTCAGATGCAATCGGCATAACTCGAAGCAGGCCTGCCTGACTTGTCATTTCCACACAGTCCTTTTTCTTGTTTATCCAGCGAATGGAAAAATCTGACTTGCTGTGTCCCTTAGGCTTTAGCCTATCATTATCAGGTACCGACAAGAATTGGTATTCTGATTCATTTTTCGGTTGATTTACGTTTATATCTTTTGAATGGGTTTTTGATTTTATTACTGGTTCTTGTTGCGTTGCTTTATTTGTGGAAACCGTTTTATTTTCATTTATTACAATTCGTTTCGGACCGATATAGTTGCGCTCACGCATATCCTTAGCGCCTTCGGCAACTCTTTGCTTATTCTTCTCCTTTTCAGTCAGCTTTTGTTTTTCATACTCATAGGCTTTTGTAAGGGTCGGTGCAAAAAGCTCCTGCTGATGCTTATCCTCTGGTACAGGATTTGCAATCAAACCAGTCAGATTATCATCACATATGACGACAAGCTGATGCAGAGCTCTTGTCGCGGCAACATAAAGAAGCTTCACATATGTATCCTCACATGGATAATGCTCTCTCGTTGGATTAAAAAGAAGAACCGTATCAAACTCAAGACCCTTGGTATATGAAACCGGAAGAACCATTATTCCATTTCCAAATTCTGCATCAGGCTGCGTTCCGTCAGCAAGGTCAATATAGCAGCTTAACTTCTCCCATACTTCCCTTGTTTCTTTTTCATCACGACATACAATAGCTATGGTTTCATAACCTTCAGTCTGCCATTTTTTTATCTGCGCAACAGATTTTGCATACATCTGAAAAATATCAGTACATTTTTCGATTTTTACATCTTCACCATGTCTTACAATCGGTTCCACCGGATAAATCGAAAAATTACCGTGGCGTAAAATATTTGTTGCAAAATTGGATATCTCAACAGTATTTCTATAACTTTTTTTCAAAAGTCCAAATGCATCATAAGTTCCTGTGAGAACAAGCTTGCGAAGCTCCTCCCAATCGTTTAGTCCATATCCGAAATGAATATTCTGGGATGTGTCTCCCATAATCGTATATGTACAGCCACGCATGCAATAATGCAGACAACAGTATGCCATCATACCAAAATCCTGTGCTTCATCAATTACAACATGACTTGCCTCTCTTATTGGATCAATTTCCTTTATTCTCTTGTACAAATAAGCCAGAGCTGCAAGGTCGTATACATCAAATGAATTCTCAGGAATAGTAATATTCTGCTCTTTTAGGAATCTGTTATATTCCTCAAAAATACTACCCTTCCATTCATCCTTTCCAAAGTAAGCAGAATACTTTTTCTCCATACTTTTCTTCTCGGCTGACGTGTATGTGACATTTTTTCCCTGAACTTCATTCTCATATTTAGACATCAGAATCTCGTTTAGCATAAGTCGTTTTGCCTGGATTGACATGCCCGTATTCTCTTTACAATATGTATCAATTAATACCTTTCCCACAAGCAAAATATTGCTTTTTTCCAGATATATCTCCTGCCTTGGAATCAGTTCTTGTTCATATCTCTCGCAAAAATCAGATAGTTTATCAAACCATTCTTTTGTACCCTTTACACAGTTTATCTCATCCTCTCTGCCAAGCTGTCGTATCGTATATTTATTCTTGTCCCAGTCTTCGTAGAGCAACCTGATAAAAAGCTCCTCCATTGTCATCTGCGCCACGCCGTTTACATCCAAATCAGGCAACACACTTGTAATGTAATTCAAAAGGATTTTGTTGCTGCCGATAATGTAGAAATCTTCTGGCCTGAATGTATCCTCGTAATTGTACAGGATATACGATATCCTATGCATGGCAACAGTTGTCTTTCCTGAACCGGCACAGCCCTGCACAATCATGTTGTTTTTGGGAGAACGGCGAATTATCATGTTCTGTTCTTTTTGAATTGTCGCAATTATCTCTCCAAGAACAGCCTTTTTGTTTTTTGCAAGATAACTTGTCAACAGGTCATCATTTGCTACAACATCAGAGTCAAAAAAATCCTTTAAAATATCATTCTCGATGGTATAGGTTCGCTTGCGCAACAAGTCAATCTCGAATGTGCCTTCGGAACTTACCGTATACTGGCATGGTCCAATTGAGTTCTCATAATACACAGACGCAATTGGTGCTCTCCAATCTATTACCACTGGCTCCGCTGGAGATTTAGAGATTGCAACTCGTCCTATATAGTAGGATTCTTCAGCCTTCATGTTGGGATCCTTAAAATCAATTCGCCCAAAGTATGGCTTTTTTCTGGCTTTTACATATCTGTCCAGCTCCCTTTTAAATTGTCTAAGTCTTTTGGTGGCATCGTTCCACAGAATAAGGGACTCCTTGTCCCTGTGTTCGATTGAAGCATACAGGTCTGCTACATCCTGATCCATCTTGGATATATCTTCCTGTGCTTTCTCAAGATTTGCTTGGGCTATCTCAATTACCTCTGCTAATTTTTGTTCTTCAGCTTCCCTTGATAACCCGGAAATTTGTTTGAATTTCTCGTTCATGAAATACCTCACTCTTGATAAATTCATCCCGACATATTCAATTTTATCTTATTTGGTATTAATATGAAATACTTATTGTAAAATTCGTTTTCAAAAAGCTATATCAAAAAATTTTCTATATATGAATCAACCACACCAACGCTAAGTGGCTTACTACTTGTCTCATGTGTTATTATTAGATTTTTTCCCAGTAAGTATCCACTTTTTTCATATAAATCCAGCTTGTTTATATTTTTATCTACATATTCTGGATTATCCATCATTCCCAAATGTTCATAAATTACTATTTTCCCACTCATTCTATTTATTGTTGTAAAATCCGGCCTTAGTTTTATACTTTTTCCTTTATCGCGTAGAATAAGTGGCTTTTCATAATGATATGGCACTTCATAACGATATAATTCATCAGCAATTATTTTCTCTGACTTTGATCTGACTCGTTCACCTTTTATTGTATAATATTCGGTCGAATCATCTTCTTTAAAGCATCCTGGTTCATATTTCTCAGCCATGAACTGCTCTATTTTTTGCTCTATTGGCATTTTCACTGGCTCGACCAGCTTTTTCCTTGCCAGACATAGCTGGCTGTATCCGCCAGAAATAATATCCTCTTGATATAACTTTTCCATTTTATGTAATTCTTTGATTCTTTCTTCTAAAACCGGGAGCAAATACTCATAATACTCTCTTTGCGCAACTTTTTTTATTAATTCCTGGTTTTTCTTGCTTACATATTTTCCATCGATGAAAAATTGATCAGTTCCATTACTGCTTGTACAGCGTAACTTACCATGCGGCAGTAAATCTTTCTTCTCACTCACATAATGTAACATGTTTTCTAGTTCTTTTGTCTCATTTATTATTCTACTTAAAATATCAATTACCCCCTCATTATCCTTTTTTTATTTACAAGCAGTAATTTTTCATCCATTTTTGTCGAAATTTTTCCAGTTTCATTTTTTCTTACTGCTTGGATTTGTAAAAAAATATTTCAGACCGTAAAATTTCTCTCTTTTGCGGATTTTCCCCTCAAATTTTACTGCCTAGTGTCCGCTTGCTTATTTCAGGCAGTAAACGCCAGTTTCTACGTCATCCTCCACCCTTTCAAGTTATTCAAGAACGCTCCAGCGTTCTTGCTGCGGAATGCGCGTCAGCTTTGCTGACATCTTCCTCTGCGCATTCCTGCAATCCGCGGTCGGGTTTAATCTCAGTTGGGGGATTGTACCCTCCACTGAGACTAATATGTTTCATCTCGCCATTTATAGAAGTGGGAGTCTCCCCAACTGAGATAAAAATCCCCGGCTATAGTAATTCTCTGCTTTTACATATATTAACTTATATTATATTTTTCTATATGGGATTAATCTCTAGAAAAATCAGATTTTTAATGTTATTCGGGAAGTTTGGCGCCGTGGCGATAATTGTGTTTTCGCCACGGGCATTTCCCTTATTAGAATATAGATAAAAATATAGATAAAAATATAGAATTAATAGTTTTCTTTACGCACTTCGAAATATGCCTGTGGATGATTACATACAGGACATACTTCCGGTGCTTCAAGTCCTACTACAACGTGTCCGCAGTTTCTGCACTCCCACATTGTAACACCACTCTTTTTGAATACTTCCATTGCTTCTACGTTCTTTAGAAGTGCACGGTATCTTTCCTCATGCATTTTCTCGATTGCAGCAACACCTCTGAATTGTGCAGCTAACTCAGTAAAGCCTTCTTCCTCGGCATCCTTTGCCATTCTCTCATACATATCTGTCCACTCTGCATTCTCGCCTTCTGCTGCATGAAGTAGATTTGTCGGCGTATCACCTAACTCTCCAAGAGCTTTAAACCAAAGTTTTGCGTGCTCTTTTTCATTCTCTGCTGTCTGAAGGAATAAAGCAGCTATCTGCTCATAGCCTGCTTTTTTTGCAACTGATGCAAAATAAGTGTACTTATTTCTTGCCTGAGATTCACCAGCAAATGCCTCCCAAAGATTTTTCTCTGTTTTAGTTCCTGCGTATTTGTTTTCCATTTGTTTACCCTCCGTAACTTTTACTACTTTTTCAAAATCCGATGCCGGATGTTTGCAAAGAGGACAAATAAAATCCTCTGGTAGTTCTTCTCCCACGTACTCATATCCGCAAATTGTACATCTCCAGATAGTCTGACCATCTTCTGTTTTGCCTACTTCCTGCGGTTTTGGTTTGATATGATTCATATAATAATCATATGTTGCAGATGGTGTCTCGCTTAACACATCCATATCTGTTATCTCACCGATAAACATTGTGTGCGAACCAAGGTCTTCTGTTTTATCGACTTTTACTGAAATATAGGCATTCGTTCCTTTTGTGACATATAAGATACCATTTTCTCCTCTGGTGCAGTCCGTAAAATCGGCAAACTTGTCGACTTCTCTTCCTGTCTGAAAACCAAAATGCTTAAACAAATCAAATGTCGCCATCTGACTGATAACAGAGACTGTAAATTGTCCTGTATTCATAATCATATCGTGTGTATAATTTGCTTTGTTCACACAAATACTCATCTGGTTTGGCGCTGATGCCGCCTGAATTGCGGTGTTAATGATACAGCCATTGTCCTTTTCCCCTTCTCTTGCTGTAAGAACAAAAAGGCCGTAACTTAACTTATACATTGCTTTTTTATTCAAGAAAAATCGCCCCCCTTTTCTTCTAAGATGCCATTCAAAAATCTTTTATAAAGCAAAAGGATTTTTAAAAGTATATACATTATTGTACCTTCTATACGAATAAAAAATCAATATTTTTTCTTATTTTAATCGAACAAAAAACTGAGGTTATCGCTGAATTTCTACAACTACAGGTTCACTTTCATATCCAGTCAGAATAAGTAAAGACTGTACCTGTTCAACATCAATCACTCTATCAAAGCCAAATACATTAATAGCTTTTTGCTGAGTTTCGTCTGTGTATCCTGTGATTCCACCGTCTGTCAAATAAGCAATTTTAGTTCCATCCTTTAATATCACTCCCTGTACTTGTGGAATACCAAATTCATCCTCACTATCCTCTGGGGCATTTGTTATTGAATAATTAGCTTTTATTGAAATTGGTGACATTTCAATGCTTTCGATAGTAAATTCTGTTCCTTCAATATTTTTATTTATTTCAAAATTCTTTGAAGAACTAACATCTGGAAGCTTTATTTCGAAATTCCATGTTCCATCTAATGCTTTGGCAAAATCAGCTTTATACACTGTTCCAAGATTGTGAAAATCAACATCTATTGTTTTTCCTAATATAGAGTTCTTTTCATCTGAAACATATGCCTGAATCACATATTCTATATTACCGTTTTCATCAACGTAATGACTTATCAAGTCACCATTTTCTCCAAATTCAAGCGGTTTACCATCTTCATAAACCGGAGTTCCTTTCTCATCAGGGACAATACCATCATACATTCCACCGTTCATATTTAATTCAACATCTTTTGAACTAACATCTACCTCTTCAAAGTCAGGCTCCTGTCCCTCCTCTACGTTATAACCTGAGATTGTAAATGATAAATATGCATAACGGTCATCCACAATAACAGTATTAGGTGCAACAGTCACTCCATTCTGAGTGATTTTCATTGATGAATAATCTTCACTTTCAGGATAAACTACAGCCATTCTCTTATCGGTAAGCTCCTGCTGCTGGCTATCTGTAGCCTGAAGATTTCCTTTCATACCTCTTCCCCAATAGTGGTTAATTGCCGCAGCTACACTTATGCTGCTAACTGCTAATAAACACACACCTGCAATTGCCGCAGCCTGTGGTTTTAAAACTTTTTTATTCCTCTTATTTTCATTCTTCATATTGTCAGTATCCTCCTGCCTAATCTTTTCAAAGGCATGATTCGTTTTGGCTAAAACAATTTCCGATAATTCTATTTCATCTGGCAATATTTTTTTCTCTTCCATAATCTTATTGCTCCTCTCCATAGTATTTGGCAAGTTGCTTCCTTCCTCTTGAAAGATAAGTTTTTATCGTATTCTGTGGTAAAGACAACATTTTAGCAATTTCCCTAACTTTAAAGCCCTGTCCATAAAACAACTCTATCGGCAATCGATATTTTTCATCTATAGAATCAAGAGCTTCCTTTAATTCGATATTATATTCATCATTTTTTGAAGGTTCGTCATAGTTTTGCAAGTCTATATAAATGGATTTCTTTCTTAAAATATCATAGCAATTATTTATAAGAATTCTCGTCATCCACGTTTTAAAGTATTCTGCCTTTTTCAAAGTGTCCATCTTTTCCCAACAGGATAGAATTGTATCCTGAAGAGCATCCGCTGCATCTTCCTCATTCATTAGAATTGCTATTGCGGTACGATACATATCTTTCATATATAATTGCATCAGCTCTGTAAATGCATCTTTATCACACCTTTGTGCCTTTTTTGCTAAAAACTTTGTTTCTATGTTCATCATTTTCTCCTGCGCGCAAGTATGTAAAAACAAAATCAAGCGTCCTTTATTTTGTCTTACATATATTAGACGGTCAGTTTTGTGTTTTGGTTTCAATTTTTATCTTTATTAGAGTAAACCGTTAGAGAAAACTCCCGCTTCCAAAAAAATAAGCGCTCAAGACTAAATCTTATAGCGAAAATCACCATACCTGTGATTCAGTCTTAAACACCTTATTACAACTCATATATTAACTCTTGCATTCCGCAACAAGAACGCTGACATCTTGTGCTGTAGCATCTTCCAACATCCACACTGAATTCCATCTCATTTTCTTCCGTTGCTTCTCCATAGTGAGCAATCACTCTATCAATTCTACGAAGAATTGCAGCTCTGTTCAGGTCCATAGGAACATAAATGCGAACATTGTCCTCTTTTTCATCGTATTCTATACGTGACGGATACTCTAAAAGAGATTTGTCTATCAGCCATGGTTCACTTATACATCATGGGGTTTTGTCTTTTGGTATTGGATATGGATCCAATCTGTGATGTTCCATTAAGTTATCCCCACATGCATTATATCATATGTAAACATTGTAGTGGGTATATAAATAGCTTCTATATCCCCTCCCCCATTACTTAACTCCCTTAATCCTCTCAACAATAAATAACTCCGCCAACACTATTGTATTTCTTTTGTCCGAAAAAAGGGTCTCAAGCAAAAGCTTGAAACCCTTGAATTTACTGAATAATATTTAATTACTCGATGATTGTAGCAACACGGCCTGATCCAACTGTACGTCCACCCTCACGGTCTGATTTAAGCCTATTAAGAAACTTATTTGTAACGGTTTTTTGCCATTTTTTACTCATTTTATGGGTATTTTACCTATTTTTTTGTCCGCATCTAAACAACATCGTTTTCGTCCACCTATGGATATTGTAGCATGGGCGAACGGAATTATGTTTTTCGGATGTATCACGGCTCGGATGCACTTAGGTGGGCGAACAGAAATAAGGAAATACAAGCTATTATACACATAAAAGTATAAGTACACACAAAACACTTTCGTGTGTATCTTTACTTAAACATAAAAAAGGAAGCCGGACGCATCCAACTCCCTTAGGCATAGTCCGCAGACGTCCGCCGCAATTCTGTAATATATTATGCCATATTGATGACTTTTATGCAATAGAACCTTTGAATTTTCTACAAATATTTTTTTAATAAATTCAACTTGTTTCTGGTATCTGTATAAACTATAGTGTTAAAGATAGATGTAGAAACCTTTCCTCTAAGTTCTTCACAATTTTTTTCAAATAATCGAATAAACGCCAAAATTTTCTTCTTTGGGCACTCCAATAGTTTCATCATAAAGCTTATAAGGATCACGTAATCAACTATAGACTCAAATGTGATATTATTAATTCCGGTTTCTGCACTTATACACTTAGCAATTCTTAAATTAACTTTACTTGTTTTAAATCGAGTATCGAAAATCGTATTATTATGTGCAACCGCATTTCTTAAATCTTTTAATGCATAAACTATCAATGGTAATAGTTTTCCATCTCGGTCATAAGTAACCTTTATTCCCACACTTTTAGAGACCTTTTTGGCGGTATTGAGTTCTAAGCAATCTACCAGTGTGCCAAATTCGCCAAGACTTATCAATTCAAATATTGCCCATATAGGTAGCGGCTGATCTTTGTCATAATAATGATTCACTATAAAACGCTTACCGTAATCTCTAGAAATAAGACTATATACTTTATTTCTAAGATTCATTCTCTTATTAATTGCTTTTTTGTATTCATTACTACCTATCGGATATGCTTTGTAATCCGTTAATACTTTAGCATAAATATCTGCAAATCTTTTACTTTTAGACTCTTCCAAAATTACTTCTAAAACATAATTTTTAAATGTAGTTTCCAAAAACATTATTTCCGGATAGAACATTGTCTTAATCGCCATATCAAAATCATAGATTGCCTGCACTTCATCAAAAGAATTGAACGCATATGTATTCGCCGGGTAATTATGGTATCGATACCCCTTATATCCATGGAAATAACCCATATATCTAAGTTTTTTCTTATCACCACTCCCAGAAATGTTTATTCCTTTTACATCTCGCATATATGCCATTAACGCATTAATACTTTTAGGTTTCTTTTGCATTTACACTCCTTTAACAGTAACCTTCACAACGATAATTTTAATGACAATTCCCATCGAATGTCAACAGCATAATATTCTCTCTACATAAACTCCCCATCCGTCCAATCAAACAAATACTCCTTATCGCTCCAATACTTTTCTTCCCCATACCTTCGTTCGTATACACAGAATTTAGACCTTGCTTTCTTCAACGTTTCTTCATACTCCATATGACTAAATGGTACATACAGCTCTGCTTTGTCTTCATCGCTGCTAACGGTGTGCAGGCTAGGTTCTTTGCTCGAAAACATAGGATCAACTTCATATACCCACTTCACAAAGAAGAGTATTTTGAATGGAAGATTACTGGCCGCATGCTGAAGATTAGAAACACGTGTATCACAAGCCCATTTTGAGTGAAGAACTTGAAAAGGGCTTTTTCTTTGTTCGTTATTCTTCTATAAATAAAAGAAAACCGCAACTCCTCATAAAATGAGGAATTGCGGCTTGTATTTAAGTTTCTATGATACTAAATCAAAGATTACTCGATGATTGTAGCAACACGACCAGAACCTACTGTACGTCCACCTTCACGGATAGCGAATGTAAGACCCTGCTCCATAGCTACTGGATGAATCATATCGATTGTCATCTCTACGTTATCTCCAGGCATGCACATCTCTGTTCCTTCTGGAAGCTCGCAGATACCTGTTACGTCTGTTGTTCTGAAGTAGAACTGTGGACGATAGTTGTTGAAGAATGGAGTATGACGTCCACCTTCGTCTTTTGTTAATACGTAAACCTGAGCTGTAAATTTGTGGTGACATGTTACAGAACCTGGTTTAGCAAGAACCTGACCACGAACGATCTGGTCTCTGTTGATACCACGGAGAAGTGCTCCGATGTTATCTCCAGCCTGAGCCTCATCAAGCATCTTTCTGAACATCTCGATACCAGTTACAACTGTTTTCTGAACGTCTTCTTTAACACCAAGAATCTCTAACTCTTCGTTGAGGTGAAGTGTTCCACGCTCTACTCTACCTGTAGCAACTGTTCCACGACCTGTGATTGTGAATACGTCCTCTACTGGCATAAGGAATGGTTTGTCTGTATCACGCTCTGGATCTGGGATATAAGAATCAACTGTATCCATAAGCTCGATAATTTTGTCTCCCCACTCGCTGTTTGGATCTTCAAGAGCTTTAAGAGCTGATCCCTTAATGATTGGGCAATCATTGAATCCGTACTCTTCAAGCTGCTCTGTGATTTCCATCTCTACGAGCTCAAGAAGCTCTTCGTCGTCTACCATGTCACATTTGTTCATGAATACAACGATGTAAGGTACACCTACCTGACGTGAAAGAAGGATGTGCTCTTTTGTCTGAGCCATAACACCGTCAGTTGCAGCAACAACAAGGATAGCTCCGTCCATCTGAGCAGCTCCTGTGATCATGTTCTTTACGTAGTCAGCATGTCCTGGACAGTCAACGTGTGCGTAATGTCTCTTTGCTGTCTGGTACTCAACGTGAGCTGTAGAAATTGTGATTCCACGCTCTCTCTCTTCTGGAGCTTTATCGATGTTCTCGAAATCTACTTTCTCGTTTCCATCTACTCTCTCAGCTAATACTTTAGTAATAGCAGCTGTTAATGTTGTTTTACCGTGATCTACGTGTCCGATAGTTCCGATATTACAATGTGCTTTGTTTCTTTCAAATTTAGCCTTTGCCATTTTGAAACGTCCTCCTTAAAATTTTAATACCCTTTTGGGTTGTCTATTCGTTTATAACCGACTGCTTTGATTATATAAAATAATCCTAGCTTTTTCAAGTTATTTTATGCAATTCCCCTTAGTATTAAGAGGAATTGCTAATATATATTATTATGCGTTCTTGTTAGAAAGAACTTTTTCCTGTACGTTCTTTGGTACTGGCTCATACTTCTCGAAGAACATTGAGTAGTTACCACGACCCTGTGTCTTAGAACGAAGGTCTGTAGAGTATCCAAACATCTCTGCAAGTGGAACATAACCACGAACGATTTTTCCACCGCCGAGATCATCCATACCTTCGATACGTCCACGACGAGAGTTAATGTCACCAATAACATCTCCCATGTACTCTTCAGGCATTGTAACCTCTACCTTCATGATTGGCTCGAGTAATACTGGTGAAGCCTTAGCCATAGCCTCTTTGAAACACATAGATCCAGCAATGTGGAATGCCATCTCAGAAGAGTCAACCTCATGGTAAGATCCATCGTATACAGTAGCATGAATACCAACTACTGGGAATCCACCAAGAGAACCAGCCTTTGTAGCCTCCTCGATACCTTCACCAACTGATGGAATATACTCTTTTGGAATAGCTCCACCGACAACCTCTGAATCGAACTTGAAGAGTTCTTCTCCATTGGCATCCATTGGCTCAAAACGTACCTTACAGTGTCCGTACTGTCCACGTCCACCAGACTGTTTTGCATATTTGTATTCCTGATCAACAGGTTTTGTAAATGTCTCTTTGTAAGCAACCTGAGGTGCACCAACGTTTGCCTCAACTTTGAACTCACGAAGAAGACGATCAACGATGATTTCAAGGTGAAGCTCACCCATACCAGCGATGATTGTCTGACCAGTTTCCTGATCTGTATGAGCACGGAATGTAGGATCTTCTTCTGCAAGTTTTGCAAGAGCCTCACCCATTTTACCCTGTCCAGCTTTTGTCTTAGGCTCGATAGCGAGCTCGATAACTGGCTCTGGGAATTCCATTGACTCTAAGATAACTGGATGCTGCTCATCACAGATTGTATCACCAGTAGCTGTGAATTTAAATCCTACAGCAGCTGCGATATCTCCTGAGTAAACGATATCCAATTCTTCTCTCTTATTAGCATGCATCTGAAGGATACGTCCGATACGCTCTTTCTTATCCTTTGTTGCATTTAAAATGTAAGAACCTGACTTACATGTTCCAGAGTATACACGGAAGAATGCAAGTTTTCCTACGAATGGGTCAGCCATGATCTTGAATGCTAAAGCTGAGAATGGCTCTTCATCTGAAGAATGTCTCTCAATCTCATTACCATCTAAGTCAACACCCTTGATAGCAGGGATGTCAGTTGGAGCTGGCATGTACTCAAGTACAGCATCAAGAAGCTTCTGAACACCTTTATTTCTGTATGCGGAACCACAACATACTGGTACGGCTGTACACTCACATGTTGCTTTACGAAGAACAGCCTTCATCTGCTCAACAGTTGGCTCTTCTCCTTCTAAATACATCATCATAAGGTCGTCATCTAACTCACAGATTTTCTCTACTAACTCGCTGTGGTATAACTCAGCATCCTCAGCCATATCTCCGAGATCATCTGTAATAGTGATGTCATCACCCTTATCATCATTGTAAATATATGCTTTCATCTCGAAAAGATCAATGATTCCCTTGAAATCATCTTCTTTTCCAATTGGAAGCTGAAGAACGATAGCGTTCTTTCCTAATCTGTCACGGATCTGATCAACAGCACCGTAGAAGTTTGCACCTAAGATATCCATCTTATTGATGAATGCCATACGTGGTACATTGTATGTGTCAGCCTGACGCCATACGTTCTCTGACTGAGGCTCTACACCACCCTTTGCACAGAAGACACCAACGGCACCATCAAGTACACGGAGTGAACGCTCTACCTCTACAGTAAAGTCTACGTGTCCAGGAGTATCAATGATATTGATACGATGCTCTAAAGCACCTTTTTTAGGCTGATTCTGCTCCTGTAATGTCCAATGACATGTAGTAGCTGCTGAAGTAATTGTGATACCTCTTTCCTGCTCCTGCTCCATCCAGTCCATAGTAGCAGTACCTTCATGAGTATCACCAATCTTATAGTTAACACCAGTATAATAAAGAATACGCTCTGTTAATGTTGTTTTACCAGCATCGATATGAGCCATGATTCCAATATTTCTGGTTCTCTCAAGTGGATATTCTCTTCCAGCCAAGATTTTTTCCTCCTATATTTTATAGTCTTAATATGCAAATACACAGATTGTAAAAAAATTAGAATCTGTAGTGAGCGAAAGCTTTGTTTGCTTCTGCCATCTTGTGCATATCTTCTTTTCTCTTAACAGATGCTCCTGTATTGTTTGCAGCATCCATGATCTCGTTAGCTAATCTCTCAGCCTGAGTTTTCTCTCCTCTAACACGTGAGAAATTTGTTAACCAACGAAGTGCTAAAGCCTGACGACGATCTGGTCTTACCTCGATAGGTACCTGGTATGTTGCTCCACCGATACGTCTAGCTTTTACTTCGAGAGCAGGCATTACATTGTTCATAGCCTCTTCGAATACTTCGAGAGCAGGTTTTCCTGTCTTCTCTTCTACTGTAGCAAATGCTCCGTATACAATCTTCTGAGCTACACCCTTTTTACCATCTAACATGATGCTATTAACAAGTTTTGTAACTACTTTGCTGTTGTACATTGGATCTGCTAATACGTCTCTTTTCTGAGTATGTCCTTTACGTGGCACGTTACTTCCCTCCTTAATCATTGATTTTTTTGGATTAATTCATCGGTACTCACATGTGTCTTTCTAATGTGTTTCGTGCGGAATTATTCATAAATGTGAAATCCTGTTAAACCAGGTAATCCCAACACTAACCTACTTTAGTTCTGTTTGTGATACACAATTTTGCTAAATTATTTAGCAGCTTTTGGTCTCTTTGCGCCGTATTTTGATCGAGCCTGTTTTCTGTTCGCAACACCTGCAGTATCTAATGTACCACGGATGATATGGTAACGTGTACCTGGTAAATCCTTAACACGACCACCACGAATTAAAACAACGCTATGCTCCTGTAAGTTATGTCCCTCACCTGGAATGTATGAAGTTACTTCGATTCCGTTTGAAAGACGAACTCTGGCGATTTTTCTAAGAGCTGAGTTAGGCTTCTTAGGAGTTGCTGTTTTAACAGCTGTACAAACACCACGCTTCTGTGGAGAAGATGTCTCGATTGGTCTCTTCTGGAGAGAGTTGTAGCTCTTCTGAAGTGCTGGTGCTGTAGACTTCTTTACAGATGTCTGACGTCCTTTTCTTACTAACTGGTTGAATGTTGGCATTAATTTCACCTCCTGTTTTATTTGTAAAATGTGCAACCGTATGCACGCTAAGATATTATATAAACATATCCTATGGTTGTCAAGCTGTTTTTAGTTAAAAAGTTTTACTAAAAAAGAGATTCCAGCACTACGCCAGAATCTCTTTAAATATTTTTTGATTTCTTTATTCGTCAACTTCGATCATATTAATCATTCCATCATGTGTCTCGTAATCTGAGAAATCATCGAAGTCAATTACTTCTTCTTCATTCACATCACTATCAAGTGAAATGTTACGATATCTCTTCATACCAGTTCCAGCTGGAATAAGTTTACCGATGATAACGTTCTCTTTCATTCCGATAAGTGGATCAACTTTGCCCTTGATTGCGGCTTCTGTTAATACCTTTGTTGTTTCCTGGAAGGAAGCAGCTGAAAGGAATGAATTTGTAGCAAGAGATGCTTTTGTGATTCCAAGTAATACCTGAGATCCTACTGCAAGCTCTTTGCCCTGCTCCTCAAGTGACTCATTAAGCTCTAAGAAGTCAAGTGAGTCTACCATACTTCCTGGGAGAAGATCTGAATCACCAGACTCTTCAATTCTAATCTTCTGTAAACACTGACGAACAATTACTTCGATATGTTTATCATTGATTTCTACACCCTGAAGTCTGTATACACGCTGTACTTCGCGAAGCATGTAATCCTGAACAGCACGTACTCCTTTGATTTTTAAGATATCATGAGGATTTACTGAACCTTCTGTAAGCTCATCACCAGCTTCAAGCTCAGCACCATCTAAAATCTTAATACGTGATCCATATGGAATGAGGTAAGCTTTTGTCTCACCTGTCTCGTTGTTTGTTACAACAACTTCACGTTTTTTCTTAGTATCTTTGATTGTGGCAGTTCCACCAAACTCTGTAATAATTGCAAGTCCTTTTGGTTTACGTGCCTCGAAAATTTCCTCTACTCGAGGAAGACCCTGTGTGATATCGTTTCCTGCTACACCACCAGTATGGAATGTTCTCATAGTAAGCTGTGTTCCTGGCTCACCGATTGACTGAGCAGCGATAATACCAATTGCCTCACCAACCTGTACTGCCTGACCAGTAGCCATGTTTGCTCCGTAACACTTAGCACATACTCCCATGTGTGAACGACATGTAAGTACTGTACGAATCTTAACTGCTTCTATTGGATTTCCATTTGCATCTACACCTTCGCTCATTACTCTAGCAGCACGCTTTGGTGTAATCATATGGTTTGCTTTTACGATTACGTTTCCGTCTTTATCACAGATTGTCTCACAAGCGAAACGTCCTGTAATTCTTTCCTGTAAGCTCTCGATTTCCTCACGTCCCTCCATGAATGCTTTAACTACCATTCCTGGAATCTCACGTCCTGTATTTGCACAACAATCTGACTCACGTACAATCATGTGCTGTGAAACGTCTACGAGACGTCTTGTAAGGTATCCTGAATCGGCTGTACGAAGAGCTGTATCTGAAAGTCCTTTACGAGCTCCATGTGCAGACATGAAGTACTCGAGTACGTCAAGACCTTCACGGAAGTTTGACTTGATAGGCAACTCGATTGTTCTACCAGTTGTATCAGCCATAAGTCCACGCATACCTGCAAGCTGTTTAATCTGCTTATCAGAACCACGGGCTCCGGAATCAGCCATCATGAAGATGTTGTTGTACTTGTCAAGTCCTGTAAGAAGTGCTTTTGTAAGCTCATCATCAGTCTCTTTCCATGTCTCTACAACTTCTTTATAACGTTCTTCATCTGTAATAAGACCACGTTTGTACTGTTTTGTAATCTGGTCAACAGTGTTCTGTGCATCCTCAATCATCTGTGGCTTCTGAGGTGGTACTGTCATATCTGAAATTGATACTGTCATGGCAGCCTGAGTTGAATATTTGTAACCCATTGCTTTTACATTATCAAGAACTTCTGCTGTAGTTGTCGCTCCATGAGTGTTGATTACTTTCTCAAGGATCTGTTTAATCTGTTTCTTTCCTACGTGGAAATCAACTTCAAATTTAAGAACGTTTTCAGGGTTTGTTCTGTCTACAAATCCAAGATCCTGTGGAATGTTCTCATTGAAAATAAGAAGTCCAACTGTTGTCTCAACAAATCCTGATTTTTTTGTTCCGTCTTCAAGTGTAACTGTACGGTATACATAAATATTCTGATGTAATGTAATCTCTTTATTCTCATATGCAAGCATTGCTTTGTTTACGCTTCCATAATGACGTCCAAAAAGATCTGCTGGTGTACAAAGTACACGGCGGTTTCCATCAGTCACATCCTCGAACCAGATGTAATCATATAATCCAAGCTCAGCTTCTTTATCTGCTGATTCTGGAGTAGTAAGTTTCTTAAGTTCTTCAATATCTGTATATACTTTATCAGATACTACACTTGCAACTGCTTTTGGATCATTTGATCTATCAGCAAGTTTTCTCATTGTAAGGTAGTAAACACCAAGGATCATATCCTGTGATGGTACCGCAACAAGTCCACCGTCTGAAGGTTTAAGCAAGTTGTTTGGTGAAAGAAGCATAAATCTACACTCAGCCTGAGCCTCTGCTGTAAGTGGAAGGTGAACAGCCATCTGATCTCCGTCGAAATCGGCGTTGAACGCTGTACATACCAATGGATGCAACTTAATAGCTTTTCCTTCTACAAGTACTGGCTCGAATGCCTGAATTCCTAATCTATGAAGAGTAGGGGCACGGTTAAGCATAACTGGATGCTCTTTAATGACGTCTTCTAAGACATCCCATACTTCTGGCTGAAGTCTCTCAACCATCTTCTTTGCACTCTTGATATTGTGTGCTGTTCCGTTAGCTGCAAGCTCTTTCATTACGAATGGTTTGAAAAGCTCGATAGCCATCTCTTTTGGAAGACCACACTGATAAATCTTAAGCTTTGGCTCTACACAGATAACTGAACGTCCTGAGTAGTCAACTCGCTTTCCGAGTAAGTTCTGACGGAAACGTCCTCCCTTACCTTTAAGCATATCTGAAAGAGATTTAAGAGCTCTGTTTCCCGGTCCTGTTACTGGACGTCCACGACGACCATTGTCGATGAGAGCATCAACAGCTTCCTGAAGCATACGTTTTTCGTTACGTACGATAATATCAGGTGCTCCTAAATCAAGGAGTCTTCTAAGACGATTGTTACGGTTGATAATTCTTCTGTATAAGTCATTTAAGTCAGATGTTGCGAAACGTCCTCCATCCAACTGTACCATTGGACGAAGATCTGGTGGGATTACAGGGATTACTGTCATAATCATCCACTCTGGCTTGTTTCCTGACTCTCTGAACGCTTCAACAACCTCAAGTCTCTTGATGATTCTTGCACGTTTCTGTCCTGTTGCGTTCTCTAATTCTGCCTTTAATTCCTCGGAATCTTTCTCAAGATCAATTGCCTCGAGAAGCTCGCGGATTGACTCTGCACCCATTCCAACACGGAATGCACTTCTTCCATATGTGTCACAAGCTTCCTGATACTCAGCTTCTGTAAGAATCTGTTTGTATGCAAGAGATGTCTCACCTGGATCAAGTACGATGTAAGATGCAAAATATAATACTCTCTCAAGTACTCTTGGTGATAAATCAAGGATTAGTCCCATACGTGATGGGATTCCCTTGAAATACCAGATATGAGATACAGGAGCTGCAAGCTCGATGTGTCCCATACGCTCTCTTCGTACGCTTGATTTTGTAATCTCTACTCCACAGCGGTCGCAGACAACGCCCTTATAACGGATCTTTTTATATTTTCCACAATGACATTCCCAGTCTTTCTGTGGTCCAAAAATCTTCTCGCAGAAAAGACCATCCTTTTCAGGCTTCAATGTTCTATAGTTAATTGTCTCTGGTTTCTTAACTTCACCATGTGACCATTCTCTAATCTTCTCAGGAGATGCTAATCCAATCTGAATTGCATCAAACTGCATTGCCTGATTGTTTTCGTTGTTATTTACTTCTGGCATTTTGGCACTCCCTTCTAATTATTCTTCGTCAAGAACTTCTTCATCATAGAAATCTTCTACTTCTTCTGATTCCTCTTCCTCAACATCCACGAGTTCTTCATTCTCATCGAATTCCTGTTTTGTAAATCCATGCTGAGCAAATGACTCGCTGTCCTCAAAAGCATAGTCCTTATCGTTTCCAATAATTGAGTTGATATCTGTATTACCATACTCACTTGTCTCGATAAGCTCTACTTCATTTCTTTCTTCGTCAAGAACTTTTACATCAAGTCCTAATGACTGAAGCTCTTTCAAAAGTACCTTAAATGACTCTGGAATACCAGGTTCTGGGATATTATCTCCCTTGATGATTGCCTCGTATGTCTTAACACGTCCGATAACATCATCTGATTTCATTGTAAGGATTTCCTGTAATGTATATGCTGCACCGTATGCTTCCAGTGCCCAAACTTCCATCTCTCCGAAACGCTGTCCACCGAACTGAGCTTTTCCACCGAGTGGCTGCTGAGTTACTAATGAGTAAGGACCTGTTGAACGAGCATGGATCTTGTCATCTACAAGGTGATGGAGTTTCAGGTAGTGCATGTGTCCGATAGTAACTTTTCCATCGAAGTAATCTCCTGTTCTACCATCACGAAGCTGTACCTTTCCATCTTTTGAAATTGGAACACCCTTCCAAAGAGATCTGTGATCTCTGTTCATAGAAAGATAATCCATTACATCCTCACGAAGAATATCAACATATTTATCATAGAAAATCTCAACATCAGCATCTTTCCAATATGGATGCTCAGCATTCTGATCTTCTTCAAGTTCTTCCTTGTCGAACGGAAGATTTACATAATCATTTGCAAGCTGAAGTGTATCTTCAATATCAACCTCGTTTGCACCATCAAATACAGGTGTTGAAACATTAAATCCAAGTGCTTTTGCAGCAAGACTTAAGTGAATCTCAAGGACCTGACCAATGTTCATTCGTGATGGTACACCGAGTGGGTTAAGCACGATATCAAGTGGACGACCATTTGGAAGGAATGGCATATCCTCAACTGGAAGCACACGGGAAACTACACCCTTGTTACCATGACGTCCGGCCATCTTATCACCGACAGAGATTTTTCTCTTCTGTGCAATGTAGATACGAACTGACTGGTTAACTCCTGGAGATAATTCATCTCCGTTTTCTCTTGTAAATACTTTTGCATCAACTACGATACCATATGCACCGTGTGGTACTTTAAGTGATGTATCACGTACCTCACGTGCTTTCTCACCAAAGATTGCACGAAGAAGTCTCTCTTCTGCTGTAAGCTCTGTCTCTCCCTTTGGAGTAACTTTTCCTACAAGAATATCTCCGGCACGAACCTCTGCACCTACACGAATAATTCCTCTTTCGTCAAGGTCTTTAAGTGCATCATCACCAACACCAGGTACATCTCTTGTGATTTCTTCTGGTCCAAGTTTTGTATCACGTGATTCTACTTCGTATTCTTCGATATGAACTGATGTATAAACATCATATTCTACTAAACGTTCTGAAAGAAGAACGGCATCCTCGTAGTTGTATCCTTCCCATGTCATGAATCCGATAAGTGGATTCTTTCCAAGGGCTAACTCACCCTGTGATGTTGAAGGACCATCTGCGATAACATCGCCTGCCTGAACCTTATCACCTTTGAATACGATTGGTCTCTGGTTATAGCAGTTTGACTGGTTAGAACGAGAGAATTTTGTAAGGATATACTCTCTCTTATTTCCGTCCTCTTCTTTAACAATAATTCTATTTGACTCTGAAGAAATAACTTCTCCGGCAGCCTTTGCAACTACACAAACACCTGAGTCAACTGCAGCCTTTGTCTCTATACCTGTTCCTACAGCAGGAGCTTCTGTTGTAAGAAGTGGAACCGCCTGACGCTGCATGTTGGATCCCATGAGGGCACGTGTAGGGTCATCGTTCTCCAAGAATGGAATAAGTGCTGTAGCCACTGAGAATACCATCTTTGGAGATACATCCATGTAATCAAATGCAGTCTTATCGTACTCCTGTGTCTCTTCTCTATAACGACCAGATACAGAATTACGTACAAAATGTCCTTCTGCATCTAACTTCTCATTAGCCTGTGCTACATGGTAGTTATCTTCTTCATCCGCTGTCATATAAACAACTTCTTCTGTAACTACAGGATTCTTTGGATCAGTCTTATCGATTCTACGATAAGGTGCTTCTACGAATCCATACTCGTTGATTCTTGCATAACAAGCAAGTGAGTTGATAAGACCAATGTTTGGTCCTTCAGGTGTCTCTACAGGGCACATACGTCCATAGTGAGAATAGTGTACGTCTCGAACCTCGAATCCGGCACGATCTCTTGAGAGACCTCCTGGTCCAAGTGCAGATAAACGTCTCTTATGTGTCAACTCACCAAGTGGGTTGTTCTGATCCATGAACTGTGAAAGCTGTGAAGAACCGAAGAATTCTTTTACAGCTGCAGTTACCGGTTTAATATTAATTAACGACTGTGGAGAAATACCCTCTAAGTCCTGAGTTGTCATTCTTTCACGAACGACACGCTCTAATCTAGAGAGACCAATACGGTACTGATTCTGTAACAACTCACCAACCGCACGAATACGTCTATTTCCTAAGTGGTCGATATCGTCATCATGTCCGATTGCCCACTCAAGATGCATATTATAGTTGATAGATGCGAAGATATCCTCTTTTGTAATATGCTTTGGAATAAGATCAGCCATATCTCTCTTGATAGCTTCAATTCTATCCTCAAGTGACTCATACTCTTCCATAATTCCAGCAAGAACTGGATAATATACGAGTTCATTAATTCCAAGTTCTTCTGTGTCAAGCTCTGGAATCCATGATTTAATATCAACCATCATAGATGAAAGAACTTTAACATTTCTTGTCTCTGTCTGGATAAATACAGCTGGAACCGCAGCGTTCTGAATCTGATCAGCAAGTTCTCTTGTTACAACTGTTCCAGCTTCTGCGATGATTTCTCCTGTTGAAGGATCTACTACATCCTCAGAAAGAACCTGTCCACTAATTCTATTTTTAAGAGCAAGCTTTTTATTGAATTTATAACGTCCAACTTTTGCTAAATCGTATCTTCTTGGGTCGAAGAACATAGCAGTAATAAGGCTTTCTGCACTCTCAACTGAAAGTGGCTCACCTGGACGAATCTTTTTATATAACTCTAATAAACCAGCCTCATAGCTTCCCTGTGGCTCGCGCTCAGTGATAGCTGGATCCTTTCCGAATGAAGCCTGAATCTTTGGCTCATCTCCAAACATGTCAAGGATTGCCTGGTTTGTTCCTACTCCAAGAGCACGAAGAAGCACTGTAATTGGTACTTTACGTGTTCTATCTACTCTTACATAAAAAACGTCATTGGAGTCTGTCTCATACTCTAACCATGCACCACGGTTAGGAATTACTGTACAAGAATAAAGGGTCTTACCTACTTTATCGTGGGCAATTCCATAATAGATTCCAGGGGAACGAACTAACTGGCTAACGATTACTCGCTCTGCACCATTAATTACGAATGTTCCTGTTTCTGTCATAAGAGGCAGATCACCCATGAAAATTTCATGCTCATTAATCTCATCTGTCTCTTTGTTGTGAAGTCTAACCTTTACTTTTAAAGGCGCTGCGTATGTTGCATCTCTTTCCTTACATTCAGGAATTGTGTACTTTACATCATCTTCGCATAATGTAAAATCGACAAAATCAAGACTAAGCTTTCCGCTATAGTCTGCGATTGGGGAGATATCTGCAAATGCCTCTTTAAGACCTTCGTCCAAAAACCACTGATATGAGTCCTTCTGAACTTCAATCAGATTTGGCATCTGTAAAACCTCTTTTTGTCTTGAATAACTCATACGCATAGTTCTTCCAGTTGTGACTGGACGTATTCTGTTTTTCTCCATTGACGTTTCACCTCTCGTTTTTATTTTAATCTAGTATATTATCTAGATAGTGTTGAAAAACCCCACCGTTCAAACAACATGTTGTGGTTTTCCACATTTGCACAATTATTTGCAAGCATTTTTAGTATAAATTAACCTATTGACATAGGAGTTATTCTAAAAATTTGCGCAATTATGCCTATTGCACCACAATAGTGCAACGTATACTATACTATAATTTCAAGATTAATGCAAGCACTTTTTTCAAAATATATATTTACGCGTAACATCATAAAAATAAAAAGAACCGAATTCGAATAAATTCGATTCGGTTCTTTTTATTTTTATGATTACGCTTCTCGTTGCTTACGCGACTATTTAAGAGTAACTTTTGCTCCTTCAGCCTCAAGAGCTTCCTTAGCTGCATCTGCTGTAGCTTTGTCTGCTGCTTCTTTGATAACCTTTGGTGCACCATCAACTGCTTCTTTAGCTTCTTTAAGTCCAAGACCTGTAAGCTCACGAACAACTTTGATAACTTTAACTTTGTTTGGTCCAACTTCTGTAAGCTCGATATCGAACTCAGTTTTCTCCTCACCAGCTGCTGCTGCATCTCCAGCTGCTGCAACTACAACTCCTGCTGCTGCAGATACACCGAACTCTTCTTCACAAGCTTTTACTAAATCATTTAACTCTAATACGCTTAACTCTTTGATAGCATCAATAAACTCTGCTGTTGTTAACTTTGCCATTTTATTTTCCTCCATAAAAATTTAATATTCAATAATTTTACAACTCTTGTTGTGTGTTAATAAAACTCCGTCTGATATAAGAACAACTTCTTATTCAGCTGCTGGAGCCTCTTCAGCTGGTGCTGCCTCTACTGCTGCATCTGCTGCGCCACCATTCTCTGCGATCTGATTAAGAACGCGAGCAAGGTTTGTAATAGGTGACTGTAAGCTTCCAAGTAATTTTGAAAGAAGCTCTTCTCTGCTTGGTACAGAAGCGATTGCTTTCATACCCTCAGCATCATAATATGTTCCCTCAACTACTCCGGCTTTAATCTCTAATGCAGGAGCTGTTTTAGCGAACTTAGCTAAGATTCTTGCTGGAGCTGTTGCATCATCTGCTGATACAGCAAATGCGCTTGGTCCTTCAAGTACGTCTCTTAAGCTCTCGAACTCTGTCCCTTCAACTGCACGGCTTACTAAAGTATTTTTGTATACTTTGTAAGACACGCCAGCTTCTCTTAACTGTTTACGTAACTGAGTATCCTCTGCAACTGTAAGTCCACGGTAATCTACTACTACAACTGAAGCAGCATCTTTGATTACACCAGATATCTCGTCTACGATTGGCTGTTTAAGTTCTACCTTTGCCACGATTCATTTACCTCCTTTAAGATTTTGTGCATAAAGACACGAGGTATATTGATTAAAAATCAAAGAAACCCTCCTGCCTGTCGACAGAAGGGTATAAGTCAAATTCAAGATGTAAATACATCTGAAAGTTCCCTCGGTAGGTTCTACGTTTACGCCTTGCGGCACCTACTGTCTTCGGCAATATGCATTGCAAATTATATCAAACTATATTACGGATGTCAATCACTTTTCCGCAAAACTTTGCTTGGCGTTTGATAGGTCTTGTAAATACTAATATCTCAGTGTAAATTACTGAGCAATTTTAACTACGTTTAACTTAACGCCAGGTCCCATTGTAGATGTAAGAGTTGCACTCTTAATATACTGACCTTTTAAGCTAGCAGGTTTTGCTTTATTAATTGCACCCATAAGAGACTGGAAGTTGTCGTTTAACTGCTCGTCTGTAAAAGATGCTTTTCCAACTGGCACATGGATAATGTTTGTCTTATCTAATCTGTACTCGATCTTACCAGCTTTAATATCATTAACTGCTTTTGTAACGTCCATTGTAACAGTACCAGCTTTTGGGTTTGGCATTAAACCTTTTGGTCCAAGTACACGTCCTAAACGACCAACAACACCCATCATGTCTGGTGTAGCAACTACAACATCAAAATCTAACCATCCGTCGTTCTGGATCTTTGGAATTAATTCCTCTCCTCCAACGAAGTCAGCTCCTGCTGCCTGTGCCTCATCTAATTTAGCTCCCTTTGCGAAAACTAATACTTTAACTTCTTTTCCTGTTCCGTGTGGTAATACTACCGCACCACGAATCTGCTGCTCTGCATGACGTCCATCACAACCAGTTCTGATATGAAGCTCGATTGTCTCGTCAAATTTAGCTGTAGCATTTTTCTTTACAAGAGAGATAGCCTCAGCAACATCGTACTGCTGGCTCTTGTCAAATGCTTTTACAGCGTCCTGATATTTCTTTCCTCTTTTCATGAAATAGTAACCTCCTGGTGGTATTATCGGGAGAGGACCCTCCCACTTTGTTTATCTACAACACTCATTAATAATGAGCTTCTATATATCAAACGATATATTTTCAGTCGACAAAAATTAGTCAACTACTTCAACACCCATTGATCTAGCTGTACCAGCGATCATGCTGATAGCAGACTCAATTGATGCAGCATTTAAATCAGGCATCTTAAGCTCTGCAATTTCCTGAAGCTGTGCCTTTGTGATTTTTGCAACTTTTTTCTTGTTTGGTTCACCAGAACCAGACTGAATTTTACATGCTTTCTTGATTAATACTGGTGCAGGTGGTGTCTTAGTGATGAAACTAAAACTTCTATCTGCATATACAGTAATAACTACAGGGATAATTAAGTCGCCCTGATCGGCTGTTTTTGCATTAAACTGTTTTGTGAACTCTACGATGTTTACACCGTGCTGTCCAAGTGCAGGTCCAACTGGTGGTGCTGGAGTTGCCTTTCCAGCAGGAATCTGCAATTTAATGTATCCTTCTACTTTCTTTGCCATTTGGAATTGCCTCCTTAATTTGTTTTCTTAACATCTGCGAAACTTACTTCTACCGGTGTCTCGCGACCGAACAGCTCTACATTGATTGTAACTGTCTGTTTGTGATGATTCATTGCAGTGATAACACCCGTTGTGTCTTTCCAGACACCACCGATAACGACGATTAAATCACCTTCTTCAAAATCAACCACAACATTCTCTGTCTTAATACCTAAAGGTCTCATCTCAGCTTCTGTGAGTGGTACTGGTTTACTTCCAGGACCTACAAATCCAGTTACGCCTCTGGTATTTCTCACAACGTACCATGTATCATCATTCATAATCATATGAATAAGAACATAGCCTGGAAACATCTTCTTGGAAACCTGTTTACGAACTCCATTCTTAACCTCTGTCACGTCTTCCATAGGAACACGCACTTCGAGAATCTGGTCCTCAAGATGTCTGTTTTCAATTGTTTTGTCAAGATTTGCTTTGACTTTGTTCTCATAACCTGAATAGGTATGAACAACATACCAGTTCGCTTCTGCCATAATCACTTTGCCTCCGTACTATAAATGTAAACCAATAAGCCACTCTACTCCATAATGGACACCCAAATCCAATAGAGCAATAAAAAGACCGGTTAAAACTGTAACAGTTATTACCGCAATAGTCTGTCTAACGACTGACTGTTTCTCAGGCCAACTGATTTTTGTAAATTCAGCTTTCAATCCCGAAAACCAGCTTGTCTTTGGAGCCTTTTCGACTTTTTTGTTCTGTCCCATAATGTACTCCTTCACTCAGTTCCTAGACTATTTTGTTTCCTTGTGCATTGTATGAGTTCTACAGAATCTACAATACTTCTTGGTTTCCATTCTGTCCGGATGAGTTTTCTTGTCTTTTGTCATATTGTAGTTACGACGCTGACACTCTGTGCATGCTAATGTAATTTTTGTACGCACGACTTCCACCTCCGTTTAAATTCATTGTTGTTTGTCTCCGCCTTAAAAAAAGGCATAAAAAAAAGACCTATTTCCAAGCCCGTATAATATAACATAATTATTTTTCAAACGCAATACCCTTTTTTTGAAATAATTCTTATAATTTTCTTTTTTTGACCAATATATACCATATATAGTAGAAACACCCTAGAAATGCAAGTATTTTGCGATTGCAGTTTGATTTTTCTGGGGTTATAATAAATATGTATAAATGGATTTATTATACCCTGATGCGTTCTGCATGCTTCTCAAGGAAGAAAGGAGGGTTCTATATGGCAAAAATTGATAGCGCATATGACTATTATGTAAGTACATATGCTAACCGTGAAGTCTCACGCTATGATTCACACAAGAAGAGCGACTTGAGAAAAGTCTACAATAAAATAGTAAAAACCAATAAAGAATCTCCTCTTTACAAGATTTCTAATCTTGATTCTGCAAAGAAGTATGCTATTGATATTAAAGAGAATTCCAATGCAATACAGAATGTTGTCGCATCACTTTCTGACAGCTATGGCGGATTTGCTGATTCTTTCCAAAAAAAGGTTGCACGTAGTTCTGATGAAGAGACAATTGGTGTAAAATATATTGGTGATGGAAATGAGGATAATTCTACTGAACAATTTGAAATACACATCAACAATATTGCCACTCCACAGGTTAATGTAGGAAATTATCTGACGGCTGATGATTTATCTTTCCATCCTGGAACATACTCCTTTGATTTGAACACTAACAGTTCAGCTTATGAATTCCAGTTCAATGTGAATTCAGGCGAGACTAATGCTGATATCATTAATAAACTTTCTAATTTAATGAATAATTCCAAATTAGGAATAGATGCAGAAGTACTCACTAATGAAAATGGCGATAAGGCACTTAAATTAAGTTCTGTTCAGACAGGTCTGAGTGAAAACGAAGAATATCTGTTTTCTATTACGCCGTCCGCCAACAAAGATTCCATGTATGCCATGGGACTTTTAGGAATTAATAATGTTGAATCAGAAGCAAAGAATTCAGATTTTACACTAAACGGAACCCCGCATTCTTCGCTTTCTAATACATTTACCATTAACAACGCTTTTGAACTAACATTAAAAAAACCAAACGAAGAAAACAATTCTACAAATATTAGCTTCAAGACAAATGCAGACTCTGTTGCCGACAACATTCAGACGCTTGTTGATGCTTTTAATTCTATTATTTCAACTGCACAGTCTTATAATGATGTTGCTGCAAACGGTTCAAATAAACTTTTGACAGATATGGCTTCCATCACAAAAAGTAGGCAAGCCAGCTTGGATTACATTGGACTTATGGTTGATGATGATGGCAAAATCACTATTGATAGAGATATCTTGAGTAATGCTGTTGAACCAGATAGAGCTGAAGCTACTTTTGATCTTCTCACTCAGCTCAAAGATTCTATTGGTGAAAAAGCAGGAAATGCCGCTGTAAATCCTATGAACTATGTAAATAAAGTTGTTGTTGCTTACAAAAATCCTGGACACAATTTTAACACTCCTTATATTTCATCAATTTATTCAGGCATGATGCTTGATAGTTTCGTATAAAAAGGGCCGTACACCGATTATAGTGAACAGCCCTTTTTGTTATTGATTCCATATATTGTCTTCTGTTTTTTCTTTTCGTTTCTCTATTTCTTCATCATATTCACGTTGAGTAATCTCGCCCTCTTCTACAAGCTCTTTTAATTCATACTCTGAATAACCTTTAAGTTCACCCGAACCTTCGCTTTCAAGCTTTTTCTCAAGTTCTTCTGACATGCCGGAATTCTGTGCGGCCAGATTTTGGTGGACATCTCCATTTGCCGTAACCCCATTATTTTTTGTGGCATTTTCTTTAGCAAGTTCAATCTGCTCTACCATTTTTGTCTCCTCGAGGCGTCGTTTTGCAACATCAGATATTGTCAACAAGTCACCCTGAACAGATTTGATTGCCTGTTCATCTTTCTTTTCCGCGGCTTCCTTTTCTTTGCTTTTAGCTACTACTTCGTCCTTCCCCGAAATACTAACCTTACTCATATCCTTAACATTATTTGTATTCCCTAAAACTGAATATTTATTCGCCTGTACACTTGTAATCATAACGCCCTCCAATCAATTTTGCTTGTGTATCACCTACATAAAATTTCTCCTACACTATCTTTATCGTATATTTATACATTTGATTAACCTTTTTTATAAAAAACTTTAAAAAAATATGTATTTATAACTCAGCTAAGATATAATGTATTTATATCGGATATACACTTAATCTACAAGGAGAAGAACCGTGAAAATTTTACTTTACAGATATGGGAGCATATGTGAGCCAGATATAATTGACGGCTTAAAAGAACTTGGACATACAGTCTATCAAATTGAAGATGAAATATATAACAAAGAGCTTTCTCTAAGTGATATTGCAAAATTGGTAAGCAACTTTCTTTTAGAAAAACCTTGTGACACTGTATTTACTATTAATTTTTTCCCTTCCATATCAGAAGTGTGTAACATTTTCAAAATTCCATACATCAGTTGGATAGTCGATTCTCCTGTTATGGAACTGTTTGCTAAATCAATCCAGAACAGCTGTAACCGAATTTTTTTGTTTGACAGAGAACAATATAATGAAATATCACCTCTTAATCCAGGGCATGTATTTCATTTTCCACTGGCTGTAAATGTTGCATCAAAACAACAGGTCATAAAAAATGCTGATATGGATACATTAAATCGATTTTCCTCCGATGTTTCTTTTGTAGGTTCTTTATACTCAGAGAAAAATCCATATGACAAATTAACAGGAATAAGTGATTATACCGCCGGATATCTGGATGCATTGCTTAATTCCCAGTTAAACATATACGGATATTATTTCATCGAGGAAGCTCTAACCCCTAATATCGTAGATGACTTTAAGTCGCATATGCCTAATTTCTATCAGTATCCTATGGACAATTTTCTAACCGATGAGAGGATTATTTCGCAACTTTATATTGGAAATAAAATCACTGTTATGGAAAGAACCAAGCTTTTACAGGCGCTTTCCCAGCACTTTTCCGTAGATGTCTATACCGGCAGTGACACATCGCACCTTAATAAAATAAATAATCGAGGCTTTGTTCAGACGTTGACCGAAATGCCCATCGTGTTCAACAAAAGTAAAATCAACTTAAACCCTACCTGCAAAGCTATAAGAAGCGGAATCTCCCTTAGAGTCTTTGATATTATGGCTTGCGAAGGATTTATGCTCTGCAATTACCAAAATGAAATGAGTGAATTTTTTGTTCCCGGGGAAGACTTTGACTTTTACTCAAGCATCGATGATGCAATAGATAAAACTCACTTTTATCTTGAACACGACGATATACGTCGTGAAATCGCTCATAATGGTTATAAAAAAGTCAGCGAGTTATATAATTATCCTCGCCGACTTGATGAGATGTTCAAGCTTGCATTTGATAATTAACAATTCTTAGAAGTGTCTGGTAATTCGTTATTGTACTTGCCCGGCACTTCTACTCTTTTACCTTCGCCTCTTAAAAACCATTCATATTCCAAATCCAAATGACCAATATCCACCGCCTGATATCCTGCTCTACACAAATCACACGCTAGAACAGTTGCTGTTGGGCCTAGTGCTAATAGAAATAATTTGTCTTTTGGTTGTTTCAAGCATTCTTCCAAAATTCTATCATACTCACGAAATGCATTCTCTTCAGGTCCGATAATTTTTTCGATACTCTTGGCATTTTTTAATAAATCGTTTCCTTCCCCCACCTTGGTCTGCGCGCCCTCTACCACAACACACTCTCGATCATTCCACAACTGTTTTATTCTTGCAAACCTCTCAGCTGGCGCATCAGTGTTATTATCTGCATACATCACATAAGGTCTGGTAACATAAGCATCATAATATGTCGTCTCAGGAGACAAAAGCTGCAAATGTTCCTTTCTGACTGAAGGCTGTAGATAACGCCTTATTTCCCGCTTTGACTGTTCTGTGTACAAATCAAGACTACCGTAATTATTCGCAATTCCGATGAGTAGATTTTCATTGTCGCAATTCAACACTTCAAGCAGTCTCTTTCCAAGTTCTTCATCTATTTCTGATTGGAATTTATGGCGAACTCTTCCTGCAATAGTTGAAAACTCACCATCCCCAAACCTTGCCAAGGACTTTCCTTCCTCGATTAAAAGTGTGAGTGTTTCATCGATTCCCCTCACCTTTGGATACCAAAACCCGTATTCAGACTGCTCAGTATGTAATTCAAACATCACATTATTCTTGAAGTCCTGCATTTCTTTTTCAATTCCATCCACCCAGTCTATCAACTGGCGATTGGAATTAACCAACACCTGAGTAGTTTTTTCCAGTTGATTAATTCTATTCTGTTGTTGTTCAACTATCTGAACCAGTTGTAAAAAATCCTGCTCCTGCACTATTCCCTCCTAATTCTGTAACCATGTTGTTTCCAACACATAAATATCTACATAACCTCACTTATAATGCAACTAACGATTTATAGTCAAGCAGATTAGCAATTTGCTAACAGTGTCTGCGCAAATAAAAAATCCATCTCATCATCTATATCTACGGAATGTTTCTTATCCATAACATATGCATACGAACCCTGACTATATATACTTTCCCCGTTCATTAATAAATCTCTATTCTGGATATATATAGCTCCGTTTATTCTATAGTAGGTTCCCATATCCTGGCGTCGTCCAACCTTATTTATATCAATAAATCCATCTAGCGAATTATCTTCCGGAAGCGTATTACACGCCAATGGCGAATGATCAACTTCACAAACTGATACTACACCTGTTGCTTTATTCGATTCATATATCTCAAACGCGTTTCTTATGTCTGTCGAATCGCGTAACGGAGAAGTAGGTTGTAACAGTGAAATAGTATTAAATGTCTGTCCAAGCTTCTCATATTCTTCAACAACATATCTTACCGCATCCCAACTACTTGCATTATCTCCTGCTAATTTTTCGTCCCTTAAAAACGGAACATCTGCGCCATATTTTTTTGCAATATCTACATAAAGTTCACTATCCGTGGAAACATGAACAATATCATATTTTCCAGATATTATAGCGGCTTCAACTGTATATGCAAGCAGAGGTTTACCGCATAGTTCTTTTATATTCTTGTCTGGCAATCCCTTCGAACCACTTCTAGCCAAAATAACTGCAAGATTTTTCATGTATTCCTCCTAATGTTCAACTTCTGATGTTTGATTAATTATTTATTTTCCCCAACTGAGATAAAAGCCGACCGCGGATTGCAGTAATACGCAGAAGATTCCGAGAGTACATACTATTAAAACGGTATGTCATAAAACGACTTCTTCAATTCAATTGATTTGTCCAACATTTCTCGTTTCATCGTAGATACTATATTTTCAGCAACGTCCGCTTTTTCAAATGGATTATGTGCATTCAAACACACTTTCCTGAATTCCTCTGATTCAGCTTTCTCCATTGCATGCAAAATGCTTTGAGCATCCTCTTTACAATCAATTACAGTTTCTGCATGTGTTCTTCCCTTTTGTCTATTTCCAATATTTATTGTTGGAACATGAAAAGAAGGAACTTCTGTAATTCCACTTGAAGAATTTCCCATCACCATATAACAATATTTAAGCGCTGACAAATACCTCTTTACACCCAAAGAATCTACAACATGTACATTGTCTCTTTCTTTTGAGTAGTTTTCCAACAGTTCATTTACTCTACGTCCACCTGCATCAGCATTTGCTTTTGTAATAATATAAATATATTGAGACTTAGCATCTATAGCTTTTGTAAACTCGCTAATCTGCTCATCAACGCTTACCGTATCCAGTGTAACAGGATGATATGTGGCAACAATGTATGGCTTCTCAAGAGAAATCCCCAAAGAATTCTCTAATTCTTTCTGGGATAATAATGGCATTTTTAGAGCATTTTCTACTCCTATTGAACCTACTGAAAATACCCTATTCGGATTCTCTCCCAGTTGAATAACACGATGACGATATTCCTCTGTACTAGTAAAATGGAGATAACTCATCTTAGTAATCGAATGTCTGATAGCTTCATCAATCGCTCCCTCTGTTGTCTCTCCACCATACAGATGAATAATCGGTATCTGCGCATTCATTGCGGCTGAACATACAGATAAGGTTTCATATCTATCACCCAAAACCATCAATGCATCGGGACGTTTTCGTTCAAAATAATCTGCGAATTTAATCATAGCATTTCCCATTGTTTTAGAAACTGCTAACGCTCCATCGCCAGCTTCAAGAATTTCAATTTTTTCATCTATTATTATTTCGTCTGCTTCAATTTCCTTATATGTATATCCAAACTCAGATGATAAATGCGCCCCTGTAACTACAACCCTCACGTTTATTTCATCATCATTTATCATTCTCTTAATAATAGGTGATAGCAACCCATATTCTGCTCTGGTTGCCGTCAAAACAGTAATTGTCATCATATTTCTATTAATTCATCCTCTTCAAAGTCTCTTACTGCACATGTTCCGATTACTTCATTCCACCGCATAGGTGATATCCCATTTCCAGGTCTTTTTGTAGTAATATTTTCTGTTGTAAAAACCTCACCTTTTCTAATTGGAACACTTGCCACAATACTCTTTCTTGCTATGGCGATATTTTTTCTCTCAGATTCTGCAGGTTGTTTAATGCCTGAGCCTAAAGCTTTTTCTATATTTCTAATAGAATCAACCATCTGTTTTAATTCATCCGGTTCAAGGCTGGCCTTGTGATCAGGTCCTTCCATATTTTTGTCCAGCGTAAAATGTTTCTCAATTATTGTCGCTCCCATCGCAACTGCTGCAATTGGAACTTCAATTCCTTTAGTATGATCCGAATATCCAACTTCGAGACCGAATCTCTCTTTCATCGAACACATAGCTTTTAGGTTAACATCCTCAAACGGTGTCGGGTATTCTGTTGTACAATGCAACAATCGGATTTCACCTGCCCCATTTGATTGAAGTACTTCAATTGCATCAGCAATCTCCTGCTCATTGCACATACCGGTTGAAAGAATAATAGGTTGATGTTTCTTAGCAATTTCAACAAGATATGGATAATTTGTAATCTCACCGGATGGTATTTTCCATATTGAACATCCAAGTTCTGATAGAAAGTTGATGCTCTCATAATCAAAAGCTGTTGATAAAAATCCCACACCTATTTCATCACAATAATTTCTAAGTTCAACAAACTCATCATATGTAAGCATTAAATCTTCCAACATTTTTAACTGGCTTTGCTTGGAATCTGTATTCTGCTTTTGATATTCTGCCTTTTCTGCAAATCTAGATACCATAGCAGAAGGATTAAAGGTCTGATATTTTACATAATCCACTCCGGCCTCTTTTGCTTTCTTTGCCAATTCCTTTGCCAACGATAAACTTCCATTATGGTTTACTCCAGCTTCTGCAATTACTAATACACCCATACACCTATCTCACTTTTCTTCCAGGATTTCCCACTATGGTACAAGAATCTTCAATATCTCGAATAATGACACTTCCCGCACCAACAACTACATTACTTCCAATTGTAATTCCCTGAATAACATTCGCACCAATTCCAACCTCAGTTTCTTTTCCTATGCTAACTGTACCAGCAATTTTAACTGCCGGATTAATTGACACATAATCACCAATTACTCCATCATGACAAATTGTACTATCCATATTGATAAATACAAAATCTCCTAGTTTTACATTGGTTGAAATCTTTACATTCATACTAACAATACATCCTTCACCAATACACAGGTCTTCACAGATTAAAGAATTATGCAGGATCACATTGGGAAAATGAATAAATGGATTAGCTTTATATTTTTCAACAAGGAGTTTTCTCAAATGAGGATTTCCTACACTAACCACAACATTTATATCACTTTTATTATTTAACAAAAAATTGTCATCTCCCAAATATGGGATACTTTTTCCTGCAACTTTTACACCATCTGAAGAATTTTCATTGCAGTTATCCACATATCCAACAATGTTCCATTCCTCATGTATTTTGTTGCTCTCATATATCTGCCATGCAAGCTCACGCATGCAACCTCCCGCACCTACAAGTATAATATCAGTCATTATCTCTCCTACACAAACAACGCTTTTATCTCATCAACTACAATTCGAATTTCCTCTTCAGTAATCTGTGTACTACAAGGAATATTCAAAATACAACTACTATAATATGGTGCCTTATCCACCTCGTACGCAATAACCCCTTGATATGGCTTTTGCTCATGAATAAGTCCCCAGATTGCTCTTGTCTGAACGCCTTTATCCTGCAATGTTGTAATCACATCTCGAAGAGAACATTTCAAAAAGTCCATATCTATTTCTAATGAGTAGAACCACTGATTCGAGTATGTGCCCTCTCTAAATCCTAGCAATTTCATATGTTCAAGGCCATCAAATAACTGTTTATATAAATCATAATTGCTATGTTTTCGTTCTACAAATTCCGGAAGTTCTTCCATTTGTGCCACTCCAAGCGCCGCCTGAAGATTGGTCATTCTATAGTTATATCCAACTTCATTGTGGATGTAATAATGCGGATCGTCCTTTGCCTGTGTTGAAAGGTATCTGATATGATCTACCTCGGCAGAATCTCTTGAGGTAATAGCGCCGCCTCCACCAGTGGTTATAATCTTGTTGCCATTAAACGAAAAAGCACCATAATCTCCAATTGTACCAGCATACCTTCCTGCTAATACACCTTCCGTATATCTAGATCCAAGAGCTTCCGTTGCATCTTCTATCACCTTGAGATTATATTCATCTGCAATATTCATAATCTCTTCCATATCAGCAAGATTACCAAATACATGCACTACAACAACTGCCTTTACCGCTTTTCCAGTTGCTTTATGAATAAGCATATCGTTTTCTATTGTACATTCCTCAGCACAAAACTTGCGAAGCTTAACCGAATCCATACACAAGCTGTCATCGCAGTCCATAAAGACCGGGTCTGCAAATTGATACTTTACCGGATTGACTGCTGCAATAAATGTAAGTGTAGGAACAATAACCATATCTCCCGGCTGCACTCCACATGATATTAATGCTAAATGCAGCGCTGCCGTTCCACTCTGACATGCAGCAACATTATCAACATGTAAATATTCTGCCATCATCTGTTCAAGCTTAGTAATATATGCCCCCCCGGTTGAAACCCATCCCTGGTCTATTGCATCATCTACATATTTTCTCTCATTCCCCTCAAAATTGGGAATAGATAATGGAATAAAATGCCCCATAACTAGTTCCTCCATCTATTTACATCTTAGAATCAAGTGATTTTCCTTTTTCAATATGCTCAAAATTAGGCAAGTATTTTTTGATAATCTGAACAACTTCATCTTTTGATAAATCAATTTTCTTAAATGCACAGTCTAACTCAGACATAACATCATCGATTTTCAACTTATCAGGAATTTCCTTTTCAGTAATTACACCCAACGATTCAAAACGATTCATATCTACATTTTCTTCTTCAGTAAAAAATTCTTCAAACGCTTTCTCTCCAGATGTATTCGAACCCGAATAATGTACCGGATACTTCTTCCCGCCTTTTTTCAATTCTTCTGATTTTTCAATAGCCTCATCATCTGATTCACATCTTAACACTTCGTACCCATACTCTTCTAACAGAGCTGTTGCAATTGCATCAAAGGTCATCATCTGTGCTTCCTCAAGCTTAGGGAAAAATATCTCTCTATTTGCGCCAAGCATACAAGATAGCATACATATCTGTCCACTCTCTTCAGGTGATACAAAGTATCTCCTAACATCCGATGGTGCACTAAGTGGCTGCTGTTTTGAAATTCTCGCAAGAAATCCCGCCGGCAATGAGCCATTTGAAAAAGCCACATTTGCAAACCTCGCAGTCTTTACCGGGAACTTGTCTGAATATGAAAAAATCACATCCTCCATTATTCTCTTGCTTGCGCCCATTATATTTACAGGATTAGCTGCTTTGTCCGTAGAAACACAGAAGTATTCCTCGGGCGGAAATTCTGCCAATAAATCTAACAACCTCTTCGCATGAAGAACGTTATTCTGTATAAGTGCTTCAACCGAATAAATATCCTTCTCACTACGAACATGCTTATGGGCAGAAAAATTCGCAACTATGTCGAAACCACCTCTGCTTCTAAACATCTTCTCAAAAACAGAAGTAGCAAAGTCCATAGGATATGGTATGTAATCCTCTGGTATAAACATCCCTTTTGTACTTCTCAAATCCCTGGTAAGTTCTGCAAGAGCGTTTTCATTAATGTCCACTACAACCAATGATTTCGGTTTAAATGGTAAAACAGCTTTAATAAATGAACTTCCTATACTACCAGCTCCACCGATAACAAGTACAGTTTTTCCTTCTATCTTTTCTGAAAGCTTCTCTTTATTCTTCTCTATATCCCCCAAGAACATACTTCTCGGGCGTTTTGTAACATACTTAGCAATAAATTGGTTTAATTCAAACATAATTTCACCTTCTAGTAATAATCTTTAAGTATATATCGGTCTTTTCTTCTAAAATATTATCGTATTCTACTTCACTTAAAAACAAGTGCAAGATAATTAATTCTTATCCCTATTGGCCATCTTATCATAATATTCTTTGTATCTATATGCTGTACGTCTGCTAAAATCCGACAATTCAACAATTTCCATAATGGATTTTCCACCCTCGTATAGTAAAGCAAAATCGTTATAAGATTTCATCCACTTTTCATCATGCTTCTTTCGTCCAGCATACTTTCGCGACTCATATTCCTTAATAACAGCTCGCAATTCCTCGTTTTCTTTTTCTAATTCTTTAATTCGCAATAATGCATCTTCTAATTTCATAAGCCACCTCCCAATGTGCCTTTTTGATTATGGCACAAGTGTACTATAAATCCCTTTATGTGTCAATATCTTTTTGACACATAAGAGGAATCAAAAATAAGGAGCCGTTTTTTGCAGCCCCTTACTCATCTATCCTATATACTCTTTTATCTGTCTGTATTGTTATCCATAAAAGAATTCTCTAGCAAATCCTCTGGCCTACATGCAAGTGCCTTACTCAATCTAATAATGTACTCAGCCTGAGCCTTGTTGATATTCTTCTGCCTCTGCTCATACTGTTGAATGGTCTTAATAGGAATATCTGTCTGAATTGCCAATTCTCTCTGACTTAGTCCAGCGTTTTGTCTCATTTTCTTGAGATAGGTCATACATCTATTTTCCATACGCAACTCATTCATCCGCTCAATAAAATGAGAAATATCCATCTCATGATATTTGCTATACATCATACAAATATCAGTTATCGATACTTCAGAAGCAATGACTGAAAAATCCACTCCAGAATACCATTGATAATAGGCGAGAGCCCATCCCGTCCAGTATTCAGGGCTTTTCTGAAGAGTGCTCTCATAAGGAACAGTACATTCTTTATTAGTTTTTTCTTCCACAATCGCTCTTGCTAATTCAACTCCAGATTTGCCAGAAATCACAGAAAAATCACCATCTGCAAATTTCTTCGACACGCTAGATTGAAGAAACATATCAAAGAAAAAATTCAACTCATATTTCAACGAATATACTGCATAGTCTAGCATAGTAGCAAGGTTGGACTGAGCATCTGAAAGATAGAGTTTATCGTAAGCGTATGTCATTTCTCTTCATCTCCTCATCAATGATGTTGTACACATAAATATCACCCTTTACCCAATCTTTAGTGAGCATATTATTAAAAGACTTCCTAGCCGATAAATCCCTCTGCTTCTTCTTGGAATACCATTTAAACGCAGGTGCAAGTATGTACCCCTTCGATTCAATCCTAGAATATGCCTCTTTACTTTTCAATACAATCTGCTGACCCAGATTACCCAAATGCATTGCTTCATCTAATTGCCGAAGCGAAATAGTATTACTTAAAAATGCTCTTGCAAAAGAGAAATAGCTGTCATCAGCACGATATCCTTTCACTATATCATAGGAATCGATATCAACATAAAAGTTATCCAAAATATATTTCCTTGCTTCTGCCTGAACAGGAAACTGAATATCTATATCCCTATACGTAAGCAATATAGCCAACCATTCTAATAAACCATACTCACTTGTGCTCAAATCCAGCATAGATAATCCGTTCATATCTAATTCGTAGCAATTAGCATATCCGTCCCGATTCTTGTCAACTGCCCATTCACAGGCTAAATCCAATTCCTGTGTACAGTAAAACCCCTTACCATAATCATTATAGCTTTTACCTATATTGTAATCTGGAAGTGGAATAATATCCTTTGAACCATGATATAAACGCACAAACGTTATCCTCCTATAGGGGTATAGTACCACCATAGGAGGATAGTGTCAATTACTCTTTTCTAGCTCATATCTATTACGATTTCAAATTCAATTTTTCTTCCATTCTATGCATTTCTTCGAACTCGCCCATATCAAGGAAAGAATCTTCAGAAATAGGATACATTCCGACACGACGTCCTTCACTCATAAGCTTGTCCGCCAAATGCGTCATATGAAAAAACTCATCCTTCGGGATATCATCCACAAGCTCAGGATTTAATATGTACATACCTGTATTTACAAAATAAGATAGCTTAGGCTTTTCCTCCATAGACTCAATCGTACCATTTTCGCTAGAGTGAATAACTCCGTATGGTACAACGATATTTTTGAGCGCAGACACAATTGTAAGCTCATTTCCCGATTCCATGTGATACTTATATATATCATTGTAATCGGCATGAATCAAAATATCACAGTTGGTCACTATAAAAGGTTTATCAAACTTCTCAGGTAAAAGTGTAAGACTTCCTGCTGTTCCAAGAGGCTTTGACTCCTCAACGTAGCAGATTTTATAATCTGATACCTGATCATTAAAATATGACTTAATCATACTTTTTCTATAATTTACTGTCGCATAAAAATCTTTTACTCCTACATCTCTGAATTTACCAATGATTCTCTCCATGATTGGAACATCCCCGATTGGAATGAGGGGCTTTGGAAGAATCTTTGTGTAAGGATATAAGCGTGTCCCTTTTCCCCCTGCCATAATAACAACTGGAACATCACAAAGATTAGCTTCTATCTTCTCAATACTTGTGGTTGGTGAATCACGAAAAATTATGTCGGAAACAATTCCCTTTGATGTTATTACAGGCACAGCAGTAATTTTTGCTGCATTCATGAAATCAACTGCACTTTTGACATCTTTACGACAGATAACCTTTGGGTTTGGATTCATAAACTCTGCAACTGTCCCCTGCAATTGTCCAGTCTTAAGAAGCCACCTACGAATGTCACCATCTGTGATAATACCCTCAAGTTTTCTTTTTTTATCCACAACAAATAAAAGCTGTTTACCGTTTAAATCAATCTTCTGAAGCGCCTCAACAACAGTGTTTGTTTTATTAATAAAGTATGGCATTAATTGTTCTGTCTTCATAAGCTATTCTCCACAAAAATACTAGTAGTTCTACTACATACAAAATTCATTTTAATATGTTTATACTGCAAAAAGAACATAATCACATGGCCAAATACCACAACCATTAAATCTCATATAAAATTTATAATCGTCCCTTATACTATTAATTAGAATAGGAACCTCAAAAATATCTTCAGGTATATGATATGACGATATCATCAATTTCGGCTTTTCATTTTCAATATGATTTTTCATACCTATGATTGCATCTTTTTCAGCACCCTCAATATCCATTTTTACCAATGAAATTTTCTCTTTTATATCACTATCTAACGCAACAACCTCTACCTTTGTATCACCCTCATCCAAAATCTTATTTCCAGCACCATTTAGACTATCATTCATATACATATACCCATCTTTTGAACTAACACCTTTTTGACGCAATTCAATATTTGAATATTCACATGTATTCCTTTCTAATGTATGAAATGTACTTGGAGATAACTCATATGCATATATCTTTTTATACTCCCCATATGTCTGGATAAAGTCTCTGACGTAATCTCCGGTATACGCTCCTAAATCAACAAACACCTCATCCTCACCGCATTGTACTATATCTAAATCATAGTAATCAGAATAAACTGTTTCTGTTAATCTATGTAGCTTATTTATATTAAAATCAAACCAGTATTCAATAATCCCAACTAATGTATATTTTGACCTATAATCACACAAATGTTCATATAACCAACGAAATTTATCAACATTTGCAGCCATCATCTCTATATGTTCTACTATTAATGAATAGTCATTTTCCGTAATATCAATGGAATTATTTAAAAAAGTATATCTATTTTTTAAAGATAAGTACTCTATCCTTTGACCTTCAGGCAATGCAAAGAAAGTTTTCATTGTATTAACATATATATCATCAGGCATTATGTACTTGAAAGTTTCATATAATAGCCAAAAACGCTTATCAATTTCTTTCCCAGCTTCTCTATGTTCTATTGTTTTTCTCCATATCTCAATCAGTGCTTCAACTTCACCTACAAAGCATTCATAACCTGCCTCGGTGCTAATATTATAATCACACTGAAACTTTAGCCTCTCCACTCCATATAAAGAATTATTCACTTCAGCAATTGTCATCACAACATTATCTATATCTTCATTAGATAATTTTGTAGTTTTCATATTACTTACTATTTGATTTAATAACTCTATTATAGAAATCACCTGTTCGTATTCCTTACCCATATTTCTTCTCCTTTATACTTCTAATTCCCTTTTTTCAACCTCATCCAATATCCGAACAAACTCACCCTCTGTATCAAGAAGCTTCTCCGTTCTTTTTCTTGCTTTTTCCGACATTATCTCATAGAACTCTCTATCATTGTAATATTGCAAGATTTTTGATTTCATCTCATCATAATCCTCTACCCAAAAATCCTCACCAACATTAACTGAGACATCCCCATATCCACACGTAACAACTGGTACTCCCATATACATAGCTTCTACACATGAAGTTCCGCCACCTTTTCTTAGTGGATTTACATACAAATCACAAATTTCCATTCTAGATAAAATATCATTACAAAATCCAAGGTATTTCGAATTCTTCATCAATTCTGGATATTTAGATAATTTGTTCTCATATTCGTTGAAATATCCTAAAAAACATAAAATCATTTTGTCAGAAACAACATCATTCATTGTCTTTAAAAATTCATCAGTTACCTCTTGATCTAATCTGGCACCTACAACAATTATTAAAAATTTATCTTCTGGAATTCCTAATTCTCCTCTTGCTATCTTTTCTGTTTGCGGTTTTAAACTAGAGGTAAATACACTTTCTATCACATGCTTCTCATTAATTCCTAATTCCGAAAGCAGTCTAATATCTGTTTCTGTAATTTTTCTACTCAAAGTCTGATATGATGTTGTTGTATACTCAAAATCAGCTGGGCTTAATCCAACTGTAACTACCGGAATTATTTTGTTTGCCAAATTTGACAATACACTCGATCCACCTATTGAAACTATTCTTAATGGTGATAATTCTCTAATATAATTTAATAAATTATTGAGCATATCTAGATTTGGCATGTTCTGTTCACATTGTATATAGGGAACCTGAACACCTTTCCACTCTTGGAAATTCTCGTTAACTTTTTCAGGCATATATGAACCACTTTTCACATCATAAAACGGAATTTCTCCAACACTACTAAGAACTTCTGCTGTATTAATCAATAATACTTTTTTACCCATTTTTGAAATAATTGCTTTACACCTATCTAAAGCAGTCTTGGTTGGACCATGTGCTACGGATATGAATTGCTCTGTAATTACTATTATTAAATCCTTATCTCTATTCTCGAATGGAATTGGTTCAAGTGAAACTGAAACATTTCTTGCATATTCATCAATTATATCTTTATACAGAGACCACAATTCTTTCTTTCCTTCATAACTATCAGTTTCACTTGAAACAAATGCAATTGACTTTAATTGATAGTATAAGAAAAATAAAGTATTTAATGAAAATTTATCTTCATTTTTCCTCACATACTTAACAAAATTCACAAATATATTTGCATCTTTATGTATAGCACATACAACAGAATACCACCATACTGATGGATATGGATATTCATATGGAATTTCGTCTAGCATCATTCCACTAATTTTTTCTTTTATATCCGGCCATACATCTTTTAACGCTTTAGAAACATTAACCCCTATATTAATTGCGTGCGGTGGAAGATAATCTTTATAGTTTAATTTTTCCTCTCGCATACATTCAAGCGCTTGTGCAACATTTTCTCCAAACATCTATTTCTCCCCCCATTAAAATTTTACACTACCATCATGTCTTTATTGTTCTTGTTTGTTAATTTCATTATAATAATTTTTAAATATTTCCGAACACTCAGCAATAGTCTCCATATATAATTTACCTTTCCTAGCAATTTCTTTCCCCTCTTCCTGCAGTGTTCCGTATTCCAAATACTGCTCATTCATTAATATATATTGTGCATCGGGAAGCGCATCTCTAACCAAATCATATACAGCCTGCTCTTCAATATTTTTTAACAACTTGTTCAGCTTTTTGAGTATAGATAAATATTCTTTATTATCAATATTATTTCTACTACATACTTTATCTAATTTCTCATATAACTGTTTTGCTTTTTTAGCATCACCAATTAATTTTTGGCATTTTAAAGGTATATCTCTTACATATTCGGTTGCCCATTTTTGTCCTTCTTCATCAAGCATAGGTTCTATTGAATCAATTATCTCCTGAATATCTGCATGATTAACACACTCTTTTTCAATTGCATCCTTTAATGTACAAATTTCTGTACCAGCAATTTTGGCGCCACCCTCAGTAGCATTAATTACTCTAAATTCTGGGTCTTCTGATTGAAATCCTGCGATATACTTTTCATACCATTCCAAATACAACTTGAAATCATCTGAAGTAGGTACTTCTTTTTCATAATTTCCCTCAACCATAACAAATCTGCTTGTATCTACTTCTGGCATAGACTCCTTGAATGTACCATCAGCATGAGAACGATTATTCGTAAATGCCAAATCCTGTCCTACCAAAATGACAGTTTCTATTCCAATCATATACATAAAAGCAAAAATGTGAGTAGCAACTGATCCTCCAATCGGGATAGGCGAATTTAGATATTTGGAATGATTTAAAATATCATCGGCCAATTTTATTTCTTCATTGCAAAATATTTTCTTTCCCTTATGGTAATCCAACACCTCGCTTGCTGCTACAATAGTACATAACAATGGAATATCTTGCGCCCCTTCTATATTTATTAATGATAATGGTTTTTTTCCATCAACCACTGCATACATATCCGGTATTATTCCTGCATTAAGTAATGGCTTCATTGCCGTATCTGTAGCAATAATGAATGCTTTACCTTTTGCTTTTTTTAGTTCCTCTATATTTTTATTTAATGACGGTCCTGCTGCAACTACTATTCCAGGAACCTCTTTAGGTATTTTGCCTGCATATTGAACTGTTTTATATGCTTTTATCAGATGCTTTAGATTAGCAAGCAAATTTTTGGCAACTACAGCTGAAAACTTTACTTTTGTATTTCTATTTACCAGTTCAAACTGGCTTTGGTCTCTACACAATCTTGCAAAAGTCAATGTTTTTTCTGGAAATAGTACATCATAATTTGGTAGAATGAATACCCTACTCATATTTAAGACTTCATATCTAATCAAGTTCTTTATCATTATCTCTAAATTTTTTTCTTCCATTCCATCAATACCATCAACCCAGAAAATTATGTCCTGCTTATCCATCAATGGTTTTAAATCTACTGAATTTAGAAAGAAATCAAATATACGTAACGATGGCTCATACACAAATATTGTAACTTTATTTTCAGTCTTATTCACAAGTTCAATTAAATAATCAGAATTTCCCACACCTTCTATCAAAATTGGCGCATCCATCATAAGACTTCCCAAACTATTAATCCAATATTCTATAGGTGACTTTCTATCTCTCTTTCCACATAAATAAAAATTTTTTCCGTCTTTTTCTACAATTATTACCTCATTCTCACATTCCTCTTTTGTTGTAATAATTGTATCATCTTCGCTTGATGATAAAGCTAGTTTAAACAAATCCCCCATACCCGAAAACTTTTCATTTAACAATTCTATATTTTTATCATACACTGTCATTTGCTTCATCTCCTGATTCAATAAACATTTCCAAAAATTCTACCAATCCATATTGAACAGCATCATGCATCAAAACCCTATCATTATTTTGATTTGCCTGCATTATATCATTAACTATATCAAGTAAATTTCCACACAAGCCCTGATATAGATTGTCTTCAATTCCAAATACATTCTCTTTTACAAACCAATTCACAAATTCTGATATCTGAGGCATATATTCCATAACAGCCTCAATATTCCCCACTCTTGCTGAATTCAAATATATCATTCCTATAAATGATAAGTTTGAATGCAATTCCTTTATTTTTTCTTCCATAATCCCTATCTCCTAACAAATAAAGGAGCTGAAAACTCAGCTCCTTTATTTTCTTACACCAATTTATCCTATTTTTATCCGAGTAATGATAAAACTCCCTGAGTAGACTGGTTAGCCTGTGCAAGCATTGACTGTCCTGCCTGTGCAAGAATATTGTTCTTGCTGTAGTTAACCATCTCAGATGCCATATCTGTATCACGGATACGAGACTCAGCTGACTGTGTATTTTCTGAAACGTTATCTAAGTTTGCAACTGTATGCTCTAATCTGTTCTGGATTGCTCCAAGTGCAGATCTCTGTGAAGATACTTTGTTAATAGCATCCTGTACTGCTGTAATTGTAGAGTTAGCCTGTGCATATGTATCAACCTTTGGAGATGATAATGAATATGCTGCACCTGATGCTGCAACTGTTGGTCCACCCTCAGCTACAGTTTCCACTGTTGAAAGATATTTCTTAAATTTAGTGGCATCCTTCATATCCTCAGACATTGCTTTTGTTGCTAAGCTGATATCTTTAACCATTGCACTTGCTGCTGTTGCATATTTGTCAGTTTTATTTGATGCATAATATACAATCGATCCACTATCAAGTTGGGATGTTGTGTACTGATTCTCATTTGCTACATTTGCAATTGCTTTTGTAAACTGAGATGCAGCATTTTTCTGATTCCATGACATTGTCTTTCCTGTATTGTAATCATAAGTCATTCCCTTATAGTTTACAGATGTAGGAAGATGTCCTGTCTGTGTTGCTCCCTGCTCCTGACCTTTGATACTTCTAAGTCCAAGTGATTTAGCATTCATGTTGTCAATGCTAATTGTAATCTTCTGATTTGCATTTGCACCAACCTGAAGATTCTTGCTTGAGAATGTTCCATCTAAGAGATTCTGCTTATTGAACTGAGTTGTTGTAGAAATTCTATCCAACTCATCTGTCAACTGGCTTAACTCCTGATTTATTGCATCACGGTCGATGTTCTCATTAGTATCATTTGCACCCTGCACTGCAAGTTCATTCATTCTCTGAAGGATTGAATGCGCTTCGTTAAGCGCACCTTCAGCTGTTTGAATAAGTGATATACCATCCTGTGCATTTCCCGACGCTCTGTCAAGACCACGAATCTGACTTCTCATTTTCTCAGAAATCTTAAGACCTGCAGCGTCATCGCCTGCACGGTTAATTCTGTAACCAGAAGCTAACTTCTCTGAAGACTTAGCCTGTGCACTTGTTGTTCCCGCCAACTGACGGTTAGAGTTCATTGCTGTAAGATTGTGTTGTACTACCATTGCCATAATATTTTCCTCCTTGAAATAAAGTGTAGCATCCTTGCTACAAGTTTGTTTTGTTAAGATTCCCTTTCATCGACCGTACGCTTCGAATTAAGTTCCTCTGTTAATATATATATCGGAGACTAAGTCAAATACTTAACCTCTCGTATATAACTTTTTATAAAAATTATTGAAGAAGCGATAATACTCCCTGTGTTGCCTGATTAGCCTGTGCCAGCATCGACTGTCCTGCCTGTGCAAGAATATTATTCTTACTATACTGAACCATCTCAGATGCCATATCTGTATCACGGATACGAGACTCAGCTGACTGTGTGTTCTCTGATACGTTATCTAAGTTTGCAACTGTATGCTCTAATCTGTTCTGGATTGCTCCAAGTGCAGATCTCTGTGATGAAACTTTGTTGATTGCATCTTGAACTGCTGTAATTGTTGAGTTTGCCTTCGCGTATGTATCAACACTTGGTGTTGTCAATTCGTATGCTGCTCCTGACGATGCAACTGTTGGTCCTCCCTCAGCTACTGTATCCACAGTAGAAAGATATTTCTTAAATTCAGTAGCACTCTTCATATCATCAGACATTGCCTTTGTTGCTATGCTGACATCTTTAACCATTGCACTTGCTGCTGTTGCAAATTTATCAGTTTTATTTGATGCATAATATACAATAGATCCACTTGCAAGCTGTGATGTTGTATACTGATTAACATTTGCTTTATTTGCAATTGCAGTTTTAAATTCAGCGGCAGCTGCTGCCTGATTTGCTGACATTGTTTTGCTAGTATCATAAGTATAAGTCATTCCCTTATAATTTACAGATGTAGGAAGATGTCCTGACTGTGTTGCGCCCTGCTCCTGACCTTTGATACTTCTAAGTCCAAGTGATTTAGCATTCATGTTATCAATGCTGATTGTAATCTTTTGATTTGCGTTTGCACTAACCTGAAGGTTCTTGCTTGCAAATGTTCCATCTAAGAGATTTTGCTTGTTAAACTGAGTTGTTGTAGAAATTCTATCTAACTCGTCTGTTAACTGGCTTAACTCCTGATTGATTGCATCACGGTCAATGTTCTCATTAGTGTCATTTGCACCCTGTACTGCAAGTTCGTTCATTCTCTGAAGAATTGAATGCGCTTCGTTAAGTGCACCTTCAGCTGTCTGGATAAGTGAAATACCATCCTGAGCATTACTTGATGCCTTATCAAGACCACGAATCTGGCTTCTCATTTTTTCAGAAATTTTAAGTCCCGCTGCGTCATCGCCTGCGCGGTTGATTCTGTAACCAGAAGCTAATTTTTCAGAAGACTTTGCCTGTAAGTTTGTTGTAACCCCCAACTGTCTGTTTGAATTCATTGCTGTAAGATTGTGTTGTACTATCATTGCCATAGTATTTTCCTCCTTGAAAAGGTGCTTCCGTGCACATTCCTCTTATATCTCATCCGTGAAATTTGTTTTCTTTTACCTTGCTGTTTTATATATCGGAGAATTATTTTATTCCTTAACCCTTTATATAAAATTTTATTTTTCGCTTAATCTCATTTTTTAAACCACTTTAAGCGGAAAATAACGCTATTTTCCCCAACAGAAAAACTCCCACCATAGTGAAGGTGGGAGTCTTTCCTAATTTATACATATTCTATTTTTTAGAATAATCAATTTTTATTATCCATAAACTGTGGATCAATACTATTGATTTTCATCATATTCTTGTAGTATTCACTTGCAACCTTTCCGCTGGTTCTAAATCCCTTTGTCTTCTTCTTGACATCAGCGAATTTCTTCATCATAAGGTCCTTGTTTCTGGCTTCCTGAGCCTGGATTTCTACGCTTAGGTCTGTGAGCCTTCGAATAAGCTCTTTCATCTTGCGTATCTCCTGCGCATAGGCTTCTTTGTTGCCCTTTAGCTCTTCACTCACTCTGTCATAAACCTTCTGAAATCCACTGTCTAACTGTTCAAGCTGTTCAATGCATTTTGACTTTGCCTCAACTGTGTCATCGAAGTCTTCTACCGGGCAAAGCTCATCTAAAAGCTGTGTCTTCTGCAATTCGTCAAGACGAATTATTTCTTTTAGAACCTGTTCTTTTTTGTTTAAACTCTGTAGTAAAATTTCTATGTATGTCTCTGACATTTTCCTGCCACTCCTATGACTCTAGCATAAGTTTCTGTAATTTGTTCGCATGAACTTATGACACCTGAATTTTTGTTCCATTTGCTGTAAGCTTCATTACCTCTTTCCAGGTATCGCGCATAGTACGAAGGTGCTCAAGCACTTCCTCTAATATCTCTGTGTCCTTTTTGATATTAGCTTCTACCAGTCTCTGTTTAAGATAAGTATACACATTATCAAAATCCTCTGCAACTTTGTAGTTTCTGTTAAGTGTAATCTGGAATTCTGATATTATGTTCTCCACCTTTGTGATATTATTATGTGCTTTTTCTACGTCCTTTTTCTCGATAGCTACAATTGCAATATTGCAAAACTTGATAGCTCCTTCGTAAAGCATTAATGTCAGCTCTGCCGGTGATGCTGTCATTATCTTACTATTTGCATATGCTGCATATCCTTTTGTCATTTCTTACCCTCCTGGAATACATTATCCAAGCATACCTGACAGGTAACTTGAACTTGAATTTAATTTTCCAAGTGCAGTCTCCATCGCACTGAATTTTTTGTAATAATAGTCCTCTTTGGCTGTAATTTTCTTTTCCCACTCTTTTAACAACTTGGCATAGTTATCATATTCCTTCTGCATCTGCTTATCATTGTAGATGGTGTATGCAGAGCTTAATGTTGTTGATTTCATCTGCTTATCAATAGCATTATAAAGCCCTGTTGTAAGCTGTTTCATGAAATCCACTACGCCTTCAGGGTCGTTGTTAATGGCAGCCATAAGTTTATCAGTATTTCCTGAGGTATTCGCATCATCACTGTCTCCGTCAATGTGATATGAGCCCTTCTCGTTATCTGCTGCCGTAAAATAACTGAGTGTTGAAATTCCAAAGCTGGACAGTCCATATTTCTTGCCATTTACCTCATATGTCTTTGACATTGCTGTTGACATCGAAGACATCAGAGTGTTTAATGTAGTGTCTTTTCTAAGAAGCGCGTCCTTAATTTTTGACTCCCATTTTTCCACTTCTTTATCTGTCATAGAATCTTTTTCATCATCAGTAAGCGGCTCATACCCCTTTGCTGATGCTGCATTGTAAAGAGAACTCATCTCTTTAACGATGTCATTGTATTCAGTAAGAAAATCCTTGATTTTGTCGTAGATTGCCTGTGAATCAACGGATGTTGCAATCGTAATTGCATCTTCATCATTAGGTCCTGTTACTCCTGTTGCGGTGATATTAAGACCGTTGATTGAAAAGCTGTTTGTTGTGCTTGTATATTCAACTCCATTCAGCTTAATCACAGCATCAGAACCATTTAGTTTTACTGCTGCTTCCTGATTGCTATCTGTTGGAGCCGTGTTAAGTCCTAAGGCATCAAGCACTTTCTGAGAAGCGTCATCTGCTGCTGTTATCTCGAAATCTCCTGCTTCTCCAGATGCCTTTGCACTTAGATACAATCTCCTGTTTCCAGTATCGTAATTTGCATTTAATCCAGCTTCTTTTAACTTGTCTATTACGTCCCCTAATTTATCTGTCGATGCAATAGTTACTTCTTTTGTAGTTCCATCCCCCATCTTGATGTTTAGCTTATTCTCTGTTCCTGCTATACCAAGACTTCCCATAGAAGTATCTTTTGTCACCTTGTCGTCTAGCTTTGCACCTGTCAAATATCCAGTCTGCGCTGTTGAAAGTACATTTAATTTTTGCACTCCGGCTACTGCATTACCTGATGCAGTAACAGTTGCCTTAGTATTGTCAGAGGAATTACATTTCTTCAGAGAATACGCGCTTGAATATTTTAAATTGGATACATTGGTATAAAATCCATATACCTTTTTGTTTAGTTCCTTCCAGGCATCCTGTGTCCACGACAGCTTTGTCTGCTTCTTCTCAATAGAATCTGATTTTGTCCTATAGGCCTTCATCAACTCCGTAATAATAGATTCTGTATCCATTCCGGAATTTAGACCTGTCATCCTTATCGGCATATTCCTCCCCCTCTCTTATCTTCTTTCATCTACCATAAGACCTGCCAGTTCCCATGCTTTTGCAATCATGTCAAGTGTCTTCTCTGGAGGCAGTTCCTTGATAACTTCTTTTGTAGTCCTGTCTACAATCTTGATAGTCACTCGATTTGTCTCCTCATGAATTCCATAGATAGCTTCTGAATTCATTGCTTTTTTATTTATATCTTCTATAGCTTTTTTTATCTTCTCATTCTGCTGTGAAGTCTGAGCCTGGTTCTGCTGACCTCTGCCTTCAGAATCGGAATTATCTTCTGTTCTCTTCGTAGACATATCCATTGTCTTCTGTGCTATTCCTGTTGCAACAGTCTGATTTGCTGCATTTTCCATTCTAGGCTGCATCTCAGCTTTTACCTGTGCAGTTGACACACTTCCCTGATAAGTCATTCCTGCGCCGCCAATACCTTCTATCATTGCCATCTGAATTACCTCCTTGTAGATTTGTCACTGTTTCTAAATCTTATATCGGAAAAAATCCCAGATAGTTTACAACCATCTGGGATTTAATTTAAATTTTATTTCTAGAATAAATCTTTTAATGAATCTGGGCCAGCAACATCTGTTGATGCCTTGTTCTCTTCCTGAATCTGCAGGTATACTTCTTTTCTATAGATAGAGACATCCTTCGGTGCATCGATTCCAATTTTAATCTGATCTCCTCTGATCTCTAAGATAGTGATTTCTATGTTGTTGTTTACTACAAGAGATTCCCCTCTTTTTCTCGATAATGCTAGCATACCTACTCACCTGCCTTTTCTTCTTTTTCTAGCTGGCTGTATGCCGCAAACTTAACAGGATAATCATCTTCTGCAATCACCTGTGTTCCCTTCATATTATCTGTATTGATAATAATTGGCGCTTTCAGATTTACAGTGAATTTCTTTGGGTCCTTTGGAACCGTTACTGTAACTAAAACAAATGTATTCTCATCCACCAGTTCCCCTAATGGTGAAAGAATCTCATTATTAACTGTGGGATTATAATCTTCCTTTATAATGTGTGGCATCATTACAGGAAATGCTACATCCCCATCATCTAATGACTGAAGCCACATAATCTTTGATTTTTCTAACCCCTTTTCCTCATCAAAAATCAATCCAAAGTTCTTTAATTTTGGAAAACCTATCATTCCGTTTTCCAGTCTGATTACTTTCTCATCAGGAATGTCAACTTCCCCGAAAAAATTTGTTTCTGCCCTCATGGCTATTCCTCCTTTTCGCTCCGCGAATTAAATATAATCTAAAAGTGACCTTTCACTCACCTTTGATGCTGCCGTCAGGCTTGCCTGATATGCCTGATACATTGCATAGTAATCAATCATGATATCAGATATATCCCTATCCTCATTTGAAGATTTAAGTTCCTCTATTGTAGACTGCTGATCTTCTATTCTTGTCTTGATAAGTGTAAGTCTACTCTGTGTACTACCTGAATTTGTGATTGATAAATTAACTTTATTCATGTATCCATCAAAATTCGTGATGTACTGACTGTATGTCTTCTGTAGATTATCATCTGCATAATCTGCTTCCTGCTTTGCCGCATCCAGATATGTCTGCAAAATTGCCTGTGCCTCAGGTGCTTTGTACTGCTCCTGCTTCATCATTTTCTCAATCTGGTCAACCTTATCATGTGCATTAATTGCATTCTGTACAACCACTATCATTTCTTCTACATCACGTTTGATGCTTGTATCCATTACATCCTTCGCTTGTGTGTTCACTGTGATGTTAGTGTTGTTTGCAACTGTATAGTTTATTGGCTGGTCAGAATATGTGTATGACACTATCTTGTCCGCATCATTATATACAATCTCCCCAGCTCCATTTCTAATGATTTTGTGATCTCCATCAAGAGAAATTGCTGCTGTTATATCTTTGCAGTCATAATAATATTCAGGTCTTGCATCCGAACCGTCAAATCCAGTCTTTACATATGTTACTTCCAGTGTTGAATTGGCATCTTCAATTGCAGTTGAAACATTTTTTCCAAAAATAAATTCTCCTGTCTCCTGAATATATGCAATTTCATCTGCCCCTAATCCTTCTGGGTTAAATTCAGAACTCTTCTCATATGTTCTAAATGTAGCATCTACTCCATCTACCTTGAGATTTACATCCTCAGTAGTCTTACCATAAGCAAGTCGTAGTTTCTTGTATGTATGCTCTGTTACATCAGTATCGCAGTCCGGTGTCACTGTACCAGTTGTTGAAATTGTTGCTGGCACTGTCACTCCTTCTGTGTAATAACGACTTTCTTTTAAATCCGCAGATGTAAAATTCTGATTTATTTCATATGTAGTCTCAGGAGTATCGTCCATAAATGTAAGTTTGGATGAAGTTCTATATCCGGTAAATACTGTTCTTCCAGCATAGTCTGCATTTCCCTCTGCGTAAACCTGTTCTCCAAGAGCTGACAGACTTTGAAGAATTGTATTTCTATCCTCTGCAGTAAGTGTATCAGTTGCCCCCTTTACACACTGTGTTCTGATGTCAGTCAGAATAGACTTCATATTTGTAAGTGCTGTCTCTGTCACATCTAACCACGAATCTGCATCCGGGATATTGTTATCCACATACTGGTCAATATGAGAAAGACTTGTAGACAATCTAAGAGACCTGATTGCTATAACCGGATCTTCTGATGCCTTAGAAATCTTCTTCTGAGTAGTCATCTGTGTATTATACTTATCCACCAAGACTTTCGTTCCATTAATATTGCTCTTGGCGTTACTCATAATCATATTATTTGTTATTCGCATACCCTGCCTCCTTTGATACTTACTATATCGGCAGGCGAATCATTTTAGCTAACCCCTGTCTCATTAATTAATTTATTTAAAAGTTCCTGCATTATTGATATGACTTTTGATGCCATATTGTAAGCATTCTGGTACTTTACAAGGTTTATAGCTTCTTCGTCCTCATCAACACCTTTTATTGAATTCCTCTCCGCATTTATTGTCTTCTCCAGATTCATGTAAAGTGTTGTATAAGCATCTGCCTTCTCTGTATCAACTGAAATATCTGATATTAGTGTCTCCAAAAATGACTCTGCCTTATCTCCTCTGTATACTACTGTGTCCGCCTGAAGTTTAAGAAGCTTATCAATTACGTCATATGCATCTGTTTTTGTATAATCAACTGTTGCACCAAAACGTGAAACATCCCCAATAACCTCTCCATTTACAGAAAAGTTTCCTGCTGTCATTCTATAGTATGTATTGTCATCACTCTTTATTGTAGCAGTTCCGCCATCTGCCAAGTCTTTGTATGCTTTTGTTCCGAAAAAATCATAAACCATTCCAGTTTTTGTAATAGCCTCAAAAAAGGTTGGCGCCATATTACCGTTTAAATCCTGCGCCGTACTCTCAATATCGTTGAATAATTCTGCAAAATTTCTTACAAACTCATTAATCTGAGTCATATAATATGGTATTCCCATTGCATCTACATCAGATCCTGCTGTAAGCATATGTCCATTAGCCACTGACTTCTCAGGATTATGTGCATGCTTTGAATCATTCAGATTAAATTTTACAGATAGAATTTTTCCATCTTTATCTACAGAAGCTTCCCAACTGTCATATTCGTACACAACATTATTTACTGTAATCTTTCCACCTGTAGCTGGAAGATTCAATGCATTGAGTTCTTCTATTGATGTATTTTCTACTGTAAATGATAAATCATCTGCTGCTACAACTTTTCCTTTGAAGCCCTGACCATTGTCTCCATCTCGCATCTCAAAAAGAGCACGGAGACTTCCGCCTGCTTCTCCGGAAATTGTTGGCAATTCCATTTTTGTATCATCCCAATAAATCTTGTACAGTCCATCATTGTCCGTCTGATTGTTTTTCGTACTGACAGATTCACAGTGTAATGTCCTAAAATTCTTGCTCTGAACACACACCTCACCATTTATATACAGATAAAAATCTGTTCCACCAAGATTATCACCATTTGTATTCTGTATCTCAGTTTCTGTATATGTAACATTAACTATTTTTGATAGCTTATCAATAAGATTTGCTCTCTCATCGCGCAAATCACTCGCATAAGCGCCCGTTCCAGTTTCAACCTGATTTATCTCTTTGTTCAAAAGAGCAATCTTCTCACTAATTGAGTTTATTTCATCTACCGAGTTTTTAATTTCCTCATTACAATCTTCCTGTAACTCTGACAGATTCTGATACATCTGGTTAAAGTATGTACATAAGCTCTGCGCCTTGTTCACAAACTGATTTCGTACTGTTAGGTCAGCCGAATTAGTCTTTAATGTATCAAGGCTAGAAAACATATCCGAAAAAATGCTTGAGAAACCTTTTACTGATGCATCATCCTTGAAATAATTCTGAATCTGATCTAAGTAGTAAAGTCTCTGCTCGTATCTTCCGTAGCAGGAATTGTTCTCCCAATACTTTGTATCATAATAAAGGTTTCTTTCCTGATTGATTGCCGTTACTCTTACACCGGTTCCTACACTTCCATATCTAGCTGTAACCTGTATCGCATCAGCCGCTTTAAGTGTAGCTGTCTGTCTTGAATAGCCTGGTGTCTGGAGATTTGCCACATTATTGGCTGTTGTATTTACAGCAACCTGAAATGATCCAAGTGCACTTTTTCCGATTTGCAACCCAAAAAATGTTGACATAAAAACCTCCTTACTAAATCAATCCAACAATAAGCTCTGTCATCTCACTTATAACGGTTATGTAGCGACTTGATGCGTTATATGCTGATTGAAATTTAATCATATTTGTAAGCTCTTCATCTGAAGAAACTCCCATTATCTGACTTCTCTGATTGTCAATAGATGAAACTGTTGCTTCAAGTGTATCTGCTGATGATTTGTATATGCTTCCACTTGTTCCAAGTCTTGCAACAATTTTGTCATAGTATCCCTCAAAATTGCATGGGGATGTGTCCTTTGGGTTAATGAACATGCCTTTATTAGCCCATGCATCAGTTACTATATCCCCTAATCCATAATTAACTGCTCCATCCTGCTTGTATGAAGGCATCTTAGTTACTTCCACGAGTAACTCAGGATTTACAGATACATTTCCTAATTTGTACCACGATGATAAATCAGTATCTGACTCTTCGTTGTATACATAGAATTTCTTTCCATCAATCTCCATCTCTTGATATCTGCTATATCCATCTCGCACGAAAAGCTCCTGAGGTGGCAGTTTTCCATCTGCACCTACCGAACAATTTTCCGCATCTAAGACTGTATATTCAGTTCCATCCGCCGCAGTGTATGTGGTATTCGGACAGAAAATATCATTCATTGTTGTTATTATCTGTCTTACCAGATAAGAAATCTCAGCCTGAGTTTCCATTGCTACGCAATCCTCAATCTGATCATAGTTGTTTTCCAACATAAAATCGAATGTACCATATTCGGAACCACGGGCTATACAAAGCGCCTTCACGCTTCCTATATCATTATTAAGCTCTGTTGATACATTAGTCTTCTGCATGTTGCCTGTTGTAGCCTGAAGCTCAGTCGGAAGTGCAACATCATTAAATACCGGCATAAATCCCTCATCATTCGTAAGGTGTAACCAGTATGGAGTATAGAATCCAGAACCGCTTTCAGCCATAAGACCAATCTTATTGCTTTTATTTGATTCGATGAATGTCTGGCCTTCTATTTTTACAAAAACAAAGCCTTCGGAGTCTTCCTTTGCCTCTATCTTGAAATATCCCGATAGTTCATCCAATAGTAAATCTCTCTCATCACGTAAAGTCATGGCAGTTTCTACCCCACCTGCCTCTATTTTCATAATCTCACAGTTGAGTTTAAATATCTCTTCACCGATTTCATTTACTCGATCTACCGATTCTTTAATTTGTTGGTTCATATTCGCCTGGTAATCCTGAAGACTTGAATAAACCGTATTCGAACGACTAAGGAGCAACTCGCCTTTTTGAAGAACGAGACTTTGATTTGTTGAATTGGACGGATCCTTCGCATACTCCTGAAATGCCTGCCACAAATCTGACACGCTTTCCTTAAACTCTACTCCATCCAACTCCTGGAGAATGTCCTCTACATATGATGTAGACTCATGGAGCTTAGTATAGAAATCTTTTCGTCCTGACTCCTGTCTATACGATTTGTCTAAGAAAATATCTCGAACATGTGCCACATCCGAGATTGTAACACCAAGACCACTCTGCTGAATGTTGGTGCCTGTTGTTGGATTGTTTCTTGTTGTATAGTGTTTATCTGCAAACCTAACCTGCTCACGCACATATCCAGTTGTGTTTACGTTGGAAAGGTTATTAGCCGTTGTATTAATTGCATTCTGTGCATTCTGTAAACCAGAATTGCCAACATAAAAACTTCCGAATCCGTTTGCCATTTTTTCTCCTCCTCGTTATTGCTTGGCATCAAACCCACTACTGCCAAGAATTGTGCCTGTACTATATGCATTCTTATTGTAATTTGCAGTCTCAGGGGCCTGTCTCATGCTCTTAAACAAGGTAATGTCAAACTCTGTGAACTCGATAGCCTGTTGTAATAACGCAGCATTTATGCTGGTTATTTTCTGCATCTGTGCAGCTGCCTCAAGCAATTTGTCTTTTACTTCAGATAACTTGGACTGGATATCTGGCTGAGTATTCAGATACCCTATCAGTTTCGTGACTGTCATTTTCTCGTCTCTCTTGCCTAATACTTCGGCAATATCTGAGAGAACAGTTGTCTGCTTATTGCTAAGTGTAAGTAATTCATCGGATGCCGCCTGCTCAGCTTCAGTCAGCTTTTCCAACTCAGAAATGTCAGCATCAATAAGTATCTGACGCTTCTTCTCCCCATACTCACTCAATTTTCTATATAGTCTTTCTTCTTCTGAAAGCACATCAATAAGTTCTTCAACTAAACTAGCCACAACAAATCCTCATTTCTTAAAGTGATATTAAAGTGAATTGAATTTTGCTAATAACTTGCTGGCAAAATCGCCTTCATCGACCTGGTACTGTCCAGATTCTACCATGTTTTTAAGTTGAGCTACTTTGTCTTCCCTGATATCCGAAGCTTCTGAGACTGCCTTCTTCGCGATCTGGTAATCCCTACCTGCCTGTGAAATAGACAACTGATCCTTCACGCTTGCAGCGCCCTGAGTCTTCTGTGTTTTCGCAGCCTGTTGAACACCATATAACTGTGCGACTTGATTATATGCATCTATACGCATAACAGCATCTCCTTTCTTCCTTGAAATAAGCTTTCTTGCATTATTTATCGGATGATTTTTTTAATACTTTATAGTTTTTTTCAAAAAACTTTTTTCCATATATATCAGAAAATATTGCTGTAAAAAATTGCCAAATATACCATTTTTATATGCATTACGTACTTAGGAGGAGACCAAAGTGGAACGCAATAATTTGGGTAAAATGTTGAAATTCTACAGAAAACTTAACAAACTTAAAGTTAAAGATGTAATGCTTTTATTAAAAAAGAACTACAACATTGACTTATCTGTCAAAACCATCTACGGATGGGAAAGTAATCAAAATCCTCCATCCGCGGACAAATTCCTGTATCTATGTGAAATCTACAAAATCCCTGATATAAATTATGCCTTCCTCAAAAAGCAAGGGGGCAAAAGTGTTCAGCTTAGTAAAGACGAACGACTTCTTGTTGAACACTACAGAGAGCATCCCAATGCTCAGGCAGCTGTACGGGAGCTTTTAGAAATGCCCGAACAAAAAAAGCATTAATTTGGACACTTCCATTGGAAGTGTCCCTTTTTACCAGTCGAAATCTTCAAACTAATCTAAATTAATTATACACATAAAAAAAAGAACAGCAAGTCGATCGCTGTTCTTTTAGGAGAAGGTATTTTACTATGGGGTATAGTAAAAATATATAATGTATTGGGGGGTTTTTACGAGAATTATAATATCACGTGTCCCTCCAAAAGTGTTTCCAAAAATTACCAAATTTTAGGAAACTATCTGTGCAATTTTACTATTTTCCCAATGCTTTTCCCTTTTTATTCTCAGTGTAGGCCACATATACCACTGCTACAGTACAAATTGCTACCGCAATTTCTGCCGCAATATTTCCAAAATAATTACTTACTATCACTACTGTAAAATCCACTGCAAAATGGAAGAAAAATACCATTCCAAGGATTCTCTGCTCTGCATTTTTTACTGCCTGATACATCAGCATAGCAAATGAAATCTGAAGTGCTATCGCAAATATTCTTTCTATTCCTGCTAAACAGAAAATATATGATGGACTTGCCCAAAGTGGTGATATCTGCTCAAATGTCTGCTGTGCCAATTCCTTATCCATTTTTACAAGCTCTTCCTGAAGGATTCCAGAATTTATTGACATTGCGATAAACAAATTACTTATGTATGTTAAACCAACTACAAATATTGCCTCAGCTCCACCGTGTCCAACCCCAAGCATGAATCCGTTTGATTGATTAAGCATTCCTTTTTTATTAAGAAACTTAAATCCAAGATATCTGCCAGTCTCTTCAAATACAGCTGCCGCGGTCGCTCCGTATAAACCATATATCCAGATATTGTCTGTTATCTTTCCACCTGTGATGTTCAAAACAAAGACATGCATCATCTGTTCAAGAAGCATTGCTGAAATAATAAATATAAGTACTCCCCAGAGTAAAGCTCTGATTTGCCCTCTAAATCTCACCTTTCCAACTGTCGCAAGCAGTATTGGAATAAAAAAGCATATTACTGTTACAGCCACAATAGCTGCAATTGTGGTACCTGGTACGTGTCCTAACTCCATTTCTTTCTCCTTATTTGTCATCTAATATTTTTACAGCAGTTCCATAAGCAATAACTTCTGCTGCACCGTTCATTACCTGTGATGAACCATATTTTACAGAAATGATGGCATCTGCTCCCAACTCAGTAGCTTCATCCACCATTCTCTTTATGGCAATCTGGCGAGCCTCATTGAGCATCTGTGTATATGCAACAATCTCTCCACCTACAAGAGACTTCATTCCTGCCATAAAATCTCTACCAACATTTTTTGTCTGTACAATTGTTCCTTTTACCATTCCAAGAGCATCTATCTCTTTTCCTGGGATATAATCAATACTTAGAAGCTTCATCCTCTTCTCCTCCTTCAATCTCCTTTATTCTACTGTATATAGCTACAATTATGCAAATAATTACAATGCTGGGTATTAGTATCAAAAATAGTAGCATTGGCAACGGAATGGGATCTTCCATTGAAGCCCAGACTATTATTCCGATAGAAATTCCCATGGCTAACATCATTAATGTTCCACCGATTAATGCTCCTGCTTTTTTCTTGCGGTGAATATCAACCTTTTCCAGATTCACAAAATCCACTCCCTTTCTCTCCATGCGATCCACTTCCTCAATCCACTTGTCTGTATCAAGTCTATCGAGCTCTGTAGACTGCATTAGCATAGATTCGGCAAGTATCTGCATCTTCTCTAGGTCACTTTGCCTCTTTTTCAGTTCAGTAATGCTCTTATCAAGGCAATCACGCAAGCTTTTCTCATTATTTAATATGGATTTAATATCGCTGATTGAGATGTCAAACTTGCGAAATAGCTTAATTTTCTTTAAAATATCTATTTCTTTTTCATGATATTCCCGATAACCATTTTCTGCTCTCTCTGGAAACAGCAACCCCTGGTCTTCATAAAAGCGAATATTCTTACTCGTAATATTAACCAGTTCTTCTACTTGCTTAATCTTCATTTTTGTTCCTCCAAGTCATCCGGCTGATTGGTATAGCCCATTTATACAGCTTCCACAAGGTAGAAGGTCAAGTATTTTTTGAAAATATTTTTAAAAAACTTAATTTTTCTATTTTAACAATCCTGCAAGTTCATATACTCGTTCTCTCGTGAGCTCGGCTCCTTTCGTTGCCTCTATTAATGGCTGAATACTTCCTCCACCACATTCCTCACCAGCTATTTCTATAGCAGATTCTTTATCCGCAATCCATGTTCTTTGAGCTTCACGCAATTCTTCCATTTCACTTGAGCTAAGTTTATTCTCAAGTCTTGCCCAGATGCTGTTTAATTCATCATCCCACAATTTATAGCTTTCGTTTGCTGCCATATTCATTTCAGTCTGCGTAACACCAGGTTTTTGTATTTTATCAAAAATAGCACTATCCTGTTTTTCAATTTCGGCCAGCTCTGCCTCAATGTCCATTTCATCAGTATCATTTGCTGCTTTGTCGTCTGTTGCCTTGTCATCTGATGTATTTGAAGTAGCCTTTGTATCCTTAGTCTCTGATTCCTTAGTCTCTGATTCCTTAGTTTCTGATTCCTCTGTCTCCGATTCTTCTGTCTCAGACTCTACAATCTGTGTATTTTTTGAATCATCAGCGGAGTCCTTCTTTGATGAGCCACATCCAACGAGCATTGCCCCCATTGCTATGGTTGTCAATAAAATAAGTACTTTTCTGCTTTTCATTTTTCTCGCCTTCCTCTTATCTTGCATAATTTTGTTTACTCACCACTTATAGAAGTGGGAGTCTTCTCCAACTAAGATAATAAACATTTTGGTACACTTTATCAAACTAAAAATTCATATTGTGTATAAATAGTTCTTCAAATCGCTCATGCTTTGATAATTCGATGTATTTCATCTGCTTTGCAAGTTTCTGTGATTCCAGCCATGCCTCTTCTGAAATTGCTGCATTTATCGCGCCTGCTCCTGCTGCATTCTTTGCTCCAACGGTCTTCCCGAGAAGTTCTTGGGGTAATAAGCCTATGGCTGCTGCTGATTCTACATCAATATAATTCCCAAAGCCACCAGCTAACACCACTTCGTCTATTTGCTCGCTTGTAACACCAGCTTCATCCATAAGTACCTGAATACCAGTGGCAATTGCCGACTTAGCAAGCTGTAGTTTTCGAATATCCTCCTGCAGGATATATACCGTTGGACTCAAATGAATGCATAGATCATCATCCTCTTCGTCTTCATATACACTTCCCACGTATGATTTATACGAATTTTCAATATTAAATATATTTTTAATTTCTCCGCTATTATCTAATATCCCAATGTCTAAGCATACTTTAACAGCGTCCACAAGCCCCGAACCGCATATTCCTGTGGCTGACACATCACCTATCACACTATGACAGATTTTCTTGTCCTCAATCCATACTCTGTCTATTGCTCCTTTTGACGCAGACATGCCCATCTCAATCTCGGCGCCCTCAAAAGCTGGTCCCGCTGCCGTTGCGCAACAGAAATACTCCTCTCCCTTTCCAAGAACCATTTCTCCATTGGTTCCTATATCGAGAAAAAGCGTCATCTTGTCAGGATTTACAGCCGCCATCACTCCCGCTGTAATATCTCCCCCTACATATCCACTTACTGCCGGAAAAATATATAGTTCATCACAAAAATCTGTCCTTCCAAAACTTTTTCCAAATAACTCATCCGGCATAAATGGTGCTCTTCCAATTTTTGCCGGTGATTCTCCTATTAGGAAGTGACTCATTACAGTATTGCCTGCCGCATATACTTTTTTCAGAACTTTTCCATCTGTAACATCGATAAGCATCGACTTTATCTGTCTTATTATATCCTGATGTAACAATTCATTTTTATCGTTTGCCGCACTAATTCTTGACACAACATCGGCTCCGAACCTTCTTTGGACATTGGCAGCGCTTGTAGTTTTAAGTATCTCTCCAGTTTTTACATCAATCAGATGGCAGACTACTGTTGTTGTTCCTATATCGCATGCCCCCACAATGCCTTCTTCCTGTCTGTCTGGCTTATACTTAAGTTCACTATTTCTGTCTTCAACAATCATTTCATTATCTGGCAGATTACTATTGGAAATCTCAATCTCCATTCCTTCTTCTGCCGGTGTCTTACATGCTAAAACCTCTTTGTCATCTTTTAACAGCCTCACCTTACACTTACCACAGGTTCCTCTACCTCCACAGTCAGTTTGTGGTATCTTTATGCCATTCTTTATACAATATTCTAATATGTTTTTTTCGTTTTTTTCTATTATTGTTCTCATAATACTAATCTATCATATTTTACATACTAATTGTTGTTAAATTAAACTGAAAAAAATGGAATTTAGAGAGGAGACTCTCTAAATTCCATTCTAATTATCTCAACTTTGCTACAAATCTTAGATTATCTAATATTTATTTTGTAAGTGCAGCTACAAGTTCATCCATTTTTGCTTCCGATTCAGAATTTAATGTAGATTTAATAGTCACAACAGGATCAAGAATTGTAATGTCTTTCGCATTTTCAAATGCTGCTTTCATCTGTTTTGCTGCAGTTGGAGCCCAGCTTCCGTTCTCCATAAATCCGATTGTACGCTTCTGATAATTCTTTGCCTGTAAGTGATGTATGAAATCATCCATTGGAGGGAATACACCTCCATCATATGTACTTGCACAAAGAACTAATCTATCGTAACGGAATGCATCCTCTACTGCTTCTGCCATGTCCTCTCTTGTAATATCTGAGAAAGCGACCTTTACTCCTGTCGCTTCGAGCTTTGCAACTAATTTCTCTGCGGCTTTCTTAGTATTTCCATGAATCGAAGCACATGCTACGAAGATTCCTTCGCTTTCTGGCTCATATTTGCTCCATGTATCATACAATCCAATATAGTATCCAAGATTTTCTTTTAAGATTGGTCCGTGAAGTGGACATATTGTCTGTATATCAAGATTAGCAGCTTTCTTTAAAAGTGCCTGTACCGATGCTCCGAATTTTCCTACGATATTGAAATAGTAACGTCTTGCTTCACATGCCCAGTCTTCGTCAGTCTTTAATGAACCAAATTTTCCAAATCCGTCTGCCGAGAAAAGTACTTTCTCTTTTGACTCGTACTCTACCATTACTTCTGGCCAATGCACCATTGGTGCCATCACAAAAGTAAGCTCATGCTCTCCGAGATTTAATGTGTCACCTTCTTTTACTACTACACTTCTCTCAGATACATCTAAGTCAAAAAATTGTGCCATCATTGGAAATGTCTTTGCGTTTCCAACAATTTTCATCTCTGGGTATTCCTCTGCAACCATCTTGATATTGGATGCATGATCAGGCTCCATATGAGAAACTACAAGATAATCCGGTTTTCTGTCCCCGAGAGCTGCTTTTAGGTTTGTCATCCACTGGTCTGCTACTCTTGCATCTGCTGTATCCATAATTGCAATTTTCTCATCCATAATCACGTATGAGTTGTATGAAACTCCGTTTGGAACAATATACTGTCCCTCAAATAAGTCTAGATCGTCATCATCACATCCAATGTATAAAATGCTGTCACTAATTCTTGTATCCATTTGTACCTCCTCAAACTTCAAATATTACAAGTCTTTTTCTATAGTCTTATGTTATCAATTATAATTAAATGATACTCACATATCAACTTTATTAATTTATATTTTTAATACGAATAGCGTTTTATTTCAGAGGTACTATGGTACCACTTTTCCACACTGTCCACATTGTTTTGTGGAAAAAGTACTATTTTTGTATTATTTATCTAATATTTTCAGCACTTCTTCCACAGTAGTACATTTCATTACCTCATCAGCGAGCTTTTTACAAGCCTCCATATTGCACTCAGAGATAATTTTTCTAGTTTTCAATACACTTGTAGCACTTACTGAAAATTCATCTAGTCCAAATGCAAGAAGTAACGGAATAAGCTTGTGATCAGCAGCTGCTTCTCCACACATTCCAACCATTATTCCTTCTTTTTTCCCGCATTCAATGATTCTCTTTATCGCACGAAGCACTGCTGGATTGTATGTTGAATACAAATATGCTACCTTTGCATTACCTCGGTCAACAGCCATTGTATATCCTGTTAAATCATTAGTTCCTATGCTAAAAAAAGCTGCCTCTTTTGCCAGTACATCTGCCATGATGCAGGCTGCTGATGTCTCCATCATCACACCGACTTCGAGATTTTTGTTATATTCTACCCCCTCAGAATCTAACTGGTTCATAATCTCTGCAATCATAGCTTTTACTTTTCGAAGCTCATCCACTCCTGTTACAAGCGGAACCATTATTTTGATTTTTCCATATGCACTTGCTCTTACCAACGCTCTAAGCTGTGTATTGTATATGTCAGTTCTTTCAAGACAAAATCTGATTGCCCTGAATCCAAGAAATGGATTATCTTCTTTCTCTAGTCCCAGGTAAGGAATCTCTTTATCTCCACCAATATCAAGTGTTCTGATGATAACAGGTTTTCCCTTCATAGCCTCGGCTACAGTCTTGTATGCTTCAAACTGTTCTTCTTCCGTAGGAAGACTGTCCCTGTCCATAAATAGAAACTCTGTACGGAAAAGACCAATTCCCTCACCATCACATTCAACAGCCTTTTTAGCATCTTCTGGTTTTCCTATATTGCATACAAGCTCAACCTTTGTTCCGTCCGCTGTTACAGTAGGCTCACCTGCGTATTTTTTCAGAAGGTCCTTTTGTTTCTTATACTCATCGAGCATATGCTGATAGCTTGCAATAACTTCATTATCAGGATTAATCTCCACCTCGCCAGATGTTCCATTAAGGCATATCCTGTCCCCGTTATTTACCTTTGAGCAAATTCCATCAATACTTAGAACTGCTGGTATTTCCATTGCCCTTGCAAGAATTGCAGAATGTGATGTTCGCCCTGCTACTTCTGTCAAAATACCAGAAATATTCTCTGGAACAATTCCTGCGGTCATTGATGGTGTCAAATCGTGGGCAACAAGTACTGTTCCCGCTGGGACTTCTGAGATATTCTGCTCCTCAATACCCAACAAAATTTTAATAACTCTAGATTTAATATCTCTAAAATCTGTTGCTCTTTGGCGCAATAACTCATCTGGTATCTGCTCAAACATCTCGGCAGTCTGCTCAAGCACCTGATCGAGTGCCATCTCGGCTGTAATTTTTGAACTTATAATAAGAGCTGAAATCTGTTCTTCTATTACAGGGTCCTGAAGAAGTGTAATATGTCCACGCAGAATATCCGCATCCTTTGCTCCCACCTGTTTTTCCATTTTTTCCGCCATCGCATTCGTTTTTGCCACAAATTTCTCGATTGCGCTCTGAAGACGTGCAATCTGTTCTTCTGTATCTGTAACAGTTTTCTGTTCGATTACAGCCTCCTGCTCTTCAATTATAACAACGTTTCCAATACCTATTCCTTCTGAACCTGCAATACCTTTTATCATGCTTAGCCTCCCCCTAAAAACTCATATTAATCTCCAAAATTATCTGCCTCAAGCTCTTCCATTTTTGCTAAAGCATCGTTCTCATCTGGTCCATCACACTCAAATGTAATTTCTGCATCTTTTTTAATGCAAGATGCGATGATATTTACAAGACTCTTTGCATTAATTCTCTTCTCGCCATATACAATTTTGATATCTGACTCAAACTTTCCAGCCTCTCTTGCGATAACTCCTGCTGGTCTCATGTGTAATCCTTCTGCAGCTCTTACTACTACTGTTTTGCTTACCATATTTGTTTCCTCCCAATTGATTTTTCGTTTATTAGTATGGTTTAATTTTATCGAGAGTATTTATTATTTTCAATATTCTGCAAAATACAAAATTGCACCAGACATAGTGCAAAAATATCTTTACAGAAACCTTCACACTAAATCCAGTGCAATTCGTTTTTCAATAATAATTCAAGTTCTTTTGGGGAACCTGACCTTCTTAGTCTGCCTACTATTTCTTCGTCATTTAACAGGCGCGTAAAATCATGGAAAAAAGCTTTTGTAGTGTTTATATTATTAAAATTCAACGCCAGAATGAAAATTAAATCTGCATTTCCTTTTCCCCATTCTATTGATTTTTCCAGCCTTATCAGCATTATCTTTGGGATTTTTACATGTTCTGGCTTACCATGTGGTATAGCAATCCCCATTCCAATATTTGTGGCCTCAACCTGTTCTCTTTCAAGGACATCATCTAAAAATTCCTTATCTACATAGCCATCATCTATGAGTTTTTGACATCCTTTTACAAGGACTTTTCTTTGGCTAAGTGTTCTATCTTCAAATACAATATGCTCTTCATCAAGCATATTGACAAACTCACTTTTCTCCACACCCTGTCCGGACATAAGCTCAAAACATTTTTCTTTGATTTTTCTTTCGTCAATAGCACTTACAAGTGGAGAAATAAGAACAAGCCTATCATCCTTTTTCTTTGTCGGTATGGTACTAAGAATCAGATCGCAGTCATAATCTTCTATCTGTTCAAGCTTTTCTGAGCTTAATATACTTACTATTTCAACATCAGGAACTCTGTTCTCAATCTTACCAGCCACAATATTGCCTGCTGCAAATCCTGCTGATGCAACAAGTATAGCTCTGACTGCCATAGGATTTCTGTGCAAAGCTCCTCCTACAAGCAATGCAATAAAAGCTATTTCATGGTTGCTTGGAATGGCTTGGGCATATTTTTCATAGAATTTTGAAACCGTAAAACAAATCGTAAACAATCCGCTATAGAGTTCCATAACTTCTGTGATAAAAGGATTTCTGATTTCTATTTTATATCTGGTTCGGACTATTGATGCAGGCAAAAAACTACGCAGACTGTCACTTAATAGCTCATTTGCTACGAGATTGGAATTGAGAATCATAGACAGATAGTCAATCACCTCTTTTTCCATTTTCGACACTATGTCATTAGGCTGTACTTCCCTATTTTGCAACTCTGCACTCATTAATAAAATCGAGATATAATTACTTTCATACTCATTTAAATTGGTATCATAAGCTATTTTCAGGTGTTTTTTTACACAGTCTGCCATTTTTTTACAATGATTATCCACATTCAGTGTTATATAATTACACATGCTTTTCCCCATGTGGATTCTAAATAGCTGGATAGTCATATACACTACCAGCATCTGAAATGAATAATCCGTAAATAATATTTCATATTCACTTTCCAGATATTGTATTGTCTCTATTGCCCGTTCAAAATTGAGCTGACTATAATTGTTGATTATCAGATTTGCTTCATCAATCGACATCCTATTGTCATATTTCTCTGTAATGTTTTTATTTCCAATAGGGTATTCACAAAAATGCCTAAGAGCTTTTCTTATATCAAATTCGCTTCCCTCTGCCGACACTCCGTGTCCAGCCAATTTATGCATTTTGATATGGAATGATTCCAACTCCTGGGCAAGAAAATTAATATCATCTATTATCACGTTTTTACTCACATACAGCTCATCTGAAAAAAGGGCATATGTATATGAATCCCATCCACTTAACAAAATATATGCTATATAATTTATTCTCTGACTTCTGCTATATGAAATCGGTTTATTGTGAAGATAATCCTGTAGCTTCGCAATCTGTTCATCTGTGAAGCTTACAAGGATTCCTTTTCCCGGTTTACGTTCTAATTCAATGCCATTTTCTTCGCAAAAGTCAGAAACCTCTTTTAAATACGTTTTTACACTTCTTTCAGACATACCAATAGAAGCAGCCAGGCTCTTTGCCGTAACTGCTTTATTGTTGTTCTCTATTAATTTTTCAATTACTGCGAGTCCTCTTTCTGAAAGCATTTTTCAATAATCTCCTGAGCTATTTCATCTTTGCTCTTATTGTCTGTTGCAATCTTCTCATCTGATGCTGCATTATATATATCTCTTCTCTTATCCATAAGAGACGATATGTATTCCACATTCATGTTTCCGTTTAAAAGCGGTCTGTCTTTTCCGTTTTTTACTCTCTCATATATTGTCTCCGGTGTTGCAGTCAGGAAAACAATCTTTCCACTTTTTTTCATATATTCCACATTTTCCGGTCTAATTACAACTCCTCCACCGCAAGATACAATTGAATCCCTCTCGTTTGCAATTCTCTTTACAAGATCGCTTTCTATGTCCCTAAAACCAGCCTCGCCTTTTCTATCGAAAATTTCATTTATCGAGCATCCCTGTTCCTCTACTATTCTCTCGTCCATTTCGATAAGCGGCATGTCAAGCTTACTCTGAAGTGTTCTGGCAATTGTACTCTTTCCAGCTCCCATAAATCCTATTAAAAAAATATTCATCTTCTACTCCTTAAAGAACTTTTCTTTTACTTCTTCCACAGGCATATCATAACCAGTGTGAAGCTTAAATGCAGCAACTCCCTGCCATAAAAGCATTCCTTTTCCACCTACACATGTACAGCCTCTTTCCTTCGCATCCCTTAAAAGCTTTGTCTCTATTGGATTATATACTACATCACATACTACAAGACCTTCTCTTAATGCTGATAAATCCTTGACAACACTCATATCATCCATAGGCTTCATTCCAACAATCGTTGCATTTACAAAAATATCACTATCATTAATCTCTTCTGTCATCTTCTGTGTATCATCAATGTCATATACATTTACAACAATACCCGGTACAGCTTTTTTTATCTTCTCTGCAGTCTCAAGAGTTCTCTCAAAAAATTCATCCTTTTTGTTGAAAATAGTGATTTCTCTTGCACCTGAAAGTGCGCACTGGCACTGAATAGCCTTTGCAGCACCGCCGCCTCCTGCTACTGTTAGCTTCTTGTTCTCAATGCTGATTCCGTGGTCTTTTAAATTATCTACAAAACCAATTCCATCTGTATTGTGACCAATTAACTTTCCATCTTTATTTACAATTGTATTTACAGCTCCGATAAGCTCTGCTGCCGGTGAAAGCTCATCCATTAATTTTACTGCAATGTTTTTACCTGGCATTGTAATATTTCCGCCCGGCATGTTGTAGAGTCTCATTGCATTTAATGCAGCCTCCATATCGTCTTCTTTTACATCATAGGCTACATAAATATAATCGAGTCCAAGTTTGTTGTAGCTGTAATTGTACATTGCAGGTGAACCTGAGTGTTCTACTGGTGAACCATATAATGCAAGTACCTTTGTATGTCCTGTTACTTCGTTTGCCATAATTTTCTCCTTTTTGCTTCTATTTTTCTATATATGGAAAGAAAAATTTACTTTTATTTTTCTCATCAAACATTGAATTGTATTGTAATATATTGTAATTTCTAATCCACTTTTTCTCTTCACCTGTTGCGTCTTCAACGTATTTGTATCTGCCTTCACTTTTTGAATAATATCCCCTTGCGTTGATTGCAGGAACCTCTTCCATCATATCAGCTAAAAACTGATTATAAGGTGGCAAATCAATATTCGCACGCTCAAGTGTCATTGTGGACAGATAATTCAGGCTTGTTATCTCAACCGTCTCTTCCGGTGTATCATAGTTTGTCCAAATAAAAAACGGTACTGTATACAAAGCTTCCAGCTCATCCTCCGAAAGACCTGAGTTTCCTTTTCCATTTAGCAAAGTAATAAACTCATTACAAAGTCCCGGCTGATGGTCCCCGAAAAACACAATCTCTACAGGCTCATCTACATTTTTAAAATAATTTATCAGATTTTCCACCGCCTTATCGCTTTCATAAAGCAATGACAGATACTGATTTCCGTCTGTGTAGGAATATCCGTTTTTGTAAATCTCCTGGTTAAAATTATCGTATTTTGTTGCATATCCACCATGATTTTGCATTGTGATATTCATCATAAAAAGATTTTCATCTTCATCCTTTTCCTCAAATCTTTTTATTATTCCATCGTACAATTCCTGGTCAGTAATATATTCTCTTAATACATTATCCTCATCAAAATCATCTATGAAATACTTCTCATCAAATCCAAGCTTTGGATACACCTTATTTCTGCTCCACCCGGTCTCATAATATGGATGCATTGCAACGCAGGTATAGCCTTCATTTTTAAGTGTAGATACTATTGATGTGGGCTCATCTTCCATATACTGCTGATAAACGACGGAGCCATCTGGCAAAAACGCCATTGAATTGCCCGTCATATATTCCCATTCTGAATTCGGAGTTTTTGCACCATATACTGACGAAAGAGCGTATCCCTTCACTGTATTCTCTGAAAGCGAGTTAATAAATGGCGTTACCTCTTTATTTGTATTGAACTCTCCCAAAACCGATAAATCTGAAAACGACTCATTCATGATTACTATAATAGTGGGATTCTCCACATCTGCCTCTGATCTACTGGAATCTGAATCATCATATTTTTTCTCAAGTTCCTTTACCTTATCTAAGCTGTAATCATCCGGCTCTGAAATAAAACTATCTCTGATTCCCAGAACAAAATTCAGAAAATATCCATTTCTGTATGTTCCCTTCATTTCCCATGTCTCAGTTGTTCTTCCTACTGAATTTATCGCTACAAACAACACCGCAATAATTGATAACAGAATAGAAATTATCCTCATATGAGCTGCAGACTTGAACTCTACATTCAATCTCTTCGCAATCATTATGAAAATGATTTCTAAAAATATCACATATATACATCTGTCATTAATCGTAAATGTATATTTTGTTGCTACAGATAACCCGGTTCCAATTGATTTAAAGTCTGCATAGGTAAACTCATTTCCTCTGAAACTGTATACAAAATAATCAATAAAGCTAAATACCAAAAAGAAAATGCTCGCAATATAACAGGTCAGTTTCACATCATTTGAAAAAGCCTGAACAAAAAAGAATACAGCCAGAACCAATGCAATATTTGTAACCACCATCAGGTCTGTGGTCTTTACAAAGTCTTCCCATTCCAACAACATATACTGTGCCGAAAAAACAGAAAGCGAAGCGCCTCCTACAAAAAGCACCAGGGTAAATATCCAGGGTATCTCTTTTTTAGGCTCTACTTTTATATTCAACAATACAAAATACGCCACGACAAACAGTACTGAATACCACCAGTTTGCCTTTGTCATAAAGACTGCTATTTGAGATAATACCGTAAATACAACAAAATAAATGTTATTACTTTTCTTATAATCCCATGATATCTTCATTACTATTTTTCAAAAAACTCCCTCACCTGTTCGCAAATTATTCCCATCAAACGTGTTCTTGCCTCTATACTGGCCCAGGCAATATGAGGTGTGATAACGAGTTTTTTTGAATCCTTAATTTCTCTAAGAGGGTTGTCCTCTCTCATTGGCTCCACCGAAAGCACATCCAGACCAGCAGCCATTATCTCATTGCTTTTTAATGCCTCCGCCAAATCCTTCTCCACAATAATTGGTCCTCTTCCAAGATTTAACAGAATTGCACTTTTTTTCATCTTTTTAAAGGCACTCTTGTCCATCAGTCCTTCAGTATCTTTAGTGAGTGGGGCATGCACTGATACAATATCAGACTTTGACAAAAGTGTGTCAAAATCAACCCGCTCATAACCTTCCTGATTGTTTTTACCGGAAGTTGAGTAATAAATAACTCTGCACCCGAACATTTTGGCTATATCTGCAACTCTTCTTCCTATATTTCCAAGCCCTATGATTCCCCAGGTCTTTCCATTTATCTCATGGAACACCTCAGAAAAATGTGTAAACGACACATCATTTACATATTTTTCTGCTTTTACATATTCATCATAATAACTTAATTTTTCCAGTAAATAAAAGAGGAGCGCAAAGGTATGCTGTGCTACTGTCTCTGTGGAATAGCCTGCCACATTTCGCCATTCAATATTTCTCTTTGCAAGATATTCTTTGTCCAGATTGTTTGTTCCAGTTGCAGTAACACAGACAAGCTTAAGATTTTTCGCCTCTCCAATTGATGCCTCGTTTACTTCCACCTTATTTAATATAATTACATCAGCATCCTTTGTGCGTTCTCTTGCCTGCTCTGTTGTTGAAAAATCATATTTTACAACCTCTCCTAACGCATCAAATCCAGATAAATCTATATCGTCTCCTATGGTTTTTACATCTAAAAAAACTATCTTCATTGTTCTTCCTCTAAACATATCTTTTAATATTATGGGGCAAAATTAGCAGCCATCATTCACATTTATCCTGCAATATAAAAATGATAAACAGTCTGTGATCGGTATTCCTCTCCTGCAGGAGTAATCGGTGTTGTAAAATTTGGTTCATTTATTGCATTTGGAAAATACTGTGTCTCAAGACAAAAAGCATCCCTGTCTTCGTAGATTACTCCTTCTTTTCCCCTCTGTCCGCCAATAAAGTTCGCTGAATATAGCTGCACTCCAAGGCAGTCTGTAAACACATCCATTGCAATTCCAGTTTTATCACCGATTACAGTTGCAGCTCTTTCCACACCGGAAGACGTTTTATCTATTGCAAAATTATGATCATATCCATTTGCAAAGCGAAGCTGCTCATCATCTGCTCCAATATCTCTCCCAATTGGTTTAGATACAGTAAAGTCAAATGGTGTTCCCTCAACCGGTGCAATCTCACCTGTCGGAATTGCCTTTTGGCTGCTAACCGGTGTATAGTGGTTTGCATTAATCTGAAGCATATGTCCACCAATATTTCCAGATTTATGTCCGTTCAAATTATAATAGCAATGATTTGTCATATTAAATGTAGTTGTTTTATCTGCATGTGCGCTATATGTGATAATAAGCGCATTATCATCTGAAACTTTATAAGTAACCTCCATGACTGCATTTCCTGGGAATCCCTGCGCCAAATCATTATCTTCTATTGTAAAAGTAATTTCATTGTCTGTGTAGGATTTAACCTCCCACATTCTTTTTGAAGTTCCATTTGAGCCACTGTGAAGGCAGTTTTCATTGTCATTCACTTCTAAATTGTAGACCTGTCCCTCAATCTCTATCTTTGCATTTGAAATCCTGTTTGCATATCTTCCTACGGTGGCACCAAAATAGCACCATTCTCTCTCATACGACTTTGCATTGTCATATCCAAGAACTACATCCTGATAATTTCCATCTTTATCTTTTACAAATACAGATACTGTTGTTGCTCCCAAATCTGTCAACAATACCTTCATGCCATTCTGATTTGAGATATCATAAATACTAACCTGCTCCCCCCTTGATGTCTCACCAAAAAAATTCTTTCCCATACTAATTCCTCCGTTTAAATCCATTCCACATAATTTTACTTCTTTTATTGCATTTAGTAAACTTATTAATTCTTTTCGCCGATATAATGTTTATAAAATATAATAATTTATGGGAGATTATTATGGCTACAACTAAAATCAGTTCAGGAATAAGTCTTTCAAATACATATTTTAAGCGCAGATTTTATACTAACAATACTGATGCTATGAATAAAAGTAAGAGGTCCGATTTTTCAAAAACTCATCTGTCTTACGAGGATTCTCTTGCTCTGCACAATGCTGCCAAAAAGCTTAAGGGATACAAGTATTCAGACACTGACAATGAAGAAAATATCAAGAGTACTATCATGGCTTTTGTGGATACCTACAACAATACAATTTCCTCCGCTGACGACAGTACTTCCAACAGTAAACGTTACTCAAAGCAGCTTAAATCTCTTGTCAAAAAATATTCTGATGAATTGTCTGATTTGGGTATCACTGTGGATTCAAAGGGTTCCCTTTCAGCTAACGAAAATCTTTTAAAAAAGGCCTCTATGGAAGATATCAACAAGGTTTTTGGAAAAGATGAAAAGCTTACCTCTTCCTTGTACAGAATTACTGGAAAAATGAGTAATGTCTCATATGATGATTATTATTCTTCCATTATTTCAACTAGCACAAAGATTAATCTTACTGTATAATACTATTTATTTAATTTAGTTTTTGATGCTAGAAAGAGGTTATATTATGTCTTACAACGAAACAATTCGTCTTTACGACGATGACGCATATGCTGTTGAATTTGAAGCTAAAGTCCTTTCCTGTGAGGAAACTACTTTCGAGAATTCTGCAGCATTTTCTTTAATTCTTGACCAGACTTTGTTCTTCCCTGAAGAAGGTGGTCAAAGTCCTGACAAAGGATTTATTAACGATATTGAGGTTCTCGATGTTCAGATCTCCAACAATATTATCACGCACACTATCAAACAACAGATTCCAGCTGACACAACAGTAAGAGGTAAAATTGACTGGACTCATAGATTTAACAATATGCAGCAACATTCAGGTGAGCATATTTTTTCTGGCTTGGTTCACAAATATTTTGGTTTTGATAATGTGGGATTTCATCTTAGCGACCAAATTGTCACAATGGATTTTAACGGTACAATTTCAGTAGATGAAATTTATAGAATTGAGGAAGAAGTCAATAAGGTAATTTCTTCAAATATTCCGGTTCTTGTTTCTTATCCTTCCAAGGAAGAGCTTTCGACAATGGAATATCGTAGCAAAATTGAAATTGAAGGTCAGGTTCGTCTCATTACTATTCCTGGGTATGATGTGTGTGCCTGCTGTGCACCTCATGTTAAAAATACCGGAGAGATTGGTCTATTAAAGGTTATGTCCTTCCAAAACTACAAGGGTGGAATCAGAATCAGCATTCTCTGCGGTTTCAGGGCACTTTTTGCCTTTAGAAAAAAATCTGCTATTGTTTCTGATTTAGTTGATTTATTCACTACATCAGAGGAAAACATTCTCGATAACGTTAAGAAATTAAAATCTGCCAATCAGGATTTAACCTACAAACTTGGCGAGGCCAACACTAAGCTTCTTGAGCAGAAAATCGCTCTCATTCCTGATTCTAAGCAGGATGTTATCCTCTTTGAAGAAGGTATTAATTCGAAGGTTCTTCGTAATGTAATTAATAATCTTATGGAAAATAAAGATGGAATCTGTGGTATTTTCTGTGGAAATGACAATGATGGATACAGCTTTATTATCGGAAGCAAATCTATTGACTGCCGCGAGATTGCAACGCTATTGCGAGAAAAACTCGGTTCAAAAGGTGGCGGAAATAATCAGATGATTCAGGGAAGCATAAATGCTTCTGAGGCTGATATTAACGACGCACTCTCAAGCTATTTATAGAGCCTATTATCACTTTTTGATTCTATTGATTTTAGATTTTGTTGATTTTTGATTTTATTGATTTCTATTTTGCGCGATAAGAATTTTCACAATTTTATCGTAATTTTCAGGAATATGTGGGAAGGTGCAATTAGTACAGACTTTTAGCATCTTCCCATTTTTTTCTTTATATACAGGATTCCCTGGACAATTCTTCATGCTATAGAGGGGACAATAACAGAATAAACAGTTAAAATCGCCTTCTAATCTGTGGCAGGGAAAATATTCACATTGGTTGTTCTTAAAATATTTACTATTATTCTTCATGGGATTATTATACCTATCCATTAATCATTTCCAACAACTCTGGTATATCGTTTTTTAATGTTTCAAAAACAACATTTAAATCTACATTACCATAATCATGCACAATCCTATTTCTCAAACCATATATTGCATTCCATGGAATATTGCTATATTTCTGCTTATATTGTTCTGTCAACTTCTTTGCGTTCTCGGAAAGCTGTATCATACGAAAAAGCATAGAATCCAACAATATTTCATTTTCATTTAACTCCTCTATGTCTACATCTTTCATATGTATTACTATAAACTCTAAATCCAGCCTGATTTTTTGTATATAGTAATTGTCATTTTTCACATTATCCATATATCTTTATTCCATCCTTAAGTATTTCCTGTATTAGTTCCATGTTATCCTTGAGCTGGTTTATATCCAAAACATCAACTTTCTTGTGTAGCGTAGTTCTTATTTCTTCAACCAATCCGTAAAATTTCAAACCCTTCACATTAACAGAAATCAAAAGATCTACATCACTGGTTGGCTTTGCTCTTTTCTTTGCGTAGGAACCAAAAAGGTAGCAAAAATTTACATCGTATTTTTCAAATACTTTTCCACATTTTTGCTTTATATACTCAACATCAATAATTCCATGTTCTTCATCAATAGGGTTTATCTCTGCTAATTTTTGCATCATATAATTATATTTTAAAGTTCCTACTTTTTTTTCATCATTTTCGTATGACTTATATGAACGCAAAGATATTCCTACAAGATCGGCAACTTGTTGCTGTGTTAACTTTTTTTCTGTTCTTAAATCTTTCAGATTGCACATACTTACACCTCCATATTTATTATAGTGCATTTCTTGCACTTTATCAACTTTCAAGGTGCAAATATTGCACTTATATATAACTAACCATACATATGTATAGTATTCTCACTTTTTAATTTACCATGCATGTCATATTTCCCAGAACAGTATCCTTTACGACACCAAAGAACTCACGAAACATATTTACAGGTAAATATACTGGATGTACATCCCCTGCAATCCCACAAACATCTGTAAGACCCTGTTTCTTTGCAATTCCTACACCTCTGTATACATGAAAATTGCTTGTAACAATTCCCACTCGTGGATTTTCTTTTTCTATGAGCTTCATACTGTTTTGTATATTTTCAACGGTGTTAGTTGACTTATCTTCAATTATTATGCGCGACTCGTCTATTCCCTCTTTTACTAAGTATCTTCTCATTCCCTCTGCCTCAGAATAAGGCTCATTCTTCCCTTGTCCCCCGGAAACAATGCATTTTGTATTGGGATTTTCTTCAAGATAATCAACTGCTGCATCAAGTCTTGCTTTCAATATCGAACTTGGACCATCTTCTCGAACTAGGGCTCCTAGCACAATTATATAATCCAGATTCTCTTCACCTCTTGCATTTATCTGAGTCAGTATTAAGCCTTCTACAAAAACAAAAATCCCCATCATAATGGAAAAGCAGATTACAATCCCCACTCGTATCCATTTTGGAATTTTTTTCCACAATTTGTTATGTATCATATATGCCAGTGCAATAAAAATAAATCCCAGCAATATCATAATCAAAAAGAATATGGTTCCATTATTTTGCATAAATAATACAATTCCTGATATAAAACATAAAACTGCAATTATCAGAAAAATTATCTCTGATATTTTTCTTTTGTCTTCATTTTTCATAACCCATTCCTCTAAAAAATATCTATATTTTCATATTTATAATAAGGATTTAGCGTTTCATCTGACCAAACATGTACTTCAATATATCTCTCTGGTCCATATGTTCCATCCTTATTCCATTCCTGAGGATATCCATATTTTTTTATAATTTCAAGAATTTCCTCATATGTATATAGTTTTTTTCTGTATTCTTTTCCATCATTTACCCTGTCGCTAAATGTTGGATGTGAATCTCCATATGTAAAAGATAATGTATTAATATCAAATTCTTTGATATCAATCTTTATGCTAGCACTGTTTTCATACCACGATTCTAAAAATTTACATTCTTCCACTACCATATAATGTGGTACCAACCGTTCTATTTTTCCACCTTTTTTCTGAAATTCTTTTCTTAAGATTTGTTCATAATATTTTCTCATTTTCCAATATTCTGAGTTTCTCTTATTGCAAAATGCCTGACCCTTCTCCTTAGCTAATCTTTTCATCACATTTTCAGCATCTCTTTCGCTTAATTCAGATATATTTTTAAATGGTCCAATATCTTTATCAAAATAATGATATAAATACATACTTCAAATATTAATCCTTTTTAACTCAAATACTCATTTTACTGCGCACCCATTGAATTTCCTTTGCATATCCCGCATCATCATTTGGAGTTTCCAGAATAAATGGTTTTCCCTGCAAAAGTGGATGTGTTATTACTTTTTCAAGCACATCATATCCGATAAACCCATCTCCAAGCTTTTCATGTCTGTCCTTATGTGCCTCGAACAGATTCTTGCTGTCATTCAAATGGATTGCATATAATCTATCTAGTCCAATTATCTCATCGAACTCTTTTAATACATCATCAAGTCTTGTACTGATGTCGTATCCGCCGTCCCACACATGACAGGTATCAAGGCAAACACCTATTTTATCCTTAACCTTAACTTGCTCTATTATGGTTCTAAGTTCCTCAAATGTAGCCCCTACTTCACTGCCTTTTCCAGCCATTGTCTCAAGAAGTACAATTGTATTCATCTCTGGAAACATTGCTTTGTTGAGCGCATCTACTATAAATTCGGTTCCCTTTTCTACGCCTTGTCCCACATGAGAACCTGGGTGAAAATTGTAATAGTTTCCGGGTATATACTCCATTCTTTGCAGATCATCTTGTAACATTTCAAGCGCAAACTCACGGATATTTTCCTTGTCAGAGCACAGGTTCATAGTATACGGAGCATGCGCCACAAGCGGACCAAAGTTATTTTCTCCCATAAGAGCAATAAGTGCGTCTGCATCCTTTTTACTTATTTCCTTCGCCTTTCCACCTCGAGGATTTCGTGTAAAAAAAGCAAATGTATCTGCACCTAGCTTTAAAGCATTTTTGCCCATTGCTTCAAATCCGCCTGTTGACGATAGATGATTTCCAATATAAATCATAAATTCCTCCAATTAATCTTCTGCGTTAATTATCATTTTCACAATAGAAATTACAACCGCATATAAAACCCCTGCTACCGGCCAAACAATCCAACTGATATCCCAGTTGTTTGTTGGAAGCGACCATCCGAGATATATTGCTACTGCTAAAAGCCAGTAAATTGTTGCAACTCTGCTAAGTACTGGTGCAGTTTTCTTTTTATTTACAGTGTAGTCGCCCTCCTGAAGAAGCTTGTTGTATGCTGCATTAATATTCCCAACTCTAACAAACAGATTTACAGCAACAGCAATTATAAGTAATAAAACGCCAACCATTGTAGTAAATATGTATTCCTCATCAAAAACAAACGAAGTCACTATTAGAGGCACACTGCTTAAAATGCAAAGAATAACACCAATTGCAATGATTAAATTACTTTTCTCGGCAAAAGCTGCTTTCTTCTCTCTTACCATACCATCAACTCCATATGCAGTTTCTATTTTCTTCTTTTCTAAATAATTGAACTTCTCTACCCTTGCACCACATTTGATGAAAATAAAGACTGCTGTTGAAATCATTAACAACAATGTAACTAAACCTATTCCCGATGCAAGTTCTTCTGATATTTTAAAAATTCTACTTTCAGATAAACCAGCTAATACAATAAGTAGAATTGGACTAGCAATACACATAGATACAGCATTAGCTATTTTGGGAGCATCCTTTTTTGAATACTAATAAACTCAGATGCCTCTTCCATAGATATGTGGTAAATATCTTCATCAATTTCTACGTCTTCTTTTACAACTTGCTGCTCAAAACTGTTTTCCAATTCTTCTTTCAATAGGTAATCAGTTGTCACTCCAAAAATCTCTGCTAGCTTTATTATTCGATTTAAATCTGGAACAGACTGTGCACTTTCCCATTTTGAAACAGACTGTCTTGATACTCCTAATTTATCAGCCAGCTCCTCCTGACTCCATCCGTTTCTTTTTCTTTCATTCATTATTTTATCTGCTAAAATCATATGTCTACTTCCTTTCATATTTTGTTTTACCAAATATTGTTTTGTTCGAACAATTTGATCTTACAAAATATACCGGTTGCACTCTATAAAGTGCACTTGGAAATGTGTCAACTGACAGTTGCAACGCCTATGTTTACTGGTATTATGACATATTTCCTTATTATCTTGGAATTGTATGCTTTACTAACAATCAATAGGTTTATCCAATGCCATAAAACTAAATATACCTTCCGCTAGAACTACACCATCCTGATCCTCTACACTTATATCGTATACTAAAATATTTTTTCCAGCTTTCATTTCACGAGCCTTGCCAATAAGCTTTGTAGTGTTTAGCCCCGGACGAAGATAGTGGAAGGAACCATCAATTGTAGTTGCCTGGCGCCCATGGGAAGCAGCTGCTCCACCACCTGTCACATCAGCCACTGTAAAAAGAACACCACCATGAACCGAATTAATGGGATTTTTCAATTCAGGAGTAACTTCAAGTTCTGTCTCCGCATATCCCTCTGATAACCTTGTAATATTAAGACCTATCAACTTTGCAAATGCATTATTATCATTTCTATACTTTATTATTTTCTCAAAATCCATAATTTGACTCCATATTATTCTAAACTAATTATTACTCTTAAAATATTAACAATTTTAATAGTTACAAACAATAGTATTGCCAACATTATTTACTTTGATGCTTCTTGCATTAAAAAAACGTCCCTCGTATGAGAGACGTTTTTTAATGAGACATCGGGGATTATGTCTACGCTCCGCTTCGGTCGGCGCTAATCAGACGTCCCCCGGACGTCTAGCGCCCCGTCCAACTACGTTGTCCGTGGTTCGTATCCTCCGATTTCTTGCATTAAAAAACGTCCCTCATACGAGGGACGTTTTTTAATGAGACATCGGGGATTCGAACCCCGGACAACTTGATTAAAAGTCAAGTGCTCTACCAACTGAGCTAATATCCCATAAGTTTAAAAATGCCCAGTTCCGGAATCGAACCAGAGACACACGGATTTTCAGTCCGTTGCTCTACCAACTGAGCTAACTGGGCACAATGCTTACGCATCGAGTTGCGGGAATAGGATTTGAACCTATGACCTCCGGGTTATGAGCCCGGCGAGCTTCCAGACTGCTCCATCCCGCGATATATTGTTGACTCTTTAAAAGAGTAATGGGCAGAGGTGGATTCGAACCACCGAAGCAAGTTGCAGCAGATTTACAGTCTGTCCCCTTTGGCCACTCGGGAATCTGCCCATAATACAATCAAATATTTAATTGTATAAAGCCGATGATCGGACTCGAACCGATAACCTGCTGATTACAAATCAGCTGCTCTGCCAATTGAGCCACATCGGCATATTTAAGTTATACTACTAAATCATCCACTTTGCAACCTCTTGCAAAATGGGACCTACAGGGCTCGAACCTGTGACCCCCTGCTTGTAAGGCAGATGCTCTCCCAGCTGAGCTAAGATCCCATATATAACTTAAATAAAGCTTTCGCTTAACGACCCCAGGGGGACTCGAACCCCCGACCTCCGCCGTGACAGGGCGGCGCTCTAACCAACTGAGCCATGAGGCCATCTATAAGGTTTACACCTTCAAAACTTCATACAATTCCAAGAACATTCTTTGTTCTTTTCCGCTTCGAAAACAAGCTCGATTTCGCCACGCTTCATCTCGCTAAGTTTGCTACGCGCGATACATCAAAGATGTATCACAAAGATTAAGCCCTCGACCTATTAGTAACAGTCAGCTCCACATGTTACCATGCTTCCACCTCTGCCCTATCTACCTTGTAGTCTTCAAGG
>JBGVHH010000086.1:0-5991 GCA_045122195.1 Agathobacter sp.
GATTTGTAGCCGACCATGAGATGGTTGGTGGAATAGACTAAAAATCCGGGGCGATTGCCCCGGAATCAGTGACAAGAAAGTGAATAAGGTTGTGACAGGGAGTGAGAGTAAATCTGTGACAACTCATGGAATTTTTAACAAAAGTAGTTTACAAGCAAAAGAATAGGAGAATCAAATGAGCAGTACACAAAGTAATTTGGTTGTGAGAGATGTTGAATATAGAAGATGTGCTAAAAAAGTAAATGGTGCAGTAAATGAGATAGATTTGGTTAATCAGGAATTAGTTAATATTATTGATGGAATAGTGGAGAATGCAATTTTCGATGGACCAATTTGTAGAGCTCTCATATCAAAAAAATTGCAAGTTTCATATATAGTTGGAGAACTTGTTGGTCATGTAGAAAATATAGAAGAAGATACAAAAAGTTTTATAGAAGAAATAGATGAGAAAGATAAATATTTTTACTAGGAGGTGAAATAAGTGGGTTTTCCGACAAATAATATTTTACATAGTGATATGGCAAAAATAGATACTTCCCAATTAAATATATACATAAAAAAATTAGGAGAATTGAGTACTAGACTTGAATGCTTAGAGTATACGGAATCGGGATTTGAAAAGTCAACAGGAAATTCAAAAGATACAATGCAATCAACCTATGATAATGTGATAAAGTTCGCCATGGAATTCAAGGAATATATTGATAGTTTAATTATTTATTTAGGACAAATAATAAGTTCTTTCCAAGAGGTAGATGACTTTAGCATAGTAAGTAGTTCAACTGGAGGTGGGACTGAAGATGAATAGTAAGGGAAAAAGAATATTAAATATTAGTTTAGTACTGGTAATTATTTTGACAATTATAGGAGGTTGTGGAATGCATAAGAGAAATAATAATAGTGTGTCCGATACAGAGACAGAAACAGAAGAGGAATTAGTATTGAATGAACGACAAATAGAAATATTGCTGAAGCATAATATTATTCCAGATAAAATGACTTCTAAACAGAAAGAATATATTGTATTAATTGAGGAAATGTTAGAGTATGTTGAAGCAAAATACAATACCAAAATATGTTACACTAACTTTCACCCAAGTGGTCCATTCAATTCATCATATGATGTAGTATGTGCGTATCCAGAAGGTGGAGATCCGGATTGGGATTATTTTGAGATAAAGCGTAAAGATGGAGTAATAACAGATGACTATGACTGTTTGCTTGCCCGTCCTGAGTATGAAGAACGAATTGAAAAACTATTGGATGAGGTATTGGTGGAAGATGGATGTGAATATAAATATCATGAGAGAATAGGAAAAGTGGATACGGAAGGGAAGGCAACAAGTGCTATTCTTCATGTTTACATTAAGGGTCTTGAAGAGTCTGAATATGAAGCTAAATTCGAAGAGTTAAAAAATAAATTTGCGGAAACGGAATTAAGTACCAATCTTTTATGTTACTTTTTGAGTGACGAAGTATATGACTCCATGACACAGTCGGATTTAATAACAGGAGTATCAGAAGGAGAACTTATACGAGAAGCAATTAATTTTGATTAGAGGAGTGAAGAATGAGTTATTCAGATAGTGATTTAGCATTAATAGAAATGATTACATACATAAATGGTGATGTGTTAGAGGTAGCAGGAATTGAATCTGACGAATTTGTTATCGAAGGTAATATAGAAAATATTCTATCCCTCTTTGATGACGACGCGCTAGAGAAATTAAGAAATCATAAAGAACCAATAGATGGTGCCTTGGCTTCAGGAGATGAATGGGCAAGTATAATAGAAACGTTAAAAAGTAGGGAGGATATATGTAGATTAGAAGTAGACAGCTATTATCCGGATTCAGGGACAAAACTGGGTATTTGCTATACGGATCCCCAAAATGAGTCAGGTCCAATTGTTACATATAAGGGAACAACTGGAGATGACGAATGGAGTGATAATATAATTGGTATGAATACTTCGGATACACCATTGCAGGAGGAGGCTCTTGCCTTCATGGAGACACTTGTAGCAAAAGGATACAAGGACATTATTGTTGTAGGACAATCAAAGGGTGGAAATAAAGCCATGTACGTTACTATTCTTTGTGATGAGGTATCGCGTTGTGTATCCCTTGATGGACAGGGAATGTCATATCAGTTTATGAATAAATACGAGGATGAAATTAAGGCGAATTCACATAAGATAATAAATATATCTTTGGAAGATGACTATGTTCACATATTGTTACTTCAGATGATGGGAATAGAAACAGCATATGTAAAGGGATACGGATTACAAAGCTTTATAGAAAATCATAGCCCGAATAGTTTTTTTGTAACCGATGCTGATGGAAATATAATACTAGATGATGATGGAAAGCCAATTTTTGAATATGTGCAAGAAGATAATCCTAATATGGAAATAATATCTGGTTTTGTAGAATATATTATGGATAATGCAAGCGCAGATGAAATGCAAAGGATTGTTTCATATTTAGCACCGATAGTAGGAGAGTATCTTGGAAATAAAGATACTGATGCCGCAATGGAACTTTTAAAAGAAGATCCGGATACGTTAGCAATGATTGTAGGTCTTTTGTTTGCGTATATGAAAGAAGAGGATATATCAGTTATGGAAATGTGGGCATTATTTGACGATATTGGTTTTTCAACTGAAGATAAAATAAAAATTGTAGGGTAAGTGTATGGATAAACAAGGCAAATGATGTATTAACAGTGAAATGATACCCATAAGGGTATTGATATAAATATTAAAAAATATATCAGGAGATATATTGATAAATTTCAATTATTGAGATAGGAGAAATATATAGATGAAAAAAAACAAAATAGGTTTAATAATTTTGGCTATTATAGGAATTATGTCTTTGAGTGCATGTAATTTAATGGATGAGAAAATAGAATTCTCGCTAGAACGCTGGGCGGAAACAGATGATGATCAAAGATATAAGTTAATAGATAGTTTATATGAAAAAGTTGATTTGGTGGGAATGACTGCAGATGAAATAGAGACGATGCTAGGAGAACGTACTATTTATCATGAAGCATATTTGAGTGATGAGGGAAAATGTGATTATCATTGGGGATATTTAGTAAAGTATAATTCTATTGAAGGAGATAAGTATCTTCTACTCGATTTCAAAAATGATAAAGTTGTTCATTATGAAATAGAAAATGGTGATGAATTATAATGTAAACGAGAACTATTAGAATAAGAGTACATTGGTGCCTAGTACTCGAAAAAACAAACAAAATAAATTTTTTGTAAAATTTTGATAAATTTGTTTTTATAGTACCTGACACCATTCCGCAGCAATAACGCCAAGGCGTTATTGAAGTCAGAGAGATTTTTTAAGAGATTCGATTTGTGCCTTTAGTCTGGCAATCTCTTCATCTTTAGTGTTAATTTCCTCATTCTTAGAGTTAATTTGCTCATCTTTAGTAGCAAGAGCTTCATCCTTAGAAGAAATAATACTATCTTTGGCGGCAGACTCTTTTTTTAACAAATCCAACTCAGACTTTGCAGAATCCAATTCAGACTTTGCAGAATCTAATTCATTCTTCGTAGCTTTGACTTCCTGTGCCAACTCATCAATCATATAGTTTGCTGTATTTCTATCGAGGATTTCCAATGCTTCTGAGAACATATAAATCAACTCCTTCGGTTTGGTCCTAAACACGGCTATATCATTATAATATTCTAAAAACTTAGGATAATTCTGCACCAGACTAACAATATGCTCCGCGTCGGTACAGCTAAAGAATGTAAGCCACGCATCAAGTTCTGTACTTATATTCTGACCCATAGAATTAAACGTGTCAAGCGATATATATGTAATATGTGACAGACTTGGAAGCTGTAAACCACTGCTATAAGTAGTCTGTCTTTCATGAATGTACTCATTAGGAAATTCATGGAATTCCTTAGGACTTTTCTCCATCAGTATAAACAGATGAACCGGCTTTAAATCCTTATACGAAAAGTTTTCTTTCTTCTCACTTCGCACGCGATTGTACTGTCTCATAATCATATCCGCAGTATAACAGTCACTACGCTGCCCAGGAAAATGATATCCAACTTTCTGCATCTCAACATCAACAGTTGAGCCGTCGCATAGTTCCACAATGATATCCATGATGACAAGTGAGCCACGCTCAGCCAACTGCACACCCTCTCGTGGAAGAATATCTTTTATTGTGACAGATTGTCCTAAAAAAGACGATAGCAAAGCTTCAAGTCTGTCCCTGTGTATATCAGGGTTAAGCACATGCAGGAAGAACTTATCTAGCGTAATATCCAGACTGCATTGTCCCTGCAGAAACGAAAGTATAGTATTCTGGTGCTCAGGCCTGAAAGACGAAAAAACAGCATAGCTTTCAGGATGTTGTTTCAAGGAATTAAGTGCCTCATCACGAGAACAGGATTTACCCATAATCTGCTCGAGAGAGGTAATAGTAGGCATAGTTTTACTCATAAAAACCTTCTTTCTAATATAAAATTGTAAAAACGTATGTTATGTTTCAAACTTGGAATAATTGACGAAATGCTATCTGTCATGAATTGACCAAGTATAGAGTTGAAATATCGCGAACAATCAACTTGTATGAGAATTTTATCATTGTTGATGGGAGAAAACAATTGAGCAAAATAAATAGAATTCTATGACAAATTTTATATAGTATTACATAAATGGGAAAAAGTACATGATGGTGGTTGTTATGTTACATATATTATGACAAAATATATTATGTCTTGATGGCCAGGAGATAATAATTATATGGATGTTTATATTCATGTTGATGGAGTGACTAAAGTTAACGCTTTTTCCCAGTTCTAAAAAAGTGTCATATTTTGTAATAGGAATTTGTGAAATGAAAGTGGGGAAATAAAGTTGACATAAAAAAGCAAATTAGTTATAATCTTGAATCAGAGTTATAAAAAATAATATTTACGGCAAACCTATGGAAACATAGGGTCGCAAAGCTAGAGTCTAATACAAATGATGTAATGATAGTTCGGCTGCAATATCCAATTAAGTTTGGAGTTGCAGCTGTTTTTTTTGCTTAAAATCAAAGGCAAATAGATAGAAAACGAGGAGTTAAGGGAATGAAGAAGAAAATCGTAATAGGATTAATCGGCATATCTGCCATAGCACTAACAACATGTGCAGTTATATTTTTCACAGGTGGTGGAATAGAACAGACAAAGACCACAGCCACATTAGAAGCCGGAGAAAAATTTGAGTTCAAGCCAAATGAATATTTTGAAGGCTTGCCTGAGGACGTAAAAACAAAGGACTTTAAAATAGATGATTCAAAACTGGACAACACAAAGCCGGGAAAATACGATGTGAGAATCCTGTGACAGAGATGAATAGCTATCATATAGAGCAGGAAGTGAGGCATCTGGAAGTGCTTCAACAGAAAGTTCACCACAATCAGTTCAACAAAATGAATGGAGTTATAGTGCAAGAAGAGCACAATACGAATATATGGAGCAGGTTTCAGACACTGAGTGGAGATGGTTTTTCTTCGCAACTTATGAAAATGGAAAAACGGGAAGTGAAATTGAAGAATCTCATAGAATAATGCAGAATTATTTAAAATCAACTAATGCAAAGAATACTAGGATTAGTGGTCATTCCATTGATAGCAATGAAACAACTCAAGAAGATAGGAACAATGGGAGTCGAGTTTTTTACTTTACAGTTATGAATGCATATTAAAGAAGAACAAAATACTTCAACAAACAAGAATATATAGAACATGGATATCGAGTATTTTAAATGTTTAAATTTGTAGTTGACCAAAGAGAGGAATATAAGGGAATGAAAAAGAGAGAAATGTTTGTGAAGAAAATAATAAACAATAAGATGGTATTATGTATAGCGCTTATTATGGTGTTAATACCGTTTATTTATTTCCAAGGTGAAAATATTAGTAACTTTATTCGTGAACAAATTATTAAAGTTCAGT
>JBGVHH010000087.1:0-48600 GCA_045122195.1 Agathobacter sp.
TAGATCCTGGAATGCATCGACTCGCCAAAGAAGAAGATTCCGGGATCTCTTTCTTTTTATTCTCTGGTGACAGTATATCGGTTAATTCCGTGACAGGCAATCAAATCCGTTGAAAGTCAGGCTGAGAGGGGCGCAACACTACTTTCCTCTAAAGTAATCATTTCACTTGATTTTTTACATATCTCTTGTTTTAAATATTCTATTCTTGTATTTACATTTTGTTCAATATCATCAAAATTTTGAAGCAACAATTCTGACGAACTACTTCCATAACTATCTTCTATCCTTTGCGCAAGCGAATCTGCATATTGAGCACGTTTTGAAAAACCTCTTAATTGACTTCCAACCTGTACTCGTCTACACATTTCATCTGATACTTCCTTTTTTGCATTCCTATTTTCTATTTTAAATTCTTCTAAATTCTCTATTTCTTTTTCCAGCAGATTTATCTGTCCATTTATATTCGAAATACTTTTTTCTATCTCCTCTATTGTACTCAAATACAATTCCTCCTATTTTTAACACAAACTCCATTTTCATGTAATAATAATCTATTTTTTAATAGCTACTTTTCATAACTAATTACAAGAGCGCAAAAGCGCTCTTGCATAATCCCAACTCTATTCAGCAATTGTTGCTGATGTTGATGCAGCTGAATCGATAGAATCGAAAATATTTCCTGTTGTAGAAAGATTTGCTGCTAATGTCGAAAGTGTTGTTGGATATGTTTCCAACTTGCTATGAATTGCTTCATATGTATCAATGAGTGTTCCTGGAGCTGTTCCGTTGATTGCTCCATCTGCTACAGTTCCTACTGTTGTATACAAACTGTTTAATGTTGTTGTAATCTCCTGTGCTAATGTCTCTAACTCTCCAGCTACTCGGCTGACGTCGTCAAGACCTACTACTACATTTGTTCCTTCTGCCATTTTAGGCCTCCTTCATTTTCTGATTAGTTTAATGTAAATTTTGAAGCGATTTCTTTATCCTGTGCTTCATACTCTGCAGCTGTCTGCTCAACCCATTTTCTAATGCTTTCAAGTACTGGAATTGCTTCCTCTGCATTCTTTACATAGTCTGACATAGTTGTCTGGAATGCTGTTCCTGCTTCACTTGAAAATGTGTCTGTGATTGATGTACTTGTTGATGTTACATCTTCAATTGACTGGCTTAATGCTGTAATCTCCTGATCTAACTCTGTCAGAATCTGCTCTACCTTACCATAATCAACTCCTACTACCATTTTCTGTTCCTCCTCTTTCATTATTTATAGTGTTATATATTAAGTCCTGTCGGACGAACACTAACTATTTAGTGGTTACTATTTTCTTTCTTCTTCTGAAGAATGTTGTAGCTCCTACTGTTCCTCCAATTGCTGCAACAGCTCCTGTTGTTACTATTATTGGAAGCTTAAATGCCTGCATCTGTACCCAGAAATCTTTTGATACTGTTACATCTCGATTGAAGTCATATGATGGATCAAATACATATTTTCCTGCATTGTCCTTCTCATCAGTATCTGTTATGTTTCCAGCCAGATCTTCTATTACAAATCTCACGTGCTGGTTTGCTCCATCTTTAATCTCGAAGCTTTCTGTTACGTTGATGTTGTTGGAGAATTTATCTATTGATTTTACATTCTCGTCATCCACATATACATCAACCTTCTTTACTCCGATTGAATCGAATACATCGAATGATACCTTCTTTGAATTCGCATTTACAACTTTGCTGTCCAGTCCCTCTATTTTTGTGATTTCAGCTGGTGTTGTGTCTACACAGAATGATATGTAATTCTCATCATAGTTTATATTTTCCGGTTTGTTTCCTACGATATCTTCCGTTGCAACACTTATCTTGTATACTCCGTCCTTATCAAAGTTGGATTTATCAATGGTATATTCATACTCATACCATCCACTCTCTCCTACACTTGATTCCTGTCCAAGATCTATTGCCTCATACTCTACATCCTTGATTGGTGAACCATCACATGTGATTTCTATCTGTAATGAGTCTTCTTTCACAGGGTCTGGATTGTACTCTGTGATTACCAGATTATCCTTGATTTCCTTAGTGTATGAATTCTGTAAGCTTACAAGATATTCATTGAACATATACACTGAACCGAATCTGTTTAATGTAAATCTGACACTCTTACTTTCTTTATTTCCTGCCAGATCCATCACCTGAACATTTAATGTATAGATTCCGTCATTCTCAAGCTCTTTTTCTATTGTGTCAAATCTTGACTCACAGCCTGTCTGTGATTCTGAGATTCCTGACAGGAATTCATCTGTCACATCAACATTCTTTTGGTTTGCTCTTGTTCTAAACAATTCTATTTTTACTGAGTCATAATTCTCATCTGAAAAACTTACCTTTGGTTTTACTTCGTCTCTGTATGAGACTCCATTTTCTACACCTGTTATTGTAGGCTTTTCTATCTTCTGGTCGATAATGAACTCCTTCGGTGACGCCGATGCACCGTAATCTACTGCCTGACTTTCATTGCCGGCCTTGTCTTTCATTGATACATCAAACATACATGCTCCGTCTGTTTGGAATGTAACAGTTCCTGTATGTGTATCTCCTTCTGATTTCCATACTACATTGGAGCCGTTTGCATTTATGATTGATACAAGGCTTGTATCAAAGTTGTGCTCTTTTACTGTAATAGTTGCAGTTCTTGCCTTTGCAAAATACTTTCCGTTTTTTACATCGTTATTGTTATAGCTTACAGATACAATTGGTGCAGTCTTGTCGATTGTAAATTCTGTTGCGTCTTTTGTTCCCCTGGCATAATTAATTTCTGTTGCATTGTTCTCTGCCAAATCTGTATATGACACTGCGAATGTATAATCTCCATCCTCTGTATATGAAATAGTTGCTATATGCTTTGTGCCATCACCATTTCCATCTCCATATTCAACTGACCAGTCTGATACAACAGGGTCACTTCCACCTACATGAGTCAAATCAAATTTGATGTCATTCGCATTGAAGTTTCTTTCAGTTACTTCGATAGTTGCAACACGTTTTTGGTTGTAACACTTTCCAGCACTTGGATTATTATTATCATAACTGATGTTTATCACCGGACTTGTTGTGTCAATCTGTAGGTGCTCTTTTCTTCTCCAGTTCCTCTTTCTCTATTTCCATTCTCTTTCTTTTTTTCTTGTCAACTATTAGATAAATTGTTAATACAAGTGTTGCTACAAAAAATACAATCGCGATAATCATAAAGACTAATCCCTGTGTCTGTAACAACTTCTTTGAAAGCCCCTTCCATCAACTCTTACAGATATAATATTATAATGTTCTTTTGGTGTAGCCTTGACAACCGCATTTCCATTCTCTGCAATGTAAGAATTAACCTCACCACCTGTACTATCTGTATCTTCATTTACCGAAAGATTTCCATTCCCTGTTCCAGTCAATTTAACTGTATAGTATTTTACAAAAGATACATATATATTCTGGTATGATTTAATATTTGATAATGTGAACTCATTAACCTCTGTAGGATCATCAATCTTTTGTGCTTCATCATTTACCATTAACTCAGAAATCATATATCCTTTGTTTGGAGTGATTTTAACAGTTGCTTCTGTATCTTCTGTTACATATACCGGTTCCCCTGCATATTTCTTTTCTCCATTTATCTCTACATTTCCAAAACTGTCACTATATGCGGATACAACAGTCACTGTATACAATTTTAGTGCTACTAATTTAAAATCTGTCTGTGCTTTTTCATATTCTGCGCTAAAATTTTCCCCACTATATCCATTAGCGGTTACCACATAATCAATTTTTACTTTTTTTCCGTCCCTAATTGCTTTTTCTATTGTAGCATCTGTTACTGGGATAACTCCTTTTCCGTCGCTATCTGTTGTAATCACTTCTTCCTTCTGCTGGGCATTAGTCTTTCCAGACTCTAATTTTACAGTACATACTATCTGTGTATCTGATAAAGCTGTCCCTTGTGAATCTGTTAAAGTAAAACTAATTTCCTCTGACTTTGCTTCTGTCGACTCTGACGACTCAGATGACTCTGACTCAGCTTCTGACGACTCTGACCCAACTTCTGTTGCCTCGATTGTCGTACTTTGAATTGGCAAAATTGCAAACATCATAACAAATGCCATCAAAAATGCAGATACTCTCTTTTTCATTACCTTTTCCCTTCTTAAACTCCTCAAATATGGTGTTGAACACCTCTGATTAATTATCTTTTTGTTATTATATTAATGATAATAACTATATTGTACTATTTTGTCAACCCTTTTTTAGAAAGCATCATAAATCAAAAAATACTGCACTTCATATCCATGGTCCAAATCTTCTTGTGTTGTCTTGCTACTATCCATATAATACCCCGACTCAGTATAATTCTTGGCATTATGATCACTTAAATATTTTTGGAATTTTTTATATGATGCATACAATTCCGGACTATTGCTTTTACTCTGTGTAAAGAAATAATATCTCCACTCATTATCCGATATCTGTACCATGTAATCATACTGCCCTCTTCTTGCTTCATAGCTCCATCCTGCCTGTTGCGCTGGTTGTGATGAGCTTCCCGATGAAGCACTTCCTGATGAACTATTTCCTGATGAACTATTCCCTCCTGATGCGTTTCCACTATTATTCTGTTTTTCTTCCTTTTTCTCTGTTACTGTAATTGTATAGCTGTACTCTGCCTCATTTCCCAGTGTGTCCTTTGTCTTTGCCTTTACTGTCCATACATGGTTCTCGGCATCTGTCTGCTCTATCGTTGTCTCAACTGCTGCAGTTACATCTCCATCTACTGCATCTATCATCTGATAACTTCCAAGATTGTACTCTGGCTGGGCTGTAACATCTTCCTGTTCTACCTGATAGCTATTCATCTCTGTCACAGGATTTCCTTCGAGATACAACTGTGGAGCTGTTGTATCATATACTATTGCAATTTCTTTTTCTGTTATGTTCTTCCCTAAGTCTTCTACTGAGAGGACTGCTGTATAGATTCCATCTGCGTTTGCCTCTGGTATATAATCTTCTCTATCCTTAAAATTGTCATCAGTTGAATTGTCATCAGCTATATTTTGCGATACTACATTCTGCCAGTCTGTTGTGTTGTCTGATATTTTTACATATCTGTCTACTGTGACTGTTGTAGCAGTTGCATCCTCTACTTTTATGTTCTGATTCTTCTCTATATCTGTAAGATCTCTTGTACTGATTGTTGCAACTTCACTTACTTCCGGTGCAATTGTGTCTTTAACCTCTACGCTGATTTTATAATCCTCTTCGTCATATGTTATTTTGACATCATATTTTCCCGGCTTTGTGTTGTCGATTTTGGAATCGTCTACCTTGAAATCTTTTTTCTTCACATCTTCTGACAATCCCTTAAAGTATTCTGATGGTTTGAATTCAAATTTTTCTCCAGCCTCTAATGTGGCTGTTGTTTTTGTTTGTTCTACTCCTCCTCGTGGAAATAAAATAATTGCTGCTGTTATTGCGGATACTGCAGCTGCTGAAATTATTCCAATTACTATTTTCTTTTTCATTTCTTCCCTTTCATTTTCAATTATTAATAATTATTTCAAGAATTCTCCAGCGTTCTTGCTGTGGAATGCGCGTCAGCTTTGCTGACATCTTCTTCTGCACATTCCTGCAATCCGGCGGGGGGCATTGCAGGGGGCATTTCCTTCCCACTACCAATAGTAAATATTTAGATACTAAAAAAGCTGCAATTCCAAACTTAATTGGATATTGCAGCCGAACTGTCATTACACTTTGTATTAGACTCTAGCTTTGCGACCCTGCGTTTCCGTAGGTGTGCCCTTTTATTAACTCTGATTCAAAATTTTAACTTATATGGACTTTTGTGTCAAATTTATTTATACAATCTTACTCTCTTGTTAATATTAATGGAAAAGTCACTCCAGCTTTAGGATTTTGCCGAGTTGGAGTGACTTTTCTTGTGATTTCTGGCTATTCTTGCTTATTTGCCAATGGAAATGTCACTCCAGTTTTGGGGTTTTGCCGGATTGGAGTGACTTTTCTTGCGATTTCTGGCCATTCTTGCTTATTTACTAACCGAAAAGTCACTCCAGCTTTGGGGTTTTGCCGGATTGGAGTGACTTTTCTTGTTGTTTCTGGCTATTCTTGCTTCTTTGCCAACGGAAAAGTCACTCCAGTTTGCGGGTTTCGCCGGTTTGGAGTGACTTTTCTTGTGATTTCTGGCTATTCTTGCTTCTTTGCTAACGGAAATGTCACTCCATAATATTTACAATGATTTTAAAATCATCATCTTCTTCGAGCAAAGTGGTTCCCTGTGCTTCTACAGGATTTGGTATTACGTCAAGTCTCTCGGTTGATTCTAATACTTCCGTTTGCTCGAGCATCTCGGTTGACTCATACTTCTCGGCTGCCCCAAGCATTTCGGTTGCCCCAAGCATCTCGGTCGGCTCAAGCATTTCGGTTGAATCATACATTTCTGTTCGCTCTAATAACACGGTTGAATCGCACATTTCATTTTGTTGTGGATTCTCCGCTTGCACAAACAAATCCGTTTTGTCTGTCATAGGCATTGGAGTGTCATTACCATGATATACCTTAACCATTTTGTAACTGATATCGCTTTCATTACGCATCTGCTCAATAGATTTTTTCGCACTTCTTCCACTCAAATCATTAATGAGCTTAATTATCTTGAATTTAATTCCCAATATCACACTTGTTATCAGACAAAGAATTGCTAATACAAGCGCGATATATGAGATTATTTCATATACTTTCTCCATTCTAATCGTCTCTTTCTTCGGTATTTGAATAACTTCTTTCTATATTATCTCTACATGTACTATAGTTTGACAAAATGGCTTCCTGCACCTCTATAGTTTTCGCCTGTGTGGCAGATAATTTCTCTGTTCTCTCATATACCTCATCCAACATAGAAAGAACCACTTTCTCTTCTACACCAGTAGTTGAGAGACCTTTTCTATGATCGTTAAGCAGATTCATCACTTCACGATACATTATTAGCTGAACGTATGTAGAATCCGCACCATCATATTTTTCAACATTTGAAAGACATATATCAAATGCCCCCAGTAATACTTCATAATCCTTTTTAGTAGGTTCTTGTATACTGGTTGAACTTATTACATATTTTGAATAGAACTCACCTAATAATGTATAGCTTTTGGCCATTTCATAGTATTCATAATCACTTGAAGCATTTTCAACAACAGTATAAAAGTAAGGATATGCTTTCAATACACGCGTTCTAAACGAATCATCTCCACCTGAATAAAGATACAGATATGTAAGTCCTGCATCATAGCATAGGTCCCAATATCCCTCATCTGTTTTATCAAACTTATCCAGATTCTCATTGTATTCATTTGTAAACTGCTCACTCTCTGCATCTCCAAAAACTCCGTTTTCGTTGTATGCCTCCAACAGCTTTATATAAGCACGTGAATCTGTTCCATATAAATCAATTGCTTCTAAATATGTATCTACCTGTTTTTCATAAGGTGTTGAGCTTGAAACGTTGATTTTCTTTTCGTAGTTCTTATCATCTTCTGCTACCTTTAAAAAGTGTGACACTATTGCTATCACAAAAAATACCACTGTTAGTGCCACCATCGAAAAGAATAATTTCACTTTTCCTTTTTGCTTCTTCTTAAATGAATCATCCGCTTCTTCATAATGCTCAAGCGCATACATTAGCTCATTGCAATTCTGATATCTATCCTTTGGATCTAAGGCAGTACATTTATCAATTATTCGCTCAAGACCACCAGACAATTCCGGTTTCCAATAGCGAATTGGATAATAAATATAATCTGCCGGGCGTGGATCTACACCTGTTAGTATATGGTGCAAAGTCATTCCTAGCGCATAAATATCTGAGCGGGCATCAGTCTGTCTTGCCCCATGCTGCTCCGGTGGAGCATAGCCTCGTGTTCCCAAAACCGTTGTATCTGCTAAGTTTTCCTCTTTGTATTCTCTTGCTATACCAAAATCTATAAGCTTCAGATATCCCTCTGGCTTAAGCATTATGTTGGCAGGCTTCATATCTCTGTAAATTATAGGTGGCTTTTGCCTATGTAAATAACCTAACACATCACAAAGCTGTTTTGCCCATTCGATTACTACCTCCTGGTCCTGAGGTCCCTGTTGCGCAATGATTCTGTCCAGAGAGTTGCCTTCTATATAATCCATAACTACATAGATTGTGTCTCTGTTTTCAATAATGTCAACAATTCTTGGCAACGCCGGATGATCTAACTTTTTCATCAAATGTGCTTCTTCAAGAATGCTATTTACCATTATTTCATTATTCAAACCAGTGGTTTTTCTAATTTCTTTAATTGCCCACTGCTTATTTAATCTTTGGTCCATTGACAAAAATACCTTCGACATTCCACCCTTGCCGATTTGTTTTAACACTTCGTATTTTCCGTCAATAACGTCTCCAACTCTTGTTTCCATCTCAACACCTAATCGTTTGCTTTCATCAACAATACTGTTATATTATCTCTTTCATTCCTGTTCTTCACTAATTCAACCAGACTTTTTCCATTAATATCCATCTGATATTTTTCCATCAACGCATGGGGATTTAATCTTTCATACATTTCCGCTTCGGAAATCATATGTCGAAAACCATCCGAGCAAATCATATATACTGAATCACTATGAACTGTGCCTTTTAAGATTGTAGGTTTCACATTTTCAGTAGCACCAACACACTGCAACAAAACATTTCTTCTTGGATCTATCTTTGCCTCCTCGACAGTCATATTTCCACTTTTTATCTCTCGCTGTATGAATGTCTGATCCTCAGTAATTTGCCTTATCTGTTCTTTTATTTCATATACTCTTGTATCTCCAACATGGACAATAAGATATTCATTCCCCACAAAAAGCATTGCTGTCAATGTAGTTCCCAGACTTATGTTCTCTCTCTTTCCATAGTCCAGTAAATCTCTATTTACTTTTCTAATAAGATTTTCCCAGTGTTTCTGCACCATCTCCCAGGAAAAATTTTTAATCAACACCGGTAATCCCTGCTCGAACCAATCAGAAAATGCCTTTACAACAGTGGAACTGGCTAATTCTCCCTTTGATAATCCGCCCATTCCATCACATACCATTGCCAGCATTACTTGTCCGTATTTTTTTGTTTCTGCTACCTTGATACACAAACTATCCTGATTTGTTGTCTTCACATTTCCTACATCAGTAGTTGCACTTACAATATATTTCATATGTTTTCCCTATTTATTCTATTTCAATAACGTCTTGGCGTTATTGCTGCGGAATGCGCGTCAGCTCTGCTGACATCTTCCTCTGCGCATTCCTGCAATCCGCCGGTGGCTTTTATCTCAGTTGGAGATTGAGACTCCCACTGAGACAAATATAATTTCTACTCACCACTTAAAGAAGTGGGAGTCTTCTCCAACTAGAGATAAAATTCAAAATTTTCATTTGCAAGCATAAAACAATCACCGTTTTCAATAAGCGACTGTTCCATAATTCTCTGTCCATTTAGCATCGTTCCATTTGTCGAGTTGCTATCTTCTATGTAGAACTTATTTCCATTTCTGATTATTTTTGCGTGCTGCCTGCTTATAGCACGATTGTTTGAAATTACACAATCATTTGTCTTTGGATCTTTTCCTATGTAATATGAAGGTTTTCTTATATCATATCGCTGATTTGTCATACATCGTATAATATATGCATTTTCAACAACTGGCTCTACACTTTCTAACAGTGTTGTCCCCTCATCAAGTAATGTTGTCTCTTCTACTAATAACGTCGTTTCTTCTTCTCCACTCTCTACATTCCTTGCCGGGAAAAATTTGCGACTATTTAGATTCTCACTTTGGCCATTTTGCTGTCTTTGTACTATTTCATATGTTCGAGGATGTTCTTGCATGATAAAAGCTTCTATTACTTCTATTGCCAAAACGCTCTGTCCCCTGAGTATATTCATAAATCTAGAAAGGAATGATACATCTTGTCCTACCATGAATCTTGTTTCATTTACTAATTCATAAAAGAAATTAAATACATTTCCATAACAATAAGCCGAAACAATTGGTTGATATATGAAATTCACATCATGTGTCATTACATTGACAAACACATAATCCTGGTGTAATAGCAATAAATTAGATGATAATCCATAATTCTTCATCTTTTTTAATACCTCAAGTGTTTGAGCAATAATAATTAGAAAACTTTCTTTTGTAATTCCACTTTTTATAAATTGCCTCAACGTCACTCCATCAGGACCATAATACGCAATTTTGTTTGTTCCTTCTTTTGCAGGACGCAATAAGCCTCTGACTAGCCTTGTCTGAAATATCTGAAAATCACGCTCATTTATATATTCTGTATTTTCTATTTTTGTTCTAATCAACACCTGATTATTGTTATGGTAAACTTTTATTTTTTTCATATCTTCCTCTTTGGGGACTTTTTTCTAGAGATATCCCTAAAAAGGCTGCAATACCAAAAATAATTGGATATTGCAGCCGAACTATCGTTACACTTATGTATTAGACTCTAGCTTTGCGACCCTACGTTTCCGTAAGTGTGCCAACAATTTATTACTATGTTTATGTATTCTATCTTATATATTTTCACGTGTCAAATCCAAGTTTAATTGGATATTGCAGCCTTTATCCCAGTTGTGGGATTGTACCCTCCACTGAGACGAATATGTTTTGTCTCGCCACTTATAGAAGTGGGAGTCTCCCCAACTGAGATGATTTAGTATATCCACGCATCCGTGTCATATAGTCGAAATCTAACATATTGTGTTCCAGCAGCAGATGGCCAAAAGACATACTCATTTGAGCCTATCATCTCACCATCTTTACAATTCAGGTAAGATGAATTGCAGCTCATTGCAACTCAATATCCTTTATAATATTTTCACGACTATGAAATTCGCAAAACATATCTATAATTTCTTTTAAGTAGTACTTCGGATAGACCGTCTTAATAGTCTCCTGTACAAGTGCATATACCTGTTTGCATCACAATTCCTAGCTAACACTAATTCCATATTCTTTTCTCCTAGTAAATTTCAATAACGCCTTGGCGTTATTCCAATATGTGCTCACGCCCCTGGTCAATAATTGCTCTTACATGATCATCTGCCAGAGAATAAAAAACAGATTTTCCTTCTCTCCTGCTTTTTACTAATTTGTTCTGCTTCAACAGACGAAGCTGATGAGAGATTGCTGACTGTGTCATATTAAGTATTTCTGCCAAATCGCACACACACACTTCTGCTTCAAACAACACAAAAAGGATACGTATTCTTGTAGAGTCACCAAACACTTTAAACAATTCTGCCAAGTCATATAGTTCGGTTTCATCCGGCATTGTTTCATTTACTTTTTCAAGCAACTCTTCATGTATTTCTTTGCATTCACAACATTCAATTGATTTTTTTTCCATGTTTCTTCTCTTTTCTTGTACTAATCTATTTTACTTATTTACAAAAAGAGCCCTTATCGCATTTAAAACCGCAATAATCATCACTCCTACATCTGCAAAAATAGCTACCCACATATTGGCAATTCCTACAGCACCCAGGATGAGGCAAACAATTTTTACTCCAATTGCAAAAAAGATATTCTCATATACTATTCGAAGACATTTTCTTGAAATCTTAATTGCTTTTGATATTTTTAGTGGATCATCATCCATCAAAACTACATCTGCTGCTTCTATTGCTGCATCTGAACCAAGTGCTCCCATTGCAATTCCAATATCAGCTCTTGATAAAACAGGTGCATCATTTATTCCATCGCCCACAAATGCCAGCCTTTCGCGGGCGCCTTTTTTTGCAAGAACTTCTTCAACTTTTTCCACCTTATCCCCTGGCAAAAGTTCACTGTATACCTCATCAATTCCAAGCTCTTTCGCAACCGAGTCAGCTACAGGTTTTGCATCACCAGTAAGCATAATCGTATGAGATATTCCGGCTTTTTTCAAAGCTTTTATGGCTGCTTCTGATGTAGGTTTTATCTTGTCGGCAATTACGATGTAACCCTCATATCTGCCATCCACCGCTACATGTACAATGGTTCCTGTTTTATCACTTTCTGAGAACGGCACACCTATTTTTTTCATTAGTCTGCTATTTCCAACAGCAACTTCTTTTCCATCTACTTTTGCAATAAGTCCATGTCCCGCTATTTCCTGAACATCTGTTACTCTGCCTGCATCAATTTCACCGGAATGGTCTTCGCTTGATTTTTTCTCGTTGGCATACGCGGCCTTTAAGCTTTTACTGATTGGATGTGAGGAATTGTACTCAGCGCATGCTGCATATTCAATTACCTCCTGCTCACTAAGGGTATTTTCAAATACTCCTGTCACCTCAAATACGCCCTGAGTCATTGTTCCTGTTTTGTCAAATACGACATATTTTGTCTTGGACAATGCTTCCAGATAATTTGAGCCTTTTACAAGAACCCCCTGTTTGCTTGCGCCTCCAATTCCTGCAAAAAAGCTAAGTGGTATGCTGATTACAAGCGCGCATGGGCAGCTGATTACAAGAAATGTAAGCGCTCTGTATACCCACATTCCCCACTGTGGCTGCAATGACATCATCATTTGAAACAGCGGCGGAAAAATTGCAAGTGCTAATGCACTAATACACACAACCGGAGTGTAGACTCTTGCAAATCGAGATATAAAATTCTCTGACTTTGATTTTTTTGAACTGGAATTTTCAACCAAATCAAGGATTTTTGACACCGTAGAATCGCCGAATTCTTTGTGTGTTTTTACCTTGATTACACCTGTCATATTGATGCATCCGCTGATTATTTCGTCTCCTGCTTTTGCATCTCTTGGCACACTTTCTCCGGTAAGTGCACTTGTATTTAAGGTAGTATTCCCTTCAACAATAATGCCATCGATTGGAACTTTTTCTCCCGGCTGCACTACTATAATGCTTCCTACTTCTACCTCATCTGGGTCAACCTGCTGGATTTTTCCTTCCACTTCTATGTTGGCATAATCAGGTCTGATATCCATTAACTCACTGATATTTTTTCTGCTTTTTCCAACTGCGTAACTCTGGAAGAGCTCTCCTATCTGATAAAAAAGCATAACGGCTATCGCTTCAACATAGTCTCCGTCGTCTGTTACAGCTATTGCTATTGCCCCAACAGTTGCAACAGCCATCAGAAAATTCTCATCAAAAACCTGTCTGTTTATAATTCCCTTGAATGCTTTTTTCAAAATATCATAGCCAATTATCAGATACGGAATCATATATAGTCCAAATCTAATCCATCCTGTAACCGGTACAAATGCAAGTCCAATCACAAGCGCTGCTGCAATTACTATTCTAAAAAGCATCTTTTTCTGTTTCTTTGTCAAAATAATCACCTCTCGAATTTAGAATTCAATTTCACAATCATCTTCTATCTTCTTACAATTTTTAAGAACCTCTTTCATTACTGCTTTAGGCTCCTGTCCTTCTTCGAACTCAACATGCATCTTCAGTGTCATAAAGTTTACCGTAGCATCCTTTACTCCCTCTGTTTTCTTTGCAGCTTCCTCCATTTTGTTAGCACAGTTTGCACAATCTACTTCAATTTTATATGTCTTCTTCATCTTTATTCTCCTTTTGGTTTAAGTTTGTGTTTTTATTGTTATTGACAACATATGAGCATTTGTTCATATGTTGGTTTTATTATAACATGATTGTATGACTTGTCAACTTTTTTTCACTTCGCTGTTTTTTCACTTTTTTCACTTCGCTGTTTTTTCACTTCGCTGGAGCTATTTTGTTCTTTTGGAGTGACTTTTCATGCTTATTCCGGCTCGCTCTCACTTCTTTTGACTGAAAAAGTCACTCCACTGGCGCTTTTTTACTCTTTTGGAGTGACTTTTCATGCTTATTCCGGCTCGCTCTCACTTCTTTTGGCTGAAAAAGTCACTCCACTGGCGCCTTTTAGCTCTTTGGGAGTGACTTCGGGAACCGCCCGCTTCCTCACTAAAATTTCTCACTGGTCACATATCCCCACGGAACGATAAACTATATATAAAATAAGAACTTTACTATACAAAAACAGGGAGATAATCAACTTATCTCCCTGCAACAATAAAACACTATTAAAATTCTAATTGCAAAAATTATAACGCAGCCTTGATTGCAGCTAAAAGCTCATCATATGTCTCATATGCTGGAAGCTGCGGATAATCTGCTTTAATCTGTTCTGTACTTCTAAATAAGAAACCTGCCTTACTGTTAAGAATCATTCCCAAATCATTGTGGCTGTCTCCACTGGCAATTGTCTCATATCCAATTGACTGTAATGCTTTTACAGTTGTAAGTTTAGACTGTTCGCAACGCATCTTGAAACCTGTGATTTCTCCGTTGTCTGCTACTTCTAATGAATTACAGAAGATAGTAGGCCATCCTAATTTCTCCATAAGAGGGCTTGCAAACTGAGTAAATGTATCACTGATGATGATTACCTGTGTAATTGAGCGAAGCTCATCTAAGAACTCTTTTGCTCCTGGCATTGGATCAATTTTTGCGATTGTCTCCTGAATCTCTTTGAGGCCAAGTCCATGCTCTTTGAGAATCTGGATTCTATAATTCATTAATTTGTCATAGTCTGGTTCGTCTCTTGTAGTTCTCTTTAACTCCTCGATTCCAGTTGCCTCAGCAAATGCAATCCAGATTTCTGGTACAAGTACTCCTTCAAGATCTAAACAAACAATATTCATCTCATATTCCTCCATCAATTTACAAATTTAATTGGATAAAGTATAACATATGTCTTTGCCGGATTCCATGCTAAATTTATTCTATGTTTACTCATATTCACTATTCGAATTGATTTTGCACACATCATCAATAATATTTCCCGCTTCAACATTCTTCATAAGAATCTTCTCATATACATATTCCCATAATTTTGCAGAACCTAACTCAGTTCTCTCGTTCCGCTTAAGTATCTGCGAGAGCTTTACCTCATGCTCCCTCCACGCAAGTCCATCGGAGGCATCATTTAACATCATCGGCTGAATATTGTCCATGGTTCTTGCAAATTTTGCCTCCGGTGTCTCCTGCGCTTCAAATTCTTCCCATAATTCAAACATTTTCTTCGCCTGATCCTGTGGAAGGAGACTGTAAATTCGCTCTGCTGCTTTTTGTTCCCGTTCCTTCTGAGTCTCCTTTCCCTTTTCATCATAGGCATACGTATCCCCAGCGTCTATCTCTACAATGTCATGGATCAGGAGCATACCAACAGTCTTTAAAACATCTATTTTACTGTTGGCATACTCACTAAGCAAAATTGTCATAATAGCCATATGCCATGCATGCTCAGCATCGTTCTCTTTTCTACTGGCATCAGCTAAATATGTCTGTCGAAAAATCTCTTTTTCTTTGTCGATTTCTCTGAAAAAATCAAATTGCTTTTCTAATCTCTCCAACTTTCTACCTCTTTCTTAAAAGGCAGGTCTACTCATGCTCTCATGAAGCATCTCTGAAAAACTCATATTTTTCCTATCGCCTCCCGAATACTGCTTCTTCCAATTATGATTACCCTGACTATTGTTTTTTGCTTGTCCCGCGTTAAATACATAAGATGGCTGAATCCTTTGAACTGTTCCTTCCGTGAAAAAATCCCTCATGGTTCCATCCTCCTTCACTATCAATGCACACTGAAAATTATGTGTGAAAGCTTCCAAATGTACTCATCTAAAAAACTACGGGTTACTTAAGCGCTCTTTAAGTGGAGTAATCAGCATGTAAATCTCTAAATGCAACAGCTCACAAAGATTAATACCCTGCTGAAAAGACATCCTGCCCACATCAAGTTCACCTTTTTCGTACTTAATGTACTGGCGTGTGGACATTCCTAGGCACTCGGCAACGTACGCTTGCGTGTAACCTAGTGATTTACGGGCACTACAGATTTTCTCATAAATACTTTGGGGATATTCAGTTTTATAAAAATCAATCTGCATTCCCATCCTAAGATGCACTCCTCCTAAACAACTGGGAACACACTATGCGAATTATAATTTGTGTACTATGAATTATTATTCACATAATATGAACTCTAATTCATATTATGCGCAAAAAAAATATTTTGTCAAGTGTACACCCCAATTCAAAAAAGGAGCGTTTTATTTAAACGCCCCTTTGATAAAGTCAATCATTGATTCTTTTGGAACAAGTCCAATTGAAGTATCCACTACCTCTCCATTTTTAAGTGCTACAACTGCCGGAATATTCATTATTCTGAATTTTCTTGCAAGGTCTGGATTTTCATCCACATCCACATTATAGAAATCCACATCTGTAATTTCCTCTGCAACCTCATCAAGCATAGGTGCAAGCATCTTACAAGGTCCACACCACTCTGCTGAGAAATCTACAATTGCACAACTGCTTTTCTCAACTTCACTAAACTGTGACTGATTAATTTTCTTTACCATATCTACCTCTCCTTTTACCATAAAACCATACTATTGTATCTATATGGAGAAATCTTTCTTCTATCCCCATTTGCGATTAATTTTATCATATTTTTTAAAAAAGAACATCCTTAATTTATCAGCAAGAATACTCCTAAAAAATATGTCTGGTTATAAACTATATTTACAGCAAAAATCATCTTCGTGTTAGATTTTGTGATTGAAAAATATTCAACCACCCTTTATTATATATAGGTGAATTATCAACCATGAATATGAAAGACGAGGAAATAATATGTGGTTAGCAGATAGATGGAAAGACTACGAAGTAATCGACTGTTCAGCTGGAGAAAAGCTTGAGCGCTGGTCGAAATACATCTTACTTCGCCCAGACCCACAGGTTATCTGGGACACTCCAAAGACTAACAAGAATTGGAAGAAATTAAACGGTCATTATCATAGAAGCAAAAAAGGTGGCGGAGAATGGGAGTTCTTTGATTTACCACAGGAATGGACTATAAATTATGAGCTTCCTATCAATAAAAAGCTCACATTTCACCTTAAGCCATTCAGCTTTAAGCACACAGGGCTTTTCCCTGAGCAGGCTACAAACTGGGACTGGTTTTCTAAGCTTATTTCACAGGAAGTAAAAAAAGGTCGCGAGATTAAGGTTCTTAATCTTTTTGCTTATACAGGTGGAGCAACCCTTGCGGCTGCAGCTGCCGGCGCACATGTTACTCATGTTGATGCCTCAAAGGGAATGGTTAACTGGGCCAAAGAAAATGCAGTAAGCTCAGGACTTAAAGATGCACCAATCAGATGGCTCGTTGATGACTGCGTGAAATTTGTAGAGCGTGAGATTCGTCGTGGAAATCATTATGATGCGATTATCATGGACCCTCCTTCTTACGGTCGTGGTCCCAAGGGTGAGATTTGGAAAATCGAAGAATGTGTCTATCCTCTTGTGCAGTTGTGTGAGAAGATTCTTAGTGACAAACCACTCTTTTTCCTCATAAATTCTTATACAACAGGTCTTCAGCCTGCAGTACTTAACTATATGATTAGCACAGTGCTAAAAAAATATGACGGAACAGTAACTGCCGAAGAAATTGGTATTCCTGTTTCTTCTAACGGCCTTGTTCTTCCTTGCGGCGCTTCTGGAAGATTCGAAGCAAAATAAATTGAACAAAGATTAACAAACTTTCCTATATAGTCAAAAGAGCTGGAACATGAGATATTCTCATCATTCCAGCTCTTTTTATATACTCTTTTTTATACTCTTCGTTAAAATATCTTCTTCTTTTTAAGCAATAACAGAATCAATATACAAATCACCACAATAATCAGGCAAATAATTCCAAAACCATGCGCAGTATTTGCTAATGGTACCCATTTCGAATTAACGTTCATTCCGTATATTCCGGAAATTACTGTTGGTATAGCCATGATAAGTGTGATAATTGTAAGAGACTTCATTACATTATTCAGTCTATTATCAATAACCGAACTCATAAGCTCTCTTGTTCCGTTTATGATATCTCGATAAATACCAGTCATCTCAATAGCCTGCTTATTTTCGACGATTACATCCCCCAGAAGCTCTTTGTCCTCAGGGTACTGTTCAAGTCTCTTGTAACGGGTAAGTCGGTCAAGCACTACTCCATTTGCTCGAAGGGATGTTGCAAAGTATACAAGTGTTGACTCAAGCTCATGTAATGCAATAAGGTCAACCTCTTCTGTATCTCCTCCAACTCGTTCCTCAATTTCTGTTCTTTTTTTATCGATAATACGAAGGTCATTCTGATATAAAACAGATATTCTATACAAAATCTGATATACAAAACGAAGCTTCTTTTTTGTGCTGAACTCTTTTACACGATTATTCAAAAAAGCCTGGAGCACTGGTGTATCCTCTGTACAGACTGTGACAATTTCCTCGTCAGTAAGAATGATACCAAGAGGAATTGTAGTGTAGGATTCCTTGTCGTGTCTAATCTCTATTGATGGTACATCCACAAGAATAAGTGTATATCCGTCCTGCAGCTCAATACGGGAACTTTCCTCCTCATCGAGAGCTGCAAGGATATCTTCAATATCTGCACCTAAAGCATCTGCCACCATCTGACCTTCTGCAACTGATGGGTTTACCATGTGAACCCATGTTCCACTATTTATTCCGTCAACCTCGTGTATTAATTTATCATCGGTTCTATAGTACTTTACCATAAGTTACCTCCAAGTCGCTATTCTGTCACTCCTGAATATTTAGCACTCTGGGCTTTGATTAACTCAGTATCTTCAAAATAATTAATCTGCATTGCGCGTTTTACTTCTGACATTGTAGCAGCTGCGCGTTCTCTTGCAGCCTCACTTCCTTTTTTAAGAATATCGTAAATAGCAGGGATATCTTTTTCATACTCTGCTCTTCTCGCACGGATTGGTGATAATTCTTCTTGAAGAACATTATTCAGGAATTTCTTGATTTTTACATCACCGAGACCACCTCTTGTGTAATGGTCCTTGAGTTCCTGAAGATTTGCATATTCTGGAAGATACTCTTCAAAGTGTCCCTGATTACTGAACGCATCAAGATAAGTAAATACACAGTTTCCTTCCAGATGTCCAGGGTCTGAAATCTGAATATGAGTAGGATCTGTATACATACTCATTACTTTCTTTCTTACGTCCTCTTCTGTGTCGGCCAGATAAATACAGTTTCCAAGTGATTTACTCATCTTCTGTCCACCGTCGATACCAGGAAGTCGGCAACATGCTTCATTCTCTGGCAACATCACTTCAGGCTCAACCAATACTTCATCATAAATAGAATTGAACTTTCTAACAATTTCTCTAGTCTGCTCAATCATAGGAAGCTGATCTTCTCCAACTGGAACAAGTGTTGCTTTAAATGCTGTGATATCTGCTGCCTGACTGATTGGGTATGTGAAAAATCCAACTGGAATACTTGCCTCGAAATTACGAAGCTTAATCTCATTTTTAACTGTTGGGTTTCTCTGAAGTCTTGAAACTGTCACAAGATTTGAATAGAAAAATGTAAGCTCTGTAAGCTCAGGTATCTGTGACTGAACAAAAATTGTTGATTTTTGTGGATCAAGACCTGCTGATAAATAATCTAATGCAACCTCTATAATATTCTGTCTAACCTTCTCTGGATTCTCAAAATTATCTGTCAAAGCCTGAGCATCCGCAATCATAATAAAAATCTTATCAAACTCCCCTGAATTCTGGAGCTGTACTCTTCTTCTAAGTGAACCTACGTAATGACCAACATGAAGTCTTCCTGTAGGACGATCACCAGTTAAAATTACTTTTTCCATAACAATCTCCTATATTTTTCTTTCTTAGTTTTTTCTTTATATATATGTTATCACAATTTGCTTTTATAATAGCACAAATCAGGGGGTAATTCCAACATTTATGTCAACTTAATATAAACTTTACATATATTTCTCCACTTTTACTCACGACATATATCTTGCATTTTTTAAAATGCATGAAAGTTTTCTTTCTTCGTTTTTAGCTTTTTTCTCTGGGATTTTCATTTATTATTTTCTTTGTTTTTCATTCAATTGACATAATTTAGTACTTGTGAATCATAAATTTTCATTTTTTTACCCGTTATTTTAGTTCCTTATTTTGTCAATCTATTGTCAATTTCTGAATTATAGGGTATAATTTCCTATATCACATAAAATCATACATATTTTTATAAAGAAGGGAAAAACAAAAAAATGGCGTTTTCAGATGTATTAAACGGATATATTTCAAAAATCGGATGCAGTTCAAAGGAATTATCTGAAGCCACAAAAATATCAACTACGACTATTAGTAGATACAAGTCTGGGGAGAGAAAACCAAAAAAATCCAGCCCAAAGCTTCGAACATTAGCAAATGCAATTATATATTTTGCAGAGAAAAACAATATCATGGATTTGGATTTTGACACTGTCTACAATTCATTTATTGAAGCCCTAGAAAAGACAGACTTTTCTTATGATAAGTTTCTGGAGAAACTGAATATGATTATTCTTGTACTGGACGTAAATACTACGGCATTATCAAAATATTTAGGACACAATCCATCCTACATATCTAAAATACGTTCAGGCAGAAGAAAACCATCAGATTCCAATGCATTTTTGGAAAAAGTCACAGCATATATCGTAAAATATCATCACGAACTTGAAGAGCTTGAACTGATTTCCACTTATGTTGAGGAAAGCGTTTCCAGTCTCAAGCTCCCGGAACAATACACTAAAGCATTAAGTGCCTGGTTTAAATCAGAGATTAATGTTCCCAGACAACGTCAAAGCCATACCTATCGCCTGCTTAAGGCAATAGACGATTTTGATGCTAAGAAATACGCAGAATCGATAGTCGATGTAGATATGAAAATATCAGGCCTCCCCTTCCAGCTTAGAAACACCAAACACTATTTTGGCGAAGATGAAATATCTGAAGGTGAGATAGAGTTCTTTAAATATTGTATTTCCTCAAAATTACAGAAAGACCTCCTTCTATACTCCAATATCGAAGTCGCTACTAATAATTCGAGAAAAAATTTCTTCTCATATCTTGCAGTGATACTAGAAAAAGGACTAAAAATCAGAGTCGTTCACAACCAACAAAATGACTACAGCAAGCTTATTGATGAGCTCTTGAACTGGATACCTCTTTATATGACTGGACTTGTATATCCTTATTATCAGTCAATAACCCAAAATGACATGTTCCGTCATATGTACTTCATTTCAGGTGAAGCAGCTCTAATAGGAAGCTGTATAGCAGGTCATGAGCCTGAAACTCAGTGTTTTTTGACCAAAAAAAATGAAGAAATTGATTTTTTCAGAAAGCAGTATTCATATATACTAGAGCAGGCAAAGCCATTTATACTCACATTTGCTTCTGATAAAAGTGATATGTTCCAAAAATTCTTAAAATCAGAAATGGTACGAAGAATTACAAGAAGCGCTAAAGCTCTCTCCCTTTGTTCCATGCCACGGGAACTGCTTGATGGCATCTTAGAAAGAAACAATATTCCTATTTCAACACGAAGAGAGATATTTGCCTTATCCCAGATGCAAAAGGATGCAATTATAGATGATAAGTTCTGCTTACTTTCAGAGGAAAGCTTTAACGAAAATCCTGTGTCTCTTGCAGTAAGTGAGCTGTTTTTAAATCAGAAGATTTATTACACATATGAGGAATACATAGCGCACTATAATTACGCCAAAGCTTATGCAAAAGAAAAGGAAAGCTACAGCCTGACTGAGACTATAGATTTCCCTTTCAAAAATCTGCAATTTACAATAAAGAGCGGAAGCTGGGCAATAGTATCAAGGGATACTGCTCCAGTTACACACTTAGTCTTTTATCATCCTATGCTCATTGATGCCATAAAAGAGCTCATTATGCCTTGATTGCCCATCTCATTTTAGTAGAACGGGCGCGACCATTCTGTCTGCACTCCTCCTGAGATGGTCTAATCACATCTTTTGAGACTTCTTTAAAAATTCCGGCCTTCAACATTCTGTTGAAGGTCTTTTTTACAAGTCGGTCTTCCCCTGAATGGAAAGTCAAAATAGCAACCCTTCCACCTGAAGAAAGAGCGTCCGGAAGACTTTCAAGAAAAGCCTCAAGTACTTCAAACTCACTATTTACATCAATTCTAAGTGCCTGAAAGCATCTCTGACATGTCTTCTTTACAATATCCTTCTTTTCCTTGTTCTCCGGCAAAAATCTAAGAGCCTTCTCGATTACATTACGAAGGTCTGTCGTCGTTTCGATTTTACCGCCAGCTCTGTAAGTATTACAAATCTCGCCTGCAATTTTATCTGCATAAGGCTCATCAGAATTTTCCACGAGCATTCCCTCTATCTCATCCTTTGACAATTCCAGGAGACGCTCTGCTGCAGAAACTCCATGCTCCGGATCAAGACGAAGGTCAAGAGGTCCATCTACTTTATAGGAAAATCCCCTCTTCGGATTATCTATCTGCATTGAGGAAACACCAAGGTCTGCCATCATAAAGTCAAACGGACCATATTCTTCTGCAACATCAGATAAATATGCAAAATTTTTCTGAATAATTGTAAGAATTTCCTCTCCGTATCCAGCTTTTTCCAGGCGTTCTTTTGTCTTTACTATTTCAATTGGGTCAACGTCAAGCGCGTACATATGCCCCTGCCCATCTAGCTGCTCAAGCATTTTTCTTGTATGACCGCCATATCCCAATGTGGCATCAAGCCCTTTTTGTCCCGGCTGAATCTGAAGAAAATCAAGTATTTCTTTTACCATAATAGAAATATGCATTCCAGCAGGAGTGCTTCCCTTGCTGATAACTTTTGCAATTGTATCCGCATATTTTTCAGGATTGTGCTCCTTGTATTTTTCCTCAAACGTCCTTGGATGTGTTCCTTTGTATCTCACGCGACGCTTGTGCGGTTGAGTTGTCTGGTTATCACTTGACATATAAATCTCCATTCTAACTTGTCTTTACTAACTTGTCTTTACTGTTCTAGCTCTTTTAATTTAGTCTCTATGGTATCAATCACAATCTTCATCACCTTGATTCTGGCGTAAAGCTTGTCATTGGATTCAACAATATACCAAGGAGCATTATTCGTGCTTGTCTTCATAAGCATTTCATTTACGGCAGATTCGTAAACATCCCATTTTTCACGGTTTCTCCAGTCCTCATCCGTAAGTTTCCATGATTTTTCCGGATTATTCTTTCAATCATTAAAACGCGCAAGCTGGGTATCCTTGTCAATTTGTATCCAGAACTTTATTACGATTGCTCCAAAATCTGTAAGCTCTTTCTCAAATTCATTAATTTCCCCGTAGGCACGTTTCCAGTCATTTTCACTACAAAAACCTTCGAGTCTCTCCACCATCACTCTTCCATACCAGGTTCTGTCAAAAATCGCAACATGACCGGTTTTTGGGAGGCGCGTAAAGAATCTCCATAGAAAATGCCGAGCTTTTTCGTGTGGCAGTGGTGATGCAATTGGGTGAACCTCAAAGCCTCTGGCATCCATACCACTCGTAAGTCTCTTGATATTTCCACCTTTTCCTGCTGCATCCCAGCCTTCATAAGCTATTACTACCGGTATCTTTGCACGGTACAGGCGATTATGAAGAGATCGCAGTTTCATGCGACAGTTCTCAAGCTCTTTATCATATTCTTCTCTTGTCATATTCTTATTTAAATCAACCTCTGACAAAAGTGGCATTGGCTTAATATCAAACTTGGCACAATCAATAATCTTCGGCGTAAACGGATGGTCAATTCGTTTATAAATGGAATCCGTAATAGTTGAAAAAGCCTTTAATGCACTTGTTTTTTCGTCATCTCCCGGGAGGATAATCCATGGCGCTTCAACAGTATCAGTTGCATCCAATACTTTCTTGAAATACTTTTCAAATTTATCTCTCTTTTCCAGTTGAAGCTTGTCATCTGAACTAACTCGCCACTTAGTATCCTTGCTCTCTAGCAGCTTCTCGACTCTTGCATTCTGAACCTTCTTATCAATGTCCATAAAAAACTTTACGAGAACATATCCATTGTCCACAAGCTGTCTCTCAAAAATCTTTATACTCTCTATCCTTTTGGCAAAATCCGTTTTGCTGAGCTGACCACTTACTCGGTCTGATACAATCTCATCCACCCAGGCAGAATCCATAAAGATGAATTTTCCGTTTTCGGGTATATCCTTGAAATACCTCCAAAGAAACGGCATCCTCAGTTCTTCCTCTGTAGTTTTTTTCCCAGGAATCACTTTGTAAAAACGCGGATCCATATCACGAATCAAACGCCCCAGTAAAGTCCCCTTACCTGCCGCTCCCCAACCTTCGACAAGTACTATGACCGGAACGTTTTTCTCTTTTATTAGCTGTTGCATTCCGGCAAGTTCCGCTTTTTTCTCATCAATTTTTGCTTTTTTGTCCCCCATATATAACCCCTTTCTCCTTTATATAATTTTTCCACGCCATTCTTCATCTATTTCCATTCCAAAAGGAACGTTCGATTTAACCTTATCTCCATGATAATCTGAACCACAAGAAAATTTCAAGCCCCATTCTATAGCAAGCTTCTTATAAAATTTTGTCTGCATATAAGTATGTTTATAATAAAATACTTCAATCCCATCCAATCCAGCTTCAACCAATTCATGAATCAGTGACTCCTGCCATCTTTTCCCCATTTTAAGAAGTCCCGGATGAGCAAGAACAGCCTTTCCACCAGCCTCATGAATAAGCGCTATTGCCTCTGCAGGAGTCGGTTTAACCCGGTCAGTTTTCCTGTGAAACTCTGCAGTATTTAAGTATCTGTCAAATGCTTCCTGACGAGTTCTGACCACGCCTCTTTCCTGCAGAATCTGGGCAAAATGTGGTCTTCCAAGGGAACCCTCCCCCGCCACGCGTTGTACCTCTTCCAGGTTAACAGGAATTCCTTTTTCTGTAAGAAAATTACAGATTCTCTCACCTCTTCCGACTCTTTCACTCTTGTATCGACTACATTCTTCCACAAGCTTTGGATTGTTTTCATTAATTCCAAGCCCTAAAATATGTATTTCCTCGCCCTGATGAGTACTTATCTCTATACCAGCCACAAAATCAACACCAAGCTCCAATGCTTTTTCTCTTGCTTCTTTTATTCCTTCAACTGTGTCATGGTCTGTTATAGCAAATTTTTCTAACTCTTTTTCCTTTGCCATTTCCACAAGCTGCGACGGAGTATACTGTCCATCCGAAGCTGTAGAATGAGTGTGAAAATCAATCCTCATAAAACTCCTTTTTATTTGTATTTACTAACTTAATTGTTGAATTCTTCGCAAATATCCATTCCGTTATCATACAACGTTCTAAGTTCATCCCCAGAAATAAAATCTTGGGTAATCGTATTATAATATTTTTCCGCCTTCCCTAAAATAGCAGATCCACAATGCTCATCAATGCTATCAACAGTAAATTCAGATGTACAGTCAAATCCTATACTATTTTCAAATATATAGACCTCTCCTGAAGAAAACTTATCCTCAGTACAATAGTCCGCCCGTAAACTCACCTTATCATTTTCGAAGACTTCAACTGTAATAAGACCTTTATCATCTTTAACCCAATAGTCCGCTTTAGAATCAACATACGTCTCATATCTTACAAATTCAACCCCTGAAGAAGAAGATTCAAAATAATACTCTACTCCATCCTGTGCTATACAGAACTCATCCTCACTGGTAAATTCAACGTCATAACCATTTTGCTCACAGATTTCGTTGATTTCTTCTTCTGTTTTTTTACTTCCAAACAAAGTACAACCACACAATAGAAGCATTGTTAAAATAATAATAATCTTATTCTTCATAATTACCTCGTTAAAAAATTTGACTCCCATGGATATATTACTATATATCCATGGGAGTTTATGTATCTATATTCTGTTAATACAGTTTACCACTGCCTCTTCCCTCAACCAGCGCAATCACTCGCTTACTCATAATCGGATGTGTTGAAAGCAGGTTCATTAACCATACGAAAAATCCACGCTGCTGACTCATTTCATATAAATAGTCATTTTTATCCACCATTTTATACAAATGTCTATCTATTGTCAGCATCAACATTGAATCCAATCCATCCGAACCTGTAAGTCGCTGTGCAAGTCTGTCACAGCTGTATTCTCTTGCTCTCGAAGCATTTGTTCCAACAATAGGAATCGCTTTTGAGAATAAAATCCAAAGATTATAGAAAAATGTTGAATGTTTATAATAAATATGAGCAAGCTCATGGGCAATAATAAAGTTTAATGCCTGCTTATCCTGATGCTCACGATATGCAACCTCAAACACCTCAGCATTAATCATAATCCACTGTTTTCTAATAAGGAATGTAGAAAAAGCATTAAGTACTCCATTCTGCTGCATAATATATGCCTTTGGTGTCTTAATTCCAAGTTTCTTCGAATAGAAATCTATTGTATAGTACACCTCTGGAAAGTTTCTTTCCGTGATTCTTACGGAATTGGTTTTATAAAGTGCGAAATACGCATACAAACCAACCACGAATGCTATGCATGTAAAAATACCAGTCAACAAAAGTTCAAGTCCTAGTGGCAACTCCAATTCATCTTCATCCAAATCACTACTATCTTCTGAATCACTTTCATCTTCTGAATCACTTTCATCTTCTGAGCCATTTCCATCTTCAGAATCACTCTCTTCTCCTGTATCACTTTCATCTTCAATCACATCACCATCTTCACTCTCCTCAAGAGAAACTGTCATCAGTGAAGATAAATCATTAAAATACTGACCCATTTCATCGAAGCTACTAAAAAATAAAATAATAGTAAATAAAATAATCACTATATTCAGTTCCACTAGTCTTCTGTACCATCTACGTTCCAGTCGATGCTTACACATTTTTCCAACTTCTTTTGTAATAGGCATCTGATATTCCTGGGGTGTCATCTCAAATACCCTTCTGTTACCTATTATTTGACTAATTCTTCTTTGTTCATTTACGTTCACAACTTTTCTCCTTTGTATATATAGATATTCTGTTATTAACTATTTGCTAATAACAGAATATCATACCACTTTTTCTTTGTCAAATAATTTTTCGGTTAGGTAATATTATTTTTTCGCTCTGGAAGCTGAACCAGGATAATTGCCATAAATACAATTATGCATCCCATAAGTTCTCTTTTTGATAATGCCTGCCCTAAAATAACCCATCCAGCCAGCAATGAAATCACCGATTCAAGTGACATTATAAGTGAGGCTACTGTTGAATTTAGCCCCTTTTGTCCAATTATCTGTAATGTATATGCTACTCCGCTAGATAAAGCTCCTGCATACAAAATAGGCAGCCATGCATTTAAAATGTTGTTTAAATTAAATGTCTCAAAGCAAAGCATAAATATTCCCGATAAAAATGAACAGGTAAATAGCTGAATACACGACATTTTTATTCCATTCACCAACGGCGAAAAATACTCTACCGCCAGAATATGAAACGAAAACATTATTGCACATCCCAAAATCAAAGCATCTCCTAATTGAAGACCACTCTCCCCTTGCTTTATACAAAGTAAATACATTCCCACAACCGCAAGAATTACCCCAATCCAGATTTTTACGGTGTTTGATTTACGTAAAAAAATACTTATTAATGGCACAATAACAATATATAATGCTGTAATAAATCCGGCTTTTCCAACCGTAGTATATTGTATTCCAATTTGCTGCAGACTCGATGCCGCAAACAATATTGCTCCGCAGCTTACGCCACCTGTCATGAGCATCCTTTTATCCTTATATGCTTTTTGAGAGGAATCATTTTTAGTGTCATCCATTTTATCCTTCTTATTAAAAATAAAAATAAACGGCACTAACACTATTCCTCCAATAAGTGACCTTACAGCGTTAAATGTAAACGGACCAACATAATCCATTCCAACACTCTGTGCCACAAATGCCACTCCCCATATGGATGCGGCAAGTAATAATAGCAATGAATGTCTTATTGCAAGTTTATTCATAACCCTAATCTATGCTCCCACTAAACTTAAAACTCTTCGCAGATATCCATTCCCCTTTTATAGAGCTTTTTAAGTTCATCTTTTGTAATAAAATTATTAGATATTGTCTCATAATACTCTTCCTCATGATGAATGACTGCAGTTCCACATGCATCATCTATACTCTCTAGCGAAAAATCTGATTTGCATTCATATCCAATGTCACTATGAAAAACATATCCATCACTAAAGGTATTTTCTGCATCATATGATACATGCAAAGTTACATCATCATTATCAAAAACATCCACTGTAACAAGCGCCTTTTCACTGTCCAGCTCAATATCACCTTTTGAGTCAACCTTTGTCTGATACTGAATAAAATTTACACCTGAATTAGTAGACTCAAAATGATATTCCACGCCATCCTCTTCTATAACAAACTCGTCATCATCAATAAAATTTACATCAAAATCTTTTTCCTTGCATATGTCTGTTATATCCTCTTTTGACTTTTTTGTTAGAGAACAACCACACAATAATGTCATTGTCATAATAATTAATACTAATTTTTTCATAATAATCTCCATCCTTTATTACTAATTCCTGCAATACATAATACTATCACCACTTCTGAAGTCTCCCTTCTTTCCTTAAAATATTTTTCTTTAGATACATAACTTGATTTTTCACAGATGATATCTACAATCCACTCCTGCTCCCAAAACTTAATTTTTTTCCCGTCAGAAAATTTAAGAAGCGTAACGAATCCATATCTATATTTTCTAGGTTTCATTTCCACAAGAGTATCCCATGTATGAAAATCTACAAAAATATTATTTCTGTCATATTCCACCAGTCCGTTTTTATTTATTTCAAGAATTCTTCCCTTTTTCCCAGGTATATAATACATTAGGAATAATGGAAGCCAGCAAGGCAATAATAGTACAAACAAAAACAAAAATTCAGATAAACTAGAACTTTCTGTTAACACCCAAACACATAGAAGTCCCATTACTATTAATCCAGCATAAATGAAATATTTAATACTTTTTCTTCCATTTTCTCTCCTATTTTACACAATGTACTCTTACATTTATTACATAAACTGAAATCTTCCTCTGCGGATTGATTTTCTAGCTATTCATGCTGATGCAAAATATTTTCTATCCGGAAAAAGTCACTCCATTCTGGCTTCTCTGCTATTCTGGAGTGACTTTTTCCGACTTTCCCTCTGTTTCACTCTTTTTTCCAGCTGGATAAACACACCTCCAATGCAAGGTATATTTTAATCTACAGATTTATCTAACCCTTTTTTAATCCCTTACTTCTCATCCACCACCTGGAAGATATAGAACTTCAAATAGTACGACTCTGGCACATTCGAAGTATTCATCCAAAGTATTGGATGGTCAGGTCCCTGTGTTCTAAACTCAATCTGACGAAGCCTCTTGTGGGTAGCCTTTGCTGCTTCCTTGACGGTTTTAGCAAGAAGCTCCTGAGTCATAAAATGCGAGCAGGAACATGTGGCAAAATAACCTCCATCCTTTACAAGCTTTAAGCCTTTCATGTTTATTTCACGGTATCCTTTGATAGCATTTTTTGTTGCTTCCTTTGACTTTGTAAATGCCGGTGGGTCAAGAATAACCACATCATACTTTTCATTTGCTGCTGCCAGTTTCGGAAGCTCCTCAAGCACGTTAGCACAGCGGAATTTAACTGTTTTATCAAGACCGTTTCTCACCGCATTTGCAGTAGCCTGTTCCACTGCAAATTCTGAAATATCAAGTCCTGTAACGTCTGTAGCTCCTGCTATTCCTGCATTAAGCGCAAATGTTCCCATATGAGTAAAACAGTCTAATACCTTTTTGCCTTTACAGATGCGCTGCATAGCAAGACGATTATATTTCTGGTCCAGGAAAAAACCTGTCTTCTGACCATTTTTTACATCTACAATATAGTGAACACCATTCTCAACTATTTCCACATGAGGATCAAAGGCGTCTTCCTTCGCCTGCTGTTCTTCTTCATCAAGCCCAGAGATAAAACCGTCTTCAAGGGTCCACATGAGATGCTTTCGAAGGTTCATTCCCTCTTTTTTACGTTCCTTTGCATCGCTTCTCTCATAGACAGCTCGTATTTTAAAACCGTCCTTCTTCATCTCCTTAATCAGAAGGTCGACAATGATTTCCTTAAACTGCTCCATCCCCAGAGTCAAAGACTCTACAACCAGAACATCATCATATTTATCAATGGTAATTCCCGGAAGAAAATCAGCTTCTCCGAATACCACACGACAGCAATTCAAATCATCCGGCATTACATTTTTTCTGTAATCCCACGCATTAGATACTCGTTCACTAAGAAGAGCTTCATCCACTTCCTGATTCTTCTTTCGAGTCATCATTCGCACACGAATCTTGGAATTTTGATTGATATAACCTTTTCCCATAGGATATCCATCAAAATCCTGCACCGTCACAATTGCACCGTTTTTGAATGTACCTTTTATGGTGTCTATCTCATTATCAAAAATCCATGCGCCGCCTGCCTTTATGGTGCGGCCTTCACCCTTTTTGAGCGTTACGATTGTATTCTCCATTAATCAGATTCTCCTTTATTTGATTCTCCTTTATTTGATTCACCTTTATTTGATTCTCCTTTATTCACGATAAAAATCCCTACACATACAAGTACAAGCGAGCCCAGACTAATAAGACCAAGCGCCTCACTTTCCCCAAGCAGCACTGCTGAAAGCACCACTCCAAAAACAGGATTCATAAACCCGAACACAGCGACTCTTGATACAGGATTATACGTAAGAAGTATGCCCCAAAGCGAGTATGCCACTGCGGACACAAACGCCAGCCAGCAAATCATCAAAATCCCTTCTACTGTGATATTGCCCTCGAAATGACCTCCCATAAAAAGTCCCACAATCGACATAACAATTCCACCAAACACAAACTGGTATCCACTAAGCATAACTGTGTTTTCCGTTTGTGAGAATTTTTTCAGATATACAGAGGAAAATGCATAGGCAACCGTCGACAGAAAGATGAAGCCCTCTCCTAAAAACGAGAAGCTGATATCCATCACTCCACCCTGTAGATTTACCAACACCACTCCCGCAAATCCAATAATGCATCCCAGCATTTTCTGAAAGGTTATCTTCTCCTGACCAAAAATAAGTGCGGCAACCACAATTGCAACGAACACATTCATTCCTTCAATTATGGAAGCCTTTACTCCTGAAGTATGAGCCAGTCCCACATAAAAAAAGAAATACTGAAGCACTGTCTGTAGCATTGACAGCCATGCAACCTTTGCATAAGCCTGTCTCTTTGGATATAAAAATTTTCTGGCAAGCAAGCTTCCTAAAATAATGGCAAGAATTCCCGCCAGTGTAAATCTTATACCTGCGTAGAGAATCTGTGATGCTGTATCAGAAGCCTCGATACCCATAATTTTGTAGCCGATTTTTATGCAGGGAAAAGCACTGCCCCACAAGGCACAGCACAAAAGCGCTCCCGCCCAGACCACAATGGTTTTGGTCATAAAAGGGTCTTGTTTTCCATCTCGTATATTATCATTATCAAAATTCATATTTTTACCACTTTCCAAAATCTTCCTACCCATATTATCACAAAAATTGTAGGAAAAAAATAATAGGTGTAGTAAAATGTAGATAGGGATAGGGGGAATATTATGATTTCAATTAGTTTATGCATGATTGTAAAAAATGAAGAAGAAATACTTGAGAGGTGCCTTGACAGTCTAAAAGGGCTAATGGATGAAATCATTATTGTAGACACAGGCTCAACTGACAACACCAAGGAGATTGCTCAGAAATACACCGACAAGATATTCGATTTTTCCTGGTGCGACGACTTTGCTGCTGCCAGAAATTTCTCTTTTTCAAAGGCTACCAAGGATTACATTTATGCCCCGGACGCTGACGAGGTTATAGACGAAATAAACCGCAGACGTTTTGCCATGTTAAAAGCAGCTATGCTGCCTGAAATTGAAATCGTTCAGATGAAGTATATCACCCCAGCCAAATTCAATACTGTTCAAAATGCCGCTGTGGAATACAGACCGAAGCTTTTTAAGCGACTTCGCACTTTTACCTGGATAAATCCGGTACATGAGACGGTTCGCCTTGAACCAATTGTGTATGACAGCGATATTGAGATACAGCATCTTCCACAGGCAATGCACGGCAAAAGGGATTTTACGATATTTAAGCGTTCATATGACAAGAACGGCACGCTTCCTAAAAGTATTGCCACCATGTACGCCAAGGAGCTTTTAAAGTGCGGTACACTTGAAGACTTAACGGATGCTCTGCCTTATTTCGAAGGTGAATATCAGAATTCCCCTGATGAGGAATCTATCTGTATACTGTCGCGATACTATAGAATGACCGACGAGGCTGATAAGTTTTTCTCCGTCGCACTAAAAAATGTAGCGGTAGGTGGTTACAGCGAAGTCTGCTGTGAGCTTGGTGCATACTATTTTTCAAAGGGCAATTACGAAGAGGCCAGCTTGTGGTATTACAATGCTATCTACGAAGTAAAACCTGTTCTTGATGTTGAATGTGCAGGAAGTAAAGCTCTTTATGCCCTGTCTGAATGTTATGACAAATGGGCAGATGAGAAACAGGCAAAGCTGGACGCTCTTCCACTTCAGTCACAGTCAAAATTTTCCGGCGACAAGGAACAGATAAAAGCTTTGCGAAAACAGGCTAAAGATTATAAAAAACAAGCGGAGGAGTGGCTACTTCCTCCCTTGTAATAGCATATAAATAATGCTAAAATAGACAATGATATTATTTTAACAAAGTCATAGGAGGTTCAAATGAGTTTTTTAGAAGAATACAAGCAGAAACTTGTTACTGCAGATGAGGCAGTAAAAATCGTAAAATCAGGAGACTGGGTTGATTATGGATGGTGTACAGGTGCACCTGACGCTCTCGATGTGGCACTTGCCAAGAGAACTGACGAGCTTAAAGATGTAAAGGTTCGTGGTGGAATTTTATTAAAACCACTTGCTATTTTTGAAAGAGAAGATGCCGGCGAGCACTTCACATGGAATTCATGGCATATGGGCGGATATGAGAGAAAACTTATCGCCAGAGGATGCTCTTTTTATGCACCTATCAAATACTCTGAACTTCCACGTTATTATAGAGATTTAGATACACCTGATGATGTAGTAATGATTCAGGTTGCTCCAATGGATGCACATGGATTCTTCAACTTCGGACCAAACGCTTCACATCTTGGTGCAATGTGTGAAAGAGCAAAAAATATTATCGTTGAGGTAAACGAGAACATGCCTCGTTGTCTCGGCGGAACAGAAGTTGGAATTCACATTTCAAAAGTTACTTATGTAGTTGAAGGCTCAAACCCAGCTATTTCAGAGCTTGGTGCAGGCGGTCCTGCTACTGAGGTTGACAAAAAAGTAGCTGAGCTTATCGTAGACCAGATTCCAAACGGTGCCTGCCTCCAGCTTGGTATCGGTGGTATGCCAAACGCAGTAGGTTCATTAATCGCAGAGTCAGACCTTAAAGATTTAGGTGTTCATACAGAGATGTATGTAGATGCCTTTGTTGATATTGCAAAAGCCGGAAAAATCACAGGTGCCAACAAGCAGATTGACAGATATCGTCAGACATATGCTTTCGGTGCCGGAACCAAGAAAATGTACGACTATCTTGATGAGAACCCAGAGCTTATGAGCGCTCCTGTAGATTATACTAATGACATCAGACAGATTGCCGCTCTTGACAACTTCATCTCAATCAACAACTGTGTTGACATTGATTTATATGGACAGATTAGTTCTGAGTCATCAGGAATCAAACAGATTAGTGGTGCAGGCGGACAGCTTGATTTCGTATTAGGTGCTTACCTTTCAAAGGGTGGAAAGAGCTTTATCTGCTGTTCATCTACATTCACAGACAAGAGTGGAACAATGCATTCACGTATCCGTCCAACTCTCGCAAATGGTTCTATCGTTACTGACACTCGTGCAAACACACACTATGTAGTAACAGAGTACGGTATGGTTAATCTCAAGGGACTTTCATCATGGGAGAGAGCTGAGGCTATCATCAGCATTGCTCATCCTGACTTCAGAGACGATCTTATCAAAGAAGCTGAGGCTATGAAGATCTGGAGACGCTCTAATAAATAAGATAATATAGGTATAAATGACCAAAGACTCTTAGTTTTTGGTCATTTTTTTATAAAACTTTGCTCTTTTTTCTGTTCTTATTTTCTGATATATTACCTATAGTTAAAAAGGAGGAAAAAATGAAGAAACTTTTAGGTAAAATCAAAAATAAACTTTTTACAAAAAAAGATAAAATTCATTCAGAAAAGTACTATCGTCGAATAGATTTTTTAAATAAATATTCCCTTTTATTTCATGGTATTGCAGCCATGCTTATAGTTTTTATTGTTGAAGTTATTTCTCGTAGAAATTTCTTCTCAGCATGTGAATTTGTAGATTTACATACACTTGCATTTTTATATAACTCATTTTTAGTGTTTGTATCATTTACACTTGTTTATCTCTTTAGAAGAAGAGCTTTTGTACGTGTAGTGATTACAGGATTTTGGACAATTTTGGGAATTATTAACGGTTGTGTTCTTTCAAACCGTGTAACTCCATTTGGATACACTGATTTAAAATGTATTCCTGAGCTTCTTGCTATGAACAATACAAATTATTTCACTGCACAGCAGGCTACCATTGTTGTAATTGGATTTGCTATTTTTGCAATCTTTCTTGTTACACTTTTTATTAAAGGACCAAGATACAACGGTAAAATCCGTTTTGCCGGAACTTCCGTTGCATTCCTTATTTTATTATTTGTAGCTATTCCTGTTACAACAAACGTTGCACAGAGTACCAACATTGTAGCAAGCTATTACTCAAACATTGCACAGGGTTATGACGATTATGGTTTTGTATATTCTTTCTCTTCAACAGTTGTTGACAGAGGTATGGCAAAACCAGACAAATATAACGAGAAAAATGTTGACAAAATCAACACAACAGTTGCACAGACAGTTGAAGAATCTACAGTTGATTCCAAGACAGGACCAAATGTTATCTGTATTCTTCTTGAGTCTTTCTGCGACCCAGATGAAATCAATTTCCTTGAGGTAAATGAGGGTGATCCTATCCCTACTTTCCATTACCTTGAAGAAAATTACTCTTCAGGATACGTAACAGTTCCTGTAGTAGGAGCTGGTACAGCCAACACTGAATTTGAAGTTCTTACGGGAATGAGCATGCAGTATTTTGGAACTGGTGAGTATCCATATAAAACAATATTAAAGCAGACAGATTGTGAAAGTGCTGCAGCTGATTTATCTACACTTGGTTACGGAACACACGTTGTTCATAACAATGGTGGAAACTTCTACAGTCGTGCAAACGCTTTTTCACAGATGGGATTTGATACATTTACAAGTAAAGAGCTTATGGATATCACTGAGTATACTCCAAACGGAAGCTGGCCGACTGATGACATTCTTGTCAGCGAGACTATGAAAGCTCTTGATTCAACACCTGATGATGCAGATTTTACTTATATCATCACAGTAGGAACTCACGGAGATTATCCTACAGATCCTGTAATAGAGAATCCTGCTTACACTATTTCCGGTGTTGAAGATGAAGGCAAAGCCAACGCTTGGACATATTATGTAAATATGCTTAGCAATCAGGACCGCTTTATTCAGTCACTCATTGACGAACTAAGCAAGCGCGATGAAGATACAGTTGTAGTAATGTTTGGAGATCATCTTCCAACAATGGGACTTGAAGATTCAGACATGAAATCAGGGGATATTTACAAAGCAAAATACATTACATGGAACAACATGGGACTTGAGAAAAAAAATGCTGACTTATATGCTTATCAGCTGCTTGCCAACACAACAGACGAAGTTGGAATACATGAAGGAACCATTTTAAAATATCACCAGATGATGATGGATTCTGAGGAGCAGAGTTCTTACTCAGAAGGCTTGAATCTTCTCCAGTATGACCTTCTCTACGGAAAGCGTTTCAGCTACGACGGAGCAAATTTATATCCAGCCTCTGACCTTGTAATGGGTATTGATGATGTTGTCATCAATAATGTTGCTGATTCACAATTTGGAAACAAAGTTTATATATACGGAAAAGGTTTTACGAACTGGAGTAAAGTATATGTAAATGATTCAAAAGTAAGTACAACATATATCTCTGGCTCAATGCTTTCTATTGATGTGGATGATGTTGAGGATGGCGATATAATAAAGGTTTGTCAGCTTGGTTCAAGCGATACAATCTTTAGAACCTCAGCGAACGAGTACACATACAAAGCTTCCTACACAGCCCAGGAAGAAAGTTCAGAAGAATAGATACAAAACAAAGCGGTGGTAAGTTGATATTATTATCAACTTACCGCCGCTTTATCTCAGTTGGTAAGACTCCCACTTCTATAAGTGGTGAGTAGAAACATATTTGTCTCAGTGGAGGGTACAATCCCCCAACTGAGATGACTTTGATACTTCGCTTTGACCTTCTGGTTTAATATCGACATTAAATGTTGATTCCATATCACCATCTGATTCTGTTGATTCTATTGAGATACTCATGTCATTAGCTTCTGCTTCATCACTTACATCAACTTCAATCTCTTCATTATTGTCGCCCTCAAAGTGTCCATGATAATAAGTATTACCTTCATCATCTACTTTCTTTTCTAATTTGACATCCTTTTCTTCCCCGTTTATCTTTACAGAGACATATGATATCAAACTATTTCCGGTTGCTGCATATGTTACAATATTACCTGACACAAAGACCAGCGCAAGTGCCGCTGCAACAACTGAACCTTTCTTTAATACGCTTTTCCAAAGAATATTTTTGTTATCTGCCATGTTTTCAACCATTCCTTTGCGACTCTGATTAACCAGTTTCTGGCATGCTCATCATTCTCAAACTTCTTTTTACTTTTCAAAAGTTTAATAAATGTCTCCTGAACAACATCATCTGCATCATATTTATTTTTGCATCCATTTAGCGCAACTCTGTATACCGTATCTATATACAAATCCGTCAGTCGCTTATATTCTTGTATTTCCAAGCTGTTCCTCCTATTGTAAAAGGCCTTTCACTAATAATACAATTAAGATAAATAAAATATCACAAAAAAAAATAGAAAGTGAAAAAATTTTCCACTTTCCATAAAAATTATTCTATATATTCTTAAGCACCTCAACTGCTGCATCCAAATATTCATTCTCCATCTGGAAGAATTCACCCTTGTCTGCAAGCTCAGCCTTAGCGGGTTCAAGCGGAAGCTTTCCGAGAACCTTTACCCCAAGCTCATCTGCTGTCTCATCAATCTTACTGTCACCAAAAAGCTTGATTTCTTTGCCACAATCCGGACACTTGAGGTAGCTGAAATTTTCAACAACTCCAAGTACAGGTATATTCATCTGTGAAGCCATATTGAAGGCTTTCTTTACAATCATATTTACAAGCTCCTGAGGTGAAGTAACGATAACTACACCATTTACAGGAAGTGACTGGAATACAGTAAGTGGCACATCTCCTGTTCCCGGTGGCATATCTACAAATAAATAATCGATATCTCCCCATACAGTCTCATTCCAGAACTGTTTTACAACACCCGCAATTACCGGTCCTCGCCAGATTACAGGGTCTTCTTCGTTCTCCATAAGAAGATTTACTGAGATAATCTTGATTCCTTCAGGTGTCTCATATGGAAACATCCCTCTGTCATCTCCAACAACCTGATCATGAGCTCCGAACATTTTGGGAATTGAAGGTCCTGTAATATCAGCATCCAAAATACCTACTTTATACCCCTGCTTTGCCATTGCAACAGCAAGTGAGGATGTGACAAAGGATTTTCCAACTCCACCCTTTCCACTTACAATTCCGATAACATTTTTTATATTTGAATAAGCATTCTGCTCCTCTAAAAAGCTCTTTGGTCCCTGCTTTGATGGGCATCCTTCACAACTTGATTTAGAGCATGTTGATGCTCCACTACAACTACTATTTTCTGGCATCTCTTCTCCTCCTGCACACTAATCAGTCCTATTCAATCTTCCCGAATCTATCAAATGGATACCATCTGATAAAAGCCTTTCCGATGATAGCATCTTTGTGAACATACTTATTATTCCAAAGTCTCGCATCCTTTGAACCATTTCGGTTGTCACCTAACACAAGATATGAATCCTCTGGAACTTCAAACTTATATCCATCATTCCAGTTTACCCATTCTTCTTCCTTCAGATAATCCTCCTCAAGGAGTTCTCCGTCTATATATACTTTGGCATTTTCGATAGTGACTGTCTCGCCCGGAAGTCCGATGACTCGCTTAATATACTTCTGGTCCGGTTCATCTGGTGCATTAAAAATAATTATATCTCCACGCTTTGGATCAGAAAATGTATATGCTAGTCTGAATCCAATCAAATCATCACCTGGCATAATGGTGTTCTCCATAGAACCGGTTGGAACATTTGCATTAATTATCACATAGTTCTTAATAACCAAAGCCGCTGTGATTGCTATTACAAAAGTCATAACCCAACTTAACAATTCATTTAAGACACCTTTTTTCTTTTTTTCTTTTGAGGGCTCTTCCTTGTCTTTATTATCGTCCTTGTCCCCCCCAGAACCTTCTAATTCGTGTGTATCTGCAATACTTTCAAGTTCTTCTGGGTCGTACTTATAATCCATATCGTTATCTTCATTCAAATCTAGTATTTCCATTCTGTCTTACCTTTCTAATCCATCTATTACCTTTAATTAGTCCATCAACATCGCCTGCCAGCTATGGCAATAGCCACCATTCAATAAAATCTTCCTTTGTAAAAAACAGACTTGTGAGTCCGTATTGTGCAGTCTCCTGCGGACTAAGCATTTTTATAACAAGCTCGTTTATCTCATTTGGGAAATCGCTCTCAAGACACCATATTGTCTGTCGGCTAAGAGCTTTGTCATCTGTGTATTCATCAATAAATTCTCCGCCAAAATCAATTAATTTATCCCAACTTTTATTTGTCACCAAAATTCTCTGCTTAATATTTTCTGAAATAATGGCACAGAGCTTTCTCACCTTCTCGTATTTCTCAGCCTTTTTTAGCAACCTTGCATTTCTATTATATGGATTAAAAATAATTTCAAACGGTGAAGTCAATTCATTGGAAACCAGGCAAAAAGCTGGTACATTTTTACAGCCCCTTGGTCTTAGCGATTCACGTTCCCACACCTGAACAGACTTTTTCGTCTCGCTTAAATCAGCTTGAATATCTGTATAAATCACGCCAGGTGTTTTACCTACTATATATTCCTGCTCCACAATGTATGGCAGCAGAAATTGCAAAAATGCTCTAATATTCTTTTCAAATATAATCATATCATATTTTGCCAAAAAATCTGCAAAATCTTGACTATATCCTTTTTTAAAATAATAAAATAAGTCTTTCGCAATAAATGCTATCTTGATTTTTCGTCCCATAAAGCCGTTGATAACCGTTCTAATTGGAACCTCAATCTCTTTTCCTTTGAGGAAAATGATAACGGAGATAGCACGGCTTACAAGCTCATTTTCAGCATCATACTTGTCTATCACCAGCTTCTTATCATTTGCCAGATACATTCCCAAAGCATAGGGCTTTTCTCCAAAATAATCTATGAGCACCTGCCCCATATACTGTCGAAGTTCAATAAGCTTCTCATCCTTTGTGGCTGTCGTTCTTGGCAGATTCATGTTGAGTAAACGCTTTTTTATATTGAGCCTGTATGTACAATTATCAAGCCATTGTGGTTTTAAATCAAGTGTATCTACATATTCAGTTACTCTAAAATTCTGCTGATAAATTTCAGATTTTCCAAACAAGGACTCATTTTTAGGATTATATATAGCAATATAACCTTCCAACATATCTGTATCTACCTCGATAACCGTAGATCCCAGAGTCTCCGTTGATGGAAAATTCCACGTCATAACATCATCATGTAATTCTACTCTCTCGTCATCACAGATAATCGTGATAGGTATTGGTCGATACATTGTAAAATGTTTAACTGCCCATACTAGAAATTTCATATTTATCAACTGGGCATATTGCTTTTTCATAGGTAGTGAAATCTTCGTACCGCAGTTCTTTTTCTTGGACTCAACATATTCTATTTCAGCTTTCTGTTCAAACCACTTTGCCATAATAGGAATTGTTGTCTGAGGACGGTCCACATTCCATGCAGTATTTACTACATTATCTTTTTTTGATTCAATTAAAATCGCTCTTGCTACCATAAAGCAGGAACACAAACCTAACCCATGCTTTGATATCGGCTCAAAATCTAGTCTCTGATTTGAAAAATCCGTACTCTCATAATAACTACAGCCAATCTTTGATACAAAATTTATCAAATCATATTCGTTCATTCCTATTCCATTGTCCTCTATTGTAAAAAGACCTGTATCTGACTTATAAGAAATTGTTATTTTTGCATCATATATCTCACGCAACGACCTAATCTGTTTTGCCTGTTCTATATCTAAAAATTCAGTTCCCCAACTCATCTCCAAAGCCCGTCTTGTATAACAGGCATCGAATGCATTTTGTAAGAGTTCCCTTATAAAAACTTCCCAGTTCTCATAAAACTGCTCACTGGCAAATAACTGAATCCTATTTATTTTATCAATATCTACTTCTATACTTTTCATTCGTTTATCAACACTGCCTGCACCAAATATCGTTCATCAGACGCAGATGAACATGTGGAAAGTGTAATCAACGCATTACTTCCAGTAACTGCAACATCCTCTCTTACATTTCCATTTGCTGCATCCCTATATATTTTTTCTATGTATTTTTGAGCGCCTTCCTGAGATGAAAAATCGTTGGTATTTAAAATATGTTTATTGTCAGATGTGTATGCCGCAAATACCTCATATACATACACCTTTTCTTCTGTGTAGATAAACACATATTGATTTTCATCAAAAAAATTTCTGCTTTCAAAATCATGAAGTGTACTGAACATGCTTCCTGATTTCATATTGTGTCCATATATTACTGTATTATAGTCTGTGAATTCCTTGCTATTGATATTCTCAGTATATATGCATCCCGGTTTTCCTTTTGATCCATCTATATTATGGTTCAAATAGTAACTATTATCATTTTTATTTTGCACAATGGGATAATCCACCTTTGTACCCGGAATATAAATCCATGCATAGATATCCTTGTTGGCAGAATGCAGTTTATCCCAATCAATGTTTTTCTGTGGAATTTCTATGCCAAGCTCCACATCATCTGAGGAAATTTCTTCTGAAATAATGCCTTCTGAATCATTTTCCGTTGATGTATCCTGAAGTTGTCCACCTTCATTTACATTTCCAACAGGTTTATTAACATCCTGCTGCCATTCTTTATATATATCTTCTGAATTTTTCTCTACAAGCATGCTCTTGGCCCAAAGGCATAAAACTACTATAAGTATTACCAACAAAACAGCACAAAGCAGCTTGTAAATATTGTATTTTTTTATTTCATTGTCATTGTTTTTTTCTGAATTATTCTTCATTTTTATCTCCTAATATGCACTTCATTACACCTGAAAAAAACTATTGATATCAACAATTCCAGACATAATGAAATGCACATCATTATCCTCCTATTAGGAGGATAAGATATGCAACCACATGTTCACATTTGATTCGAATCTGTCTTTATTCCATTAAAGACGCTGTGCCTTTTTTGCAAATACTACAATTCCCATAAGGGCAAGCATTGCTACAATTGGTATGGCAGGAGCAGAAGCTCCTGTTTTTGGCGATGTAGTTACAGATGTTGTTCCTGAACTTGTTCTGACAACAGCTGGTGTACTACTATTATTTGTAGTGTAATTGTTTGTTGTATTGTAATTGTTGATTGTACCCGCCGTATTTAATCCTTCTTCACCTGCTTGTGGTAAATCAGGAGTTGGATTTACAACCTGATTAGGTGTAACATTAACACCATCTTCATACTTTACAATTGCAACTGGCGATAAAGAGTAAAGTGTCACTTTCACATATCCATCACCAACAACTGTGTTACACACTTCCCATGTTCCATCCCTTAACTGATGGAGCGCATACACATTATCTCCGGCTGATACACCAGAAACTCTGAATGTAAGTGTAACACCTTTTGAAACGTCCATATTATCCAGATTTACATCTGCAATAGCAAGAACATCCTTCACAGTACCTGCGTTTGCCGCTGCTGTTTTTGCATCGTCCATTACAGCCGCATCTACGGCAGTATAAGAGACAGTTCCGGAATTTGTCTCTATAGCTGAAATTTTATCTTTGTAAGCCTGTGCTTCCTGATCCTTACTTGTTACAGAAGGCGATCCTTCTGTCTCTGCAAAAACAGTGGTTCCCATCGCAAGAACCATTAATCCCGCAAGTATTGCTGCAAGTTTCTTTTTCATTTGTTACCATACCTCCTTTCCCTAATCCTACATGTGGTTATATCAAACGATTGTATCGTCTAATATCATTTATTATCTACTTTTGTATAAAAAAGCTTTATCATGAGGTCATTAAATGCATCCTCATCTATATAAAATTCTTCGTAATCGTCCCCTTTTACTGTCTCTCCCGGAACGGTATACATTCTATCAGGAGAATACTCATATCCCATCAATGTCTCAACCAGTTCAGTAAACTGAACATTAGTAACCAGATAGTCTGCTGATGAATTGTAAATACTAAGCGCAAGCGCTGAATTTGCCTCTGACTGGGACTGAAACTTTGCAATAAATGCATTCAAATACTGTTCCTGTCTTCTCAATCTGTCAGTCGCACTTTCAAACTGAGTAATGTCACGACTTCTCAGATAGCAATATGCCTCATTGCCTGAAAGAGTCTTTGTCTCACCAGCTACCAGATTCACTCCCTTGGACTCTGATACAATGTCCTGCATAACAGTCAACTCAACACCTCCAACAGCATCATTTATATCACCGATTGCTCCCATGTTGATTGACATATATCCACTAATAGGAAGATTATTAAACATCTTTGAAACAGCTGTTACCGTTCTAGAGCAGCTAAGCTTTTTTCCATCTCCAAAACCATGCTGTCCACAAATCTGTCCCTGGATGGTTCCGAGACTCTTTCCAGTCTCATCGTATACCTCTATATCTGTCATTGTATTTCTATTTACAGACACAATTGACAACTTCTTGTTCTCTGAATCTGAAATCAATAGAAAAATTGCATCCGACTGTCCGCCACTAACATAATCTGGTGCAGTCTCAACCGGATTATCATTGTCAATTCCCATCAATAAGTATACATCCAAATCAGTATTGAATTTATAATTCTGACCTTTGTACTCGATTACCCCCTCCTGCCATTTCTCCTGGCCAGAGGTCTTGTCCGATGACTTGCTATTAGTTGCCTGATTTTCCAGATAATCATTATTCTCTGTTCCTACTGCATTCGTCTGCATATTAATAAAAAATATTCCAACTACAACAACTGCCAAAACACCAGCTAGAAAATACAATATATTATTCAGTTTCTGTGACAAATCCCTTTTTCCCCTCATCTAGTGTTTCCCCTTAATCAGCTGTTTTCATTGCCATAGTAATTGCCATAATAGTTACCATAGTAACCTTTGTCATGTCCATTTTTCTTCTGTTTTACCTTGTTCAATACTGCCCCAAGGATTCGGACTCCAGATGCTTCTAACTGTTTTTTTACACCTTGAATCATTCTAGAGCTTGCCATCCCCTGTGCAATCACAAGAATAGCACCATCACAATGCTTTGCTACAACAGCAGCATCAATTGCAGCACCTATTGGCGCGCAATCTAAAATAATATAATTAAAATGTTCTCTTCCAAATTTCAATAATTCTTCAAAATACTTCTTCTCAAGAATCTCTGTCGGATTCGGAACAGATGGTCCGGCAAAAATCATAAACAATCTTGGCACCTCTGTTCCATATAGCACTTCTTCAAGCTTTTTTTGACCTGACAAATAATGCGACAATCCACATATTTCACTTCCATCTGCGTTTGCTGCTCTTAGTCTTCCCACCAATACCGACTTTCTCATATCCGTATCAATAAGCAAAACTCTTTTTCCAGATTCCGTAAGCGACCTTGCCAAATCCATCGAAACTGTACTCTTTCCTTCATTCGGTACAGAGCTTGTAATAAGCATTGTCTTTATATCATCACCGCAGAACTGTATGTTGGTCTTAAGTGCCCTAAGAGATTCTTTCATTGTGTAGCTTTGCTCTTTTAGTTTTCCAAATTTGACTAACTCCACCGGTTATCCCCCTAAGCGTATTCTTCTATTTTTTATTTCTTTTTTTCTTTGTCTTTTTCACTGACTCACCATTATCTTCCATTTCCTCAAGCGGCAGCGTTCCAAGTACATTCATTCCCAACTTCTTCTCAATATCTTCTGAATCTGTAATTGTGTCATTAAACAGATATGATATAACAATTATAGCCAACGCAAACATTGCCCCGCCCAATGCACCAAGAATAGTATTCTTCCTCACATTGGGACTAACGGCACCACCATCATCATATCCATTCTGAATAATTGTAGGAGGGTCCTGATTCATTTTCTCTGCTATATAGGCAGATGCAACTTCTGCGATTTCATCTGCTATTGCCTTTGCACGTTTTGGATCCTTATCCGTCACAGTAATTTTTAAAACTCGTGAATTGGATGGATTATCCAAAGTAACCTTATCCCCCAATGACACATAGTTCTCTTTCAATCCAAGATTATCAATAACCTGATCCAGAACCGGTCTACCTTTTACAACTACAATATAATCATCCGTAAGACTGGTACCTGTCTGAATGTCTGCCAGACTCGTAATTGATGTACTTTTTGAAAGTACATACAACTGAGATGTTGATTCATACATAGGTGTAATCATGAATTTGCTAATTGCAAAAGCAGCTGAACCCGCAAGAATCATCACCAGTAATACTATTTTCCAATACGACAATACTTCAAGCAGTAGATCCTGAATATCTATTTCTATCTCTTCATCAATGTCATGCTGTCTTTCCATTTTTGCCCCTTATCTTTTACATTATGTTCGGCTTTATCTATTTTCCCATGATTATTGCCGCATTCTCTTCAAATATCTTCCGTGCATAGTCATCCGAAAACTTTTTTCTTACATACTGGAAACACTTTTCCAAGTTACATACTCTATTTTGAATTCCATGACTATCACTTGCTACAAAATCAACCATTTCATTTTTGAGCATTTTTTTACAGAACTTCTTGGCACCTCTTCCATCTAGCCCAAGTATAGCATCCGCATTTACCTGAATCATTGCTCCTATATTTCTAAGTTCATCTATGCAGTCCAAATCCTCTGTCAAGCACGCATATCTTTCCACATGTGCAATTACAGGAATATAGCCAGCAAAAATAAGTTCCTGAGTCATTTTATGAATAAAGCCGTATTCACTGGCATGTGAATATTCTGATAACACATGTTGCGAATCCGCCAGCGTGTGACATTTTCCGTTCTTAAATGCCTCCACAATATCATGATCCACATGATACTCTGTTCCAATTCTAATATCTATTCCCATCTCAGCCGCAATTGGTTTCAATTCTTCGTAATGCTCATCTATTTTCTTTTTATCATATCTAAACATTCCGTGGCGAAGATGTGGCGTAAGAATAATTCCATCAACATTCTGCCTCTTGGCATTCTTTAACATCTCTATTGATTCATCAAGGGTTTTTGCTCCATCATCTACATCATATAGAAGATGGCAATGGATATCTATCAATTTCTAGTACCCCCATTTTTTCTTATATTATACTATATCGGTTTTTCCGTTGCAAACGATTAGCACAACATACAAAAACTCCTCTCCAAATCATTTATATTTTATAGTTTTGCGGCATTTATAGGAGCAAAAGACTACTCCTAAAGCCTTGACTTTGCTGGATTTTTTTTGTAAAATACTTCCTGTTTGGAAAAAAATGTATATTACAATAAGAAAGGATACTAATTATGAAGAAGAGATTATTGACAATCCTCCTCGCAGCAACAGTTGCTTGCACTGTTTTCGCTGGATGTGGATCAAAAGACAGTGACACAAAGAAAGAGGCAACAACTACTACTAAAGAAGCAAGCGATGACACAGATGACGAAGATGTTGCTGAAGATGGAATGACATCAGACGGAAAATTTGTTTCTGTTGAGGCTTATCTTAACAATCCTACAGTAAAATCTCAGTTAGATCAGACAATCGAGTCTTGCTCTGGACAGGGTATGGAATTATCAATCGAAGCTACAGAAGACGAGCTTATTTACATTTACAAATATGATGAGCAGATGGTAGATGATACATTCACTTTAGAACAAGCTGCTTCTGCTTTAGAGACATCTATGCAGTCTCAGGAATCTACAATGCAGAGTGCTGCTAACTCAATCGGTGCTTGCATCGACTTAGATTCAATCACTGTAAAATGTCAGTACTATGATGCAGACGGAACTCTTATCAAAGAATTCGAGTTTATTTCTGAATAATTAATATAGCTAGTTTTAGGGACGGTTCTTTGTATTAGGAATCGTTCCTTTATTGTTTTTACATATGTATACATGAAGTGGAAGGTATTATGAAAAAAAGATTACTCACAGTTCTTCTGGCAACCACAGTTGCTTGCACTGTTTTTGCCGGATGTGGATTAAGAAGAAATTCAAATAGCACAAGATCAGTAAATAATAGAGCAAATTCAATTGACTATGATGACGATGATGACGATGATGATTATGATTATGATGGCACACTTATTAAATACTTTGTGTTTGCTTCTGAATAATTACTAAAGGGGATGTCGATTCGACAATCCCCTTTATTTATCTATTTCACGAGCGCTCCAGCGTTCTTAAGCTGTTGCATAAAAAGCTTATCAAGTATTACAATTACTACCGCCTGCAATACAAATAACACAACTGCCTGTAATATTCTTCCCGGTAGCAGCGCCATAAAGCCTTTGCCCAGCAAAATGGTAAGCAGATATGTATTACATATTAGTCCAATTACAAATTGTGCTATTCCAGCGGCTCCTATTGCCCTAAGAATTGTAACTTTCTCTTTTAGGAAAAATCCGTATACAAGGCCGGTAAGAAATGCTGTAATAGTAAATCCAGGGAAAAATGCTCCCACAGGATTAATCACATATCCTAACACATCTCCAAGTGCTCCAATAATTCCAGCCTCAACGGGTCCATACAACATCGCAGATATAACAAGTGTTATAAATGCAAATCCCACTTTCACAGTAAGTGTGTGAATAGAAAATCTTGCTAATACTACATTGAGTGCCAAAAGCATTCCCAGTATTGCAATCTTCTTCACAGAAAAAAACTCTTTCTTCATTTTCAGTCCTTTCCTATGAACTGATACATTCGCATTACAAAGAGCGATATGCAAGCTTACTTGTTTTGCTATATTGAAACTCCCAAAGAAATTCTCAATATAACAAAAGACATCACATATCCGTTAGCAGGAAATGCAATGTCTACTCTTCACTGACAGCGGATGCGAAGGCACATCGCGAACCAACTACCTCATTCTTCTCGAACTTGATATCAATTCTTCGTCCAACAGCAACTTCCCGTCCATTGGCACTTTACGCGTGACTTCTACTCTGTTCATATATATTTTTTGTTTTCTGCGACTTCAACTATATCGCTTTTTATTGATTAAGTCAAATATTTAATCTCTTTCAAATTTCTTCAGTTCATCCAAACTCAAGATAATTCTGTATGTCTATCATTGCAATTCCGTTTCAACACATAAAGAAAAGTCCCATAAACACTGGTTTTACAGGACTTATCCATATTATTTATTCACTTAAAAAATCTTAATTAGCAAACACCCTGAGCGAGCATAGCATCTACTACTTTCTCGAATCCAGCAATGTTAGCACCAGCTACATAGTCGTCATTTCCACCAACTGTCATGCTGTATCTCTTAGCAGCATCTGAAATGTTAGCGTAGATTGTCTCCATGATTCCTTTAAGTTTTCCGTCAACTTCCTCGAATGACCAAGAAAGTCTCTCTGAGTTCTGGCTCATCTCAAGTGCAGAAGTTGCAACACCACCAGCGTTTGCAGCTTTTCCACCTACGAAGAGAACACCATTCTCCTGAAGGTACTTAGTAGCATCAAGAGTTGTAGGCATGTTAGCTCCCTCTGTTACAGAGATAACACCGTTAGCTACAAGCATCTTAGCATCTTCAAGGTCTAACTCGTTCTGTGTAGCACATGGAAGAGCAAGATCTACCTTGTACTGCCATACACCATGCTCACCGTTCTTCTTCTCATGATACTCAGCTGATGGTCTAGCTGCAGCATACTCTGTAAGACGAGCACGTTTAACTTCTTTAACCTCTTTAAGAAGCTCTACATCGATTCCTTCTGGATCATAAATCCATCCTGTAGAATC